>NZ_JBGDXK010000002.1:98295-563676 GCF_046550775.1 Salmonella sp. SAL04202 | reverse complement strand
TTGCTTTTACAGGGCGGCAGGATGAATGACTGTCCACGACGCTATACCCAAAAGAAAGCGGCTTATCGGTCAGTTTCACCTCTTCATAAAACCCGTCAGTGTAAGCTGGCGGGTTTTTGCTTTTACAGGGCGACAGGATGAATGACTGTCCACGACGCTATACCCAAAAGAACCCGGCTTATCGGTCAGTTTCACCTCTTCATAAAACCCGTCAGTGTAAGCTGGCGGGGTTTTGCTTTTACAGGGCGGCAGGATGAATGACTGTCCACGACGCTATACCCAAAAGAAAGCGGCTTATCGGTCAGTTTCATCTCTTCATAAAACCCGCTTCGGCGGGTTTTTGCTTATCAGGCCGGTGAAGGGTATAGAGGGTTGCAGAAGACGCCAGCGTCACCATCCGGCAATTAATTGACAGCCGTGGTGACATAATATTATTCGTTTTTGTGATGAGAAACACAAAACGCTATGGATTGCGCTATTTTTAGTTGAAGTGAAAAGCAATCGATTTCTTTCACAAAATTACATTCTGAAAAACAGCAAGAAAGCGGTGTAAATTATTTGTTGTAAATGAAAATTAAATGTATGAAATATTTTGGTTAAAATTTTATTAAATGTTTCTTTACAAACAAATAAGGTAAAAAAATGTGACGCGTAACGGTTTTTAAGCGCATAAACCTTCGGTTTATACTTAAATTTGAGAAATTACGCTTTAAATTTAACGCTGGAATTGCCGATAAAATGTCCCGTAATTGATTGAAATATCGTCTTCATGGGATGTCGAAAATAGGAGATAAAATAGGCTGGTTATCGCCATAATATATCGTTATTCCGACCCTATTTTTTGATTGAAATCAGGCTAAGTTGCTGTTTTATTTTTGTAACTCATTGAAATAATAGGTTTTATTTATTTAATAAAGACCATGTAAAAATTGCGGTAAGTTAATTTGTGAGTGGTCGCACATAACCTTTAAGATTTAATTTGCTACACTTCCTGCCGTTCACAATGTTATTTCAGAGCGGTAGATATGAATACTCTTGTTCTCCCTAAAACACAGCATTTGGTGGTCTTTCAGGAAGTCATTAGAAGTGGTTCTATCGGTTCTGCCGCAAAATCGTTAGGGTTAACCCAGCCCGCCGTCAGTAAAATCATTAGCGATGTTGAGGCCTATTTTGGCGTTGAGCTAATTGTACGCAAAAATACCGGCGTTACGTTGACCGAAGCGGGACAGGTACTGCTTTCCTGGTCTGAATCTATCACCCGCGAAATGAAAAACATGATCAACGAGATGAACAGTATGACGTGCAATACCGTTGTCGACGTCTCGTTTGGTTTTCCTTCGCTGATTGGCTTTACCTTCATGTCCGATATGATTCATAAGTTCAAAGAGGTATTTCCAAAAGCGCAGGTATCCATGTACGAAGCCCAGCTCTCTTCATTCCTGCCGGCCCTGCGCGACGGGCGGCTGGACTTTGCTATCGGTACGCTCAGTAATGAAATGCAACTACAGGATCTGCATGTCGAGCCGCTGTTTGAATCAGAGTTTGTCCTGGTAGCCAGCAAGTCCCGAACATGCACCGGCACCATCACACTGGAATCGTTAAAAGACGAACAGTGGGTGTTGCCGCAAACGAATATGGGCTACTACAGCGAATTACTCACCACTCTACAACGAAATGGCATCAGCATCGAAAACATTGTTAAAACAGATTCCGTTGTCACAATATATAATCTTGTTCTCAATGCTGATTTCTTAACTGTTATTCCCTGCGATATGACCACGCCTTTTGGCTCTAATCAATTTATCACGATACCAATCAAAGACACATTACCCGTCGCACGTTATGCGGCGGTATGGTCTAAAAATTATCGTATCAAAAAAGCCGCTTCAGTATTAGTAGAATTGGCTAAGCAATATTCATCATATAATGGATGCAGACGCAGGCAGTTAATAGAAATTGAATGATATGGAATAAACATATTTAGCGAAATTGACGTCACCTGTTTCTTTTGAACAGTGGGCAACGGTAACTTATTTTTAATACCCAGGTTAAGAGGTTATAATGCACATTACATACGATCTCCCGGTTGCAATTGAAGATATCCTCGAAGCGAAAAAAAGACTGGCGGGGAAGATATATAAAACGGGAATGCCTCGCTCTAACTATTTTAGTGAACGTTGCAAAGGCGAAATATTTCTCAAGTTTGAAAATATGCAGCGTACGGGTTCATTTAAAATTCGTGGCGCTTTTAACAAACTTAGCTCGTTAACGGAGGCGGAAAAACGTAAAGGCGTCGTGGCCTGTTCCGCAGGTAATCATGCACAGGGCGTTTCTCTTTCTTGCGCAATGCTGGGTATTGACGGCAAAGTCGTGATGCCGAAGGGCGCGCCAAAGTCAAAAGTGGCGGCCACCTGTGATTATTCGGCGGAAGTGGTGCTCCACGGTGACAACTTCAATGACACCATCGCTAAGGTGAGTGAAATTGTCGAAACCGAAGGCCGCATTTTTATTCCGCCTTACGACGATCCAAAAGTCATTGCCGGACAGGGCACTATTGGTCTGGAAATTATGGAAGATCTGTACGATGTCGATAATGTCATCGTGCCTATTGGCGGCGGCGGTTTAATTGCAGGTATTGCCATTGCGATTAAATCGATTAACCCGACCATTAAAGTTATCGGCGTACAGGCCGAAAATGTTCACGGTATGGCGGCGTCTTATTATGCTGGCGAAATAACCACGCACCGAACGACCGGCACCCTGGCGGATGGTTGTGATGTCTCCCGCCCGGGTAATTTAACCTATGAAATCGTTCGTGAATTAGTCGATGACATTGTCCTGGTTAGCGAAGATGAAATTCGTAACAGCATGATCGCTTTAATTCAGCGCAATAAGGTTATTACTGAAGGCGCTGGAGCTCTGGCCTGCGCCGCACTATTAAGCGGGAAATTAGATAGCCATATTCAGAACAGAAAAACGGTCAGTATTATTTCTGGCGGCAATATCGATCTTTCTCGTGTATCACAAATTACGGGTTTAGTTGACGCTTAATCTTTTCGTGAGGATAGGATATGAGTACTACTGATAGCATTGTATCCAGCCAGGCAAAACAGTCGTCATGGCGTAAATCGGACACGACGTGGACGCTGGGTTTATTTGGTACCGCCATCGGCGCCGGGGTGCTGTTTTTCCCTATCCGCGCCGGGTTTGGCGGGCTTATCCCCATTCTGCTGATGCTGGTTTTAGCTTACCCCATTGCGTTCTATTGTCACCGGGCGCTGGCGCGTCTGTGTTTATCCGGATCTAATCCGTCCGGCAATATTACGGAAACGGTCGAAGAGCACTTTGGTAAAACGGGCGGGGTAGTTATCACGTTCCTTTACTTCTTTGCGATTTGTCCGCTGCTGTGGATTTATGGCGTCACCATTACTAACACGTTCATGACGTTTTGGGAAAACCAGTTGCAGATGCCAGCGTTGAATCGCGGTTTCGTGGCGCTGTTCTTGCTGCTGCTGATGGCCTTTGTGATCTGGTTTGGTAAGGATCTGATGGTTAAGGTGATGAGTTACCTGGTATGGCCGTTTATCGCCAGCCTGGTACTAATCTCATTATCGCTGATTCCTTACTGGAACTCGGCGGTTATTGATCAGGTTGATCTC
Source organism: Salmonella sp. SAL04202 (assembly GCF_046550775.1). Lineage (NCBI taxonomy): Bacteria > Pseudomonadati > Pseudomonadota > Gammaproteobacteria > Enterobacterales > Enterobacteriaceae > Salmonella > Salmonella sp. SAL04202. Next base: position 560,017 of record NZ_JBGDXK010000002.1, on the reverse strand, counting down.
AGTAATATCGCGCTGACCGGGCACGATGGCATACTGGTTACGGTGTGGCTGGGCATCTCTATCATGGTGTTCTCCTTTAACTTTTCGCCCATCGTCTCTTCCTTCGTGGTGTCTAAGCGGGAAGAGTATGAGAAAGAGTTTGGCCGCGAATTTACCGAGCGTAAATGTTCACAGATCATCTCGCGCGCCAGTATGCTGATGGTCGCCGTGGTGATGTTCTTCGCCTTTAGCTGCCTGTTTACGCTCTCTCCACAGAACATGGCGGATGCGAAAGCGCAGAACATTCCGGTACTTTCCTACCTGGCCAACCATTTCGCCTCTTTGTCGGGGACAAAATCCACTTTTGCAACGGTGCTGGAGTATGGCGCGTCTATCATCGCGCTGGTTGCTATTTTCAAATCTTTCTTCGGCCACTACCTGGGGACGCTGGAAGGGCTGAACGGCCTGGTGCTGAAATTTGGTTATAAAGGCGATAAAACCAAAGTCTCTATGGGCAAGCTTAATACCATCAGCATGATCTTCATTATGGGGTCTACCTGGGTCGTAGCTTACGCAAACCCCAACATTCTGGACCTGATTGAAGCGATGGGCGCGCCGATTATCGCCTCGCTGTTATGCCTGCTGCCGATGTACGCCATTCGTAAAGCGCCGTCGCTGGCGAAGTACCGTGGTCGTCTGGATAACGTGTTCGTCACCCTGATTGGTCTGCTGACCATCCTGAATATTGTCTACAAATTGTTCTAATCCTCACGTTTAGCCTGCGTTCCGCCCCAGGGCGTGGACGCAGGCTGACATCGACGGAGGCACTACATGAATGAATTTCCGGTCGTTCTGGTCATTAATTGCGGATCATCTTCTATCAAATTCTCTGTACTGGATGTCGCTACCTGTGATGTTTTAATGGCGGGAATAGCAGATGGAATGAATACTGAAAACGCCTTTTTATCTATTAATGGCGATAAGCCGATAAACCTCTCGCACTCTAATTATGAGGACGCGTTAAAAGCCATTGCCTTTGAGCTGGAAAAACGTGATTTAACGGATAGCGTGGCATTAATTGGTCACCGTATCGCGCACGGTGGAGAGCTATTTACGCAGTCCGTCATTATTACCGATGAGATTATCGATAATATTCGTCGGGTATCGCCTTTAGCGCCGCTGCATAATTACGCTAATTTAAGCGGCATTGACGCGGCGCGGCACCTTTTCCCGGCCGTGTGTCAGGTGGCGGTATTTGATACCAGTTTCCACCAGACGCTGGCACCGGAAGCCTATTTATACGGATTGCCGTGGGAATATTTTTCCAGCCTGGGTGTGCGTCGCTACGGCTTTCACGGTACGTCGCATCGCTATGTTTCGCGGCGCGCGTATGAACTGCTTGACCTCGATGAAAAAAACTCGGGTCTGATTGTCGCGCATCTGGGCAATGGGGCGTCTATCTGCGCGGTACGCAATGGTCAGAGCGTGGATACCTCAATGGGGATGACGCCGCTTGAGGGGCTGATGATGGGCACTCGCAGCGGCGACGTTGATTTCGGCGCGATGGCGTGGATAGCCAAAGAAACCGGGCAGACGTTGAGCGATCTGGAGCGAGTGGTGAATAAAGAGTCCGGTTTGCTCGGCATCTCCGGGTTGTCATCCGACCTTAGAGTCCTGGAAAAAGCCTGGCACGAAGGACATGAGCGCGCCCGGTTAGCGATAAAAACATTTGTCCACCGTATCGCCCGTCATATTGCCGGACACGCGGCATCGTTACATCGGCTGGATGGCATTATTTTTACCGGCGGTATTGGTGAAAATTCAGTATTAATTCGTCAGTTGGTAATTGAACATTTGGGCGTACTGGGGCTTACGTTAGACGTTGAAATGAATAAGCAGCCGAATTCTCACGGCGAGCGCATTATTTCCGCTAACCCTTCTCAGGTTATTTGCGCTGTTATTCCCACGAATGAAGAGAAAATGATTGCCCTTGATGCCATTCATTTAGGCAACGTGAAAGCACCAGTGGAATTTGCATAACTTAACGGCTGTTCTGTAGAGAGATTATTTTTCATGAAGGTAAATATCGATACCAGCGATATGCTGTATGCCGAAGCATGGCGTGATTTTAAAGGTACGGACTGGAAAGAAGAAATTAATGTCCGTGATTTTATTCAGCATAACTATACGCCCTATGAGGGGGATGAATCTTTTCTCGCCGACGCGACGCCAGCGACCACGGCGTTGTGGGAAAAGGTGATGGCGGGAATACGTATCGAGAATGCGACCCATGCGCCGGTGGATTTCGATACTAATATCGCGACGACGATTACCGCGCACGATGCGGGGTATATTGAAAAAGAGCTGGAAAAAATCGTCGGTTTACAAACGGATAAGCCGCTTAAACGCGCTTTGCATCCGTTTGGCGGCGTTAACATGATCAAAAGTTCATTCCACGCTTATGGCCGCGAAATGGACGCCGATTTTGAATATACCTTTACCGATCTGCGGAAAACCCATAATCAGGGCGTATTCGATGTTTACTCGCCGGATATGCTGCGCTGCCGTAAATCCGGCGTATTAACCGGTTTGCCGGATGGTTATGGTCGCGGGCGCATTATTGGCGATTATCGTCGCGTCGCGCTGTATGGCATCCGTTATCTGGTGCGCGAACGCGAGCTGCAATTCGCCGATCTGCAGTCGAATCTGGAGCGGGGACAGAATCTTGAGGCGACGATTCGCCTGCGTGAGGAGTTGGCGGAGCATCGTCGCGCGCTGCTGCAAATGCAGGAGATGGCGGCGAAATACGGCTACGATATCTCCCGCCCGGCGCGGAACGCGCAGGAAGCGGTACAGTGGCTCTACTTCGCTTATCTGGCGGCGGTAAAATCGCAAAATGGCGGTGCAATGTCGCTGGGAAGAACCGCCTCGTTCCTTGATATCTACATTGAGCGCGATTTCAACGCGGGCCTTCTGACAGAGCAGCAGGCGCAGGAGCTGATCGACCATTTCATCATGAAGATCCGCATGGTGCGCTTCCTGCGCACGCCGGAATTTGATTCGCTCTTTTCCGGCGATCCGATCTGGGCCACCGAAGTTATTGGCGGAATGGGGCTTGATGGCCGCACGCTGGTGACGAAGAACTCTTTCCGTTATCTGCATACCCTGCACACGATGGGGCCAGCGCCGGAGCCGAACCTGACCATACTGTGGTCAGAAGCGTTGCCGGTGGCATTCAAGAAATATGCTGCGCAGGTCTCCATCGTGACCTCATCTTTGCAGTATGAAAACGACGATTTAATGCGTACCGACTTTAACAGCGACGATTATGCCATCGCTTGTTGCGTCAGCCCGATGGTCATCGGCAAGCAGATGCAGTTCTTCGGCGCGCGCGCCAACCTTGCCAAAACGTTGCTGTACGCTATCAATGGCGGCGTTGACGAGAAACTGAAAATCCAGATTGGGCCGAAAACCGCGCCGTTAACGGATGAGGTGCTGGATTATGACGCAGTAATGGAGAGCCTCGACCATTTTATGGACTGGCTGGCGGTGCAGTACATTAGCGCGCTGAACATCATTCACTACATGCACGATAAGTACAGCTATGAAGCTTCGCTGATGGCGCTGCACGAGCGTGATGTGTATCGGACGATGGCGTGCGGCATCGCCGGACTGTCGGTGGCGGCGGATTCCCTGTCCGCCATCAGGTACGCTCAGGTGAAGCCGATTCGCGACGAAAATGGCCTTGCCATCGACTTTGCTATTGAAGGCGAGTATCCGCAGTACGGCAACAACGATGAGCGCGTGGACAGCATCGCCTGCGACCTGGTGAAACGCTTTATGCAAAAAATTAGCGTGTTGCCGACGTATCGCAATGCGGTGCCGACGCAGTCCATTTTGACCATCACCTCGAACGTCGTGTACGGGCAGAAGACCGGCAATACGCCGGATGGACGCCGCGCCGGAACGCCGTTCGCGCCGGGGGCGAACCCGATGCACGGTCGTGACCGCAAAGGGGCGGTGGCCTCGCTGACGTCGGTGGCGAAACTGCCGTTTACCTACGCCAAAGACGGTATTTCGTACACCTTCTCGATTGTGCCTGCGGCGCTCGGGAAAGAAGATGCGGTGCGGAAAACCAATCTTGTCGGCCTGCTGGACGGCTATTTCCATCATGAAGCACAGGTAGAAGGCGGGCAGCATCTGAACGTCAATGTCATGAACCGTGAAATGTTGCTGGATGCGATTGAACATCCGGAAAACTACCCGAACCTGACGATCCGCGTTTCCGGCTATGCCGTGCGCTTCAATGCGCTGACTCGTGAGCAGCAACAGGACGTTATTTCGCGCACCTTTACTCAGGCGATGTAACGTGAACGGGGCGATCGTGTGGATCGCCCCGCGACGGATCTTCACTGAACGGTAATCTTAGGGGGAGATATGATTAGCGCATTTGATATTTTTAAGATTGGCATTGGACCTTCAAGCTCCCATACCGTAGGGCCAATGAATGCAGGAAAATGTTTTATCGATCGGCTGATCGACAGCGGCGACCTGCCGCGAACGACGCGCATCACGGTTGATCTTTACGGATCGCTATCGCTGACGGGCAAAGGCCACGCGACCGATACCGCCATCATTATGGGCCTGGCGGGCAATACGCCGCAGGATGTCAATATTGATAGCATTCCGGCGTTTATCCAGGAGGTTGCCCGCAGCAGCCGTTTATCGGTGGCGGGTGGCGCGCATGTGGTGGATTTTCCCGTCGCCGACAGTATTCTCTTTCACGCTGAAACCCTGGCGCGCCATGAAAACGGTATGCGAATTACCGCCTGGCACGGGCAAACGCCACTTTTACACAAAACGTATTACTCTATTGGCGGCGGCTTTATTGTCGAAGAGGAGCGTTTTGGTCAGTCGCACGACGTAGAAAAGTCGGTGCCGTATGATTTTCATTCCGCCAGCGAACTGTTGACGCTGTGTGAAAGACAGGGGCTCTCGGTTTCCGGCCTGATGATGCAAAATGAACTGGCGTTGCGGAGCAAAGAGCAGATTGACGCTGGCTTTGCCCGCATCTGGCAGGTGATGGCGACCGGAATTGAACGTGGCATGAATACTGAGGGCGTGCTGCCGGGGCCGCTGAACGTTCCACGCCGCGCGGTAGCGTTACGGCGTCTGCTGGTCTCCAGCGATAATCTCTCCCGCGATCCGATGAACGTCATTGACTGGATTAACATGTTCGCCCTGGCCGTGAGCGAAGAGAACGCGGCGGGCGGGCGAGTGGTCACCGCGCCGACCAACGGCGCGTGCGGCATTATTCCCGCGGTGCTGGCCTATTACGACAAATTCCGTCGCCCGGTCAATGCCAACTCTATCGCCCGCTATCTGCTGTCGGCGGGGGCGATTGGCATGCTGTACAAGATGAACGCCTCGATATCCGGCGCGGAAGTGGGGTGTCAGGGCGAGGTTGGCGTCGCGTGTTCGATGGCGGCGGCGGGGCTGACAGAACTGCTGGGCGGCAGCCCGGCGCAGGTCTGTATTGCGGCGGAAATTGCGATGGAGCATAACCTTGGCCTCACCTGTGACCCGGTGGCGGGTCAGGTACAAATCCCTTGTATTGAACGTAATGCGATTAACGCCGTTAAAGCGGTAAATGCGGCGCGAATGGCGCTACGCCGTACCTCTGAGCCGCGGGTTTCGCTCGATAAAGTGATCGAAACCATGTACGAAACGGGTAAAGACATGAACGACAAATATCGCGAGACGTCGCGCGGCGGTCTGGCGATTAAAGTCGTTTGTGGATAGGCCCGACAGGCGCAGAGTGAGCAGGCTATGGGATAACGCAGAAGACAGAAGCTGAGAAAAGGGCGCACCAACGTGCGCCCTTTTTTGTTGTGATACGCGTCAAATAGAGAAAATAACAATATTAAACCAATAGTAAATAGAAAATAATTCTTAACCCACAAGAAATACAGGCGTTTTATTGGTAAGTTTTTCTCTTATCGTGCGCGTATGATTTTCTTATTACAAGAAAGTACCTGCACCTCACGTTCTGCATATCGCCTTGCTGCGGCACGAAAAATAAAAAAAACCTCTACCTACACATTGAGCGAGAATTCTATGGAATCGGCTAGTAATACCAGCGTAATCCTCGACGCATCAGCCCCGGCGCGTCGGGCAGGGATGACAGAAAGCGAATGGCGTGAAGCCATCAAATTTGATAGTACCGACACCGGTTGGGTCATTATGAGTATCGGGATGGCGATTGGCGCAGGGATCGTTTTTCTTCCTGTCCAGGTTGGCCTGATGGGACTTTGGGTCTTTTTACTCTCTTCTATTATTGGCTATCCGGCTATGTACCTGTTCCAGCGGCTGTTTATTAATACGCTGGCGGAATCCCCGGAATGTAAAGACTACCCCAGCGTGATCAGCGGCTATCTGGGCAAAAACTGGGGTATTTTATTAGGTGCGCTGTACTTTGTGATGCTCGTCATCTGGATGTTCGTCTATTCTACGGCGATTACTAACGACAGCGCCTCTTATCTGCATACTTTCGGCGTAACGGAAGGATTACTTTCCGATAGTCCATTTTATGGTCTGGTGCTGATCTGCATCCTGGTGGCGATTTCCTCACGCGGTGAAAAATTACTGTTCAAAATCTCCACCGGCATGGTGCTGACCAAGCTACTGGTAGTGGCGGCGCTGGGCGTCTCTATGGTGGGTATGTGGCATCTGTATAACATTGGCGCGCTGCCGCCGATGGCCCTGCTGATTAAAAACGCCATTATTACCCTGCCATTTACGCTGACCTCGATTTTATTTATCCAGACGTTAAGCCCAATGGTGATCTCTTACCGTTCACGCGAAAAATCTATTGAGGTCGCACGCCATAAAGCGCTGCGTGCCATGAATATTGCGTTTGGCATCCTGTTCGTTACCGTATTTTTCTATGCGGTTTCCTTCACCCTGGCGATGGGGCATGACGAAGCGGTGAAAGCCTACGAGCAGAATATTTCCGCCCTGGCGATCGCCGCGCAATTTATTAGCGGCGATGGCGCTGGCTGGGTCAAAGTGGTTAGCGTAATTCTGAACATCTTTGCCGTCATGACCGCCTTCTTTGGCGTTTATTTAGGATTCCGCGAAGCGACGCAAGGCATTGTGATGAATATCCTGCGCCGCAAAATGCCCGCCGAGAAGATTAAGGAAAATCTGGTACAGCGCGGCATTATGATTTTCGCTATTTTGCTGGCCTGGAGCGCCATTGTGCTCAACGCGCCGGTACTGAGCTTCACCTCTATTTGTAGCCCTATCTTCGGTATGGTGGGCTGTTTAATTCCGGCATGGTTGGTCTACAAGGTTCCCGCATTGCACAAATATAAAGGCGCTTCGTTGTACCTGATTATTATTACCGGTCTGCTGCTATGCGTTTCTCCGTTCCTGGCATTCTCTTGATATACCTGAGATTAAGGTTGTTGTTATGTTTGAATCTAAAATAAATCCATTGTGGCAAAGTTTTATCCTGGCCGTACAGGAAGAAGTAAAACCGGCGCTGGGGTGTACTGAGCCAATTTCACTGGCGCTGGCGGCAGCGGCGGCGGCGGCTGAACTTGACGGCACAGTTGAACGCATTGACGCGTGGGTTTCGCCTAATCTGATGAAAAATGGTATGGGCGTTACCGTTCCAGGAACGGGAATGGTAGGGCTACCGATCGCCGCGGCGCTTGGCGCGTTGGGCGGTGATGCGAAAGCCGGGTTGGAGGTGTTAAAAGACGCTTCCGCTAAAGCCGTTGCCGATGCAAAAGCGATGCTGGCCGCCGGACATGTCGCAGTGATGTTGCAGGAGCCATGTAACGATATCCTGTTTTCACGGGCGAAAGTGTATAGCGGCGATAGCTGGGCATGTGTCACGATCGTCGGCGATCATACAAACATTGTGCGGATAGAAACCGACAAGGGCGTGGTATTTACCCAGGCCGATAATGCGCAGGAAGAAGAAAAAACCTCGCCGCTGGGAGTGCTGTCTCATACCTCGCTGGAAGAGATCCTGGCGTTTGTGAATGCGGTGCCCTTTGACGCTATTCGCTTTATTCTCGATGCGGCCAGGCTAAACGGCGCGTTGTCGCAGGAGGGACTGCGTGGTTCCTGGGGGCTGCATATCGGTTCGACGCTGGCCAAACAGTGCGATCGCGGTCTGCTGGCGAAAGATCTCTCCACGGCGATTTTGATCCGTACCAGCGCGGCGTCAGACGCCAGAATGGGCGGCGCCACGTTGCCCGCGATGAGCAACTCCGGCTCCGGCAACCAGGGGATTACCGCCACGGTGCCAGTCATGGTGGTTGCTGAACATGTCGGCGCCGATGACGAGCGTCTGGCGCGCGCGCTAATGTTATCGCATTTGAGCGCTATCTATATTCACCATCAGCTTCCGCGTTTGTCGGCTCTGTGCGCGGCAACCACGGCGGCGATGGGCGCGGCGGCGGGTATGGCGTGGCTGATAGATGGTCGTTATGACACTATCGCAATGGCTATCAGCAGTATGATCGGCGATGTCAGCGGGATGATTTGCGATGGCGCGTCGAATAGCTGCGCGATGAAAGTCTCTACCAGCGCGTCGGCGGCGTGGAAAGCCGTACTGATGGCGTTGGATGATACGGCGGTGACCGGAAACGAAGGGATTGTGGCGCACAATGTCGAACAATCTATTTCGAATTTGTGTTCGCTGGCGTGTCGCTCAATGCAGCAGACAGACAAGCAGATCATCGAGATTATGGCCAGTAAAGCGCATTAATAATAACGCCCCGGCATGTCGTCGGGGCAGCGTGTTGCCCGATGGCGCTGCGCTTATCGGGTCTACCTGTTATCAGCCGGATCGGGCGCTTGCGTCGCCATCCGGCATGATTTCAGGCTGCGGCCTCTTCTTCTGCCAGCCGGGCTTCGGCGTCCGCCACGATGGCTTCCAGTTCGGTTAGCATCTCTTCATAGCCCAGCGGCACAGTGGCGCTCATCGCCTCCTGTACGGCAGGTTTTACCACGGGCTGACGTTTCTTCGCCGATTTTTTGCTCATCTTGTGACTCCTTTTCTGGCTGACTACACCGGTAAATCTACCAGTAATGCGCGCAGCGGCGTATCGGCAACCAGCGTAATGTTAGGTTCATCACGAATAAATGCGCCATCTCCGCAGGTTAACGCCTCGCGTTCTTCGTTGTGCGTCAGCGCGTGGAACGTACCGTGAATCGACTGCAAATAGGCGCGCGGCCCGTGAAGCTGGAAATTAAGCGATTCGCCTTTCTCCAGCGTAATATGATGTACCCATACCTGTTGGCGCAGTTGTAAGCTGTTTTGCTCACCGTCGGGCGAGGCAAGAAGCTGTTGTTGCGCCGCCAGGAGTGGGATTTTTTGTACCAGCGCGTTTTCCCGTTCAGGACAGGCGTCAAGCCACAGTTGCATTCGGGTTAACGGCTTAACTTTGCTGAGATTATGTTCGCTGTAGCTAATGCCTGGCTGCGCGGCGAGCAGTAGCGCTTCGCCCGCTTTAGCCTGTACATGGTTGCCGTCGCTGTCGCGGTATTCCGCTTCGCCGTCCAGAATCAGGTTTAAAATATCCACCTTTGGATAAGTTCGAGGCTGAAAAGAGGCGCCCGGCGCCAGCACTTCCTGGTTCAGTACGCGCAACGACGCGTAGCCCAGCAGTGTAGGGTCGAAGTAGTGTCCAAAGGAGAAGGTATAGCGGGCCTGTAGCCATCCGTAGTCTGCCTGTCCACATTGTTTGGCGGTTCGGGTCGTAATCATCGTTATTAACCTCTCTTTACTTCCTTTTATGTTAAGGGGCTGGACGCTGCATTGTTAGCCAGATATTCTGCCCGGTATGTTCAAATTTCCTGAATGAGAACGTTATGGCTAAAGAGAGAGCGCTGACGCTTGAAGCATTGCGTGTGATGGACGCCATTGACCGCCGGGGCAGTTTTGCCGCAGCGGCTGATGAGTTGGGGCGGGTGCCCTCCGCGCTGAGTTACACCATGCAGAAGCTGGAAGAAGAGTTGGACGTTGTACTGTTCGATCGCTCCGGCCATCGTACAAAATTCACCAACGTCGGACGTATGCTGCTGGAACGCGGGCGGGTATTGCTGGAAGCGGCAGACAAGTTAACGACGGATGCTGAAGCGTTGGCCCGCGGTTGGGAAACGCATCTGACGCTGGTCACTGAAGCTCTGGTACCGACGCCTGCTTTTTTTCCGCTGATCGACCGGCTGGCCGCTAAAGCCAATACGCAGCTTTCATTGATTACCGAAGTACTGGCTGGCGCATGGGAGCGGCTTGAGCAGGGACGGGCGGATATCGTCATCGCTCCGGATATGCATTTTCGATCGTCGTCGGAAATTAACTCCCGTAAGTTGTATACGCTTATGAATGTGTATGTCGCCGCGCCTGACCATCCTATTCATCAGGAGCCGGAGCCGCTTTCGGAAGTGACGCGGGTTAAATACCGCGGCGTAGCGGTAGCGGATACCGCGCGCGAGCGGCCGGTATTAACGGTGCAACTGCTGGATAAGCAGCCACGTCTGACGGTAAGCACGATTGAAGATAAACGTCAGGCGCTGCTGGCCGGGCTTGGCGTCGCGACCATGCCATATTCGATGGTGGAACAGGATATTGCCGAAGGGCGGCTACGCGTAGTCAGCCCGGAATCGACCAGCGAAATCGATATTATTATGGCCTGGCGGCGTGACAGTATGGGGGAGGCAAAAGCCTGGTGCCTGCGGGAAATACCTAAGCTATTCTCCGGAAAATAAATAGCGCGCGGCGCTTTAAAAGCGGCGCCGCGCCGCCATCAGGAAAAACGTTTCGGATCGGGGCCGAAGCGGTTGTCGCCCGGCGTACCATTCTGGCAGTTGAACGCGATGATGATAAGCCAGCCGATAATGGGGATAAGTAGCAACAGTAGCCACCATGCGGAGCGGTCAGTGTCATGCAGACGACGGAACTGCACGGCCCACCACGGTAAAAAGATCAGAACGCCGTAAATGGTGGTCAGAACGCCTTCACCCCCGGCGCGTTGCCAGCCAAGCATGGCGTCCAGCAGGCCCAACACAAAGGTAAAGATGATATTGACCAGAATAAACATCCAGTACTCTTTGCGTCGCGCGCGGCCGCCAAATCCCAGATAATTTTTTAAAACCTTTAAATACCAATCCATTTTCGCCTCAATAATGGTTCAATCACTTGTTTTTAAAGTAATCAAACTAAGAATAGCCGCGAATGAAATGTTGGTAAATATTTGTGGTATTTATTAATAAGGCGTCCCGGAGGACGCCTGAAATTAGCCAAAGCGCACGTCGCGCCCGTGAGGTTCGAGCAGATCCTGCCACGGTCCGATGGAAATGATACCCGTGGGGTTAATCGTTTTATGGCTACGGAAATAGTGGTGACGAATATGGTCAAGATTAACGGTTTCAGCAATGCCCGGTATTTGATAGATATCGCGCAGGAAACCGTACAGATTCAGGTAGTCGCTGATTCGGTATTTGTCGCATTTGAAATGAGTCACGTAAACCGGATCAAAGCGTACCAGGGTCGTCCATAAGCGGATATCCGCCTCGGTCAACTGGTCGCCCGTCAGATAGCGGTGCTGTCCGAGAATCTGCTCCAGGCGCGCCAGCGCAGTAAACACCTTTTCTACCGCTTCATCATACGCTTGCTGGCTGGTGGCGAAGCCTGCTTTATAAACGCCGTTATTAACGTTGTCATAAATCCAGCCGTTTAACTCGTCAATTTTGCTTTGCAGCGCGGGGGGATAGTAATCCCCGGCTTTAGCGCCCAGCCCATCGAAGGCGGAGTTAAACATACGAATGATTTCGGCGGACTCGTTGCTGACGATAGTATGATTTTTTTTATCCCATAAGACCGGTACGGTGACGCGGCCGCTGTAGTGTGGATCGGCGTGCAGATACAACTGGTAGAGAAATTCATGCTGATAGAGGGTATCGCCAGTGGCCGCCGGAAAAGTATCATCAAACGTCCAGCCGTTTTCCAGCATCAATGGACTCACGACGGAAACCGGAATAAACGGCTCCAGACCTTTCAGTTTACGGAAAATGAGCGTGCGATGCGCCCAGGGGCAGGCAAGGGAAACGTACAGATGGTAACGATCTTTTTCTGCGGCGAATCCGCCTTCGCCGGAAGGTCCGGGCGCGCCGTCAGCGGTAAGCCAGTTGCGGAAAGCCGACGCTGAACGCTGAAATTTCCCCCCGGAAGATTTGGTGTCATACCAGGTATCGTGCCAGACGCCATCGATCAGTTGTCCCATGTCTCTCTCCTTCAGATGACAAAAGCGAGGCGCTATTCCCTCGCTTTTTTAATTGAGTATAGATTGCTTACCACTTTTTATTCAGCAGACGGTCAAGGCTGAACGCGCCAGGCCCGGTTAACGCCAGTAATAAGAATCCGCCGGCAATGGTCAGGTTTTTCATAAACATCAGCGAGTTTACACCTTCTGCAAAATTGCTATGGAAGATCAATGCCGTCAGCAACGTAAAACCAGCGGTAAAAAGCGCAGTGGTGCGGGTGAGGAACCCCAGCAGAATCGCCAGACCGCCGCCGAACTCAAGCAGTATGGTGAGCGGCAGCAGGAATCCTGGTACGCCCATCGCTTCCATATACTGTTGTGTGCCCGCATAGCCGCTAATTTTTCCCCATCCTGCGGTAATAAACAGAACTGGCATTAAAATACGCGCTATCAGTACACCAACATCTTCTAATTTTTTCATTTTATTCTCCAGGAGGCCGATTCGGCTGCTGCTGCTATTTTCATGAGCAATGGCGCGGTTTAGCGCGTCATTGTTATCGCTGGAGAGAATCATAAACGTGGCGTAAAGGAATTGTTAGCAAGGAAAATTGCCAAATTTTTTCAAAAAATTTGAGTGATTGGTAAAGAGACGATATGCATAAAAGTATCGCGCCACCAGGTGTAATCGGGCGATAACCTGATGGCGCGATGCTATAAAAGAAAAGATATTAACCGCGGAGCTGTTGTTGACGGAGGGTAGTTTTTACCAGGCGCCAGGCGCTCCAGATACCCAGGCCGCGTTTCGCCCAGCGTACCAACATATTAGGATGACGGATGGTCCAGATGGCCATTACGCTGCTACCGACCAGCGCCCAGGAGCGCAGGCTTAACACCGTATTCCAGCCGCGATCGTACGCGCCGGTGGTCTCCAGCCAGTCGCGACGGCTGGCGGACAGATCCAGCCGTTGCTGCTGGATCTGACTGAGAAGCAGCGCTTTACGTTTTTCGCGTTCGCCTTTGCTGCTCACGACTGATCGTCCTCCAGAATTTGCCGATCGTTAGCCAGTTCGTGCCGCGTATGGCGCAATAGCGTGGACTGACGCGCTTTGCGCAAAGTCCAGATGCCGCCGATTAGCGCAAGCACTAACAGCACAACTGTGGTAGCGATCATCGCGTTCAAACGGTACTGAGGATCGATAGCCCAGATGACCAGAACCATCAGGCTCATTAAGCCAAACGCCGCGAAGAGCATGGTAAGACCTACCATCAGCAAAAGCTGAAAGAGGTTCGCTTTCTCTTCTTCCAGTTCTACTACCGCCAGTCGCAGCCGGGTTTCCACCATTTCAACGATAATGGTGACAATCCGCTGCCCGATACCCAGTACGCTTTTGCCTGGTCCTTGTGCCTGTCGAGAATCCGCCATAATTAACGACGCGTCAGCAGTACGCCCAACACCAGACCGACAGCGGCGCCAATGCCTACGCCTGTCCAGGGATTTTCGCGCACATAATCATCGGCACGGGCGGCGGCGACGCGAGTCTGTTTGGCAATCACATCACCCGTTTCGCCCAGGCGGTAACGGCTCTCTTTCAGCGCGCGCTCGGCTTTGCTACGAATCTTACTCAACTCTTCTTTCGACTTTTCGCCCGAAGAGCTCAGCACTTCTTCAAGCGTATCGGTCAGGGATTTCAACTCAGCGCGCAGATGTTCCGTAGTGTTATCTTTCGACATAGTTTTCTCCAGGTGAGTGAGTATTTACATTCGGCGTTAATTTAGTAGTCTCTGGCCTCAAGTTTTTTTAGCTCATCCTGAGCCTCGGCCAGCTTACGTTCACGTTTGTCTATTTTATCCGCATCGCCTTTTGCTTTTGCCTCGGCTAAATCACGTTGGCGTTCGGCTACCTCTTCTTTTTGCTCAGCGACCTTTTTCTGATGCTCGGCGCGCAGCTTGCTGTCAGTACAATTGGCGCGTACTTCGCTGAGCGCCTTGTTCAGACCCTCAATACGGCGCTGATTGTTGTGCTTTTCAGCGTAGCTAATTTCCTTTTGTATATCCTGCTCTTTTTCCTGACAAAGCGAATTAGCGTAGCTACCGGCGCTAAGTGTAAAAAGCGTGATAGCCAAAGCGATGCGGTATTTCATTCCTGAACTTTCCCTTATGTTCGGACCCGTTGTCCGGGGCGGTGATCCCGATAATAACGCGGTGGGTTAAACACCGCTTTATTAATCATAGTCATTAAACAATGAAATCACCAAAGTGAGTGATATGATTCGGATTCCTGGAGGTTAGCCAAAGCGGTGTGAGCTTTCCCGTAAGCGGGACAGCCACTGTACCGTTTCGTTGTCATCGTCCTGCTGAGCGACGACATAACCGTGTGGTAACGTTTGATCCAGTACCGTTTTTGCTGCGGCGCTTTGCGCAGGGGAATCGAAGGTAATGAGCAACATGTCATTTTTAGGCGTAATGCTTTTAAAATGAATGCCGTTCGCATCCAGATGATGCAGAACTGAGAAGCCGTCTGGCATACTGGCGCCCTGGTTAACCGCGCGAATGGCTAGCGTCGACTCTTGCTGACGCAGCGTTGACCACGTCATCATGAGTATGGTCAGCATCAGTAGAAAAGCGCTGATCCAAATGAGTTGTCGGGCAGTTATGCGTGGTTTAAGCATAAGTTATCCCCGGCTCCCATACTTCTTTTTCCACAGCATGACCAGTGAACCCGCCAGGCCAAAAAAGAGCAGCACCACGGGCAGCAGCATCAGGCATGACATTAACTGATCTTCATATTTCATAAAGACGGGCGTTTTGCCCAGCAGATAGCCCAGCGACGTCAGGATAAGCACCCACAACAAGCCGCTCATCCAGTTGAAGAACTGAAAGCGCGCGTTATTCAGGCCGGATATGCCGGCAATGGTGGGCAGCAGCGTTCTGACAAAAGCGATAAAACGGCCTATCAATAATGCCGACAGGCCGTGTTTATGGAAAAGGTGATGGGCGCGTTGATGATAATGTGCGGGGAGATGAGAGAGCCAGTTTTGCACGGTGCGGGTATTCCCCAGCCAGCGGCCCTGAATATAGCTCACCCAGCAACCCAGGCTGGCCGCGACGGTAAGCAGCAAAATGGTTTGTGGATAACCCATCGCGCCTTTGGCGATCAGCACGCCGACCAGGATCAACAGGCTGTCGCCAGGCAAAAAGGCGGCAGGGAGCAGCCCATTTTCCAGAAACAAAATCATAAATAACACAAAATATAACATGCCAATCATGGAAGGATTGGCCAGTGTTTCAAAGTCCTGAGCCCACAGGGCATTCAGCAATTGAGTCAGTAGTTCCATTCAGTATTCCTGGAGAATCGGTTAACGTCACGCCGGTGATCTGAGGTTTGCACTGCCGCAACAGAGTTGGAGTTTTTATCAGCGTTGCGGAAACGGCAAATTCGCGGCCTGAACTATTCCTTGTTAAGTTGTGAAGTAAGCAAGCACTAACACACAAAAATTCAAAATGCATCTAATTGTAACAAAGGTCAACGAAGTCCGTTATAGAAATTACGCGTCGTTGAGCTTTGATTTTGCTTATCGCAAGGGAGGGTGGCGAGAGGATTTACACAGGCTGACACTTTATACTGTACGCTGACCGAGCGCCGCGGCAGACGCCATCTACATATAACGTTACGCGAGGATGTCGCGCGTGAACATCAATTCGCTTTCCGTCACAGCCTACGGATTGGGAGATTCAGATCTATCGTTACGCCGGATGGCATACGCCATCCGGCATCGATAATCACTTAGCTACGCAAGGCGTTATTCGCCAGACGTTCGTCCTCTGCCTGGCAGGCTGCCGCAGTGAACAGAACATCGGTAGATGAGTTCAGCGCCGTTTCACACGAATCCTGCAATACGCCGATAATAAAGCCGACCGCTACTACCTGCATCGCGATATCGTTCGGGATGCCAAACATGTTGCACGCCAGCGGGATCAGCAGCAATGAACCGCCTGCCACGCCGGAGGCGCCGCAAGCACACAGCGAGGCCACCACGCTCAGCAGCAGCGCTGTAGGCAGATCCACCGGGACGCCTAACGTATGAACTGCCGCCAACGTCAGAACCGTAATGGTAATTGCCGCGCCGGCCATATTGATAGTGGCGCCCAGCGGAATGGAAACGGAGTAAGTATCCCTGTCCAGATTCAGCTTTTCGCACAGCGCCATATTCACTGGAATATTGGCGGCAGAGCTGCGGGTAAAGAAGGCATAAACGCCGCTTTCACGCAGGCAGGCGAACACCAGCGGATAAGGGTTGCGACGAATTTTCCAGAATACCAACAGCGGGTTGACCACCAGCGCGACCAGCAGCATACAGCCAATCAAGACGACCAGCAGGTGCGCATAGCCCCACAGGGTGGAGAAGCCGGTGGTTGCAAGCGTTGATGAAACCAGACCAAAAATACCGACTGGCGCGAAACGGATCACCAGTTTCACCATAAAGGTCACGGCGTTAGACATATCGTTCACGAGGTTTTTGGTGGTTTCATTGCCATGACGCAGGGCAAATCCCAGACCGACGGCCCACACCAGAATCCCGATATAGTTAGCGTTCAGCAGCGCGTCGATGGGGTTCGACACCATGCTCATCAGCAGACCGCGCAGGACTTCTACAATGCCGGACGGCGGCACGATATCCTGGGCGCTACTGGACAGATGCAGCGTTGAAGGGAAGGCGAAGCTGAACACAACGGCCGCCAGCGCGGCTGAAAAGGTGCCTAGCAGGTAAAGAAAGAGAATAGGGCGAATATTGGTTTTTTGGCCGTGCTGGTGGTTGGCGATCGAGGCCATTACCAGCATCAGCACCAGAACGGGGGCGACCGCTTTTAAGGCGCCGACGAACAGGGTGCCAAGCAAGCCAACCGCTTCCGCCGCAGGCTTAGAAATCCATGCCAGTAAAATCCCCAGTACCAGACCCACTAAAATTTGTTTAACCAGACTGCCTTGCGCTAAACGCTGCAGTAGCCCTGATGCTCGTTGCGTAGCCATTTCATGTTCCTTGTATTGTGTTGCTGGTCATCCCCTGCACGCTCTTACGGCGCATCTTTCAGGATGTAACAAAGTGTTTGCCTGGTTGAGTATAAGGAAAGTTGAAGGTTCGGGAAGCGAAATATCCTGGATTTTTTGCTGTGATCATGTTTTATAACTTTATATTAACAGTATTGTGACATGTTAAACAAAACGCCCGACAGGTGTGCGCTGCCGGGCGTTTTTGACGGAGCAGGTTTACCCCGATAAAAGATTATTGCGCTCGTAGTTTCTTATCGCGCTGATGGTTAACCCAGGCGTTAATCACCAGCGTAATGGTCAGAATGCCAAACACTACGCCCAGCGAAATCGCGATAGGAATATGGTAGAAGTCGACGATCAGCATCTTAATGCCGATAAAGACCAGAATGACCGCCAGACCATATTTCAGCATCGAGAAGCGTTCCGCCACGCCGGACAGCAGGAAGTACATCGCGCGCAGTCCTAAGATGGCAAACAGGTTAGAGGTCAGTACGATGAACGGGTCGGTGGTGACCGCAAAGATCGCCGGAATACTGTCAACGGCGAAGATCACATCGCTGAACTCAACCATAATCAGCACCAGCAGCAGCGGCGTGGCATACAGCAGGCCGTTTTTACGTACGAAAAAGTGCTCGTTCTCGATCGTATCAGTCATGCGCAGATGCCTGCGCAGCCAACGCACCATCGGTTTTTCGCCAATGCCGGATTCGTCTTCCTTCGCCAGCGCCATTTTTACGCCGGTAAACAGCAGGAAGGCACCGAACACATACAGCAGCCATTCGAACTGAGTGATAAGCCAGGTACCGGCGAAAATCATGATAGTACGCAACACGATCGCGCCAAGAACCCCATACACCAGCACCCGGCGTTGCAGAGCCGGAGGGACGGAGAAATAGCTAAACAGCATCAGCCAGACAAAGACGTTATCTACGGCCAGCGACTTTTCAATCAGATAGCCGGTAAGGAACGCTAATGCCTGCGGGTCAGCAACTTCGCGCCCTTGCGTTTCAGCCAGATACCACCAGAAAGCGGCGTTAAACAGTAGCGAGAGCGTTACCCACAGGATTGACCATCCTGCCGCTTGTTTCATCGACATCGCATGTGCGCCACGGCGTCCCTGCAACAACAGGTCGATGGATAGCATTATCACCACAACAACCGCGAATCCACCCCATAATAATGGCGTACCAACAGTATTCATTATTTCTCCCTATGCAAAAAAAAAACGGCTAACGCCGAATGGCATTAGCCGTTGCTTTTATGCATAGACCTTGCCATTCGGCAAGGTCTCACTTACAACAATAAAGGAATACGCTGACGCATTCCTTTATGGCTGCCCGGTGACCGGATGTGGTTTTGCACACATCGTAATGACGATCGACCGGCAATGAAGTTACTCCCCTTTGCGCGTAACAAAGTATGACAGGCCACGCGTAGAGTCAATGACCTGTAACATATGATTTACATAATTTTACGCAGTAAGGGGATGGGTCAGATCGTCCGCCGGGAAGATGACCCCGGTTTGACGGCGTATTTCTGTCAGCCATTTTGCCGTGGCGCGACTTAGCGACAACCCCGGATGTTCCACGGCGTGGTTTTCAATAAGCTGGGCAAACGCCCCGGCTTCATACAGCATGGTATTAATATGCTGAGGCTGGGTCAGATCCTGCATCAGCGCGCCGCGCGGCGCAAAACACACTTTCTGGCATTCCGACAGCTTTTCAATGACCAGCGATCCCCTCTCGCCCTGAATTTCACTGGCCAGTACCGAGTCGCTGACTTTGGAATGCTGTAGCGTGACGCTAAAATCGCCGTAATCCATAACCACGACGCCGTGCGCATCTACTCCGCTTTCCAATAAATTCGCCGACGCCTGAACGCTGCGCGGCTCGCCCCATAGCGCGATCGCCGACGCCAGACAGTAATACCCGATATCCATAATCGAACCATTGGAGAAGGCCGGATTAAACGTATTCGGATTTTCACCGTTCAGATAGCGCTGATAACGTGAAGAGTACTGGCAGTAATTTAGGAATGCTTTGTGCATTCTGCCGATTTTCGGCAACGATTCCCGCAGCAGCAGGAAGTTGGGCAGGCAGGCGGTTTTAAAGGCTTCAAACAGTACCCGCTGATTATCGCGCGCGCAGGCGATAGCGGCATCAACCTCCGCCAGGTTAGAAGCCAGCGGCTTTTCGCACATGACATGTTTTTTATGCTGCAAAAAGCGCTGCGTCTGGGAGAAATGCAGGGAATTCGGGCTGGCGATATAAACCGCCTCAATCGCGTCGCTTTGCGCCATCGCTTCCAGCGAGGTAAACAGATGCTCGACGGGATAATCATTTGCGAAAGACTGCGCCTGTTCAAGACTACGGGAGTAAACGGCGGCGAGCCTGAATTTGCCGGTTTCATGGGCGGCGTCGACAAACTGGCGCGTGATCCAGTTAGTCCCAATTACAGCGAAACGTATCATAAACGTCAGCGGACTCCAGAAAGGGATTTTTCGTCAATGTAGCACGCCTTTCTGCCCTTGCCAGTGCGCTGCGACGCACTCTGGCATTTTACTGGCGAGAAGGGCACCCGTGTGCGCTATCAGCCCCAATAGTGACGCCAGCGCCCAGATATTTAGGCTGACGGTGCAAAATTTTGGCATCCAGCACCGCGCTAACCCGCGCCAGCTTTTCCCGAAGTCGTGTGTAGGTTCCGTGCCTTTTATTCAGATCCGGCGCGTTAACGCCGATAGCGTCAATGCCATATTGTTGCGCTAGCCAGATCGCCCGTTGATTATGAAATGCTTGCGAGATAATCGTAATGCGGCTTTCGCCAAACACTTTCCGGGCGCGAACTACGGAGTCCAGCGTGGAGAATCCGGCATAATCACAAAAAATGGCCGCTTCCGGCACACCTTTCGCTATCAGCGCCTGCTGCATCGCCGAAGGTTCATCGTACTCTTTTTTGCCGTTATCGCCGCTGACTAACAGCCACTTCACTTTACCGGCGTGATACAACGCGGCGGCAGTATTAATCCGCCGGGTAAAATACCGATTGCCGGGTTTGGCACCTAACACCAGCCCGACGTTGCGGGCGGGAACGGTCTGAATGTCATTCCATGTCAGATGCTGCGAGGCGTTGACGATAAGCCAGTTGGAATAGAAAAGCGCGACGCCTGCTGCGACAAGCAGAAAACACGCCACTGTTAACGCCCGGCGTGTAAAACAGAGGCGGCGGATAACACGGGCACATTGTGAGAGCATGGTTGTTGCGCGGTTCCGTTGGCGGTGGATAAAAAATACCCTCTACAGATCGTCATCCTTGACGTGGCGGCAGGCAATGAGCGAAATGTGAACGCGCCGATTTTATGCCCACGCCGTTAAAAAGATACGGGGGAAGGGGCATTTTCAGAATTTATTGTGCCGACAGCGCCTGATGCGTCAGCCACTGTCGCGTATCAAACTCCAGTTGATGGTACTGCGGTTCCATATGGCAGCAGAGCTGATAAAACGCTTTGTTATGATCTTTCTCTTTCAGGTGCGCCAGCTCGTGAACCACAATCATCCGTAAGAATGGCTCCGGAGCGTTGCGAAACACGGTAGCGACGCGGATCTCCGCCTTTGCCTTGAGCTTGCCGCCCTGAACGCGCGAGACAGCGGTATGCAGTCCCAGCGCATTTTTCAGCACATGGATCTTGCTGTCATACATCACTTTATTGATGGGCGGCGCATTGCGCAGAAACTGACTTTTCAGTTCCTGAGTATAGTGATATAGCGCTTTGTCAGTGGCGTAATCATGCGCGCCGGGATAACGTTTTTCCAGCACCGCTCCCAGGCGCTGCTCGGCGATTAAGGCGCGCACCTGGGCAAGGAGATGTTCCGGATACCCCTGAAGGTAAGTTAGTGAGGTCATCAAAGCTCCATGTTGCTGATAAAAAGTGTATACTCACGCACCCTTTTCAGGGATAACGCCGCAATTTTACCATTCAGGAGGCCTAATGAGCCACGTAGACGACGGTTTCCGTTCACTGACGCTGAAACGTTTTCCGCAAACGGATGATGTTAACCCGCTTCTGGCGTGGGAGGCGGCCGATGAGTATCTGCTGCAACAGTTGGATGAGACGGAAATTCGCGGCCCGGTGCTGATCCTGAATGATACGTTTGGCGCGCTAAGCTGTGCGCTGGCGGAGCATTCGCCATACAGTATTGGCGATTCGTATTTAAGCGAACTGGGTACGCGAGAGAATTTACGCCATAACGGCATCGCGGAGTCCAGCGTAACGTTTCTCGACAGTACCGCTGACTACCCGCAGGCGCCGGGCGTGGTATTGATTAAAGTACCGAAAACACTGGCGTTGCTGGAACAGCAGTTACGCGCTTTGCGTAAGGTCGTTACGGCGCAAACGCGTATTATCGCCGGCGCGAAAGCGCGTGATATTCATACCTCTACGCTGGAACTGTTTGAAAAAGTGCTGGGCCCAACCACGACGACGCTGGCGTGGAAGAAAGCGCGCCTGATTAACTGTACCTTCAGTCATCCGCAACTGGCCGACGCGCCGCAAACGCTAAGCTGGAAACTGGAAGATACAGGCTGGACGATTCACAACCACGCGAATGTGTTTTCTCGTACCGGATTGGATATCGGCGCGCGCTTCTTTATGCAGCATTTGCCGGAAAACCTCGACGGGGAGATTGTCGATCTTGGCTGTGGCAATGGGGTGATTGGCCTGAGCTTACTGGCGAAAAATCCGCAGGCGAAAGTGGTATTTGTCGATGAATCGCCGATGGCGGTAGATTCCAGCCGTTTGAATGTAGAAACGAACCTGCCGGAAGCGTTCGAACGCTGCGAATTTATGATCAACAACGCGCTCTCCGGCGTGGAGCCGTTCCGTTTTAACGCTGTGTTCTGCAACCCGCCGTTCCACCAGAAACATGCGCTGACGGATAATATCGCCTGGGAGATGTTCCATCATGCCCGCCGCTGCCTGAAAATCAACGGCGAACTGTATATTGTGGCGAACCGCCATCTGGACTATTTCCACAAGCTGAAGAAGATTTTCGGTAATTGTGCGACGGTAGCAACCAACAATAAATTTGTTATTCTGAAAGCGGTGAAGCAGGGGCGCCGTCGATAAGGCGCTCAAGCGTCATACCGGCCTATAAAACCGGTATGACGACGTAAGCCCGATAAGCGCAGCGCCATCAGGTAAAGTCGTTAAATCTCCAGCGCCAGTCGGGTGCCCTGGGCAATCGCCCGTCGGGCATCCAGCTCCATCGCGACATCGCATCCGCCGATAAGATGTACCGTTTTACCTGCGGCGCGTAACGGGTCCGCCAGCTCGCGGCGAGGTTCCTGTCCGGCGCAGATCACCACATGATCCACTTCCAGCAACTGCGGTTCGCCGCCGATCAAGAGATGTAATCCGTCGTCGTCGATCTTCTGGTAACTGACCGCCGGGATCATCTTCACGCCGCGCGCCAGTAACGTCGCGCGATGGATCCAGCCGGTGGTTTTACCTAACCCTTCGCCCGGCTTGCTGGCTTTGCGTTGCAGCATGACGATTTGCCGTGGACTACGTGCCAGGCGCGGGCCTTCCGGGCGCAGACCGCCTGCCTGTTGCAGGCTGGTATCAATTCCCCATTCCGTACAAAATTCAGCAATATTTTGGCTGGTGGATTCGCCGTGCTGGCTCAGATACATGGCCGTGTCAAAACCGATCCCGCCGCAGCCAATGATCGCCACTCGCTTACCAACCGGCGCTTTATCGCGCAATACCTCCAGGTAGGTCAATACTTTTGGATGATCGATACCGTCTATCGGCGGGCGGCGCGGTACTATTCCGCAGGCGAGGATCGCTTCGTCAAACGGCTGAAGATCCTCTGCGTTCACCCGTTGGTTCAGTTTCAGCGTAACGCCAGTAACATCGATCATTCGACGGTAGTAGCGCAGCGTTTCATAAAACTCCTCTTTGCCCGGGATCTGCCTGGCGATAGTAAACTGACCGCCAATTTCACTCTGAGCGTCAAACAGCGTGACATGATGGCCGCGCGACGCGGCGTTAATCGCGAAAGCCAGCCCCGCCGGGCCTGCGCCGACAACGGCCAGGTTCTTTTTGCGTATGGCCGGCGTTATCGGCATGTGGGTTTCGTGACAGGCGCGCGGGTTCACCAGACAGGAGGTCACTTTGCCGATGAAGATCCGATCCAGACAGGCCTGATTACAGCCGATACAGGTATTGATCTCATCTGCGCGTCCGGATTGCGCTTTAGTCAGGAATTCAGCATCGGCAAGGAAGGGACGCGCCATCGACACCATATCGGCATCGCCGCGCGTCAGGATCGTCTCGGCGACCTGCGGATCGTTAATGCGATTGGTCGCGATCAGCGGAACCGACACATGACCTTTGAGTTTCCGTGTCACCCAGCTAAAGGCGCCACGCGGTACTGGCGTGGCGATGGTCGGGATTCGCGCCTCATGCCAGCCAATGCCGGTATTAATTAGGCTTGCGCCTGCGGCTTCAATGGCTTGCGCCAGTTGTACCGTTTCGTCGAACGTGCCGCCATTTTCCACCAGATCGAGCATCGACAGGCGATAGATAATAATAAAGTCGTTCCCTACCCGCTGGCGTACCGCGCGTACTACCTCAACCGCGAAGCGCATACGGCTGGTATAGTCGCCGCCCCATTCGTCATCGCGATGGTTAGTTCGCCGCGTGAGAAATTCATTAATCAGATAGCCCTCTGATCCCATCACCTCTACGCCGTCGTAGCCTGCTTCCCGCGCCAGCTGCGCGCAATGTGCGAAGTCGTCGATTAACTGCAAGATTTCATCATGCGTCAGTTCATGTGGCATAAAGCGGTTGATTGGCGCCTGAATTGCCGACGGCGCGACCAGGTGCGGCTGATAGCTGTAACGTCCGGTGTGCAGAATTTGCAGCGCGATTTTACCGCCTTGCGCATGTACGGCATCGGTCACCACGCGGTGAGGCGTTAATTGGCTGGCGTCGTTCAGCATCGCGCCGCCGGTCATCACGACCCCGGAGGGAACGGGCGCAATACCGCCGGTGACGATTAACGCTACGCCGTGTCGTGCGCGCTCGGCATAAAATGCCGCCAGGCGCTCAGCGCCATCAGGATGTTCTTCCAGACCCGTGTGCATCGATCCCATCAGCACACGGTTTCTGAGAGTAGTAAAGCCCAGATCGAGCGGGGCGAACAGCGACGGGTAGCTCATAAGCGTATCCAGTATGTAAAATTATTGTTATGTGGTCGGATGAGTTACTACTGTAGCCGTCGCGAGATAAAAGGGAAAAGGGGAATGTGGTGATTGTGATGGGATTCAAAAAAGAGGCCGCGACCCGGAGAAAACAGGCCGGATAAGCACAGCGCCATCCGGCATCGTTTTTAAACCTCTTCAACGCTCACCTGCATTGCCGCCAGCGCATTACGCGCTGATTTCAATACCTGTTCGCACAGTTCAATGGTTAGCGTGAGCGGTGGCTCGATACGAATTGTTTTCGCATTATTCAGCGTACCAGCGACCAGCACGCGTTGACGGAACATCTCACTGGCAAAACGGTAGCCCGTTTCGTTATCGACAAATTCAATGGCCATCAACATACCTTTGCCGCGCGCATCGTGTACCAGATTGGGATATTCACGCGCAAGTTGTCGAAAACCATCCAGGAGCGTATCGCCTTTTTGTTCCGCCTGGGCCGGGAGATTTTGCTCCAGCAGGACGTTAATGGTCGCCAGCGCGGCAGCACAAGCCAGCGGATTACCGCCAAAAGTGGTGGTATGCAGGAAGGGGTTGTCGAACAGAACCGAAAACACCTCTTCAGTCGCGATGGTGGCGCCAATCGGCATCACGCCGCCGCCCAGGGCTTTCGCCAGACACAGAATATCAGGCTGCACATTTTCGTGCTCACAGGCAAACATCTTGCCGGTACGCCCCATGCCGGTTTGTACTTCATCCAGAATCATCAGCGCGCCGAATTCGTCACAGAGCTTACGTACCTCTGTCAGGTATCCCTGCGGCGGCAGGATCACGCCGCCTTCACCCTGAATAGGCTCCAGAATCACGGCTGCTATCTCGTCGCCCGTTTTTTTGCCTTCGCTAAATGCCATGCTCATCGCGTCGATATTGCCAAACGGCACATGGCGGAAGCCCGGCAGTAAAGGCATAAAGGGTCTGCGGAAGGTGGATTTGGCCGTGGCGGAGAGCGCGCCCAATGATTTGCCATGAAATGCGCCGCTGGTGGCGATAAAGGTAAACTTGCCGCGCGGCGACTGATACGCTTTTGCCAGTTTTAGCGCCGCTTCGACGGATTCGGTGCCGCTGTTACAGAAAAAGCTGTACTTGAGTTTCCCCGGTGTCAGCGCCGCCAGCGTTTTTGCCAGCATCGCCCGCAAGGGATCAAGTAACTCCTGGCTGTGGAGAGGTTGTTTTGCGAGTTGATTCTGGACGGCGGATACCACAACAGGATTACGGTGCCCCACGTTAAAGATGCCAAACCCCCCAAGACAGTCGATAAACTCCTGCCCCTGGGTGTCGACAAGCGTATTCAAACTGCCCGCTTGCCACTCTACGGCTCCGTAATCCCCGCCGGCGGTAACAGATTTCCGGTATTCCAGAAATCCTGGATTTACATGCTCTTTAAAGTAGTCAATGACCTCTCGGTTTAGTGCTTTCATTTCCTCATGGTTTAGCGTTCGCTTCTCGATGAGATTCAGTGCGTGCGCGCTACAGGCCAAAGCCGATGCGCTGGAAGGTAACCTGTTCAAAATGAGCTCCAGAGGGCCGTGTATCACATGATACTGAATTAAGTATTGCAGGGATTAGCGGGGGTCTAAGCCCATAGTGAAAATCGGGATAAACACCAGGAATAATCACATTTACACAACATTTAATGTCATGTGTTAACAATTGGATGCATTTTGAGCAGATCTTGTTTTACGGTTTACGGTGTGTTGCGTTAGCGGCAGCGTGAGAAAAAGGTGAGCCAGGGCAGATTTTAAAGAAAAAGGTTGTCCACGCTAAACAATTTCATAATGAAAATAAGGCGCAGGATGAGGTGAAAATCGTACAAATATTAAGGATTAATCGCAAATTGCGATCCAGAGCAATTTTAACAACTAAAGATAAATAGATTAGCGCCGAAATAACATCTGAGCGAAAAATTAACATTCAGATAACCTGCACAGGACGCTATCATGTCTTCTCATCCCTACGTCAGCCAGCTAAATACCCCGCTGGATGATGATACCACTCTGATGACTACGACCGACCTGGAAAGCTATATCACTCACGCCAATGACACTTTTGTCCAGGTGAGCGGCTATCAGTTAAACGAGTTACTGGCGCAGCCACATAATCTGGTGCGTCATCCGGATATGCCGAAAGCTGCCTTCGCAGATATGTGGTACACCCTAAAACAGGGCGAACCGTGGAGCGGCATTGTGAAAAACCGGCGTAAAAACGGCGACCATTATTGGGTGCGGGCCAACGCGGTACCGATGATACGTGAAGGGCGTGTGACGGGATATATGTCGATCCGTACCCGCGCCACGGATGATGAGATTGCCGCCGTCGAGCCTTTATATCAGGCGCTAAATGAAGGGCGGTGTAGTAAACGTATTCATAAAGGCCTGGTGGTTCGTCAGGGCTTGCTGGGCAAACTACCCGCTATGCCTGTTCGCTGGCGAGTGCGTAGTATTATGGGGCTAATGGCCGTAATGCTGGCGTTGGCGCTGTTCGGTACGGATGCGTCATGGCAGGCGTTGCTGTTGGGCGCGTTGGCGATGCTGGCAGGTACGGCGCTATTTGAATGGCAAATTGTGCGTCCCATTGAAAATGTGGCGACGCAGGCGCTGAAAGTGGCGACCGGCGAACGCAACAGCGTACAACATCTTAATCGTAGCGATGAGTTGGGGCTGACGCTGAGGGCCGTGGGGCAGCTTGGCTTGATGTGCCGCTGGCTGATCAATGACGTATCAAGTCAGGTTTCCAGCGTCAGAAACGGCAGTGAAAGGCTGGCGAAGGGTAACAATGATCTGAACGAACACACCCGTCAGACCGTGGAGAATGTTCAGGAAACGGTAACGACCATGAACCAGATGGCGGAGTCCGTGAAGCTCAATTCCGAGACGGCTTCCGCTGCGGATAAGCTTTCCTTGGCGGCCAGTAGCGCGGCGACTCAGGGAGGTGAGGCGATGGATACGGTGATTAAAACGATGGATGATATCGCTCACAGTACGCAACGTATCGGGACGATCACCACGCTAATTAACGATATCGCTTTTCAGACGAATATCCTGGCGCTGAATGCGGCGGTAGAAGCGGCGAGAGCGGGCGAGCAGGGGAAAGGGTTTGCCGTGGTTGCTGGCGAGGTACGCCATCTTGCCAGCCGCAGCGCTAACGCGGCGAACGATATTCGTAAATTAATTGATGCCAGCGCAACAAAGGTGCAGTCAGGCTCCGAGCAGGTTCACGCCGCAGGCCGTACCATGGATGATATTGTAGCCCAGGTGCAAAATGTCACCCTGCTTATCGCACGGATCAGTCAGTCGACGCAGGAACAGACAGATGGGCTTTCCAGTCTGACTCGCGCCGTGGACGAGTTGAACCGCATAACCCAGAAAAATGCGGCGCTGGTGGAAGAGAGCGTACAAGTCTCCGCAATGGTAAAACACCGTGCCAGCCGGCTGGAGGATGCGGTCACGGTACTGCATTAAGTTTATTTGTAGGTCGCAACGGTAATGACATCCGCCCGGTAGCAACAAACTTACCGGGCGGATGCGCTCTGATAGAAGGCGGTGCCTGCCATCATAGAGAGTATCAGTGGCCTGTGATGTTAAAAATAATGTGATATTTATTCCTTCTCCCTTGCCTACCTATTAATAGGTATAAACTCAGTTAATAAATAAGAAATGGTTAACCTTTTAGCGTATTTCTTTCATTATTAGTGCCAATTTATGTCACTTTTGGTTCATCTTTCTGTGAACAATAAATATTACTTACTAATAATGTTCCGAAATAAAAAGCGATCAATATCATAAAGTTAGTAACATTATTGCCGATAAATCTTCCTGTATGAGGATATGCAATCCCAGGGAGAAAATATGTTTTTGCATAACATTAAAATACGTTCAAAATTATTTATGGCCTTTGGCTTATTCATTGTTCTCATGGTGGTGAGTTCCGCTCTGTCTTTGTTTAGCCTTGATCGGGCTAATACGGGTATGCAGGACATTATTACCAATGATTATCCCACCACGGTAAAAGCCAATCTGTTAATCGATAATTTTAATGATTTCATCATCGCGCAGCAGCTCATGTTACTGGATGAAGAGGGGCGCTGGAGCCAGAGCTCGCAGAAAGAACTCAGTGAGATAAGCCAGCGCATTTCGGCGTTACTGGATGAGCTTTCCAGGGAAAATAGTCACGATGCGGATTCACAGAAAATCATTAATGAGATCCGTGAAGCGCGCCAGCAATACCTGGAGTCCAGATTCCGTATTTTGAAAGATATTCAAAGCAATAATCGTCAGGCGGCCATTCAGGAGATGATGACCAGAACGGTGCAGGTGCAAAAGGTCTATAAGGATAAAGTTCAGGAGCTTATCGCTGTTCAGGACGCGCAGATGCATGAAGCGAGCGTGCAGGTCAAAGAGGATTTTAAAAATAATCGGACGCTGTTAATCACTTTGGCGCTGATAAGCATCGCCGCCGGAGGCGTAATGGGATGGTATATTGTGCGTTCTATTACCCGGCCGCTTGATGACGCAGTACGCTTTGCCGAGGCGATTGCCGATGGCGATCTGACTCGTCATATCACCACCGACTATAAAGATGAAACAGGCGTACTACTGCAAGCATTAATGGCGATGAAAACGCGTCTGCTGGATATCGTACAGGAAGTGCAAAACGGTTCAGAGAGTATCTCCACGGCGGCGGCGCAAATTGTCGCCGGTAACCAGGATTTGGCCGCGCGTACGGAAGAACAGGCCAGCTCGGTTGAAGAAACGGCGGCGTCGATGGAACAGATTACCGCCACGGTTAAAAACACAGCCGATCATACCAGTGAAGCGACCAAACTCTCTGCCGGCGCCGCCAGCGTAGTGAAAAACAATGGGGAGATGATGAATCAAGTGACGCAGAAAATGCGCGTCATTAACGATACGGCAAATCGTATGTCGGATATCATCAATATCATTGATTCCATTGCCTTTCAGACCAATATTCTGGCGCTGAACGCGGCGGTTGAAGCGGCGCGCGCGGGCGAACATGGACGTGGTTTTGCCGTTGTCGCCGGAGAGGTTCGCCAGTTGGCGCAAAAGAGCGCCTCGTCAGCCAGTGAAATCCGTAATTTGATTGAAGATTCAACCAGTCAGACTCAGGAAGGGATGCACCTGGTGGAGAAAGCCAGCGCCCTGATTAATGGTATGGTGGATAACGTCGAAGAGATGGATGTGATATTACGTGAGATTGGGCAGGCCAGCCGCGAGCAAACTGACGGTATTTCGCAGATTAACAGCGCGATTGGCCTGATTGACGCCGCCACGCAACAAAACTCCTGCCTTGTGGAAGAGTCTGTTGCCGCCGCGGCGTCGCTGAACGAACAGGCGTTACATTTAAAAGAGCTGGTTAACGTGTTCCGCGTCCGCGAAGAGGACACGCAGCCCGCTTAATCCAGTTCGGCGATTTCCAGCGCCGCGCGATCAATCACGCCGATAATGCGTTTGATTTGCGCGTCGTTGATATCGCTGTGGTTTATCCGCAGATCCAGCACGGCCTTGAAGTTATCCAGCGCCCGCTTCATCTGCGGATTTTTACGTAACTCCATGCCCACACAACGGGCTTTTAGCCGCGCCTGAATATGCGTCAGGTGTTCGCGATTTTCATCAAGCCATTGCGCGCCGTTCGCGGTAATCGCGATTTTTTTCCGCCCGCCTTCTTCGTCGCTAATCGTGATAAATTGCTGATCCTGTAAAAAATCCAGCGTAGGGTAGATCACACCAGCGCTTGGCGTATAGCCGCCCCCCGTCAGGTTTTCTATCGCTTTAATCAGTTCATAGCCGTGGCTGGCGTCCCGGGTCAGGATATCAAGAATGACCAGCCGAAGCTCCCCGTGGCCAAAAAATCGCTGACGTCGACCACCGCCCTGTCCATGACGACCACAGCCGTGTCCGTGACGGTGTTCGCCGCCGCAACTGGCGTTCTCATGCTGATGCGCGCTATGGCAGCCTTCATGCTGATGTTCTCGATCTTTACAGCAGCCGTCGTGCTTATGATCCCGGTTTTTGCAACACCCTTCATGTTGATTTTGCATCATTGCCTCCTGCTTATTTAGATATATCTAATTTATATCTAAATGATGGGTTTTAGCAAGGGTAAAAGCCATTGTTGCGATAATCTATTAATTTATAACATTTTATTCTAAGGTTATAGTTAGCGACGCGTTGCCAGAACACTATCAAAAAACAGTTGCATTTTTACTGATTAACAATCATTATCATTTAAAACTTTAATTTAGATATATCGTATTACTTCACGAAGGCAAAAAATGACGACATCATCCGCACGCTATCCACAGCGTGTTCGTAATGAACTGCGTTTTCGCGAGCTGACCGTTCTGCGGGTAGAACGTATTAGCGCAGGATTTCAGCGGATCGTACTTGGCGGCGAGGCGCTGGACGGTTTCACCTCCCTGGGCTTTGACGATCACACGAAAGTTTTTTTCCCTGAGCCAGGCTGTCGCTTTACGCCTCCGACAGTCACTGAGGAAGGCATTATCTGGGGGGAGGGCATTCGTCCGGTCTCCAGGGATTACACGCCGCTGTATGACGAGGCGCGTCGCGAGCTGGCGCTGGATTTCTTTATCCACGATGGCGGCGTAGCCAGCCGTTGGGCAATGGAAGCCCGTGAAGGCGATACACTGACGATCGGCGGGCCGCGCGGTTCGCTGGTGGTGCCGGAAGATTATGCCTGTCAGGTTTATGTCTGCGATGAGTCCGGTATGCCTGCGCTGCGTCGTCGTCTGGAATCGCTTAGTCGTCTGCCTGCGCGCCCTGCGGTAACCGCGCTGGTGAGCATTCAGGATGCCGCATATCGCGATTATCTCGCCCATTTGACGGATATTACTGTGGAATATGTTGTTGGCGGCGATGAACAGGCATTGCAAACGCGCCTGTCGCAGCTGGCAATACCAGAATCAGACTATTTCATCTGGATTACTGGCGAAGGCAAAACGGTAAAACGTTTAAGTCAGTGCTTTGAAAAGGGGTTTGATCCACACCTGGTACGTACGGCAGCCTATTGGCATCGTAAATAGCGGTATGGGGCGAGCCCTGTCAGAAACAAAAAAGCCACTCTTTAGAGTGGCTTAATTATATGATTTTAAAGCTAAAATTTGGTGGCCCCTGCTGGACTTGAACCAGCGACCAAGCGATTATGAGTCGCCTGCTCTAACCACTGAGCTAAGGGGCCGTGGCGGTGGATTATAATGTAACTTTACGCTGTAATCCAGCCGTAACCGTGCGGGTGCTGTTTTTATAAACAATGTGTTTTCAACCCGTTATACTTAAAGAACGTTGTATTGCTCAGGAGTAATAATGGTTAAGGACATACTGGCGCCAGGGCTACGGGTGGTTTTTTGCGGCATCAATCCGGGACTCTCCTCGGCGAATACCGGCTTTCCGTTTGCGCATCCCGCGAATCGTTTTTGGAAAGTTATTCATTTGGCCGGTTTCACCGATCGACAGTTGAAACCGGAAGAGGCGGAAAAATTACTGGATTTTCGCTGCGGGGTAACGAAACTCGTCGATCGACCGACGGTACAAGCGACTGAGGTGAAGTTGCATGAATTACGTAGCGGCGGACGAAACCTGATTGAAAAGATAGAGGACTACCAGCCCGCGGCGCTGGCGGTGCTTGGTAAACAGGCTTTTGAACAGGGATTCAGCCAGCGCGGCACACAGTGGGGAAAACAAACGCACACCATTG
Organism: Salmonella sp. SAL04202; assembly: GCF_046550775.1. Lineage (NCBI taxonomy): Bacteria > Pseudomonadati > Pseudomonadota > Gammaproteobacteria > Enterobacterales > Enterobacteriaceae > Salmonella > Salmonella sp. SAL04202. The sequence continues at coordinate 527,716 of NZ_JBGDXK010000002.1, read as the reverse complement.
GCGCGACGCAAATTTGGGTGTTGCCAAATCCGAGTGGTTTGAGTCGCGTTTCACTTGAGAAGCTGGTGGAAGCATATCACGAGCTGGACCAGGCGCTGGTGATGCGGGGCTTGTGAAGTACAGTGTAACGAAGTTATGAGTGGGCAAAGCACCGCTCCTCACAGATACGGATTTATTCTTCCGCCAAACGGTCTCTGACTACCATAAGCGTAAATCCCAGCAGATTTTTCCCCTTCCAGTGAGATGGCACACCGGCATGGGGATGATCTTTTGCAAGGCCAATTCCCCAGATTTTATCCACCGGACTGGCTTCAACCAGAATGCGAGGCTGCGTATTTAGCAAGAATGTTTTTAATGCCGAATGTTGGCTAAATTTGTGATAATTCCCCTCACTGACCAGCTCAAAGCAGCAGTCTTGCCAGCGTTGTTCATCAAAGTTTGTCACCTGTCGCCCCAGCTTTTTTGCTTCAGCCGGGGTTGCCGCTGCCAGAATTCTGGCAAGTGTTTTACTGTCGTTAAACAGCCGCGCTTTTCCTGCCATCATCCAGTGTTCTGCGGTGGCGTAAGTTATACCATCATAGGTAAAAGGTGAACCCTGCCACCACTGACTAAAGCAAGAGGCGGTAATTTCGTTATTCGCGGCAGGTTGATGACCCCAGAACCACAGATATTTCACTTTTTTCCCGGCATCGAGAGCGGAAAGAAGGGCGGGGAGAGAATAGTATCCTTGCTGCATTGCCAGATTTCCTTAATAAAAAAGCCCTCACGATGGAGGGCTTATGCACATATTTACAATTAATCGTCGAGGAAGCTGCGCAGCACTTCAGAACGGCTCGGGTGGCGCAGTTTACGCAGCGCCTTCGCTTCGATCTGACGGATACGTTCGCGGGTAACATCGAACTGTTTACCCACTTCTTCCAGCGTGTGGTCGGTGTTCATATCGATACCGAAACGCATACGCAGCACTTTCGCTTCACGAGCGGTCAGGCCAGCCAAAACGTCGTGAGTGGCGGCACGCAGGCTCTCGGTAGTGGCAGAGTCCAGCGGCAGCTCGAGGGTGGTATCCTCGATGAAATCACCCAGATGCGAATCTTCATCGTCGCCGATCGGCGTTTCCATGGAGATAGGTTCTTTGGCGATTTTCAGCACTTTGCGGATCTTATCTTCCGGCATCAGCATGCGCTCGGCCAGCTCTTCCGGCGTTGGCTCGCGGCCCATCTCTTGCAGCATCTGGCGAGAAATACGGTTGAGCTTGTTGATGGTCTCAATCATATGCACCGGAATACGGATGGTGCGCGCCTGATCCGCGATAGAGCGGGTGATCGCCTGACGAATCCACCAGGTAGCGTAGGTGGAGAATTTGTAACCACGACGGTATTCAAATTTATCTACCGCTTTCATCAGACCGATGTTGCCTTCCTGAATCAGGTCAAGGAACTGCAAGCCACGGTTGGTGTATTTCTTGGCGATAGAAATAACCAGACGCAAGTTCGCTTCAACCATCTCTTTCTTCGCACGGCGGGCTTTCGCTTCCCCGATAGACATGCGACGGTTGATGTCTTTCACCTGTTCGATGGTCAGACCGGTTTCTTCTTCAATCTGCCGCAGTTTTTGCAGGCAGCGTTGCACTTCTTCCGCGACATCGTGCAGTTTTTCCGACCACGGTTTGTTCATCGCGATAGCGGCGTTGAACCAGGTTTCGCTGGTTTCATTACCGGTAAACAGCGTGATAAAGTTCTTCTTCGGCATTTTGCACTGCTCGACGCAGAGCTTCATGATCAGACGTTCCTGGGTACGCACGCGATCCATCATCACGCGCATACTGTTGACCAGATAGTCGAATTGCTTCGGTACCAGACGGAACTGTTTGAACACTTCAGACAGCTTCAGAATCTCTTCCTGCGCGGCAGCATGGCTGCGGCCTTTCGCTTTGATAGTGTCGCGCGTAACGACGTATTGCGCGCGCAGTTCAGCGAATTTTTCGCGTGCCAGTTCAGGGTCAATGCTGTTGTCGTCATCGGCGGCGTCATCGTCGCCGTCTTCTTCATCTTCGTCTTCGTCATCATCCAGGTCTTCCTGGGAGAGTTCAGAACCGACGTGAGTTGCGGTCGGCGCCATCTCTTCTTCCGCGTTCGGATCGACAAAGCCGGTGATAAGATCGGACAAACGAGCCTCTTCAGCCTCAACGCGATCGTACTGTTCCAGCAGATAGGTAATGGCTTCCGGGTATTCGGCAACGGAGCATTGAACCTGGTTGATCCCGTCTTCGATACGTTTAGCGATGTCGATTTCGCCTTCCCGGGTCAACAGTTCAACAGTGCCCATTTCACGCATATACATGCGTACCGGGTCAGTCGTACGACCGATTTCAGACTCAACACTGGACAGAACTTGTGCAGCAGCTTCTTCCGCATCTTCATCGGTGCTGGTGGTATTTTCAGCCAGCAGCAGATCATCGGCATCAGGCGCTTCTTCCATTACCTGAATACCCATGTCGTTGATCATTTGGATGATATCTTCAATTTGATCTGAATCGACGATATCTTCCGGCAGATGGTCATTGACCTCAGCATAGGTCAGATAGCCTTGCTCCTTACCACGGGTGACAAGAAGTTTCAGCTGTGACTGCGGGTTTTGCTCCATAAGACGGTATCCACACTTATTCGTTTGATTGGTGTCGACGGTATAGCTGTCGACATTTAAAGCGAGGGCATACTTATATTTTGGCCGCTGCCTCTCACTGCGGCTGTCGGGGGCTTCCCGATCGATATGCGGCATTTAAGCCGTTAAATTCATTTTTTTTCCAGGGCTTGTCTGATTTCCCAGTACTCCCTGCGTTCTTCACTGCTTAAACGGTGTGTGCGATCGCGAGCTATCAGCTCTTCCAGTCGCTGTTCAAGCATTGCATCAAAAATTCGGTTTAGCGTGTCGGTGAACATTTTTTCAACATTCTCATCCCTTATATCGTTCCAGGCTGAGAGTTTTTCAAGTGTTGAGTATTCACTTGTCCCGCGATAATTCTCTAACAGCTGCCCGGTGTTCAGACCCGGCTGCGCGACACAAAGACTCACCAGCTCGGAGAATAGCCTAAGTCCCGGTAATTTGCTCTGCGCCAGCCCTTGTAAAGGCGGCACCAGCGGCGCTAGACTTGGGTTCTGCACCAGCAGTCCTATAAGTATACGCATAGGCGTCTGTTTTATCTGCGGAGCCGGGCGGGAAACGCCGCTTTCCGCCTGTTTTGGCACTAAACGATCAAGCTGACTATCATCGAAAATGCCTAACTTCAGCCCCAACGTCTGGCGCAACTGAATACGGTGCGCGTCGCCAGGCACCTGATTAATGAGCGGCAGCGCCAGCGCGGCTAACTGCGTGCTGCCATCCGGCGAGCTTAAATCCACCTGCGGCAGGAGGCTATTAAACAGAAACGTAGAGAGCGGCTGCGCCTGCTCCATCCGCGCTTCAAAAGCCGCCTTGCCTTCTTTACGCACCAGCGTATCCGGGTCTTCGCCGTCAGGTAAAAACATAAAGCGTACCTGCCGACCGTCGGTCATATAAGGCATTGCTGTTTCCAGCGCTCTCCAGGCGGCATCACGGCCAGCCCGGTCGCCGTCGTAACAGCAAATCACGTTGTTTGTCGCCCGGAATAACATATGCATATGGTCTGCCGTGGTTGAGGTACCCAGCGAGGCGACCGCATAGTTAATGTCGTATTGCGCTAGTGCGACGACATCCATATAACCTTCGACCACAAGCAAGCGTTGCGGTTCAGCACTATATTGCTGAGCCTCATAAAGACCATATAGCTGGCGGCCTTTATGGAAAATGTCCGTTTCCGGAGAGTTAAGGTATTTCGGCGTGTCGTTCCCCAGAACTCGGCCGCCAAAACCAATCACCCTGCCGCGTTTGTCCCGAATAGGGAACATGACCCGATTACGGAAACGATCGTAAGTGCTGCCCTGCTCGTTATTGACCAGCATCCCGGCATCCAGCAACAATGCCTTGTTATCGCTGTTATTACCGAAGCGCTTTAACGCGTTATCCCACCCTGGCGGCGCGAAGCCAATGGCGAAACGCTGAATAATTTCAGCGCTCAGACCGCGCTTTTGCAGATAGTCACGCGCAGGTTTTGCCGCAGGATGGGTAAGCGACTGCTGATAAAAGTCATTCAGACCATTCATCAACTGATAGAGGTTTTGCCGTTGATGGCGCTCTATCTGGCTAAGCCCGGTGCCTGCTTCATAGGGAATTTCCAGGTTATGCATGGCCGCTAATTCTTCGACGGTTTCGACAAATTCGAGCTTGTCGTAATTCATCAAAAAGTCGATCGCATTGCCATGCGCGCCGCATCCAAAGCAGTGATAAAACTGTTTTTCACCGTTTACGGTGAAAGAAGGGGTTTTCTCATTATGGAATGGACAACACGCGTGATAGTTCTTGCCCTGTTTCTTGAGTTTTACGCGCACGTCGATCAGATCGACGATATCGGTTCTCGCCAGCAGGTCATTAATGAATACGCGTGGGATTCGTCCAGCCATATGCCCCTTTTATACACGTCATTCTTCAGGCTGCCGTAGTGTTGGCTACGTTCGCTCACCCCTGTCGCTGACTTGCGTAAGCGCCGGGGACTTGCTCTCTTGCCGCCTGGACGCAGCATGAATGATTTTGTGTATATGCTAATGCATAAACGAAAACAAGCCGCGCATTCCTTTCGGAAGCACGGCCTTACAACTACAACTCGATCTGAATTGAGAGCAGCCCGCTCTCAAAAGATTAGTACAGACGAGTACGGCGTGCGTTTTCGCGAGCCAGTTTCTTCGCGTGACGTTTCACTGCAGAAGCTTTAGCGCGCTTACGTTCGGTCGTCGGTTTTTCATAGAACTCACGACGACGAACTTCCGCCAGAACACCTGCTTTTTCGCAGGAACGCTTGAAGCGACGCAGAGCTACGTCGAACGGCTCGTTTTCACGTACTTTAATTACCGGCATGTGCCTCTCACCTTTGATTAATTCGGTTTGCCGCTGGCATCAACGCCAGCTTATTTCAAAATGGTGCGGAATTTTACTGCAATTGCTGCTGCTTTGTAAAGCACCGCGGCCTTTTTTGAAAGGGACTTTTATAAGGGGAGGGAGTATACACGAAGTCGGGACTGAGGGTATACATCCACCCGCATTCGACCTACACTGCGCGGTATTAGAGCGAGGTAAAACAAGTCATGCGTGTACTGGGTATTGAAACATCCTGCGATGAAACCGGCATCGCTATTTACGACGACAAAAAGGGTCTGTTAGCCAACCAATTGTATAGTCAGGTGAAATTACATGCTGACTACGGCGGCGTAGTGCCTGAACTGGCTTCCCGCGATCATGTGCGTAAAACCGTGCCGCTGATTCAGGCGGCATTAAAAGAAGCCGGTCTGACGGCGAGCGATATCGACGCGGTGGCCTATACCGCAGGCCCGGGCCTGGTCGGCGCGCTGCTGGTCGGCGCAACCGTCGGGCGTTCGTTGGCATTTGCCTGGAATGTGCCGGCCATTCCTGTACACCATATGGAAGGTCATCTGCTGGCGCCGATGCTGGAAGATAACCCTCCGGAATTCCCGTTTGTGGCGCTACTGGTCTCCGGCGGACATACGCAGCTCATTAGCGTGACCGGAATCGGTCAGTACGAACTGCTGGGAGAGTCGATTGACGATGCCGCCGGTGAAGCGTTTGATAAAACCGCCAAATTGTTGGGGCTGGATTATCCTGGCGGCCCGATGCTGTCGAAAATGGCGTCGCAGGGGACGGCGGGACGTTTTGTCTTTCCGCGCCCGATGACCGATCGCCCGGGGCTGGATTTTAGTTTTTCCGGTCTGAAAACCTTTGCAGCTAACACCATTCGTAGTAATGGCGACGACGAACAAACTCGCGCTGATATCGCGCGCGCTTTTGAAGATGCGGTCGTGGATACGCTGATGATCAAGTGCAAGCGCGCGCTGGAAAGCACCGGTTTTAAGCGTCTGGTCATGGCGGGCGGCGTCAGCGCTAACCGCACGCTGCGCGCGAAGCTTGCCGAAATGATGCAAAAACGCCGCGGCGAAGTGTTCTATGCGCGCCCGGAGTTTTGTACTGACAACGGGGCGATGATCGCCTATGCCGGAATGGTGCGGTTTAAGGCGGGTGTTACGGCGGATCTTGGCGTAACGGTACGTCCGCGCTGGCCGCTGGCCGAGCTGCCGGCGGCGTAAAAGCGGAAAAAGGGGGCGACATCATGCCGCCCCAACGGATTTACAGCAAAACGATGGGCATCCACAACAGCCTGGAGACGATCAGCAGCACCAGGAAGATCAGGCCGAAAATCGCGCCTAACCACGCCAATGGTGGAAGGGTGACGCGCGGCGGATTCGATATGTACGCCCATCACCGAGCTATTGCCGGTCAACCCTTGTGAGCCGATCCCCAGACGGTTGAGGCCCTCTTCCAGACGCAGTTCCAGCTCAATCTTTCTGGCGTTTCTTTTTCAGCTTCGTCCAGATTTTCGTCTCCTGTCGACGCCACAGACGCTGGATGTTGTCATGATGGCGCAGCAAAATGAGACATGACAGCATCGACACCGGGAAGGTGAACTGCGGTTTAAACCACCAGACGTAAAACGGCGCAATCAAGGCGCTGACAATCGCCCCTAACGATGAATAACCGCTTAACAGGACCGTAAGCAGCCAGGTGCCAGCCATGACGCCGGTTAAATCCCAGCCGATGGGCGCAATGGCGCCAAATGCGGTTGCTACGCCTTTCCCACCTTTAAAGCCAAAAAAGACCGGCCAGATATGCCCCAGACAGGCGGCGATAGCGATAAGCCCAAGCCAGAAAGGGGTAACGCCTAACGCATACGCGCCCCAGACGGGCAACATGCCTTTAAGGATGTCAAAAATAAGTACCGCGACAGCCGCTCCCTTGCCACCGATTCGTAATACGTTCGTCGCGCCCGGGTTGCCGGAGCCGCTTTCACGCGGATCGGGCAGCCCGGCGATGCGGCAAACCAGAATGGCACTGGAAATTGAGCCGCAGAGGTACGCGAAGAGGATCATTCCAGGCGCGATTGCACTCATAAGCTGTTCCGTATTGAAAGTGTCGTTTTATTTACTATTTCTGTGGATAATACGCACATTTCGCCGGAAGTGGTATCCGGGTTAGCCAAAAAGCAGGCAGGTCGTGATGGATATTGTATTTATAGAGCAACTTTCGGTAATCACCACTATCGGTGTTTACGACTGGGAACAGACTATCGAGCAAAAACTGGTGTTCGATATCGAAATGGCATGGGATAACCGCAAGTCGGCGAAAAGCGATGATGTCGCAGATTGTCTAAGTTATGCGGATATCGCCGACACGGTGATAAATCATGTCGAAGGCGGGCGTTTTGCTCTGGTCGAGCGCGTGGCGGAAGAGGTGGCGGATCTGCTGCTTAGCCGATTCAATTCTCCGTGGGTTCGCATCAAACTGAGCAAGCCTGGCGCCGTCGCGCGCGCGGCGAACGTAGGGGTAATTATTGAGCGTGGCAATAATCTGAAATAAAAATAAATAATTTTATATTTTTTAAACCAAACGGTTATATATGGGGTCTTAACGCGAGATCCATTTTTGCAGTGTTTTTCATTTTAGGGGTTTATTGATGAGCGATATGCACTCGCTGCTGATAGCGGCAATTTTGGGTGTGGTCGAAGGATTGACGGAGTTTTTGCCGGTATCCAGCACGGGCCATATGATTATTGTGGGTCATCTGCTGGGGTTTGAAGGCGATACGGCCAAGACATTCGAAGTGGTGATTCAACTTGGATCTATTCTGGCGGTCGTGGTGATGTTCTGGCGGCGGTTGTTTGGCCTCATCGGTATTCACTTTGGCCGCCCGCTACAGCGTGAAGGTGAAAGTAAAGGTCGATTAACGTTGATTCACATCCTGCTGGGCATGATTCCGGCGGTGGTGCTGGGGTTAGTCTTTCATGACACGATCAAGTCGCTATTTAACCCGATTAACGTGATGTACGCGCTGGTGGTAGGCGGTCTGTTGCTGATTGCCGCCGAGTGCCTGAAGCCGAAAGAACCGCGCGCGCCGGGGCTGGATGATATGACGTATCGTCAGGCGTTTATGATTGGCTGTTTCCAGTGTCTGGCGCTGTGGCCGGGCTTCTCGCGTTCCGGAGCGACCATTTCCGGTGGGATGCTGATGGGCGTCAGCCGTTACGCCGCCTCTGAGTTCTCGTTCTTACTGGCTGTGCCGATGATGATGGGCGCAACGGTTCTGGATCTCTACAAAAGTTGGTCATTCCTGACCGCAGCGGATATTCCGATGTTCGCAGTGGGCTTTGTGACGGCGTTTGTGGTGGCGCTGATCGCCATCAAGACCTTCCTGCAACTGATTAAGCGTATCTCGTTTATTCCGTTTGCGATTTACCGCTTTGTGGTGGCGGCTGCCGTTTACGTCGTCTTCTTCTGATGATTGACCGTGCCGGATGGCGGCGTACCGCCTTGTCCGGCCTAACTGTTTTGTCGGTCTGATAAGCGCAGCGCCATCAGGCAATTTATCGTGCCGGATGGCGTTTAGCTGGCGGGGTTCGGGCAGCGCTTCTCTTTCCAGTTGGCGACCGCTGCAATTCGTCGCTTCGTCAGCTCCTCGCGAATCTCAATGCCCTTAAATCCGGCCTCCACCACCTCTTTCGTCGGTACCGCCTGCGCCACCTGCCAGGCTTCGCGCAGCCAGCGCCCCTGCGGGTAATCCGACGCTTCAAAGCCGGTACGTCCACGGACATCGGCTTCGCTGGTCAGCGCAATCTGCTCGACGCGCTGCGGTTTACGCCATGCATCAATGGCGTCAAACAGCTTAACGATCGTTTTCGGCTGGAGTATCGGAAAGGTGTGGATCAGATCGTGGTACTCGGCGACCAGTTTAGCTAAATCACGCAGGTCATTGGGGACGCGCAAACGCTGGCATAACTGTTCGACCAGTTTCACGCCCGCCGGGCCGTGGCCATGATGGCGCGGCCAGAGGTTTTTCGGCGTTAAGCCTTTGCCCAGATCATGACAAAGCGTGGCGAAACGGACATCAAGCTGCGGACTGAGCATAGCGGCCATCGACAGCGTCATCAGCGTATGAACTCCGGTATCAATTTCCGGATGCCACTTTGCCGGCGCGGGTACGCCAAACAGGGCGTCGATTTCCGGAAACAGGACGCGCAGGGCGCCGCAGTCGCGCAATACCTGGAAGTAAACCTGCGGATTGCGGGTGGTAAGCGCATTTTCCGTCTCTTTCCATACCCGTTCCGGCGTCAGATGTTCCAGCTCGCCTGCCGCGGTCATTTCGCGCATTAGCGCCAGTGTTTCATCGGCGATACGGAAACTAAGATGGGCGTAACGGGCGGCAAAACGCGCCACGCGCAATACGCGCAAGGGATCTTCGCCAAACGCGGGAGAGACATGGCGCAGTAGACGCGCCTCCAGATCCCGGCGCCCGTGGTAAGGGTCGATAATCTGTCCGTCATCGTCGCGCGCCAGAGCATTAATGGTCAGATCGCGACGCTGGAGATCGGCTTCCAGGGTAACGTCCGGCGCGGCATAACAGGTGAAGCCCGTGTAGCCGGAACCGGATTTACGCTCAGTACGCGCCAGCGCGTATTCTTCGTGAGTTTGCGGATGGAGAAACACAGGAAAATCACGGCCTACCTGCTGGTAGCCCGCATCAAGCATCTCCTGCGGCGTGGCGCCGACAACGACCCAATCTTTATCTTTAACCGGTAGCCCTAACAACGCATCCCGAACCGCACCACCGACCAGATAAATCTTCACGCCACTTTCCTTTTAAAAACGATCATCCTCTAATGATAAGACAGTGCCGCAGAGAAGGCGATTTAGTTCATCCAGCGGTCTTTGCGTTTACGGCTTGGGATCATATGCGGCAGCACCAGCCCTAACAGCAAGCCAATACCCAATACGCCGCCGCCATACATAAACCACTGCATAATAATGGTGCGCTGTTTGTCATCCAGTTGCAGATTCGCGGCGCTAACTTTTTTCTGCGCGACAATCAGCTCGTTTTTCAGCTTCTGGTTCTCTTCTTTTAGCCCGTTGATGACGCTGTCGCTTTGCGCCACTTTCTGCTGCATATCGGCGGTGCGCTGATTCCACGTGGTATCAATATTGTTGAGTTTATCGGTCAACGTTTTGACCTGATTTTCCAGATCCGGCACGCGGGTACGCAGGCTTGGCGTAGTATTCAGTTCTTTTAACGGTATCCAGGCAGTACGACCAGAACTGTCTTTAATTTGACCATAGTTGGCATCGCTCTGTAAGAGCGTGACTTCCTCGCCGGCGTTGACGGTACCCACAAGGCGATAATTATCTCCCGGACCGCTGCGGACCCAGGTATTCAGTTCATCAGAAACGTAACGCGTCTCTTCAGCATGAGAGACGGCGGTGGCGCTAAGCGCAAGTAAAGTTAGTCCAATCAGGCGTAATTTTGGCATCAGGCTGTCGTTATTGTCAGAGAAAGTGGAACGATAGTAACGGCATCAGTGTCGCTACGCAAAGTAGTCGACATCAATCGGAATCATCTGTGTCGCCTTTGCCGCTACGTCAAACTTTTACGCCCGTCAAATTGCTCGTTGCATGGCAATTTGGCGCAAAATACTATCTACTGACAAAAATAATGCGGGTAAGTTCGCCAAGAATCTTCCCAGATGTGACATAACCCATAAGTACAAGGCCATGGCTCAGGAAATCGAATTAAAGTTTATCGTCAATCACGACGCCGTAGATGCGCTGCGAAATCATCTTCATACGCTCGGCGGCGAGCATCATGCGCCCAGCCAGTTGCTGAATATCTACTTCGAAACGCCTGATAACTGGCTACGCCGCCATGATATGGGGCTGCGTATTCGTGGTGAAAATGGGCGCTATGAAATGACCATGAAAATTGCCGGCCGGGTAACGGGCGGGCTGCACCAGCGACCCGAATACAATGTCGCGCTAAGCGAACCCGTGCTGGATCTGACGCAACTTCCGGCGGAGGTCTGGCCTGATGGCAACCTGCCCGCTGGCCTGGCATCAAACGTACAGCCGCTGTTCAGTACCGATTTTTACCGGGAAAAATGGTGTCTGGACGTTGACGGCAGCAGGATTGAAATTGCGCTCGATCTCGGCGACGTAAAAGCGGGCGAGTTTGCCGAACCGATTTGTGAGCTGGAGCTTGAGTTGCTTCGCGGCGATACGCGCGCCGTGTTAAAACTGGCGAAGCAACTGCTGTCGCAAACCGGTTTGCGTCAGGGCAGTCTGAGTAAGGCGGCGCGAGGTTATCACCTGGCGCAGGGGAATGCGCCGCGAGAGAATACACCAACGGCAATTCTGCGGACTGCCGCGAAAGCCACGGTAGAGCAAGGGCTGGAGGCCTCGCTGGATCTGGCGTTGTCACAGTGGCAGTACCATGAAGAGCTCTGGCTGCGCGGCGACGAGTCGGCGAAAGAACACGTGCTGGATGCTATGGGATTAGTGCGCCATGCCTTAATGCTTTTTGGTGGCATTGTTCCACGTAAAGCGAGCGCTCACTTACGTGATCTACTTACCCAGGCGGAAGCGACGATGACATCCGCGGTGTCCGCCGTCACAGCCGTTTATAGTACGCAAACGGCGATGGCGAAACTGGCATTGACGGAATGGCTGGTGACGAAAGCCTGGCAGCCATTTCTGGACGCGAAGGCGCAGGCCAAAATGGCCGATTCTTTTAAGCGTTTCGCCGACATTCATCTTTCTCGTCATGCTGCTGAATTAAAAAAAGTTTTTGGACAACCTCTGGGTGATAAGTATCGCGACCAGCTGCCGCGTTTGACTCGCGATATCGACAGCGTTTTATTGCTGGCCGGGTATTATGATGCGATGATCGCGCAGGCATGGCTGGAGAACTGGCAGGGATTGCGTCACGCTATTATTACCGGGCAACGTATTGAAATTGAACATTTCCGTAATGAGGCCATTAACCAGCAGCCGTTCTGGTTGCACAGCGGAAAACGATAATCAGAACCGTAGAAAGCGCCTGATGACGCTGCGCTTATCAGGCTTACGGTATGCGGACTTGTAGGCCGGATCAGGCGAAACGCCGCCATCCGGCATTATTTAAAGGATATCCCCTAAATGACGCCGCTCTCTTCACCCTTATCGCAGTACTGGCAGACCGTTGTTGAGCGCCTACCAGAAGGATTTACTGAGACATCGCTTAGCGTGCAGGCGAAGTCAGTACTTACATTTAGCGATTTTGCGCTGGATAGCGTGATAGCGCATCCGGAGTGGCTTGCCGAACTGGAATCCGCATCGCCGCAGGCTGATGAATGGCGACATTATGCTGGCTGGTTACAGGAGGCGTTGGCAGGTGTCTGTGACGACGCCTCGCTGATGCGTGAACTGAGGTTTTTTCGTCGTCGCATCATGGTACGCATCGCCTGGGCGCAGACGCTGTCGCTGGTGGACGATGAGACTATTTTACAACAGTTGAGCCATCTGGCGGAGACGCTCATTGTGGGGGCGCGCGACTGGCTGTATGCCGCCTGTTGCCGCGAATGGGGAACCCCCTGTAACCCGCAGGGCGTTCCGCAGCCGCTGTTGATTTTAGGCATGGGCAAGCTGGGCGGCGGCGAACTGAATTTTTCGTCTGATATCGATCTGATTTTCGCCTGGCCGGAACATGGCGAGACCCGGGGCGGGCGTCGTGAACTCGATAACGCCCAGTTTTTTACGCGTCTCGGGCAGCGGCTGATCAAAGCGCTGGATCAGCCCACAATGGATGGTTTTGTCTATCGGGTGGACATGCGCCTGCGACCGTTTGGCGACAGCGGCCCGCTGGTACTGAGTTTTGCCGCGCTGGAGGATTACTATCAGGAGCAAGGACGCGACTGGGAACGCTACGCCATGGTGAAAGCGCGGCTAATGGGCGATAACGACGACGCCTGGTCTCGTGAATTACGCGCCATGCTGCGGCCTTTCGTTTTCCGCCGCTATATCGATTTCAGTGTCATCCAGTCGCTACGTAATATGAAAGGGATGATCGCCCGCGAAGTGCGACGCCGCGGTTTGAAAGACAACATTAAACTTGGCGCGGGCGGTATTCGTGAAATTGAGTTTATCGTGCAGGTATTCCAGCTCATCCGCGGCGGGCGCGAGCCGTCGCTACAGTCGCGTTCGTTACTGCCAACGCTGGATGCTATCGCTGCGCTGCATTTGCTGCCTGAGAATGACGTGGCGCAACTGCGCGTGGCCTATCTTTTTCTACGTCGTCTGGAGAATCTGCTGCAAAGCATCAATGACGAACAGACGCAAACGTTGCCTGCCGACGATCTGAATCGGGCGCGGCTGGCCTGGGGAATGAAGGCGGAGAACTGGCCGCAGCTTGTTGGCGAACTGACGGATCATATGGCTAATGTACGCCGCGTATTCAACGAATTAATTGGCGATGATGAAGCCGATACCCCGCAGGAGGAAGAACGTTCAGAGCCGTGGCGTGAAGTATGGCAGGATGCGCTACAGGAGGATGATTCGACGCTAGTGCTGGCGCATTTAGCCGATGAGGATCGGCGACAGGTTCTGACCCTCATCGCTGACTTCCGTAAGGAACTGGATAAACGCCCTATCGGCCCGCGCGGGCGGCAAGTGCTGGACCAACTGATGCCGCACCTGCTTGCTGATGTCTGTTCTCGCGAAGACGCCGCTGTTACGCTATCGCGGATAACGCCGTTGCTGGCGGGGATTGTCACTCGCACCACCTATCTGGAGCTGCTGAGCGAATTTCCTGGCGCGCTGAAACACCTGATTATGCTCTGCGCCGCTTCGCCAATGATAGCGAGCCAACTGGCGCGTTATCCGTTGTTGCTTGATGAACTGCTCGACCCCGGCACGCTTTATCAGCCGACGGCTACCGACGCTTACCGCGACGAATTACGCCAGTATTTGCTGCGCGTGCCGGAAGAGGACGAAGAGCAACAACTGGAGGCATTACGCCAGTTTAAACAGGCACAGCTTTTGCGGATTGCGGCGGCGGATATTGCCGGTACGCTGCCGGTGATGAAAGTGAGCGATCACCTCACATGGCTGGCGGAGGCGATGATTGATGCTGTGGTGCAGCAGGCGTGGACGCAAATGGTTGCGCGTTATGGTCAGCCAGCGCATCTGGACGAGCGCCAGGGGCGGGGGTTTGCGGTTGTCGGTTATGGCAAGTTGGGCGGATGGGAGCTGGGCTACAGTTCCGATCTGGATCTCATCTTCCTGCATGACTGTCCGATGGACGTCATGACCAACGGCGAACGCGAAATCGACGGGCGGCAGTTTTATCTGCGCCTGGCGCAGCGCATTATGCATCTGTTCAGTACGCGCACCTCCTCCGGCATTTTGTATGAGGTGGATGCGCGTCTACGCCCCTCTGGCGCGGCGGGAATGCTGGTGACTTCAGCGGACGCGTTTGCCGATTATCAGCAGCATGAAGCCTGGACCTGGGAACATCAGGCATTGGTACGCGCTCGCGTGGTATATGGCGACCCGCAGCTTACCTCACAGTTTGATACGGTGCGCCGCACTATCATGACGACGGCGCGCGACGGCAAGACATTGCAGACTGAAGTGCGTGAAATGCGCGAGAAAATGCGGGCGCATCTCGGCAATAAGCATCGCGATCGTTTTGATATTAAAGCTGATGAAGGCGGTATTACGGATATTGAGTTTATCGCGCAATATCTGGTACTGCGCTACGCTCATGAAAAACCTAAATTAACGCGCTGGTCTGATAACGTGCGCATCCTGGAGCTTCTGGCGCAAAACGGCATTATGGATGAACACGAAGCGCAGGCGCTGACGGTAGCCTACACCACACTGCGTGATGAACTGCACCACCTGGCGTTGCAGGAGCTTCCCGGTCATGTGGCGCAGACGTGTTTTAGCAAAGAGCGCGCGCTGGTGCAGGCAAGCTGGCGGAAGTGGCTGGTAGCCGTTTGAATTATGCTATTATCGCGCGCAAATTTTGAATCTCTCAGGAGACAGGAATGAAAGTAAATCTGCCAGCGTTTGAACGTGCAGGCGTCATGGTTGTGGGTGATGTAATGCTGGATCGCTATTGGTATGGCCCCACTTGCCGTATTTCACCGGAAGCGCCGGTGCCCGTGGTTAAGGTAAATACCGTTGAGGAACGTCCGGGCGGCGCGGCGAACGTGGCGATGAACATTGCGTCTCTGGGAGCGAACGCCCGTCTGGTCGGCCTGACGGGTATTGATGACGCCGCGCGCGCGCTGAGCAAAACGTTGGCGGAGGTCAATGTGAAGTGCGACTTCGTCTCGGTGCCGACGCATCCGACGATTACCAAACTGCGCGTGCTATCACGTAATCAGCAGCTCATTCGTCTTGATTTTGAAGAAGGCTTTGAGGGGGTGGACCCGCAGCCGTTGCATGAGCGTATCAACCAGGCGCTGGGATCGATCGGCGCGCTGGTATTGTCCGATTATGCCAAAGGCGCTCTGACCAGCGTGCAGACTATGATTTCCCTGGCGCGCCAGGCGGGCGTGCCGGTGCTCATCGATCCGAAAGGAACGGATTTTGAACGTTACCGCGGCGCCACGCTGCTGACGCCAAACCTTTCTGAATTTGAGGCGGTCGCGGGGAAATGTAAAAGCGAAGACGAACTGGTTGAACGTGGCATGAAACTCATTGCCGATTACGACCTTTCCGCGCTGTTGGTCACGCGTTCCGAACAGGGAATGACGCTGCTGCAACCGAATAAAGCGCCGCTACATATGCCGACGCAGGCGCAGGAAGTTTATGATGTTACCGGTGCGGGCGATACGGTGATCGGCGTGCTGGCGGCGACGCTGGCGGCGGGAAATACCCTGGAAGAGGCGTGTTATTTCGCCAATGCGGCGGCGGGCGTAGTGGTAGGTAAACTCGGGACGTCAACGGTTTCCCCTATTGAGCTGGAAAACGCAGTGCGCGGACGCGCGGATACCGGCTTCGGCGTTATGACCGAAGAGGAGTTGAGACAGGCCGTCGCCAGCGCGCGTAAGCGTGGCGAGAAAGTGGTCATGACCAACGGCGTTTTCGATATTCTGCACGCGGGCCACGTCTCTTATCTGGCGAACGCGCGCAAACTGGGCGACCGCCTGATTGTTGCGGTCAATAGTGACGCCTCGACTAAACGTCTGAAAGGCGAAAGCCGTCCGGTTAATCCGCTCGAACAGCGTATGATCGTGCTGGGCGCGCTGGAGTCGGTCGACTGGGTTGTCTCTTTTGAAGAGGATACGCCGCAACGACTGATTGCCGGTATTCTGCCGGATCTGCTGGTAAAAGGCGGCGACTATAAGCCGGAAGAGATCGCGGGCAGCGAAGAGGTCTGGGCCAACGGCGGTGAAGTCATGGTGCTGAACTTCGAAGATGGTTGTTCCACGACCAATATCATCAAAAAGATCCAGACCGAGAGCGAGAAGTAAAACCGCGTCATCAGGCGTTACAGACGCGGCGGGCGCTGATTTTGAAGGCGCGTCGGACATTTTGTTTCGACGCGTATCTCGCGGTTGACGCTGCTTTTTTTTCGACCTAAAGTAAAGGAATAAGGGTGAGAGGGGATCTCTCCCCCCTCTGATTGTCTGTTAGTAAGCTGCGAAACTTATCAGTAACAGAACAATCAGTATGATGACCTGGTGCATCATAACCCTTTCCTTATTAAAGCCCCTTCCTCGGGAGGGGCTTTCTCGTTTCAGCCCCTTGCTGACATCGCGATTGTTGGTGAGTGGCCTGTCTGGCGCAAGGGCTTTCTCCCGCCGATTTTGCGTTACTGGATCGCCCAAGCAAAACGGCCTGCTGGTCATAACGCTTTGTACAGACAAGGTGGAAAAAAGATAAAAAAATCCCCGGTCTTATGACCAGGGACAGGAGATATGGCGGGGGGTTATTGCTCTTTTACCGTTGCTTCGCGATTAATCTCATCCGTTGCCGATGAAACCAACGGCGTGGTCAGCGCCTTTAGCGAGCCGCCAGCGATGCCAATCTCGTTTAACAGCGAATCGATCAGCGGCGCCTGGGTACGATAGGTGAGCGCGGCAGATAACGCTTGTTCCGCCAGGTTTCCCCCGTTAGCGCCGCCAGCGGCGACGTCGCCCGCCGTCGCGCCGCGATTGAGGCCATCGACCTGAATAATCTTAATGCCGTCGATGGATTTCATCGGTTCAACAGACTTCTCAATAACAGCAGGCAACGATTGTAAGAGCGCTAGTTTAAATTTGAGGCTGGTTTGTTCGTCAGATAGTACGTTGATAGCGTCATTCAGCGCCCGTTGCGCTTCGGCTTCCGCCAGACCTTTTTTACGCGTTGCTTCCGCCAGTTCGATGATGGCGGCGGCTTGCAATTCTGCCGCTTCTTTCTCTGCTTTTGCCCGAACGGTCAGTTCGACCGCTTTGGTTTCCGCATCCTGCGCCGCGGCGATCAGAGCGACCTGTTTGGCGCGATCCGCTTCGGCGGTCTGGCGGGTGGTTTCTACGTTTTGCTGGGCGCGAACCGCATCGGCCAGCGCGTCGTTGGCGCGCGCTTCTGCTTGTGATTGCTGCTCGGATTTGGCGGCAATGGCGATAGATTTCGTCTGGTTGGCGATTTCTGTCACCTGTTGCTGTTCGATCTCTTTAATACGTACTTCACGCTCGGCCTCAACTTTCCTGGACCGTACTGCTTGCTCACGTTCGATCTCCGTCTCCTGGATCTGCCGCTCAGCAAGAATGCGCGTCTGTTCTGCTTCACGATGGCGCTCGGCCTCAAAAGCGGCAATTTTGGCGTTTTGTTCGGCGGTGCGGGTTTTAACCTGTTGCTCCTGCTCCAGAGTCATAAAGGCTTCTTGCTGCTCGATTTCCAGCTTGCGTTCAAGCGCGTCGCGGTTCTTTTCGCGCACCGCCACTTCCACATCCTGTTCCACTTCATTACGTTCACGACGGCGGCGTTCGGTTTCCTGCGTCAGTTTCGTCAGACCTTCGGCATCAAAGGCGTTGTTTGGGTTGAAATGCTCTTTGGACGTTTGGTTAAAGTTGGTTAATGAGACGCTTTCCAGTTCCAGGCCGTTTTTCGACAAATCTTCCGCAACGGTGTTTTGTACGCCCTGAACGAAGTTTTCACGCGTATCCTGTAGCTCATGCATCGTCATCTGGGCCGCGGTAGCGCGTAAGGCGTCAACGAATTTATCCTCAACCAGCATACGCAGATCTTCCGGCGACAGCGTTCGCTGGCCAAGCGTTTGTGCGGCGGTGGCAATACCTTCAACAGAGGGTTTTACACGTACGAAGAAAGCGACGACCACGTCAACGCGCATACGATCTTTGGTGATCAGGCTGTCGACGGTAGCACGGCTGACTTCAAGTTTTAGGGTATTCATATTGATCGGAATAATTTCGTGAAAGATTGGCATCACAATAGCGCCGCCGCTCATCACCACTTTTTGCCCGCCAAGCCCGGTACGGACAAACGCCTGTTCCGCAGATGCGCGGCGATAGAGGCGAGCAAAAATGATCCCGATAATTAGTAAGACGATAACCGCCACGATGGCGGTAAACATCCATGATGGCAATATGCCAAAAACATCATCCATTATGTAAGTTCCTCTCAATTAAACGTAGAAGGTACGCTCAGCCAAATAGCGCGTTGCGGAAAGTCGGCAGACAATCAGCACCTTGTCTCCTTTTTTAAATTCTTTTCCCTTTTCGGGTTCCAGCAGTAAATAGTGAATCTGGCCGAACTTATCGGTAAATTTTCCTTCGCAAGGTGTACCGGCGACGGCGGCGTGGCCGGTAATAATCGCCATGCCGCCGATAAATTCCTCTTCCCTGAGGGCGGAGCTTTCATCTCTGGGTAGCCAGGGCGCGAGGATTTTTCCGCTGTAATGCACGGCAAAGACCGACAGGACAATGCTCAACGGGACCAGCAGCAGATTGCTGAGCGGCACTTGCCAGAGCATGATCCCGCCATGCTGGATGAGGATACCGAAGAGGCCGAAATAACCGGCCAATAGACAGAGGACGACCAGGGCGGGAACGCGTCCAATATTCAGATAATGAAGCGCCTGGCCCGCAGGGCCGGATGACAGGGCGTCATAATGATCGAGATGGGCGTCGAGCGCGCCTGAAAGAAAGTGGCCAAAAATCAGAGAAATCATCTCCAGCACGCCGATAAAGAAAACGAACGCAATGGCAAACAGATAGGGGCTGTTATACTCCGCAAATAAGGTCATATTTTCTATCCTTGTCGCCGCCTTCAGAAGGGTGTTTGCGTGATAATTTTCATGCTTGTTATTTCATTGCGTTACAATATCATGTGACCCATATCTCCTTAAGTCCGAAAAGCGATTTATCCGTCGTTATCTTTGGTGAATATTGTGATTTTGCGCATTAAATTTGCGCACGTTATGTATAAAACCGCCGTACATATAGGGAAATACTGAAATTAGAAAAAGCATATAGCCTTAACAGAATTCAATAACTGGAGGGTATGCTGATGAACAACAATAACGTCTATTCATTAAATAATTTCGATTTTCTGGCGCGCAGTTTTGCCAGAATGCAGGCGGAGGGGCGTCCTGTTGATATCCAGGCGGTAACCGGCAATATGGACGAGGAGCATCGCGACTGGTTTTGCAAGCGTTACGCGCTTTACTGCCAGCAGGCGACTCAGGCGAAAAGGTTAGAATTAGAACACTAATGCAGGCTCCCTTTACAGGTGCAGGGCATTATTCAGATCTTATATGAGCGGGCCGTCAGGCCCGTTCACGTTTTTACTCTTGTGGATCGACTGGCGGGATGGCGGGCGCAGGTTTTACTTCTTCAGGCTTGTCGCGAGCTTCCAGTTCGCTGAGGCGTTGCTCCAGCAGCGCCAGTTTTTCCCGGGTGCGCAGCAAGACCTGAGTCTGGACATCAAACTCTTCGCGGCTCACCAGATCGAGACGCGTCAACTGAGATTGCAGCGTTTGACGGATTTTTTTCTCGATATCTTCCCCGAACTCGCGAATACCTTTCGGCATTGACTCATGAACCTGGCGTGCGATTTGCTCAATTTTTTTCGGGTCAATCATTGTGGTTTCCCTGAACTGGTAAGTGTTAGCTCTTATTGTAGTGCGATATGTGGACGCCATAAACCAGAATTGTGTGACGTCATACGGAGTAAAGGCGTTGATGAAGGTAATCAATAGCGTTATAGTTAACCCGCTTATTCTCAGGGCGGGGCGAAATTCCCCACCGGCGGTAAATCAGCGATGTTTAACGCATTTCTCATCACGGCGCGCCGTGACGGAACGCGGAGAGCAGGTTGAAAGCCCGCGAGCGCTTTTTGCCATAGCGAAAAGGTCAGCAGATCCGGTGTAATTCCGGGGCCGACGGTTAAAGTCCGGATGGGAGAGGGTAACGATCCAGTCGGGCATGGACCCGCTCACGTTATTTTTTTGCCGCTTGTCGGCACTCCTAAGACTGCCCTGATTCTGGTAACCATAATGTTAATGAGGTTTTTTTACCATGAATCAGACGCTACTTTCCTCTTTTGGTACGCCTTTTGAACGTGTTGAACTTGCACTGGATGCGCTGCGTGAAGGACGCGGTGTGATGGTGCTTGATGATGAAGATCGTGAAAACGAAGGCGATATGATTTTCCCCGCAGAGACGATGACCGTAGAACAGATGGCGTTAACCATTCGTCACGGTAGCGGTATTGTTTGCCTGTGTATTACTGAAGACCGTCGTAAGCAGCTCGACTTGCCAATGATGGTGGAAAACAACACCAGCGCCTACGGCACCGGTTTTACCGTGACCATTGAAGCCGCAGAAGGCGTGACCACCGGCGTTTCCGCCGCTGACCGTGTCACTACGGTGCGTGCGGCAATTAAGGATGGCGCAAAACCGTCCGATCTTAACCGTCCGGGGCACGTTTTCCCACTGCGCGCTCAGGCGGGCGGCGTGCTGACGCGCGGCGGTCATACGGAGGCGACCATCGATCTGATGACGCTGGCCGGTTTTAAACCTGCAGGTGTACTGTGCGAGTTGACTAACGACGATGGGACGATGGCGCGCGCGCCGGAGTGTATCGCGTTTGCAGGCCAGCATAATATGGCGGTAGTCACGATTGAAGATCTGGTGGCTTACCGCCAGGCGCATGAGCGCAAAGCCAGCTGATCGAACGGATCATGGTTGAAAAAAGCCGATGAGATGTCATCGGCTTTTTTGTATTCCTTCGGTGCCATATTGTTCAGTTTCAAAGAACGACGAATAAGCTGAATGGTAAAATTATTGTGAGAAAAGCAGAGGCCTGAATGCAGACCTCTGCTTTGGTTTATCTATTCAGGTTATTTGCCTCTGGCCAGTTTCAATGCCCAGGCGCCGCTCATCACCAGCAGCAGAATCAGGCACAACCCAAAGGCCAACATACATGCCTGCGCCATGTTCATAAAGTGCCAGGGCGGAAGCAGATACCAGCCTTCGGACTGCTGGTAGAGATCGACAAACCACTGCTGTACGCTACTGAGCGTTACGCCATCAGGGACGATAGGCGCGTCATAACCGCAGTCTCCGGTAGGTTTAAACCACTCCGGTGCCCATTCCGCCAACGGTAAGTTGAAAGGAAAGGTAGGGTCAGTCGAACATCCTTGCACGCCAAAAAGTGAATCGGGGTCCGCATTATGTACCGCATGATGGATACCATTAAGCTTAATAGAAAACTTAATGCCCATAATGCTGCCATAAAACGCCGCGATGCAGCCAATCAGCTTCAGCACGATATTTTTGGGATTTATCGCCGCAATCACCCCGCCAATTACCATCACAAACATCGCGTAACGAATGTAAACACACTGTTCGCACGGCGCCATGTAGAGGTAGATTTGGAAGAACGAGTGCGCCAGGATAATTAACCCTCCCATCGCGATGGCCATTAACAGCCACAGAAAGCGCTGTTCCTGCCATCTCACCAGCGTATCCACTGGTCTTGCGCGTAGGTCTCGCCATAATCCCTTAATAAAATCCATAATCGTTTCCCTGCTTATTTTTTAGTGGCCAGTTCCCGAACGAGTTCAGCCATAGAATCGATGGATTTGATGTTTTTGGTATAGATAAGGTACTTGCCGTTGACGACGTAAGCCGGAACACCCTGAATTTTGGCAACGTCATAGGCGGCTTTCCATTTTTCCAGAGTCTCCTGAACGGCAGGATCTTTCAGCGCTGCTTCAAAATCAGCCTGGCTCATGCCTGCGGCGTCCAGCCCGGTTTTAATAAATGCCGCCGGATCTTTCCCATCTGACCAGCGCTCTTTCTTATCATGGTAAGCCGCATACCAGGCGAACTTCGCTTTTTTGAATTGTGATTTAGCATCAAATAACGAAATCCCGGCAGCTTTATCTTTGGCGATCAGGACTGCAAATACTTCGCTGGCCTGTTTGCCATATTCGCCTTTTGTTTCCAGGTGGAACGGAGTGAACGTAACGAGATCGGCTACTTTGTCAGAAACCGGACCTGTTACGGCTTTGTCATATTTGTAGCAGAAAGGGCAGGCGTAGCTAAATACCTTAATCAGCGTTTTATCCGCATTAGGAATCGGTTTCTCCAGAACCATATAATCTGTGCCCTCGGTAAAAGCCGATGCCGCAAAAGGAGTGACCAATGCCGCGGTTAATACTACGCTTTTAAATAAAGAGGTAATCCATTTAGATGACATATTAATTCCTTCCCGTTATTTATTTAAACATTTGCGTTGGATGAACCAGTAATGCACGATAGTGAGTCTGGTTGGGTTTATCCGACAGCACATCAATTTCAACTTTCACTTCTTTCGTTTTATAGTCAATCTCATTCAGTTTGCCGACTGTGGGTTTACCAACGTCGAACAGGTTAATAGAACCGCCAAAGCCGAACATGGTGTCGCGGTCTTTTTGATATTCAACAACCGAGGTAATAGGACTATAGAAATCATATCCACGTTCTTTACCGTATTCCCAAACTTGTTGTACGGTGCCTTTCTTCTCATCGATCTTATATTCGACAAAACGGGAATATTTCATGGTCGGTAGAGCCGGTTGCTCCAGGCCGCGACCATCGCCGTTATCAAAGACCGTTAACGTGCCTTTGCTGGAAAGCCATGCCGTATGTTGGGTATAGGTGAAATCGAAATCGGTGTCCTTACACTTGCCGTTTTCGTCACAGGTCAACGGCTTACCATGATCGTCTACCGGTTTCAGCAATTTACTGGCTAGCTGCTTATTCCAGCCTTTAGACGGTGCCAGTATCCATTTCACCTGCTTATCGCGACCAATTTTTACAATACCCTGATGGCGGGAAGAAAGGATGATGGAGTCGTCTTTCGCGTCATAAGCGATAGAGTTGACGTGCGCCCAGTTACGACCGGCACCAACGCCAAGCGCATCGCCATACGGCGTATCCGGTTCGAGTTTCGCCTGCTGTCCGGCATGGGCCAGATCGACGTTCACGCATACTGCGCCCGCATCCAGCGCGCCGAGCAGCGCATCACGCATAGGGTCGAGGATTTTGGTTAAATCCCAAACGTCTACTACGCGGCCAGACTTATCAACCTCAATGATTTGGTCACGAATCGTATGAACATGTATGCCGTCTTCTTTGCGGTAATCGCGTTTGCCGACGCGCAGCAGTACGGTGCCGTTCACGGTTTCGATGGATTCATGAGACGCATCCAGGAACCCACGCGGCAGTTTATGATCGGCAAGAATTTGCCCCATCATGTCAAACTCGTACCAGTGTTGGCCCTGCACCGCGGTAAAGGTGCCGCGAGGCGTTTCACGAATACCCATCAGATAGCCGCGTTTGTTGATATTCATATCGTGGCCGTCGTAGAAGGTATCTTGATCCAGCCACCAGCGATATTCACCCTGGGTGTCGACCACAAACGTATAAGGGGCGATATCGAAAGGCAAAGCACCGCCCGCCGGACCGGCATCAAGAATGCCCGCATTTTTATCTTTTTCGCCGTGCCAGTGAAATTCAGCGCCCTGCGGCGTAAAGGTATGGGTATTTACCAGATAAAGACGATCTTCAAATCCTGGCGCGACTTTAATAACTTTCGTTTGCTGGAGATCTGAAATAGAACGGTTATCCATATAATGGTTGACGATGGCGGACGTCTGCACCACATAGTCATCCTTCATGGCTTTGCCGTTTTCTTTATATTCTACCGTGACGTTGTTGGCAAATTTCTGATAAAGGCCAAAAATAGGAATACCGTCATAGGTTTCTAAAGACTCTTTCCCAACGGTATAAGTAACGGGAACGCCTTTTTCCCCTTTGCCATGTACAGTAACTTTAACGTCTGAAATAACATGGCTATCTAATTCCACCAGCGCGGTGAGAGGGGCATTACCGTAAGGATCGACAACGACTGCGCCTAATTTCCCTGCGGGCTGCGCCGGTTGAAAACCTGCGGCAAACGTACTGGCTGCGGTGAGTCCGCATGTCAGTGCGACGGCACCGGCAAGTATTGTTTTCCGGTATTGGTCAAACATGGATATATCTCCTTATATACAACTTCTAAATATAATACTTCTGAATATACTATGTTTTTATGAATGATAAATGAGGTAAATGATTGGTCTTTAAATATAAGTCATGATGCTGTTGCTTATTTTAAAGTATATTCTGTATCAATATCTTTTAATTGCCTGAGTGAGTCGATAGTAGGAGTGTGATATTTTAAGAACAATATAAATTAGTACGAAGTGTGATCTTATCGACATTGTTTTCTGCTTAATACCTCTTTCATTATTGTGTTTCACCACTGATTTATATGATCAAAATCATTTATTTGTTCCACAAATATGCCAGTATATGAATACGTCAAAATAAGGGTATGTAAAATTTTAACGTTAAATGTTTAGTGATGTTAAATTTTAAGGGTAAAAAGGATGTTTATTGCCTGGTATTGGATAATATTAATCGTTCTGGTGGTAGTAGGGTATATTTGCCATATGAAGCGTTATTGCAGAGCGTTTCGGCAGGACAGAGATGCATTACTTGAAGCGCGAACGAAACGTTTTCGCCAGACGAGCGAAGGCGACAGCGTGATGAATGAGCAGAAATAGCGCATATCCTTGACGGGCAGCCGGATGTTGCCTGGCTAAAGGCCTGCATCCGGCGCGACGTTTCTCTTAACCGATACCTATAGTCTGCAAAATGACGAGACTGAGCCCCATGATGGACATACCGCAAAGCACGCCATAGCTGGGGTTATTGTTAGGATCGATCTCTTTTGCCAGCGGCATCAGTTCATCGACGGAGAGCGCCACCATAATGCCGGCGACTGCCGCCATGATAGCCGCCATAACGATTGGCGAAACCAGGCTGCCCAAAATCAGCCACGCCAGCACGCCGCCAAGAATTTCCGCCATGCCGGAGATACCGGCCCAAAAAATCGCGGTACGTTTTGAGCCCGTCGCGGCATAAACCGGACCGGCAACCGCCAGACCTTCAGGAATATTGTGCAACGCCACCGCCAGTGCGATGCCGAAACCCAGTTCAAGATTGCTGCTGGCAGTGACAAAGGTGGCGATCCCTTCCGGAAAGTTGTGCAGACTAATGCCGAGCGTCAATAAAATCGCAGTGCGTTTTATCGAGCCGGGAAGCGGCTGCTGCCTTTTTTGCACCAGATCCTGCGGATGAGCGTGAGGAAGCAGGCGGTCCAGCCCGAAGTAGCCCAACAGGCCGATAATAAACATTCCGTAGCCCAGTACAGGCGACATCCCCTCGGTATCAAGCGCGGCGGGCAGCATCTCCATCAGCGAGATAAGCAGCATGATCCCTGCGGCGAAGCCCAGCGAAAAAGCCAGCACGCGGTTAGACGGTTTTTGGCCGAGAACGCCAAGAAACGCGCCAATAAAGGTGGCGGCGCCCGCCAGTAAGGTCAGAATAAGTGGTACTGACATCCATTACTCCTTATCAATTTGCCGTCCGAACCTGACCTTCAAAATAACTGATGATCTTCATCATAGTTATCTGAGTTCTTCCTCTGTGAAGAAAGCGTATGGTGATGTTAACAAAATGTCTTTCCTGTAAGGATAACATCATGTCTTTAACGTGTATGCCAGCATTGTTTTTGGGGCATGGCAGCCCGATGAACGTGCTGGACGATAATGATTATACCCGCGCCTGGCGGCGATTGGGGGAAGCCCTGCCGCGACCACAGGCGATAGTGGTGGTGTCGGCGCACTGGTATATCCGTGGGACTGGCGTCACAGCGATGGAAAGGCCGCAAACTCTCCATGATTTTGGCGGTTTTCCGCAGGCGCTGTATGACACGCATTATCCGGCCCCGGGATCGCCTGCGCTGGCGCAGCGTCTGGTTGAACTGTTGGCTCCCGTTCCCGTCGCGCTCGATAAAGAAGCGTGGGGATTTGATCACGGCTCCTGGGGCGTATTGATCAAGATGTACCCGAATGCGGATATCCCGATGGTGCAGCTTAGTGTTGATAGTACCAAACCGGCGGCATGGCATTTTGAGGTGGGCCGTAAACTGGCGACGCTGCGTGACGAAGGCGTGATGCTGGTGGCCAGCGGGAATGTGGTTCATAACCTGCGGACTGTGCGTTGGCACGGTGACAATATACCGTATCCCTGGGCGGCGTCATTTAATGACTTTGTGAAAGCCAATCTGACGTGGCAGGGGCCGGGAGAACAGCACCCGCTGGTGAATTATCTGCAACATGAAGGGGGTGCCTTATCGAACCCGACGCCGGAGCACTTTTTACCTTTGCTGTATGTACTTGGCGCCTGGGACGGCAAGGAACCTATCACCATCCCGGTCGACGGTATTGAGATGGGCAGTATAAGTATGTTGTCGGTGCAGGTGGGGTAGGCCGGATAAGGCGCTGAATGATTGCCCGATGGCGCTACGCGCATCGGGCTTACAGGAGAATCTATCCTTCGACAAAAATATGCGGATAGAAGCGGGAGAGATCCTGGGTGATCAGCGCCCGATCTTCACGGATACCAATTCCGGCGGGCTGATCGTTAATCAGCCAGCTACCAATCAGGGTGTAACTGTCGCCGAATTTTGGCAGCGGATAGAACTGTTGCACGATCATACCCTCTTCGCCATACGGGCCTTCCACGGATTCGATCGTTTTACCGTTCTCAATAATCGATACGTTCGCCCCTTCGCGGGAGAAGATCGGTTTCACGACATATTTATCCATTGGCGGATGTTCGTCTTCGGCGAAATACGCAGGCAACAGATTCGGATGGTCCGGGAACATCTCCCACAACAGCGGCAACAACGCTTTATTGGAGATAATGCTTTTCCAGGCCGGTTCCAGCCAGCGCACGCCGGCATCTTCCAGCTTGGTGGAAAACATCTCGCGCAGCATAAATTCCCACGGATAGAGCTTGAACAGGTTCGCAATGACCTGATCCTGCAGATCCGTAAATTGGCCTTTTTCCCCCAGACCAATATCGTCGATATAGAGAAATTCGGTGGCGATTTCCGCTTCGGCCGCGCAGTCCTGTAAATACTGAATGGTGCCGCGATCCTCAACCGTATCGCGACAGCAGGTGAGATGCAGCAACTGAAAACCATACTGCTCGCGAAGTTCAGCAAAGCGTTCAATCAGCTTTTCCTGCAGGCTATTAAACTGATCGCTGCCTTCCGACAGATTGCCCGCGTTGATCTGATCTTCCAGCCAAATCCACTGAAAAAACGCCGCTTCATACAGCGATGTTGGCGTGTCGGCATTATTTTCGAGCAGCTTAGGCTCGCCGATGCCGTCCCAGGCCAGATCGAGGCGGGAATAGAGCGACGGTTGTTGCGTTTGCCAGGACTGGCGAACAAAACCCCAGGTATGTTTTGGAATACGAAACTTCGTCATCAGCTCATCGCTGGCGATGACGCGTTCTACTACCTTGAGGCACATCTGGTGCAGCTCGGCGGTAACGTCTTCCAGTTTTTCCACCTGGGCGAGCGTTAACTTGTAATAAGCATCTTCACACCAGTACGGTTCACCATACATAGTGTGAAAATTAAACCCGTATTCAGTCGCTTTATCGCGCCAGTCCGGGCGCTCGGTAATACTGACTCTTTCCATGCGTATCAGCCGCCCATCGAACGTGTTGAAGTACCGGCAGCGCTACGCTGCATGGTGCTCTGTTTGGCGACGGATTCGCCAAAACCGCCGCGGGTAACGGTTGTTGTGGTGGCAGGTTTCGGCGCCATCGCGGTTTTCGGTACGGTCATTGTCCGGCCCGGTTGCGCCGCGCCGTAGTTTTTACCTGCCGCATCGGTATATTTGCCGTATGCAGGGCTGGCCGGGTTTTTCGAGCTAAACAGCGGCTGTTGCGCAAAGCCTGCGCCGCCGCCCATCAGACGCCCCATCATGTAACCTGCCATAAGCGGCATCCAGAAACTGCCGCTGGATTGTTGGGCCTGCGCCTGATTTTCCGGCGCCATGCCAGCCTGTGCGGGCGCTTGCTGGCACTGACCTTCGCCAAACTCAGCGACGCAATCTTCGCGTGTAGCGTACTTAGGCGCAGTACGTTCGGCCTCTTTCAGCGCATTGTTATACGCGGTTGTACATTCCGCGCTTTTGCCCGGGTTCGCCGCTGAACAGTCATCAGCGTTTTGATACAGCGATACGGTTTCATCGCTTTTTTCACAGCCAGCCAGCATAAAAACAGCCGTAACCGCCAGGGCGACCGGCGTTAAATGCCGCGCGCTCCAGCTTTTGCGAAATGATGCGTGATGGATGGATTTTGTCCGTTTCATATTTGTCTTCCAGGACCCAGTGGTAAATACAACATGCCTTCAGAATAGAGGATGACTGGTCGAAATTGAAGCGAGAAAAGGCGAGAATGCGGCGGAATAGCAGGATCTTTACGTTGCCTTACGTTCAGGCGCGGCTTCATGACAGGTAGCGCTGCGCTTACCAGACCTACAAGGGCACAGGTCTGATAAGCGCAGCGCCAGCGAATAACTTATCAATGCCGGAATGGATTGCCGTTATTGCTGTTGGCGCGAGCGGCGGTCGGCTGTACTGCCGGCGCGGCGCTATGAGCATTATAACCGTCTGCGGCAGCATCCTGATCTGGCGTTTCCGGCGCTACGCTTTCCGGCGACGTCGGGATAGGTTTACCCAACGTACTGTTAAGCGCGAGCAGATCCTGCTCGTTCAGCGTACCGAGCGCATATTTGATATTTAACTGATTAATCAAATAGGTATAACGCGCGTTGGCCAGTTGCTGCTTGGCATCATACAGAGTGGTGGTGGCATCCAGTACGTCAACAATGGTACGTGTACCGACCGAGTAACCGGCTTCCATTGCATCCAAAGAACTTTGCGCGGAAACGACTGCCTGTTTGTACGCGTTGATGCTGCTGATGGAGGCGTTAATATTGTTAAAGGAAGAACGTACGGTCTGCACCACGCTACGGTGCGCGCTTTCCAGCTGTTCGCTTGCGCCGACGAAGTTATACTGCGCCTGTTTTACCTGCGAGTTAACCATCCCGCCTTGATACAGCGGCAGGGAGAAGTTCAGGCCGATTTTATTCTGCCCCATGTTGCTATCGTCGTACTGAGCGGAGTTGGTTTTAGAACCGCTATAAGAGGTATCAGAAATGCCGGTTGAGGCCGTTAAATTCAGCGTCGGCAGATGACCATCCTGCGCCTGACGGATTTGCTCGCGCGCCAGATCCTGACTTAAACGCGCCTGCAACAGCGACAGGTTACGGTTTTCCGCTTCCTTCAGCAGCGCATTAACAGCTTTGGGTTTGTCGGTTTTAAAATGCTCGACGTTAAGCGACGCCAGCTCCGGGTAATAATTGCCGGTTACCTGGCGCAGCTCTTCTACCGCGTTATCCAGGTTGTTGCGGGCGGTCACTTCATTCGCCAGTACGGTATCATATTGCGCACGGGCGTTTTGCACGTCGGTAATGGCGACCAGACCCACGTTAAAACGTTGCGTCGTTTGATCTAACTGACGGTAGATAGCCTCTTTTTGCGCCTGGGTATAGGAAAGCACATCAATAGCGTTCAATACCTTAAAATACGCGTTCGCGGTATTGAGGATCAGCGTCTGCTGATCGGTCTGATAGGTGACATCCTGAATGCCTGCTGCTTTTTCTTGCAGGGTGAGCCCACGCCATTTCGACATATCAAATAGCGTCTGCGTTAATTGCAGAGAAGCGCTGGTTTCATTGGAGTTGATACCGTTCGCATCGCGATAACCGTTGCTGTAGGTGTAGTCGGCACCTAAACCCAGTTGCGGCAGTAAAGGACTACGCGCTTCGTTAATTTTTTCGAATGCAGCATCGCGATCGGCAGCGGATTTACGCAATTCCGGGTTGCTCAGGCGTGCTTGCTGATAAACTTGCATCAGGTTCTCTGCCTGGCTTAGTGTGCTGAACCCCGACAGGCTCAGGCCGATAAGGATGGGGAGCAATTTCTTCATTTGCATTCCTTGTTGTGAAGCAGTATTTAGCGCTGATCAATTTGTAAAAATAATTGCTGATTCTAGCAGAATCCGCCACTGCAAAAAGTTGGCGTTACGTGCCATACGAGCCTTAATTGGCACCAATTTACCACAAGGGTGATAAAACAGCAGTCAACCACCCTTGAAATTCATCATTTAATCATTATTGCTAGCAGGGCAGCACAATGCGTAAATCAGACAACTTGCCAGTTACTTTCACCAAAAGCGATGTAGAAATTATTGCACGGGAAACGCGCTATCGCGGTTTTTTTTCATTAGATGTGTATCGATTCCGCCATCGTTTATTCAACGGAGAAATGAGTGGCGAGGTAAAGCGCGAAATTTTTGAGCGCGGGCACGCCGCCGTCTTGCTACCCTTTGACCCTGAACGCGACGAGGTGGTGCTGGTCGAACAGATTCGTATTGCCGCGTATGACACAAGCGTTACGCCGTGGCTGCTGGAGATGGTCGCCGGCATGATAGAAGAAGGCGAAACCATTGAGGCGGTCGCCCGGCGGGAGGCGATGGAAGAAGCGGGGCTGACCGTGGGCCGTACCCGACCGGTCATCAGTTACCTGGCGAGCCCAGGAGGAACCAGCGAGCGCTCATCTATTCTGGTGGGTGAAGTGGACGCCACGACCGCGGCAGGTATTCATGGTCTGGCGGATGAAAACGAAGATATTCGGGTTCATGTGGTAAGCCGGGAACAGGCATACCAGTGGGTAGAAGAGGGGAAAATCGACAACGCAGCCGCAGTCATCGCTTTGCAATGGCTTCAGTTGCATCATCAAGAGTTAAAAAACGAGTGGAAAAAATGAAGCGTTATACACCTGACTTCCCAGAAATGATGCGTTTGTGCGAAACCAATTTTTCGCAATTGCGCCGCCTGCTGCCGCGCAATGACGCCCCCGGTGAAACGGTGAGCTATCAGGTGGGCAACGTACAATATCGGTTAACGATTGTGGAATCGACCCGATACACTACGCTTGTAACGATCGAGCAAACGGCGCCAGCCATCACCTACTGGAGCCTGCCGTCGCTGACGGTGCGCCTCTACCATGATGCGATGGTGGCTGAAGTGTGTTCAAGCCAGCAGATCTTTCGCTTCAAAGCGCGGTATGATTATCCAAATAAAAAGTTGCATCAACGCGACGAAAAGCATCAAATTAATCAGTTTCTGGCCGACTGGCTACGATTCTGTTTAGCACATGGAGCGATGGCGATTCCGGTTTATTAGCGTCGTGAAACCTAAGGACACCATTTGGAAAGCCTGTTAACCCTACCTCTGGCTGGTGAGGCCCGAGTCAGGATTTTACAAATTACAGATACTCACCTGTTTGCCGAAAAGCATGAAACGCTGTTAGGCGTCAATACCTGGGAAAGTTACCAGGCCGTGCTGGAGGCTATTCGGGCGCAACAGTATGAATATGATCTGATCGTGGCGACCGGCGATCTGGCGCAGGATCAATCCGCTGCGGCTTATCAGCATTTTGCTGAGGGTATCGCAAGCTTTCGCGCGCCTTGCGTTTGGCTACCGGGCAATCATGATTTTCAGCCGGCAATGTACAGCGCGCTGCAAGAGGCGGGGATTTCCCCGGCTAAACGCGTGTTAATCGGTGAACAATGGCAGATTTTGTTGCTGGATAGCCAGGTGTTTGGCGTCCCGCATGGCGAACTGAGCGAGTTCCAACTGGAATGGCTTGAGCGTAAGCTCGCCGATGCGCCAGAGAGACAGACATTGCTCCTGTTGCACCACCATCCGTTGCCGGCAGGGTGCAGTTGGTTGGATCAGCACAGCTTGCGTAATGCCGGTGAGCTGGATAGCGTGCTGGCGAATTTCCCGCGTGTAAAATATCTGTTATGCGGACATATTCACCAGGAGCTGGATCTTGACTGGAACGGTCGCCGTCTGCTGGCGTCGCCGTCAACCTGCGTGCAGTTCAAACCGCACTGCGCGAACTTTACGCTGGATACTATCGCGCCGGGCTGGCGTACGCTGGAGCTCCGGGCGAACGGCGTCCTGGAGACGGAAGTGCATCGCCTGCAGGATACCCGGTTCCGACCCGATACCGCTTCGGAAGGATACTGATGTCTACGCTTCTCTATTTGCACGGATTCAACAGTTCCCCTCGCTCGGCAAAAGCGTGCCAGCTAAAAAACTGGCTGGCGGAGCGTCATCCGCATGTTGAGATGATCGTCCCTCAGCTGCCGCCGTATCCTGCCGATGCGGCGGAGTTGCTGGAATCTCTCGTGCTTGAGCATGGCGGTGCGCCATTAGGGCTGGTAGGATCGTCGCTGGGTGGTTATTACGCCACCTGGCTGTCGCAATGTTTTATGCTGCCGGCTGTGGTGGTGAATCCCGCCGTGCGGCCCTTTGAATTACTGACCGACTATCTCGGTCAGAACGAGAACCCCTACACCGGGCAGCAATATGTGCTAGAGTCTCGCCATATTTATGATCTTAAAGTCATGCAGATTGACCCGCTGGAAGCGCCGGACCTGATCTGGCTACTGCAACAGACGGGCGATGAAGTGCTGGATTACCGCCAGGCGGTGGCATATTACGCCTCCTGCCGTCAGACAGTGACCGAGGGTGGTAATCACGCATTCACGGGCTTCGAAGATTATTTCAACCAGATTGTCGATTTTCTTGGACTGCACAGTTGCTGACAATCAATTCGAATTGCTAATTAAACCATGACGCAAACTTATAACGCTGATGCCATTGAGGTACTCACTGGGCTTGAGCCGGTACGCCGCCGCCCGGGGATGTACACCGATACGACCCGCCCCAACCATTTGGGTCAGGAAGTGATTGATAATAGTGTGGATGAAGCACTGGCAGGTCACGCCAAACGCGTGGATGTCATTTTACATGCCGATCAATCGCTGGAAGTGATTGACGACGGACGCGGGATGCCGGTGGATATCCATCCGGAAGAGGGGGTTCCGGCGGTAGAACTGATCCTCTGTCGACTTCATGCCGGCGGTAAATTCTCCAATAAGAACTATCAGTTCTCTGGTGGTCTGCATGGGGTGGGGATTTCGGTAGTAAATGCCCTGTCAAAGCGCGTGGAAGTGACCGTGCGCCGCGACGGTCGGGTCTATAACATCGCGTTTGAAAACGGCGAAAAAGTGCAGGATTTGCAGGTTGTCGGCACCTGCGGTAAACGTAATACTGGCACCAGCGTCCATTTCTGGCCGGACGAAAGTTTCTTCGACAGCCCGCGTTTTTCTGTCTCTCGCTTAATGCACGTTCTGAAAGCAAAAGCGGTGCTGTGTCCCGGCGTGGAAATCACTTTTAAAGATGAAGTGAATAACAGCGAGCAGCGCTGGTGCTACCAGGATGGTCTGAACGACTATCTGGGCGAAGCGGTAAACGGCCTGCCGACGCTGCCGGAAAAGCCGTTTATCGGTAATTTTAACGGTGAAACGGAAGCGGTTGACTGGGCGCTATTGTGGCTGCCGGAAGGCGGCGAATTACTGACGGAAAGCTACGTCAACCTGATCCCGACCATGCAGGGGGGGACGCACGTCAACGGTCTGCGCCAGGGCCTGCTCGACGCGATGCGCGAATTTTGCGAATACCGCAATATTCTGCCGCGCGGCGTCAAACTGTCGGCGGAAGATATCTGGGATCGCTGCGCTTATGTGCTCTCCGTGAAAATGCAGGACCCGCAATTTGCCGGGCAGACCAAAGAGCGTCTGTCGTCGCGTCAATGTGCGGCATTTGTTTCCGGCGTGGTGAAAGATGCCTTCAGCCTGTGGCTGAACCAGAACGTGCAGGCGGCGGAACAACTGGCAGAGATGGCGATTGCCAGCGCGCAGCGGCGACTGCGCGCCGCAAAAAAAGTGGTGCGCAAAAAGCTCACCAGCGGCCCGGCGTTGCCGGGGAAACTGGCGGACTGTACCGCGCAGGATCTTAATCGGACCGAGCTGTTCCTTGTGGAAGGGGATTCGGCGGGCGGTTCCGCCAAGCAGGCGCGCGATCGCGAATATCAGGCGATCATGCCGCTCAAAGGTAAGATCCTTAACACCTGGGAAGTCTCTTCCGATGAAGTGCTGGCCTCGCAAGAGGTGCATGATATTTCTGTGGCGATCGGTATCGATCCGGACAGCGACGATCTGAGTCAGCTGCGCTACGGCAAGATCTGTATCCTGGCGGATGCGGACTCCGATGGTTTGCATATCGCTACGCTGCTTTGCGCGTTGTTTGTCAGACATTTCCGCGCGCTGGTGAAGAATGGTCATGTCTACGTCGCGCTGCCGCCGCTATACCGTATCGATTTGGGTAAAGAGGTCTATTACGCGCTGACGGAAGAAGAGAAGGCAGGCGTACTGGAACAACTGAAGCGTAAGAAAGGCAAGCCGAACGTACAGCGTTTCAAAGGCCTGGGTGAAATGAACCCGATGCAGTTACGCGAAACCACGCTTGATCCAAATACTCGCCGCCTGGTGCAGCTCACCATTAGCGATGAAGACGATCAGCGTACTAACGCGATGATGGATATGCTGCTGGCGAAGAAACGTTCTGAAGATCGACGCAACTGGCTACAGGAAAAAGGCGATCTCGCGGATCTCGACGTGTAACGGTTGTTGCACGCTTTATCCGGTCTGCGCGGCGCAGGCCGGATAAGCGAATCCGACATGACGCCGCAGCCTGATGGCGACACTTGCGCATCGCATCAGGGCGACGTCAGACGAGGGTAATAACTTAAACGCCGGATTCCAGAATACGAATATTCATTTCCAGCACATCGTCTTTTACCGCGTCGCTATAGGCTTTCATATGCGGGGTTTGCAGATGCGCCTCAAGGTGCGCAACGCTTTCCCACTGTTCAATCATCACGATCGAGTCAGGCGCCAGAGTCTGAAAACTCACGCCCGCGGCATGATCCACCATCGGCGCGTAACCGTGGCACCCCTCTTCTTTAAGAACGGTTGGAATAATTTTCGCAAACTGGTCGAGGACGGCCTGACGGTGATGTTGGCCCGGACGCGTGCGAATTTCGGCAATGACGGTAAGCATGGTTAACTCCTTCTAATTCCAGGATGACCAGTTAAGCAAAAATTTCGCTCAGATGCTTGCGATATTCTGCGGTATAGCGCGGAACATCCGGCATTTTAATCACGTCGTTGGCAATAAACGTTGGCAGCGCGTCCATGCCCAGGAACTGGTTGGCTTTATGGAATGGCAGATAGACGCCATCTACGCCTACACCGTGGAAAAACTGATCTTTTTCGGTAAATGCTTCCATCGGCGCGTTCCACGTCAGTGACAGCATATATTTTTTCCCCTGCACCAGACCGCCGGAACCGTACTTTTTAGCGGCATCGGAACGCGTGCGGCCATCGCTGGCATAGAGCGTACCGTGACCTTCGGTAAAGACATCATCCATATATTTTTTTACTGTCCATGGCGCGCCCATCCACCAGCCTGGCATCTGCCAAATCACCACGTCAGCCCAGACGAAATTCTGCACCTCTTCTTTAATGTCATAGTCGCTGTCGGCGCGGACGATCTTAACCTGATGACCCAGATCGCGCAGAAGCCCATCGGCAACTTCGGTCAGGGTGTCATTTAACTGGCCGTTGGAGTGCGCGAATTTTTTCGCCCCGTTGATAATCAGGATGTTACTCATTTTGTGTCCTCAAGAAATGCGTTTGCTGCTGATTCTACGCTGACGGGCGGTGCGGTGAAATTAGCAAAATGTGCAAAGTCTTTTGCGTTTTTGGCAAAAGTCTCTGTTACCAACTTACTACGGCCTCAAATCCACCTTCCGCGGCGTTGCCAAACGACACCGTCATGCCGTGCAGCGTAGCGATGCGGCGGACGATTGATAATCCCAGACCGCTGCCGGTCACACTTTGGCCTGGCGGGCGGTAAAAACGCTCGCCGATATGCGTCAGAATCTCTGGCGCTACGCCGGGGCCATTATCTCTGACGGTGAAGCTGCGGGCATGTAAGGTAACGTCGACGACGCTGCCCTGCGGACTGTAGCGAATCGCATTATCCAGCAGGTTACGCACTAACAGGCTTAAGAGTAGCGGCTGGCCGGTACGTATGACGTCATGGGCGTTAAGCTGTAAACGCACGTCGATATTCGCCTGCTGCGCCGGATGATAAATATCCATTACCGCGGACTGCAGCAGCTCTTCCAGCGAAATCTCCGCCACATCCTGCAAATTATTGAGCGAGTCGAGACGCGATAACGTCAGTAGCTGATCGACCAGCCGTGTGGCGCGATCGATCCCCGCATGGAGCTGGGTCAGCGCTTTATCACGCGATAGCGGATCGTCGCCCGAGAGCTGCGCCACCTCGGTTTGTACTTTCAGCGCGGCCAGCGGGCTGCGCAATTCATGGGCGGCGTCGGAGGTAAATCGCCGTTCGCGCACCATCATGGAGTGGATGCGGCTAAAAAGCTGATTAAGCGCTTCGACCAGTGGGCGAACCTCGCTCGGTACGCCTTTGGCGTCGAGCGGCGTTTCCGATTCCGGCGACCGGAAGCGTAGCGCCTGCGCCAGTTTTTTCAACGGTCTGAGCTCGCGGTGAAGCAGGAGCAATAAAATCAGCAGCATGAAGGGAAGGGCGATCAGCCACGGCGTTAATTGCGCCGCCACGATCGCCAGCGCCATATCTTCGCGGTAATCCCACTCCTGACCGACGACGATACGATACTTGCCGTCCGCCGAGTTCAACCACAAAAAACGCCAGAGGTCGTTGTCATCCTTCAGATAGCCATTGTCGAAACCTTCCCGGCGATAGCGATACGGAATATCCTGGCCGTTGTCGCCATCATGCAGCAACATTTTGCCATCAGCGGAAAAGATGGCGAACGCCAGCGCATCGTCATCGATATGCCCATGTTTTAATTTCTTTGGCGTATGCGCCATGCGCTGCGGGGCGTTGATCTCGTTAAGATCGAGGGTGCTAAGCCGTCTGGCGAACAACATCAACTGTGTGTCAAACAGCTCGTCGACATTATCCGTCGTCTTTCTCCAGGCCACAAAACTGGAAATTGCCCAGGTGATGGAGACCAGAATCAGGAAAATAAGCGTCAGCCTGACGCGCAGGCTGAGACGTTGCGTCAATTTCATGCGTCACCCAGGGTGTAGCCGATGCCGTGTACGGTGCGAATAAATTCGCTGCCGAGCTTGCGGCGTAAATGATGAACATGGACTTCCACTGCATTGCTGGATACGTCGTCATCCCAGTTATACAGCTTCTCTTCAATAAGCTTGCGCGGCAGCACGCGACCTTTGTTGCGCAGTAAGAGTTCCAGCAACGCGAACTCTTTTGGTTTTAGGGCCAGTGGTTCGCCAGCAAGCGTCGCGACGAGATTGCCTGGATTGAGCGTCACCTGGCCGTGGCGCAATTCGCTACTGGCCTGACCGCTGGCGCGGCGTACCAGCGCCTCCAGACGGGCGGCGACCTCAATGAGCGCGAAAGGTTTACATAAATAGTCGTCGGCGCCCAGACGTAGCCCCTCGACGCGCTCTGCTAACGCGTCGCGCGCCGTCAGGATCAGTACCGGTTCCTGTTTACCCTTTTCGCGCCATTCGCGCAAAATATCCCGTCCGTCCATGCCTGGCAGCGTCAAATCTAAAATAACCGCATCATAAGGCGCGCTGTAAAGCGCCTCTTTGCCCGGACGTCCCTCGGTAAACCAGTCGACGCTGAAACCCATTTTACTCAGGCCCGCTTTTATGCCATCGCCAATAAGTGTGTCATCTTCTACCAGTAAAATTCGCATCTGTTCTTCCTTGCGGTAACTCGCGTTGCCGTCAGTTAACCTTGTCGCCGCAGGCGATGTACAGAAAAAAAGATTCTTTTTTTGCCTTAAGAAGTTGTTAAGGATTACCTTATTAAATGGATCTGAAACGACATGAAAGGGAAAAGTAATCATGAAAAAATTAGCTGCAATCGTTGCCGTTATGGCACTGTGTTCTACCCCGGTTCTGGCGGCTCAGCAGGGCGGTTTCTCCGGCCCGTCGGCGACGCAAACGCAAGGCGGCGGATTTGTCGGCCCGAACGGCAGCAGCACGACGGTAGAGAGCGCTAAATCGCTGCGTGACGATGCGTGGGTAACGCTGCGCGGGAATATCGTCGAGCGCATTTCCGACGACCTGTATGTGTTTAAAGATGCGACCGGTACTATCAATGTGGATATTGACCACAAGCGCTGGAACGGCCTGACCGTAACCCCGCAGGATACCGTTGAAATTCAGGGTGAAGTGGATAAAGACTGGAACTCTGTCGAAATCGACGTAAAACAGATTCGTAAAGTGAATCCGTAATCCCACATTGCGCAAGATCGGTCAGGATTCACAGCCGCCCGGTGGGCAGAATAGGCCACAAGGAGGCAGTGATGAATGACCTGATCAGCGCGGCTTATTCCGAACGTCTGCGGCGCGTTTGCGACCACATTGAGCGTCATCTGGATGAGCCTCTGTCGATTGAGGCGTTAAGCCGGATGGCGCACAGCTCGCCGTTTCATTTTCACCGGCAGTTTACCGTCTGGAGCGGGCTTCCGCTCTATCGCTATATCCAGTGGCTGCGTTTGCGCCGGGCGTCATGGCGGCTGGCGTTTAATCCACAAGATAAAGTTATCGATATCGCGCTGGATGCCGGATTTCAGAATCCGGAGTCGTTCACACGTGCTTTCAAAACCGCGTTTGGTCAAAGCCCGCGCCGGTTTCGGCAATCGCCGGACTGGCTGGCCTGGCACCAACGCGTTCCTAAACTTGCGTTACAGGAGCAGCATGTCATGGACGTAAAAATCGTTGAATTTCTACCTACCCGCGTCGCGATGCTGACGCATCTGGGGCATCCGGATAAGGTCAACGCCAGCGCGGCGAAATTTATTGCATGGCGGCGCGAAACGGGGCAGTCGCCGATTGCCAGCAGTCAAACCTTTGGTATTGCCTGGCACGACCCGCAGACGACGCCGCCGGATCAATTCCGCTTTGATATCTGCGGCAGCGTCCGCCAGCCGATAGCCGAAAATGACGTTGGCGTGGTGAATAGCGAGATTCCTGGCGGGCGCTGCGCGGTGGTGCGCCATCAGGGATCGCTCGACAGCCTCCCGGAGAGCGTGTGGTATTTATTCCGCGAATGGCTACCGGCCAGCGGCGAGACGCTGCGCGATTTTCCGGTCTTCTTCCAGTACCTGAATTTCGTCAATGAGGTGGCGGAACATGAGCTGCTGACGGATATCTATCTGCCGCTTCGTTAACTTCCTCGCCACCTGTCTCACGGTTTGTGACTCAGACCGTGAGATAGGGTATTATCTGCGGCAATATTGCCGTCCGAACGGTCAGCATGCAGATTGAGGATCCCCTGTTAATGAGCGATATGGCAGAGCGCCTTGCGCTACATGAATTTACGGAAAACGCCTACTTAAACTACTCCATGTACGTGATCATGGATCGTGCGTTGCCGTTTATTGGCGACGGCCTGAAGCCGGTACAGCGCCGCATCGTCTATGCGATGTCAGAGCTGGGGCTGAACGCCAGCGCTAAATTTAAAAAATCCGCCCGTACCGTCGGTGACGTACTGGGTAAGTATCATCCGCACGGCGACAGCGCCTGCTATGAAGCCATGGTGCTGATGGCGCAGCCGTTCTCTTACCGTTACCCGCTGGTCGATGGCCAGGGGAACTGGGGCGCGCCGGATGATCCGAAGTCATTCGCGGCAATGCGTTATACCGAATCTCGCCTGTCCAAATATGCCGAGCTGCTGTTAAGCGAACTCGGTCAGGGGACGGCGGACTGGGTGCCAAACTTCGACGGCACGATGCAGGAACCGAAAATGTTACCGGCGCGTCTGCCGAACATCCTGCTGAACGGCACCACCGGTATTGCGGTGGGCATGGCAACAGATATCCCGCCGCACAACCTGCGCGAAGTGGCGAAAGCGGCGATTACGCTGATTGAGCAGCCGAAAACGACGCTGGATCAGTTGCTGGATATCGTCCAGGGGCCGGATTACCCGACCGAAGCGGAGATCATTACCCCACGTGCGGAAATTCGTAAAATTTACGAAAACGGGCGGGGCTCCGTGCGTATGCGCGCGGTATGGACCAAAGAAGACGGTGCCGTGGTAATTTCCGCGCTGCCGCATCAGGTCTCTGGCGCGAAAGTGCTGGAACAGATTGCTGCGCAGATGCGTAATAAAAAACTGCCGATGGTGGACGATCTGCGCGATGAATCAGATCACGAAAACCCGACGCGTTTAGTGATTGTCCCGCGCTCCAACCGTGTGGATATGGAGCAGGTGATGAACCATCTGTTCGCCACCACCGATCTGGAAAAAAGCTACCGTATTAACCTGAACATGATCGGTCTGGATGGTCGTCCGGCGGTGAAAAACCTGCTGGAGATCCTCACCGAGTGGCTGGCGTTCCGTCGCGACACGGTACGCCGTCGTCTGAACTATCGTCTGGAGAAAGTGCTTAAACGCCTGCATATCCTCGAAGGTTTGCTGGTGGCGTTTCTCAACATCGACGAAGTGATTGAGATTATCCGTAGCGAAGACGAGCCAAAACCCGCGCTGATGTCGCGTTTCGGCATCAGCGAAACCCAGGCGGAAGCGATTCTCGAACTGAAACTGCGTCATCTCGCCAAACTGGAAGAGATGAAAATTCGCGGCGAGCAGGACGAGCTGGAAAAAGAGAGGGACCAGTTGCAGGGCATTCTCGCGTCCGAACGCAAAATGAATACCTTGCTGAAAAAAGAACTACAGGCGGACGCCGATGCCTATGGCGACGATCGCCGTTCTCCGCTGCGTGAGCGCGAAGAAGCTAAAGCGATGAGCGAACACGATATGCTGCCGTCCGAACCGGTGACTATCGTGCTGTCGCAGATGGGCTGGGTGCGCAGCGCCAAAGGTCATGATATTGATGCGCCGGGGCTTAACTATAAAGCGGGCGACAGCTTTAAAGCCGCGGTGAAAGGTAAGAGCAATCAACCGGTGGTGTTTATTGATACCACCGGGCGCAGCTATGCTATTGATCCCATTACGCTTCCGTCGGCGCGTGGGCAGGGCGAGCCGCTGACCGGCAAACTCACGCTGCCGCCGGGGGCGACCGTGGAGCATATGCTGATGGAAGGCGATGACCAGAAACTGCTGATGGCGTCGGATGCGGGCTACGGCTTCGTTTGTACGTTTAACGATCTGGTTGCCCGTAACCGTGCCGGTAAAGCGTTGATTACACTGCCGGAAAATGCGCACGTCATGCCGCCGCTGGTGATTGAAGACGAGCACGATATGCTGCTGGCGATTACCCAGGCCGGACGGATGTTGATGTTCCCGGTAGACTCTCTGCCGCAGCTGTCGAAAGGCAAAGGGAATAAGATCATTAATATCCCCTCTGCAGAAGCGGCGAAAGGCGATGATGGACTGGCGCACCTGTACGTGCTGCCGCCACAAAGCACTCTGACTATCCATGTCGGGAAGCGCAAAATCAAACTGCGCCCTGAAGAGTTACAAAAGGTGGTCGGCGAACGCGGACGCCGTGGCACATTAATGCGCGGCCTGCAGCGTATCGATCGCATTGAGATTGATTCGCCGCATCGCGTAAGTCATGGCGACAGCGAAGAGTAAGACAGGGGCGCCCGTAGGCCGGACAAGGCATCTAAGCCGCCATCCGGCGCTCTGCCGTTGCCGGATGACGACGCAGTAGCGTCTTATCCGGCCTACGGTTTCAGATCGGATTAACATTAAAATTTCCCGTAAAACCGTTGTTTATTCGTGCATTGCGATTAACAATACGTTTTTCCAGAGAGCCACACTTACCAAAATCCTAACCTGAATTTCAGGTGACGTAGAATGCCGGGCTCTTAGGCCTTCAGAGGTTGTTATGCTATATATTTTTCGTCTTATTGTTACCGTTATTTACTCCATTCTGGTCTGTGTTTTCGGTTCTATTTACTGCCTTTTCAGCCCACGTAACCCAAAACACGTGGCGACGTTTGGGCATATGTTCGGCCGTCTGGCCCCGCTGTTTGGCCTGAAAGTGGAGTGCCGCAAACCCGCCGACGCGGAAAATTATGGCAATGCTATCTATATTGCTAACCATCAGAATAATTATGATATGGTCACGGCGGCGAATATTGTGCAGCCGCCAACGGTGACGGTGGGGAAAAAAAGCCTGCTTTGGATCCCGTTTTTTGGGCAACTGTACTGGCTGACCGGTAATCTGCTGATTGACCGTAATAACCGCGCCAAAGCGCATAGCACCATTGCGGCAGTGGTTAACCATTTTAAAAAGCGCCGTATTTCTATCTGGATGTTCCCTGAAGGTACGCGTAGCCGGGGACGCGGTCTGCTGCCGTTTAAAACCGGCGCGTTTCATGCGGCTATCGCGGCTGGTGTGCCGATCATTCCTGTCTGCGTTTCCAACACCTCTAA
The DNA here is from genome assembly GCF_046550775.1 of Salmonella sp. SAL04202. Taxonomy (NCBI): domain Bacteria; kingdom Pseudomonadati; phylum Pseudomonadota; class Gammaproteobacteria; order Enterobacterales; family Enterobacteriaceae; genus Salmonella; species Salmonella sp. SAL04202. The sequence goes on along the minus strand of NZ_JBGDXK010000002.1, from coordinate 484,819 downwards.
CAAAGTCAATCTAAACCGCCTGAACAACGGACTGGTTATTGTGGAAATGCTGCCGCCAGTCGACGTCAGCGAATATGGTAAAGATCAGGTTCGCGAGCTGGCGGCCCACTGCCGTGCGTTAATGGAGCAAAAAATCGCGGAACTTGATAAAGAGGTTGCGGAACGTGAAGCGACCGGTAAGGTTTAAGCAGCCTTACTCTGTTATTGTAGAAATCATTTTTTCAGGCACAACTCTTTAGCCTGTTTTACATGGAGCTTATATGTCATTCAGTCGGCGTCAGTTTCTTCAGGCATCGGGAATCGCACTATGTGCAGGCGCGATTCCCCTCAGGGCGAATGCTGCCGGTCAGCAACAGCCGTTGCCTGTTCCGCCGTTGCTGGAGTCCCGTCGCGGGCAGCCGTTGTTTATGACGCTACAGCGAGCGCACTGGTCCTTTACGCAAGGCACGCGCGCGCCGGTCTGGGGAGTGAACGGTCGTTATCTGGGGCCGACAATCCGCGTCTGGAAAGGCGATGACGTTAAACTCATCTATAGCAACCGCCTGGCAGAAAATGTCTCCATGACGGTTGCTGGTTTACTGGTGCCGGGGCCGCTGATGGGTGGCCCGGCGCGTATGATGTCGCCGAACGCGGACTGGGCGCCGGTGTTGCCGATTCGTCAGAGCGCCGCCACGCTGTGGTATCACGCTAACACGCCTAACCGCACTGCGCAGCAGGTGTATAACGGCCTGGCCGGAATGTGGCTGGTCGAAGACGACATCAGTAAAACGCTGCCCATTCCGAACCATTACGGCGTGGATGATTTTCCCGTCATTATCCAGGATAAACGGCTGGATAACTTTGGGACGCCGGAGTATAGCGAACCGGGAAGCGGTGGTTTTGTCGGCGATACTCTGCTGGTGAACGGCGCGCAAAGCCCCTATGTCGAAGTGTCCCGCGGCTGGGTGCGGTTACGGTTGTTGAACGCCTCGAACTCGCGGCGCTATCAGCTTCAGATGAGCGATGGCCGGGCGCTGCATGTGATTTCAGGCGATCAGGGCTTTTTACCTGCGCCGGTTTCCGTCAAACAGTTGTCACTGGCGCCCGGCGAGCGACGTGAAATCCTGGTTGATATGACCAACGGCGACGAAGTCTCGATCACCTGCGGGGAAGCGGCCAGCATAGTCGATCGGATTCGCGGTTTCTTTGAGCCTTCCAGTATTCTGGTTTCGACCCTGGTGCTGACGTTACGGCCAACCGGATTGCTGCCGCTGGTGACCGATAATCTGCCGATGCGTCTGTTGCCGACGGAGATCATGAGCGGCGCGCCTGTCCGCAGTCGGGACATCAGTCTTGGCGACGATCCGGGGATTAACGGCCAACTGTGGGATGTGAATCGCATTGATATTACCGCCCAACAAGGCACCTGGGAGCGCTGGACGGTACGCGCCGATATGCCGCAGTCGTTCCATATTGAGGGCGTCTCTTTCCTGATTCGTAACGTCAACGGCGCTATGCCGTTCCCGGAAGATAGAGGCTGGAAAGATACCGTCTGGGTGGATGGGCAAGTCGAACTGCTGGTCTATTACGGTCAGCCGTCCTGGCCGCACTTCCCGTTCTATTTCAACAGCCAGACGCTGGAAATGGCTGACCGCGGCTCGATTGGGCAAATGCTGGTGAATCCAGCGTCGTAAAGCGTCCGAGTACGGGTCTGAATAGCGCAGACCCGTCAGGGTTTTCAGGAAGGAGCAAACAGCGTGGGAAGCAGCAGACTCAACTGCGGGAAGTAGCAAATCATCGCCATGACCATAAAGAGTGCCAGAAACATCGGTAATAGCGGTTTGACGACTTTATCAATACTGATTTTGCCGATACTGCAACCGACGAACAAAATAGTGCCTACCGGGGGCGTACACAGTCCGATGGTTAAATTGAAAACCATAATAATGCCAAAATGGACAGGGTCGATTCCCAGATGTTGAGCAATGGGAAGGAAAATAGGCGTAAAGATCAGAATAGCCGGGGTAATATCCATAAACGTCCCGACGAGTAACAAAATGAGATTGATAATCAGCAAGATGACCCATTTATTTTCGGACACGCTGGTAATCATTTCATTAATCAGTTCAGGAACATCGGCATTGGTCATCGCCCATGACATTCCCATTGAGCAGCCGACCAGTAAGAGAACAATAGAGCTGGTTACTACCGAATCCAGCAGAATATCGCGCAACTTACTCACATTAATTTCTCGATAAATGGCCGCCAGCGCCAGGCTATAGATTACCGCGATCGCAGAGGCCTCTGTTGGCGTAAATACGCCGCCGATAATGCCGCCGATAATAATAAATATCAGCAACAGGCTGGGCAACGAATCGCGGAATACCGACAGAAACTGTCGCAGGTTGATGCGTTCGGCAACCGGGTAATGGTGGCGATGGGCATACAGCGCCGCTACCGTCATTAAAGCCAGCGCGGTTAAGATGCCGGGCAGGTAGCCCGCCAAAAACAGGGCGGCGACAGAGGTGCCGCCGCTAGCCAGCGAATAGACAATTAGCACGTTGCTGGGCGGGATCATCAGGCCAATCGGCGCCGAAGCGACGTTGATCGCCGTAGAGAACGCCGGAGAGTAGCCCTCTTTTTCCTGTAATGGCGACATGATGCCGCCCACCGCGGCCGCAGAAGCGACAGCCGAGCCGGATATCGCGCCAAACAGGGTGTTCGCCAGAATATTGCAGTGCGCCAGCGAACCGGGAAGGCGGCCAACTAACGCCTGAGCCAGATTCACCAGGCGCCGGGCGATTCCCCCGGTATTCATGATATTGCCGGCTAACACAAAAAAGGGGATCGCCAGCAGCGTAAAGCCATCGAGACCGACGGTCATTTTTTGTGAAATAACCGAGATTGCCGCATCCGGGGGAAGGGCTATCAGGATTGAGAATAAGGACGACAGCCCGATAGCGAATGTAATAGGAACGCCGACCGCCAGCATAATGGCAAAGCTGCCAAATAAAACAATTATTGGGTAAATATATTCAAAGTCCATATATCCCTCGTTAGCGAAGATGGCGCTGATGATAATTATCAATAACGTTCACAATGGTGTAGTACACCAGGATGACGCCGCTAATCGGCATGACCCAATAGACTTTATCCATAGGCCATTTTAATACCGGGGACATTTGGCTGACGTGCGCCGCTTTTTCAACAATAATATCACCGCCGTACACCATAAAAATCAGCGCGAACACGGTAATAATCACCTGAATGATACTGTCGAGCACGAGGGCGGGCGTTCGGGAGAGTTTTTGCGCTAACAAATCGATAGCTAAATGTTTTTTTAATCCGGCGGTATAGACGCCGCCTAACAGAATCATCCACATAAAAAGAATCTGGGTGAATTCGTCGAGCGTGCTGCTTGGCGCGTTGAATATAAAGCGCGCCGCCACCTGCCAGGATACGCAGGCAACCATGACCGCCAGAATAATACAGCAGCACCCGGCCAGTATTTTGTTCAGTGCATTGGTGAGTATTCGCATATTACATCCTGTAAAGGGCAGGAGAACCCTGCCCGGCAGATTTACATATTCTCGATGTATTCCAGATCCTTCGCTGACTGAGCATCTTTCGCGCGGAACTCATCAAACAAGGGCTTAACACGCTGTTTGAACGCGGATTTATCAATATCAACAACGGTCGCGTTCATGGCCTTCATGCTCTCATAAGCCTCTTTTTCCGCGGCGGGCCAGATGACGTCTTTCATTTGCTGCATGGATTCATCTGCGGCTTTATATAACGCTTTCCGCTCTTTATCGCTCAATTTGTTAAGTACTTTGGTACTGATGACCAGGACATCCGGCACCATCGTGTGCTCGTCGCGGGAATAGAATTTCGCCACCTCCGCATGACGCATATCGGCATAAACCACGGGGTTGTTTTCGCCGCCATCGACCACGCCTTGCTGGAGCGCGGTATAGAGTTCGCCTTGCGCCATCGGCGTCGGCACGCCGCCGAGCGCTTTCACCATCGCGATAGCGCTGGGGCTTTGCTGCACTCTGATTTTCATACCGGCTAAATCGTCGGGTTGAGTGATGGGCTTACCAGCGTAAAAACTGCGGGCGCCGCCGTCGTACCAGGTTAAGCCGACGAAGCCTTTGCTTTCGGAGGACGCGAGAATGCGTTTCCCTAAGTCGCTTTTCAGTACGTTGTAGTAGTGATCGCGGTCACGGAATAAAAACGGCAGGCTAAACACGCTATATTCCGGCGCAAAAGACTCCAGCGATGCCGCATTGACTTTCACCATTTGCAGAGCGCCGGAGTTCATCAATTCCAGCGATTCACGTTCGTTGCCCAGCGTGGCGTTGGGGTAAATACGAATATTTAATTCGCCGTCCGAATAGGCTTTCGCTTTATCGGCCAGATAGCTCATCGCTTTGTGAACGGCGTGGCTTTTATCCTGATTGTGGCTCAGTTTCAGCGTGGTTTTGGCGAGCGATGGAAATGCCAGTAGCAAACAGCCGGCCAGTAATACCGCTGATGTTGTGAATGAACGTGTGTTTTTCATATCTGCTTCCTTATAGGTTGGGATTCCTGTGGTTATCGTTGATTAATTAATAACCTGCTGATACGTAAGGTATTGCGTAGGGGAAAGGCGTGTTGATGGTGTTCTTTATCCCCTGAATTCTGTCAGCCAATTTAATTTAATCAATAGACCAAAGAAAGAGATCTGGTTCACAGAAGAAAGTCATGGTAAAAACAGTGTCGTGAGAAATTCGGCGAAAATTTTTTATATATTGCTGATAATGTAATGTTTTTTTACTTTTTGTTGTTATGACGATACTGCGTTTTTAGACGTGGGTATAATTAATTGCATACCAATTTGAAGATATTCATAAGACCAATTTCAAACACCTCAGGCCAGGCCGTTGAAAGTTGTTTCTATTTCGCGCCAGCCCTGCATATAAGGCGATAATCTCCTTCATTTTCGCTATAGATACGGCTTATAATCCCCGACCTTTGATTATTTTTTTGCCAATCGTTTTGGAAGCAATATGAGCGCTATCTCCCTGATCCAACCGGATCGCGACCTTTTCTCCTGGCCGCAGTACTGGGCCGCCTGCTTTGGGCCGGCGCCGTTTTTGCCGATGTCACGTGACGAGATGGATCAACTTGGCTGGGATAGCTGCGACATTATTCTGGTAACCGGCGACGCCTACGTCGACCATCCGAGCTTCGGCATGGCGATTTGCGGTCGTATGCTGGAAGCGCAGGGCTTCCGCGTGGGGATCATCGCCCAGCCGGACTGGAACAGCAAAGACGACTTTATGCGTCTGGGAAAACCGAACCTGTTCTTCGGCGTCACCGCCGGCAACATGGACTCGATGATCAACCGTTACACCGCTGACCGTAAGCTGCGCCACGATGACGCCTACACCCCAGATAACGTCGCGGGCAAACGCCCGGACCGCGCCACGCTGGTCTATACCCAGCGTTGCAAAGAAGCGTGGAAAGATGTCCCGGTGATCCTCGGCGGCATTGAGGCCAGTCTGCGCCGTACCGCGCATTACGACTACTGGTCTGATACTGTGCGTCGTTCAGTGTTAGTCGATTCCAAAGCCGACATGCTGATGTTTGGCAACGGCGAGCGTCCGCTGGTGGAAGTGGCGCACCGTCTGGCAATGGGCGAAACCATCGATCAGATTCGCGACGTGCGTAACACTGCGATTATGGTTAAAGAAGCGCTGCCTGGCTGGAGCGGCGTCGACTCCACTCGTCTGGACACGCCGGGTAAAATCGATCCAATTCCCCACCCCTATGGTGAGGATCTGCCGTGCGCGGATAACAAGCCGGTCGCGCCGAAAAAGCAGGAAGCTAAAGCGATTACCGTGCAGCCGCCGCGTCCGAAGCCGTGGGAAAAAACCTATATCCTGCTGCCATCCTTTGAAAAGGTGAAAGGCGACAAGGTGCTGTACGCCCATGCGTCGCGTATTCTGCATCACGAAACTAACCCTGGCTGCGCGCGGGCGCTGATGCAAAAACACGGCGACCGCTATGTCTGGATCAACCCGCCCGCCATACCGCTCTCCACTGAAGAGATGGATAGCGTGTTTGCGCTGCCGTATCAGCGTGTGCCGCACCCGGCTTACGGCAATGCCCGTATTCCGGCCTATGAGATGATCCGCTTTTCGATCAATATCATGCGCGGCTGCTTTGGCGGCTGCTCTTTCTGCTCGATCACTGAACATGAAGGGCGCATCATTCAGAGCCGTTCAGAAGACTCTATCATCAACGAGATCGAAGCGATCCGCGACACGGTGCCGGGGTTTACCGGCGTGATCTCCGATCTGGGCGGTCCTACCGCGAACATGTATATGCTGCGCTGTAAGTCGCCGCGTGCGGAGCAGACCTGTCGTCGCCTGTCATGCGTCTATCCGGATATCTGTCCGCATATGGATACTGACCATACGCCGACGATCAATCTTTATCGCCGCGCCCGTGAGCTGAAAGGCATTAAGAAAATCTTAATTGCCTCCGGCGTGCGCTACGACATCGCCGTAGAAGATCCTCGCTACATTAAAGAGCTGGCGAGCCATCATGTGGGCGGCTATCTGAAGATTGCGCCGGAGCATACTGAAGAAGGTCCGCTGTCGAAAATGATGAAGCCGGGTATGGGCAGCTACGATCGCTTTAAAGAGTTATTTGACCTTTACTCTAAACAGGCTGGAAAAGAGCAGTATCTGATCCCGTATTTTATCTCCGCGCATCCGGGCACGCGGGACGAGGATATGGTGAATCTGGCGCTGTGGCTCAAGCGCCACCGCTTCCGTTTGGATCAGGTGCAGAACTTCTACCCGTCGCCGTTGGCGAATTCGACCACCATGTATTACACCGGCAAAAACCCGCTGGGTAAAATTGGTTATAAGAGTGAAGATGTGGTGGTGCCGAAGGGAGACAGGCAACGTCGCCTGCATAAAGCGCTGCTGCGTTATCACGATCCGGCGAACTGGCCGCTGATTCGCCAGGCGCTGGAAGCGATGGGGAAAAAGCATTTGATTGGCGGTCGCCGTGAGTGTCTGGTGCCTGCGCCGACCATTGAAGAGATGCGCGAAGCGCGTCGCCAGAACCGCAACACGCGCCCGGCGTTGACCAAGCATACGCCGGTGGAACATCAGCGGCAGACGCCTGCGGGAGCAAAGAAAGCACCGGTTGCGCCATCTCGTCCTGTGAATGCAGGTGCGAAAAAGCGCGCTAAAACGTCAGCAGGTCGTTAAGAAGGTTATCCCGGCAGCGTTAATGCTGCCGGGAGATTTATAATCTTGGTGAGAATGGGCTGTTACGATCGTCTATCCGGTAATTTGCTCTTGCCGCCTCGTCTTTTGCTGCCTGAATTTCCGGGCGCAGGGCATTAATATCCTGTTGAAGTTGATTAATTTTGCTATTTAATGCCTGAATATTTTGATCCAGCTGTTCAATTTTTGCGCTATTGGAACAGCCGCTAAGACACAATGTTAGCGAAATTAATATTATGGTTTTATTCATTTTTCTTCCTTGTGGTTTATTCCGGGCTAAGTTTTTCTAAGCCTGCATCTTGTTTAAAAATAACCTGATGGCGCTGCGCTTATCAGCCTACAAACGTGGATGGTAACAAGGGCTACCAGGCTGCATGCAGACAGCATCAAGGCGCAAATTGGCTTGTGCCGCCGCCGTGCTTGCCGCGATAACCTCTGGGCGTAGCGCATTAATGTCCTGTTCCACCTGCGCAACTCTGGCCTGCAATGTCTGAATATCGCGAGCTAGCCTATCGATTTTTTCATGATTGGCGCAACCACTTAGCATAATGGTGATGAGTATTGGTGTTAAATTTTTCCGTTTCATTTGTTAATCCTGTTTATTATCACGCATCACTTTTCGTAATCCCGGCAAATACGTTATCATCGCTCCCATTATTGCGCCGGACACCATACCTGAAATGAACATAATCACCACTTCATAACAGTTTGGTTAAAAATACAGCTCACCACGACTCTTCTGTTGATATGGCCCATTGCTGGATCTCAGCCGAAAAGTGTTTATCAAATAACATCATCCATGTTGCAGTGCTGAACTCATCTTCTACGCAGGCCACAGCGCTTTCAATAAATTGTGTCCACATAAAATCCAGATCGTCTACGTCTGAAGCCATCATGCCTAATAGCGTTTTAGCATCCCATTTCGCACGGTGTTTATCGTCAGTGACATGACGGATATATTGAGATATTTCACGCAGATTGCCATCAGGGTCTTTCTGACGCCAGAAATCGAAGGCCATTTTCTTACAGTTGTTGAGCTGCTCTCTGCTTGCCGGGAGAAAAAGATCGTCATTAAGCCGGTCGATACAATCGCTGACGAAATTAAGCCGCTGTAAATGCCAGGCTAATTCACTTTCTGCGCCGCAATCCATTATTGCCTCGCCCGTGCCATCAATAATGTCTATGGCTACGCTGACGGCGGTTAACTTGGGGGATGTGCGGATTTTCCAGCGTTCTATTTCGCTGTTGATGCGAAAATCAACGTTATGTTTATGTTGCTCTTGCGTTACACTGGTTTCTCTCTGGCCGCGCCGTTGTGCTTCGCTCTCTCCTGAAACGTTCTCCCAGAATTGACGGGAATGAACCCAGCGCCTCTTTATCTTATTAAAACAGACGTCGCACACTTCGTGAGGCGTCATTAGCCGGTTTACACGGCAGATTGGGCAAAGTGAACGATACATATTTTTACTCCTTTCTATGCGGGTGGTTACCGTGCGCATTTGCGCCAGCAGGCTGCCGTCTTGTAGTGACATTTGCATTACTGCGTAAATCGACGATAAACCCGGTAGAGAGAATATTATTGCTATTTAAAATCAGGGTGTTGTTCATTCCTTTGCTCCCTGGTTTTTAATCTGAATTACGTTTTCTGGTAGCGCTATTGCCTCGTAATGAGAGATGTCGGTTATTTCGCCTGCGCTGAGCCCCATATGACCATGCTCGTCTTTATTAAAAGAGCCTTCAATTAGCACCTCGTATCCTCCGTCCTTCTGGAGGTCGAGAGGAATATTAGTGACGAAGTTTCCCAACCAAAATCCATTTTCTCTCTGCATTGCATCTTTATTGGCATAAATCGCCGCATGTTCAAAACCGAGAATAACGTATCCGCGTAAACGTATTTTTTTCTGATGATAATTATCCGGGTGCTGAAGAAGATCGGTGAATGAAATATCTGTAACAGTACTCGCCCTTGTGGGCTGCACTTTCTCATAACGGGTAATATTTGTTATTCCACCGGGATATTGACTTAAATGTCCGGATACACGCATATCAAAGGTGCCTTCAACTACCATCGACTCCTCTGTGTGGTTACGGCTTACGGTATAGGGCACGAGAAAATTTTCCAGCCATAATCCATCTTGCTGTGGATCGCCATAAATAGCGTGGCGCTCAAAGCCAGTGAGGACCAGACCACGAACGCGAACTTTTCTACTATGGTATTCGTCTGGATGAGCAAGTAATTCTGCAATAGTCACATCTGCGATTTTTTGATTATTGGTTGCCAGTTGTGGGGCGATTAATAATTTTAATTGTGTGTCATTGTGAAGCTGTCGCCCCAGTGACGGCAGCGGATCATCGATATTATCAACATCGGCAATCAGCCAGCGATCGTGCGGTTTATGCAACTGAAGCGTTAGCCAGCGCGAGTGATTTTTTTCTTTCAGGGTAATGTCCGCCTCAGCGAATTTATCACTGGCAAAGGAGTTTGCCTGACGTATTTCAACGGAGATATCGTTTGGGTTATGGCAAAAACACAGTGCATTAGCCGGCGTGTCAAAAAGTGGTTTGCTGGCGACGGATGCGGTACGGTGGTTCTCTAACATTTCACCGCGCAGCCAGATGTCATAATTCATCCGATCCTGTGGGGAGCCGTAAATACGCGTAATCGCCTGCGCAAGCGTTTCACTGCACTGCGCGCCATGGCTAAAAGCGCAAAGTATTAACAAGAAAAAACACCGCCGCCCGGTTTTCATCCGCCTTTCCTTATCTGCAATACCTGTTCCTGGCATTGCCAGACGATGTTGCCGTCAACCATCGTCAGCAGTACCTGGCTATTGCCGATATCCTCATGCGGCACCGAGAAAATGTCCCTGTCCAGTACCTGAAAATCGGCTACTTTTCCCACTTCGATAGAGCCGCGAACCTGTTCCTGAAACTCCTGATACGCCGCATTGATAGTGTACATTCGCACGCCGTCCGCCACGCTTATCGCCAGCTCTGGGCGGATAATCTTGCCGCTGGACGCCGATTTGCGCGTGACCGCCGCCTGCACCATTTGCCGCCAGTTGACGAGATCCATAATACCGTCGGAGCCGCCCGCCACCGTGACGCCAAGGTCGATGATATCTTTCAGCCCCTTACCGATTTCGCCTTTGATTCCGCAGACCTGCGCCCGGCGCTCGTAGTCGTATGCCGATCCGCTGGGGGAGGGTTGTTCGGACAAGATAATGCCGTATTTCGCCGCCTTGACGAAATCTTCGCGATCCCCCATTGAACCATGCAGCACATAGTGGCGGCGCTGCGGGCCAGGGCAGGTTTGAATGGCGTTAATGAAGCCGTCGATGGTGACCTTTACCGCTTTATCGCCGACCGCGTGAACGGCTAACTGGTAGCCGCGCTGATGCGCCAGCAGGGCCATTTTATGAAATTCCTGAATTTGTTCTTCTTCGCTGGCCGTTGGGCCGCAAAATACCGAACGGCCAGCCCAACCCGGCCTGTCGGCGTAATCTTGATTCATCCACGCCGTGTGCGACATCGGCACGCCGTCGCAGAATATCTTCACGCTGTGGCAGTCCAGCCAGTTTTTATCGGGGAATTCCGGTAGCCCGCTGGCGTCCAGCGTGTGTTTTAAAATCTCATAAGATTGAACGCCTTTATCGGCGGCATAAAAGGCGAGAGAGACGCGCGCCGTGAGCTTTTTTTCTTCCAGTAGCTGGCGGTAAGCGGCAATGCCGGATACGCCAGCGGCGCCCGTCTCGCCCGGCCCCATAGCGCCTTCCGTATAGCTGGCATAGCCTTCACGGTTCATAAAGCGCTGGGCCGCGATAATGTTTTCTTTTAGTTCTTCCACCGTCGGGCGCGGCATGGCTTGTGTAATCAATTGCAGCGCCGGGATATCCAGGAAGTTGCCGTCCGGTTCGCCGTCTGGCGTTTTACCAATGTACCCGCCGATGGGATCTTGCGTCTCGCGGGTGATGCCGACGATCTCCAGCGCGTTGCTGTTGACGAGGCAGGAGTGACCATCCCAGAGGGCCAGAAAGGCAGGGTGGTTGGGCGTCGCGCTGTCGATGTCATGACGCGTCAGCGGGCGGCGGCTGTCGATGATGGCGGGGTTGAAGCCGCAGGCGTGGATCCACTGGCCGGGAGGCGTTGTTGCCGCTCGCTCGCGCAGCAGCGCTAAAAGCGCCTCCAGCGTGCGTGCCGTGCTGCAATTAACGCATTTCCAGCTCGCCGCCAACCAGCTAATGTGCACATGGGCATCGTGGGCGGCGGGCAGAATCAGCTTGCCTTGCAGATCAATAATCTGCGTGTCGGGGCCGATATGTGTTTTTATCTCTTCATCTTCGCCGACGTTGATGATCCAGCCGTTTTTCACCGCGATGGCGCGGGTGAAACGAAAATGACGATCGACTGTCGCCACTTTGCCGTTAATCAATACGGTATCTGCAACGGTCATCGTTTTCTCCTGTGTTTGTTGGCGGGAAATCTCCGTACCAGCGTAATAAACGGCGCTTCGTTTATCTGGATGGATCTGAACCCGGCGATATCTTGTTATTGTGCGATAGCCAGCAACGCAACAGCTTAATAATCTGAATACAGGCGCAGGCAATCGAAGAAATCCTTCGCATCAAGACGCGTGTTCGCACGACTGGCCTCGGCTTTGGCCGCATAAACCTCCGGGCGCAGGGCGTTGATATCCCGCTGGAGTCTGTCTATTTTGGCATTCAGAGTCTGAATATCAGAGGACAAATGATTAACTCTTTCTTCATTCACGCAACCGCTTAACAGACTGGTCGCCAGAATAATGGTTCCCACAGTAAAAATTTTTTCATTTATTGTTCCTTAATTTTCTCTTATTTGGGTGAAATAGTAGATAAGCGCCGGCGGGTGGTCTGTTGCATTGCTTTTAGCAGGCTTCCACCATCCGGGCGGATAAAGTCTTCAATCTCCCATTGGCCCTGCGTGCGGTGAAGCAATAAATCCTGCACTTTCGTTGACGAATCGGTCAGCGTAAAACGGACATGGATACGTGCGCGATCGTTATTTTCTGCAATCACCTGAATGCTATTCAACCTGGCAAATTGCGATTCTTTGCCAAAAAATATCGGATTATCATAGAAATATAACTTATCGGTTTCCATTTCCGTATCCTGATCGTTATCAGGTTCGATGGTTATAGGGGCGTCGGCAAGAAAGGCGTTACGATACGCAGATGATGTCGTCCAGCGCCACGGCCAGGCAAAATGGCTAAGGCGGCCAAATGCAGGAATATCATTATTTTTATATGCTGTCTGAGAATAATCATTCACCGCCTGGCGATACTGTGCGGAAACAACCCATGTCCACGGCCAGCTATAATCATCCAGACGGTTGAAAAGTTCACGGACAAAATGTTGTGGGCGCTCTCTTTGCAGCGATCGCAGCGACGCAAGGGTTTTCTGATTTTCGCTATTAATTGCCTGCCAGAGACTGCCTTGCGGGCTGATAATATCGTCAATAAGCCAGCGGTCGCCTTCGGCGATCAGTTTCAGCGTTTGTGTGATGGCTTCCGGAGAGTCTTTGAAAGGGCGAAACTGTACGGTGGCGTCAGCATGAGAGACATCTGTCTGGTGAATGGTTATATTTTCCAACACCAGGTGGTCATATTCCTGGCAGTCACAAAGCGGATCGGAGTCCAGCCAGCCAATATCGCCCGGTAAGGTCAACCGATCGTTCAGGAGAATGACGTTTTTCATCCGCGTGGAAATAAGCGATTTTTCCGTTGTATCACCAAAATAGAGGGAATCAGATCCTATTTCATAGCTATGGTAAATCTGTCTGACCGTCTGATCTGGCGATAACGGCGGCGTTTGCGCCAGCGCGGGAATCGTCAAAAAAAAACTGAGCAAGAGGAGGATATGTTTCATTGGGCGTTTCCTTATTCCCGGTTTAATCCATCCGATCTGAGTCTGTAAGCAGTATTATTTTTTACTCTTTTGTTTAGCCATTTCGGCCTCGAGTTCTTTAATATCCTGCTGCCTTTTACGTTCATTTTCCGCCCGCGATACTACGCGCTCGTAGCGTGTGATATCGGTAATGCCGCCGGGCCACGCGCCGAAATGGCCGTTCATGTCCATATCGAACGTTCCCGCGATCATCACATAATCGCCGTTAAGCTGACGCGCTTTGGCGAGGGTAATGACCGGGTTAGGAAAGCCGATATCCAGCCACAGGCTGTTGCCGTCAACGTTATTCAACCAGGCGTCTTTATCAAGGAATAGCGCGTTACCTTCAAATTCGATATTTCCGACGCCGATGACCACTATTTTTTGCAGATGGTATTTTTCTGGATTGGCCAGCAAGGCCGCCATAGATATCGGCCAGGAGAATGAATCTCTCCCCGGTTCAGCACTTGTCGCCGTACTTTTTATCCTCGTATCTTCACGGATTTCACTGCGCAGACTTTTGGGGAGTTCGCTTCCGTCGTCGGTATCTTCCACTAACCAGAGTTCGCTGTCGCGATCGCGAACCAGCGTTAGCCCTAACAAGCGATGAGCGCCGACGTTCTCTTTATTAAGCGTCAGTTGTACCAGAGCATGAATACGTCCGGCATTCAGCGGCGTGGTATCAATCAATTCGGCGGAGACAAACATCTCGTCCTGACAGCGGCAAAGAAGATTATTGCTCAGCCAGGGCGTTATACCTCCCGTTGTCACATTGGCATTCGTCCGTAAATCGACGATAAATCCACCTGACAATATTTTGTCGCTATTTTCCACCAGCGGCTGATACAGTCGGGTAATCGCCTGCTCCGGGGATTCTCCGGCAAACACCGCAGTACTAAATAGCAGAAGAAGCAGAGGCAACGACCCTGTTGACCACGCTTTCATGATGACATCCTTGATGAAGAGGCGGAGTTGTAAATATTAACAAGTGCGGGCTAACGGGGGGAGTTGATGATTTCCGAAAAGCCCGACAAATGTCGGGCCGGAAGAGACGGTTAACCGCTCGATTATCTCCGCGACTGAGTTTAGTAAAGACCCAGCACTTTCCACCATGCGAGGCCGACTGTCAAAAAGACCGCCTGATTAAAGAGGCTGATAATAAATCCCGTTCGCCACCAGACGCCCGTCGGTACATAGCCGGCGCCAAAAAGAATGGGGCCGCGTGCGTGGGTATACTGCGTAAGAGAGCAGTACAGGCTGCTGGTAAACGCCAGCATAAGCGCCATCGGCGCTGCCGGTATATTCAGATGCAGACCGACACCCAGAAATACCGCATACAGCGCGGCGATTTGCGCGTTGCCGCTGGCGAAAAAATAGTGGGTATAAAAATAGGCTGCGTTAAGCAGCAGCAGGATGATTATCCAACTGGTTCCATGCATCGTACTGCCGATGCTGTCGCCAATCAGGTTGCCAAACCAGCTGGTGAATCCTAGTTTCTTCAACTGGTTAGCCATCATCAGCAGCGCGGCAAACCAAATCAACGTATCCCAGGCGCCTTTTTCGCTTTTAACGTCTTCCCAGGTGAGCACGCCGCTCAGTAATAAAATAGAGAGACCGACAAAAGAGGCCGTCGTGGCATCCACGCCGAGCGAGCTGCCAAAAATCCATAGCACCAGCAACACGCCGACGGTCGCCAGCATGAGCCACTCGCCGCGCGTCATACTGCCCATTTGCGCCAGCTCTTTGCGCGCCAAATCCGGCGCATCCGGCGTATGTTTAATTTCCGGACGGGTCAGCCAGTAGACCAGCAGCGGGACGATAAGAAAAGAGACCAGGCAAGGCAGGAGCGCGGCGATAAACCAGCTTCCCCAGCTCAACGTAACGCCGGCGTTCGCCGCCAGTTTTACCGCCAGCAGGTTACCCGTATAACCGGTCATAAACAGTGCGGCAGTGACGTCGTTAACATTGCCAATACAGGTGATCAGAAAGGTGCCGATTTTGCTGCGAGACTCATCTTCCGGATGTGAATCAAAGCTGCGCGCCAGCGAGTCGGCGATCGGGTAAATCACGCCGCCGCAGCGCGCGGTGTTACTGGGCATCGCGGGGGAGAGGATCAGATCGGCAAACGCCAGACCATAAGCCAGACCCAGCGTTCGTTTACCTAACAGACGGATCATTTGTAGGGCGATACGCCGACCCAGCCCGGTTTTGATAAACCCACGGGCAATCATAAAGGCGACGACGATAAGCCAGATCAGCGAACTGTTCAGCTCGCTCAAGGCCGTGGTAATCGCGCCGCTGGCCGTTTTGTCGCCGGCAGCATAGGCGAGCGCAAAGACGGTGATACCAATAATACCGACCGCGCCAATAGGCAGCACTTTCGCCACGATAGAGGCGATCGTCGCGACAAAAATAATCGCGGAATGCCAGGCCGGCGCGCTTAACCCGGAAGGGGGCGTTAGCTGCCACAGTCCGGCGGCGATAACCAGAATAAGAATGAATGGGAGCCATTTGACGCCCTGAGATTTTTTTTCCGCCACAATCACACATCCATAAATATTTTATATGCATTAAGTAAATTCATAATAAATATGAATAATTATTCATAAAATCAGAATAATTCTGCGCTTGTGTGTGGGGGAAATATACTGTTAAATGCGCGTAATTGTTTCTTAATGTTTCGGAATGCAAAAAAGCCCGACGACATCGTCGGGCATGGCGTGCGATAAATCCGGCTTAACCGCCGAACTGATCCGGATCGGGGCCGAGGCGTTTTCCTTGATCCAGTTTTGCGATCTCGCCTAATTCATCTTTATCGAGACGGAAATCCCAGACAGCAAAGTTTTCCGCGATACGGGAAGGGGTGACGGATTTCGGAATGACGACCAGCCCGCAGTCCAGATGCCAGCGAATAACAATCTGGGCGGGCGTTTTGCCGTATTTATCCGCCAGTTCGCGAATCACTTTCTGATCGAATACGCCTTCGCCACCCTGCGCCAGCGGGCTCCAGGACTCGGTCTGGATTTTATGCGTCGCATTCCACGCATGTAGCTGGCGCTGTTGCATCAAGGGGTGAAGCTCGATCTGGTTGATCACAGGGGTAACGCCGGTTTCATCGATCAGACGCTGGAGGTGATGGATCTGAAAGTTACAGACCCCGATACTCTTTACCAGCCCCTCTTTTTGCAGCGCGATCATGCCTTTCCAGGCGTCGACATAGTGATCGATAGCCGGTACGGGCCAGTGCATCAGATAGAGATCGAGATAATCAAGCTGCAGTTTTTTCAGACTCTCCTGCAGGGCTTCGCGGGGACGTTTTTGATCGTCATTCCACAACTTGGTGGTGATAAACAGCTCTTCCCGCGCTACGCTCGCTGCTTTTAGCGCTTTGCCGACGCCTTCTTCATTCTGATATGCTGTGGCGGTATCAATCGATCGATAGCCCACCTCCAGCGCTTTATGAATCGCCGCGATCACCTCTTCATTGCTTGCTTTCCAGACTCCCAGCCCAAGTTGTGGCATTACGTTGCCATCCTGTAGCCTGATAATGGTTGGATTAGCCATGATGTGTTCCTCTTTTAATTGGCTCGCCGGAGTCGGGGCCGGCGAGACTAAGTGACTTAAGTCTGGACGAAATGGCCAAAAACGAAAGTCAGAGGCGAAAAAACCTTAGCGCGCCGCTTCATAAATCCGACGGCTGACATCCAGCGTAATATCCTGATTTTCACCTAAATTTGTGCATCCATGCGCCTCAAGTTTAGCCAGTAGCGCCGGAATAGTGCTGCCATCCAGACCGTAATCGGACAGGTGGGTAGGCACGCCCATCTGTTCAAAGAAACGGCGGGTGGCGGCAATGGCGGCATCAATACGCTCGTCGTCGGAACCGTCGGTGATATTCCATACACGTTCAGCATATTGCAGGAGTTTTGCGCGTTTAACGTCTCGTTTTTCGTTCCATAGCGCAGGCAGAATGATAGCCAGCGTCTGGGCATGATCGAGACCGTGCATCGCGGTAAGCTCGTGGCCCAGCATATGCGTCGCCCAGTCCTGCGGAACCCCAGCGCCAATCAGGCCATTTAACGCCTGAGTAGCGGCCCACATCACGTTAGCGCGGACGTCATAGTTTTCAGGCTCTTGCAGCGCTTTGGGACCTTCTTCAATCAGTGTGAGTAAAATGCCTTCGGCGAAACGATCCTGAATTTTGCCGTTAACCGGGTAAGTGACGTACTGCTCAACGGTATGGACGAAAGCATCCACGACGCCGTTCGCAACCTGGCGCGGCGGCAATGTATAGGTGTAGACCGGGTCCAGTACGGCAAACACCGGTTGCACGAACGAGGAGTGGAAGGCTTGTTTGTCGCCAGTGGTTTTACGGGAAATGACTGCGCCGGCGTTCGATTCTGAGCCGGTTGCCGGTAGGGTTAGCACAGACCCCATCGGGATTGCGCTACGAATCTCAGTACCGCCGGTTTCCAGAATGTGCCACGGATCGACGCCGTCCGTATACTGCGCCGCTGCGGCGATAAATTTGGTGCCGTCCAGTACGGAACCGCCGCCAACGGCCAGCAGGAAGGTAATATTTTCGTCGCGCACAAGCTGCACGGCCTTCATCAGCGTTTCATAGGACGGGTTCGGTTCAATACCGCCAAACTCCCGAACATCCAGTCCTTTTAACGCTTCCTGAACTTGCGCCAGTACGCCGGTCTTTTTCACGCTACCGCCGCCATAGGTAATCAGCACGCGGGCGTCCTGCGGGATCTGATCGCGGAGATCGACGATAGCGCCTTTACCAAACAGAATGCGGGTAGGGGTATGTAATTTGAAATTGTTCATTGCTCATTCCCTTATGTGGGTAAAAAGAGGGCAGGCGGCTGTCTGCCTGATGGTCATCATTGTGGTCTTGTGAGGGATGTCTCTCAATGCACATTTCTGCCAATGTTTTGCCTATTTCTCCAGAATGCTGGAGAAAATCGCTAAAAATGCGCACAATCCAGCGGAGTGGATTTGATGAAAAAATGGCGCGTTATGAATCGTGAAGCAATTTGCTTACAGTTGGCGGATAAAATTAATCATTTAAAAAATAATGATAAAATAATCAGCGAGCGGCTGGCGGGCATTCGTCTGTTGTATGGTGTTGAACCGGGGCCGCGCACGCCGGTCATGTATCAGCCTGGCATCATATTTCTCTTTTCCGGCCATAAAATTGGCTATATTAACAAGCGCAAGTTTCGTTATGACGCTAATGAATATCTCTTACTGACCGTGCCGCTCCCTTTTGAATGCGAGACCTGGGCGACGCCGGAGGTACCGCTGGCCGGTATTCGGCTCGATATTGATGTGCTGCAACTGCAAGAGTTGCTCATGGACATTGGCGAAGATGAGCGTTTCCAGTTGCCGATGGCGGCCAGTGGGATTAACTCCGCCACGCTGTCGGACGAGATTTTATGTGCGGTGGAAAGATTGCTGGATGTGATGGAGCGCCCGCTGGATGCGCGGATTCTGGGAAAACAGATTATTCGCGAAATTCTTTATCATGTGCTGATGGGGCCGCGCGGCGGGGCGCTGCTTGCGCTGGTTAGTCGCCAGACGCACTTTAGCCTGATCAGTCGCGTACTTAAACAGATCGAAATGAAATACACCGAGAACCTGAATGTTGAGCAACTGGCGGCAGAAGCGAACATGAGCGTGTCGGCGTTTCACCATAATTTTAAGGCGGTCACCAGCACCTCGCCGTTGCAGTATTTAAAAAGCTACCGACTGCATAAAGCGCGAATGATGATGATTCACGACGGTATGAAGGCCAGCGCCGCGGCGATGCGGGTCGGCTATGAGAGCGCATCGCAGTTTAGCCGGGAGTTTAAACGTTATTTTGGCGTTACGCCGGGCGAAGATGCGGCAAGAATGCGGACAATGCAAGGGAGCTAAGTGGGGCATCCCGCCACGGGTCAACGAAGCGTAACCGGGCCATCCTGGCCGATTATGGATACGTCAGGCGTTACAGTATTTCTTTTTAATCACCACGACCAGCGTACCTAACAGTCCGGCGACCAGTAGCGCGACGGGAAGGATCATTAAAAATGTCATTACCTGGTCTTCATGGCGCTTAACAAACGGGATCATACTGAGCGCGTAGCCGAAGCTGGTCACGACAGTCACCCACAGCAGGCCGCTTAACCAGTTAAAAAACTGAAACCGGCGGTTGGACAGGCCGGAAATACCCGCCATTGTTGGCAGCAGAGTGCGGACAAACGCCAGAAAGCGCCCGGCAAGCAACGCTAACAAACCGTGGCGGTCAAACATGCAGGTGGCGCGCTGATGATATTTTGCCGGAAGCTGCGCCAGCCAGCCTTTGACGGTACGCGTATTACCGAGCCAGCGTCCCTGGATATAACTTAGCCAGCAGCCGAGACTGGCCGCGGTGGTGAGAATGCCAATCGTCGGCAAAAAATGCATCACATCCTGGGCGATCAACGCGCCTGCCAGTAGCAGCAGACTATCGCCAGGTAAGAATGATGCTGGCAGCAGACCGTTTTCTAAAAATAGCGTGGCGAACATGACAAAGTAGACGACGCTAACAACGTGTGGATTCGCCAGCGCGGCAAAATCATGTTGCCAGAGCGCAGCGATAATATCTTGAATGACAGCCATGAACTTTCCTGTGGAACAGCATTTATGCTTTTATTCGCCTATTGTACTCCTGAATCGTCCGGGATGCCTTGATCCCGGACGCAACAAACGCAGACTTTTCCACGGAAATTGTCTGCATATATGTCCATCCCCGGCAACTTTACACAATTCTGGCGAAGCCGGCGGCTAAATCAGCGATCAAATCATCAACACTCTCTAAACCAATATGCACCCGAACCAGCGTACCGGTAAAATCTACGCCGCCTGCGGGACGAATCGCGGCGATCTGTTCCGGCTGATTAGCAATAATCAGCGATTCGTAGCCTCCCCAGGAGTAGGCCATACTGAACAGCGAAAAGTTATCCAGATAGGCTGATAATTCAGCCTCGGTCAGCTTTTTATTGAGCACAAAGGAGAACAGGCCGCTGCTACCTGTAAAGTCTCGTTTCCAGAACGCATGACCTTTGCTACCCGGCAGGGCCGGATGATTAACGCGCGCGACCTGAGGATGGTTCGCCAGCCACGCGGCGATTTTGAGGCTGCTTTCTTGATGCTGGCGCAGTCGGACGCCGAGCGTGCGCAGCCCGCGGCTGGTCATATAAGCCGTGTCGGCGTCGAGCATTTGCCCCATCAGATAGGCGTTTTCCCGCAATTGTTCCCAGCAGCGCGCATTTGCAACGGCAGTCCCGACCATCGCATCAGAATGACCAATCAGATATTTAGTGCCCGCCTGGATAGAGATATCAATATCGAATTCCAGAGCTTTGAACAGAACGCCAGCCGCCCAGGTATTATCAATCATGATGACGGCTTCTGGCGCGACGCGTCTGACCGCACTGACAATGGTCGGAATATCATGTACTTCCATGGTAATAGAACCGGGGGATTCCAGAAATACGACTTTCGTGTTCGGCTGAATATGTTGAGTGATATCAGCGCCGATGAGCGGGTCGAACCAGCTTGTCGTCACGCCCAGTTTGCCGAGAATTTTGCTGCAGAAATCCTGGCTGGGTTCATAGGCTGTGTTGGTCATCAGGATGTGGTCGCCCTGCTCAACGAATGCCAGAATGGTGTTGGCGACCGCCGCCGCGCCGCACGGGAAGAGCGCGCATCCGGCGCCGCCTTCCAGTTCACACATGGCTTCCTGGAGCGAAAAGTGGGTCAGCGTTCCCCGGCGTCCGTAAAATAATTCGCCGTTGGCGCGATTGCGGGTAGCGTGTTTTTTGGCCTCGACGGTGTCAAACACCAGTGAAGAAGCGCGTTGAATCACACTATTCACTGAGCCAAGCGTGTATTTTTTGCTGCGTCCTGCGTTTACCAGTTTGGTATCCAACTGTTTATCCGTCATGTTGCGTTTCCTGATTTTAACCGTCTGGATGTCTAAACTAGCATGAATATAACCATCTGCACCCTGGCGACGTGTGATACAGATGAAAATTTTGCCAAAATAAAAACAGGTGGCTTTTTTAATGCGTAAGCGCAAAGAAAAAGCAGTAAAGGTGCGGCAGTATGTAAATAGTAATGAGAACGACTATCAATTCGACGTTGTTTTGATATTATTATGCTCAGATTTTGTGATTTGCGTCCTGGAGATACAGAGTGGGTAATAATTTGATGCAGACGGATCTTTCCGTCTGGGGCATGTATCAGCACGCCGATATTGTCGTGAAGTGCGTGATGATTGGTTTGATTCTGGCGTCAGTCGTCACCTGGGCTATCTTCTTCAGTAAAAGCGTTGAATTTTTCACGCAAAAGCGCCGCTTAAAGCGCGAACAATTGCAATTAGCCGATGCGCGCTCCTTAGATCAGGCTTCCGACATTGCGGCAGGTTTCAGCGCAAAAAGCCTCAGCGCACAGCTCATCAATGAAGCGCAGAATGAACTGGAACTCTCTCAGGGCAGCGAAGATAACGAAGGGATTAAGGAACGTACCGGCTTCCGTCTGGAACGTCGCGTCGCGGCAGTTGGCCGCTACATGGGGCGAGGCAACGGTTATCTGGCGACGATCGGCGCCATTTCCCCCTTCGTCGGGTTGTTTGGCACCGTATGGGGCATTATGAATAGCTTCATCGGTATTGCGCAAACGCAGACCACCAACCTGGCGGTGGTTGCTCCTGGTATTGCGGAAGCGCTGCTGGCGACGGCGATTGGGCTGGTAGCCGCGATCCCGGCGGTCGTCATTTACAACATCTTCGCACGTCAGATAGGCAGTTACAAAGCAACGCTGGGCGACGTGGCGGCGCAGGTATTGCTGCTGCAAAGCCGCGATCTCGATCTGAATGCGAGCGCCAGTGCGCAGCCGGTACGCGCCGCGCAGAAATTACGGGTAGGGTAATGCGTCATGGCAATGCGTCTTAACGAGAACCTGGATGACAACGGCGAAATGCATGAAATCAACGTGACGCCGTTTATCGATGTCATGTTGGTTCTGCTGATTATCTTTATGGTGGCTGCGCCGCTGGCGACGGTGGACGTCAAGGTGAATCTGCCCGCTTCTACCAGTACGCCACAGCCGCGTCCGGAAAAACCGGTTTATCTGTCGGTGAAAGCGGATAACACCATGTTTATCGGTAACGATCCGGTGACGGATGATACGATGATTGCCGAGCTAACGGCCCTGACGGAAGGGAAAAAGGATACTACGATTTTCTTCCGCGCGGATAAAACCGTAGAGTATGAAACCCTGATGAAAGTGATGGATATGCTGCATCAGGCGGGCTATCTCAAGATTGGTCTGGTCGGCGAAGAGACCGCGAAAGCGAAATAAGTATTCTGCTGATGCTGTAAGCCGGGTAAGGCGAAGTCGCCACCCGGCTTTTTTATTGCCTAAAGTGGCGCCTTGCTTAACAGAAGTGCGCTATCTTAATCGACTTCATCGTTAGCCTAAATGTTCCCCGCCGCACACGCCGTGCACTTCTGCGGTAACGTAACTGGATTCCTGGCTTGCC
The DNA here is from genome assembly GCF_046550775.1 of Salmonella sp. SAL04202. Taxonomy (NCBI): domain Bacteria; kingdom Pseudomonadati; phylum Pseudomonadota; class Gammaproteobacteria; order Enterobacterales; family Enterobacteriaceae; genus Salmonella; species Salmonella sp. SAL04202. The sequence goes on along the minus strand of NZ_JBGDXK010000002.1, from coordinate 462,056 downwards.
AGATAGACATACACCGGCGCCAGCTCTGCCGGTTGGCCGGCCCGCTTCATTGGCGTCTGCTGACCAAACTGCGGAATTTTATCCTGGGTTTGACCGCCGGAAATTTGCAGCGCTGTCCAGATAGGGCCAGGCGCGACAATATTCACACGAATTCCTTTTTCCGCCACCTGTTTCGCCAGGCCACGGCTGTAATTGAGGATTGCCGCCTTGGTTGCCGCATAATCCAGCAGGTGCGGACTGGGCTGATACGCCTGGATAGACGACGTCGTGATAATACTGGCGCCTTTTGGCAGCAGCGGAATCGCTTCCTGGGTTATCCAGAACAGAGCAAAAACGTTAACGGCGAAGGTTTGCTGAAATTGCTCGCTGGTCAGATCTTTTATCTCCGGGATTGCCGTCTGTTTACCGGCCACCAGCGCCAGAATGTCCAGCCCGCCTAGCGCTTCACGCGCCTTATGGACCAGCGAACGGGCGAAAGATTCGTCGCTAAGATCGCCTGGCAATAACACCGCTTTACGGCCGCACTCCTCAATCAGCGCTTTAACCTGCTGGGCGTCCTCTTCTTCCGCTGGCAGATAGTTGATCGCGACATCTGCGCCTTCACGCGCATAAGCGATAGCGGCAGCGCGCCCAATCCCGGAGTCGCCCCCTGTCACCAGCGCCTTACGATCTTTAAGGCGACCACTGCCGACATAACTTTTTTCACCACAGTCAGGAACAGGCGTCATTTTCGCCTGGACGCCGGGCGCCGGCTGTTTTTGCTTAGGATACTCGCCGGTGTAATACTGCGTGGTAGGGTCGTATAGATGAGACATTGAGCTTCTCCCTTCAGGTTGAACACCCTTTAAGCGTAGACACTTTTACTACCGTAAGAGGGAGAATCAGAACGATCCTTATGCTTCGCCCGTATTCACAACAGAGTTAACTAGCCATGAAGGTTATTTTTCTTGCCGTGCGACGGTGGTGACGTTGCGCGTCCGGTAGTCGCCATCGGAAAGCTTACGCATCAGACGTAAGGTTGCCGTCTCGCGAGCCAGCAGATGCTGCCAGTCACTTTCAAGACGAGACATAATTTTGTCTCGTACTTCAGGATGCTGCTCGATAATGGCATTGATGGTCGCGCCATAAATCTCCTCTTTGACCTGTAACGCATACATCTCCCGTCGGTTTTGCCACTTCAGGCGCACTAACGCCGCCGGTATGGATACCACCTCCTGCGTTACCTTTTCCAGGGTGGCATTTTTACTGGCGATTAGTGCTGCAAGATTTTGCTTTAAGATAAATTCATCACTTTTATGGTTGTCTAAAGCCAAATAAACGTTATTGTCTTCAACTTCTTTCATCTTTATCTTCCAGTGAATAAAATAGCGGCATATTGGTTTCGCGAGTGATTAAATTAAGCCAAATGGCATTGCCTTTTTCATTTATCATTGCGGTTTTATCCGCCAGTATTTTACTTAGCGTTTGGGCATCAATATCGCCTTCTGCCTGTAGTGCGTTTATCAGGCGGGCAAACGTTTCAATTTTAGCCACACAATACAGACGTTCTTTAATATGACGGTCGCGTTCTTCAAATAATACGTTTCTGTGTTGCCCGGCAGCGTTAGCGCTAATTAAAATATCGGGCTCGAAATCGCTGAGTTTTGTCTTTCCCTTAGGCAAATTTTTACTGTTTTCTGTGGCTTCAGGGGGCGGCGATGACAGGCGAAAATGAGAGGAAACCAGATGCTCAGGAAGCATGACTAAATATCCTTTACGATCAGTGGTATACTATTTTTAATAGTGTAGGTTTCGTTGACAATAACATGGCGTAATTTTAAAATCAAAAAAAATGGAGCCTGCTATGAACAGTATTTTTTATTCTGTTATTATATTGCTATTACTGACCGGCGCGATACTCTTCCTGATGTGGGAGGTTAATAAAAAACGTCCTGGTGGAAAAGTCGTAAATTTAAATCAAACTGAACCCATGACAAAGGAAGAGGGCGAAGATCATTTCTCAGTATTAATGAATTCGATAACGCCGGTATGGTACTGGCGCGTTAACCATGAATATATCGATTTCCTTCATGCAACGATAAAACGAATGACAATGACTGAGTTGAATGAAACGCCAGGATTATTTGACGCACAGCGTCGTTGCAGCGACCTTAACTCTGCCGTTTATAAGTATTACGACAATATTAAGAAGCGTTGTCTGAACGGAGAAAAGGTGCCGTATTCGGATTTGGACGTCCTTAATTTACGCCAGTGTTTTCGTGAGTTCAGTCTTGAAGCCTACCCGGCGTTGGTCGCGCTGGTATGGCCGGAATATCAGCGCCCACAGGTTAAACCGGATGAGATTTAGAGCCTATCCCATTAGGGCTATTTTACTTGCCATTTTGGACCTGGGCAGTGCTCGCCAAAACGCGTTAGCGTTTTGAACGCCGCTAGCGGCGGCCCGAAGGGCGAGCGTAGCGAGTCAAACCTCACGTACTACGTGTACGCTCCGGTTTTTGCGCGCTGTCCGTGTCCAAACTGGCTGCGCCAATAACGCCTGGTGGGATAGGCTCTTAACTGACATGTTGATCTGATGTTGCATGGTTGAGATATACTGTTGCTGGTTTTAGTTACCTGACAGGTCCCTATGGAACGCTTTCTTGAAAATGTAATGTATGCGTCTCGCTGGCTGCTCGCGCCGGTGTATTTTGGCCTCTCTTTGGCGCTGATCGCTTTAGCGCTAAAATTTTTCCAGGAAATTCTACACGTTCTGCCGAACGTTTTTGCCCTGGCGGAAGCCGATCTGATTCTGGTGCTGTTATCGCTGGTTGATATGACGCTGGTCGGCGGATTGCTGGTAATGGTCATGTTCTCCGGGTATGAGAATTTTGTCTCTCAGCTGGATATCTCTGCGGGCAAGGAGAAGCTGAACTGGCTGGGGAAAATGGATGCGACTTCGCTAAAAAATAAGGTGGCGGCATCGATAGTCGCTATCTCTTCCATTCACCTGTTACGCGTGTTTATGGACGCGAAAAACGTCCCGGATAACAAATTAATGTGGTATGTCATCATCCATCTGACCTTTGTCCTGTCGGCATTCGTGATGGGCTATCTGGACAGATTGACGCGGCATAACCATTGAGCCGCCGTCAACGGCGGGGCAGTCGGGCAAAGGATACTGAGCCCGGCTGTAAAACAGCGCTTCTTTAACGGCGGATAACCGTCTCCCTGCAGTCTTACGCAATATTTTTACTACATCTATTCATTTACCCAGTAATAAGACTAAAAGATTTTCTCTGCGTTCACAGATATATAACATCTGCGGGTACGTAAACGGCAATAACTGTAAAAAAATGGAGAATGCATTATATATTCTCCGCGCCTTGCCGATAACGAGAGTGCGTCATCGTCTGATGACTAATCTCTTATATTCAGCAAGGAAATTCATATGCGTTTGCTGCAAAACTTTACTATTCGTATGGTCATGCTGACGATACTGGGACTTTTTTGTCTACTCTGGTCGGGGGTGGGGTTATACAGCGTCCATGCTTTATCCGAAGTTTCGGAAGGAAATGATATTGACCGGCATCTTGTGCGGCAAATGACGGTGCTAAGCCAGGGTAACGATCAATATTTCCGCTTTGTTACCCGCCTTAGCCGCGCGATGGATGTAAAAATCGGCGGCGGCACGCCCGATTTTGCGCCCGCCCGGCAGTCGCTCGAGAATATGCGTCAGAAGCTGGAGGAGATGAAAGCGCTATCGCCAGGGCCGATGAACCCTGATATCTCAAGGGAGGTCTTGTCCAACTGGCAGGCCTTGCTGGAGAAAGGCGTCGTTCCTCAAATGCAACTGGCGCAGCAAGGATCGCTAACCGCCTGGAGCGAACATGCCAGTACGGTCACGCCCGCACTCAGTCGCGCGTTCGGCGCCAGCGCGGAACGGTTTAGTCATGAAGCTGGCGCCATGCTGGATAACACACGTGTGATGGTCGATGGTAAAACCTATACCATCCGCATCCTGCTTATCACGGCGGTGATTCTGGGCATTGCCATCCTGATTTTTACCGATCGCTATCTGGTTGCAATGATGGTGAAACCGCTGGAGCGCATCCGCCAGCAATTTCAGCGCATCGCGCAGGGCGATCTTAGCCAGCCGATTGAAGCGTTGGGGCGTAACTGCGTAGGCCGGTTGGTGCCGCTACTGCGCGCGATGCAGGACAGTTTACGCGAAGCCGTGAGTACGATCCGCGCCGGAAGCGACAATATCTGGCGCGGCGCGACGGAAATTTCTACCGGTAATAACGATCTCTCTTCCCGAACGGAAGAACAGGCCGCCGCGCTGGAAGAAACTGCCGCCAGCATGGAACAGCTTACCGCAACGGTGAAAATGAACGCCGAACACGCTCGCCAGGCGAGTCAGCTTGCGGATGCCGCCTCGCTAACGGCAGGAAAAGGCGGTGAACTGGTTTCCGATGTGGTAGAAACAATGAACGGTATTTCCGCTAGTTCGCAGCAGATCGCCGAAATTACTACCGTGATTAATAGTATTGCTTTCCAGACCAATATTCTGGCCTTGAACGCAGCGGTAGAAGCGGCCAGAGCGGGCGAGCAGGGACGCGGCTTCGCGGTGGTCGCCGGTGAGGTACGTAACCTGGCCAGCCGCAGCGCGGGGGCGGCGAAAGAAATTGAAGCCTTAATTGGCGAATCGGTACGTCGCGTAGCGCAGGGCGCGCAGTTGGTCCAGGAGACCGGCGCGACGATGGAAGCCATCCTGCGCGGCGTCACGGAAGTGACGACGATTATGAAACAGATCGCATCCGCCTCCGAAGATCAGAGTAAAGGTATCTCTCAGGTTGGCGTGGCGATCACGCAAATGGATAGCGTTACGCAACAAAACGCCGCGCTGGTTGAGCAGGTTTCCGCGGCGGCGGCGGCGCTGGAACGGCAGACGGAGGATTTGCAACGCTCCGTACAGCAGTTCCGGCTTTCCGCTAGTGAGCCGCAACAATGCGTAACGGCGAAAGCGGCGCCTGGCGTTCAGAGAATGGCGTCGGCTCCCGCACAGTCTACTGATGAATGGGTTGCCTTCTGATGTGAAGCAAAAAAGCGCGTAATGCGCTGGCCTTCATTTAACCAGTCGCTATATAATTTATTATATAGCGACTAAGGAGGTCAGATGAATAATCATTTTGGGAAAGGGTTAATGGCCGGGTTGCACGCGCCTTATGCATATAGCGCGCATCATGCGGTGAATTTCTGTTCTGAGTATAAACGTGGCTTTGTATTGGGTTTTACACACCGTATGTTCGAAAAGACCGGCGATCGTCAACTTAGCGCGTGGGAGGCCGGAATTCTGACGCGTCGCTATGGTCTGGATAAAGAAATGGTGATGGATTTCTTTAAAGAGAATCATTCCGGGATGGCGGTTCGCTTCTTTATGGCCGGTTATCGACTCGAAGGTTGATCCAACAGGGGTATTATCTTGCTTTAATTAATTACACTATCGCCTCTTCCCTTCGTTTTACTGTTCCGTCGAAGTATTATGGCGCACATAACCATAAAAAAAGTGTGGTAAATGGCGTACCGATCGCAATAACTTCTTCGCGAACAGTGCAAAATAAAAGCCAGGTCTTCGTAACGGAATAACTATAAAATGACTGGAGATAATACTCTCATCACTTCTCACGGCATTAACCGTCGTGATTTCATGAAGCTTTGTGCAGCACTGGCCGCTACTATGGGGCTCAGTAGCAAAGCCGCCGCAGAAATGGCAGAATCGGTATCCAATCCACAGCGTCCGCCCGTTATCTGGATTGGCGCTCAGGAGTGTACCGGTTGTACCGAATCACTGCTTCGTGCTACACACCCAACCGTTGAAAACCTCGTTCTGGAGACTATCTCTCTGGAATACCACGAGGTACTTTCCGCCGCATTCGGTCACCAGGTCGAAGAAAACAAACATAACGCTCTGGAGAAGTATAAAGGGCAATATGTTCTGGTGGTGGATGGTTCTATCCCACTAAAAGATAACGGTATCTACTGCATGGTTGCCGGCGAGCCGATCGTGGATCACATCCGCAAAGCCGCTGACGGCGCAGCCGCGATTATCGCTATCGGTTCCTGCTCGGCATGGGGCGGCGTTGCTGCGGCTGGCGTAAACCCAACCGGCGCTGTCAGTCTGCAGGAAGTCTTACCGGGCAAAACGGTTATCAATATTCCAGGTTGTCCGCCAAACCCGCATAACTTCCTGGCGACCGTCGCGCATATCATCACTTACGGCACGCCGCCGAAGCTGGATGCGAAAAATCGTCCAACCTTTGCCTATGGCCGTCTGATTCATGAGCATTGCGAACGTCGTCCACACTTCGACGCAGGCCGTTTTGCCAAAGAATTTGGCGACGAAGGCCACCGTCAGGGCTGGTGTCTCTACCATCTTGGCTGTAAAGGGCCGGAAACCTGGGGCAACTGTTCTACGTTACAGTTCTGTGACGTTGGCGGCGTCTGGCCAGTGGCGATCGGCCATCCTTGCTATGGCTGTAACGAAGAAGGTATCGGCTTCCATAAGGGCATTCACCAGCTTGCTCATGTCGAAAACCAAACTCCGCGTTCAGAGAAACCTGACGTCAATATGAAAGAAGGCGGCAATATCTCTGCGGGCGCTGTCGGTCTGCTTGGCGGCGTAGTCGGTCTGGTTGCCGGCGTCAGCGTGATGGCGGTACGTGAACTGGGGCGTCAGCAAAAGAAAGATAACGCTGACTCACGGGGAGAATAACCGTGAACAGACGTGACTTTATTAAAGCAGCCTCCGGTGGAGCATTGCTGTTGGGCGCCGCGCCGTCTGTCAGCCATGCGGCTGCAGAAAACCGTCCGCCGATTCCAGGTTCGCTGGGTATGCTGTATGACTCCACTCTGTGCGTGGGCTGTCAGGCCTGCGTCACAAAGTGTCAGGATATCAACTTCCCGGCGCGTAACCCGGAAGGGGAGCAGACCTGGTCGAACAACGACAAGCTGTCGCCGTATACCAATAACATTATTCAGGTATGGCGTAGCGGTACGGGCGTGAACAAAGATCAGGAAGAGAACGGCTATGCCTACATCAAGAAACAGTGTATGCACTGCGTCGATCCTAACTGCGTTTCCGTTTGCCCGGTGTCGGCGCTGAAAAAAGATCCGAAAACCGGCATCGTCCACTATGACAAAGATGTCTGCACCGGCTGTCGTTACTGTATGGTTGCCTGCCCGTACAACGTACCTAAGTACGACTACAACAACCCGTTTGGCGCGCTTCACAAGTGTGAGTTGTGTAACCAGAAAGGCGTTGAGCGTCTGGATAAAGGTGGTTTGCCTGGGTGTGTGGAAGTTTGTCCGGCAGGGGCCGTCATTTTCGGTACTCGTGAAGAGCTGATGGCGGAAGCGAAAAAACGTCTGGCCCTCAAACCAGGCAGTGAATATCACTATCCGCGCCAGACGTTGAAAACGGACGACACCTATCTGCATACGGTGCCTAAATACTACCCACACCTCTACGGTGAAAAAGAGGGCGGTGGTACTCAGGTGCTGGTGCTGACAGGCGTTCCTTATGAAGATCTGGATCTGCCGAAGCTGGATGACCTTTCAACCGGAGCGCGCTCCGAGCATGTTCAACACACGCTTTATAAAGGCATGATACTACCCCTGGCTGCGCTGGCGGGCTTAACCGTGCTGGTTCGTCGTAATAGCAAAAACGACCATCACGATGGAGGAGACGATCATGAGTCATGATCCAAAACCGCTGGGCGGAAAAATCATCAGTAAACCGGTCATTATTTTTGGACCGTTAATCGTCCTGTGTATGCTCCTTATCGTGAAGCGTCTGGTCTTCGGGTTGGGCTCCGTTTCCGACCTGAACGGCGGTTTCCCGTGGGGCGTCTGGATTGCCTTTGACCTGTTGATCGGCACCGGCTTTGCCTGCGGCGGTTGGGCGTTGGCATGGGCGGTGTATGTCTTTAACCGTGGGCAATACCATCCGTTGGTGCGCCCGGCATTGCTGGCAAGCTTGTTTGGTTACTCGCTGGGCGGCCTGTCGATCACTATCGACGTCGGTCGTTACTGGAACCTGCCGTACTTCTACATTCCAGGTCACTTCAACGTGAACTCGGTACTGTTTGAGACGGCGGTCTGTATGACCATCTACATCGGCGTGATGGCGCTGGAGTTTGCGCCTGCCCTGTTTGAACGTCTGGGCTGGAAAGTGTCGCTCAAGCGTCTGAATAAGGTGATGTTCTTTATTATCGCGCTGGGCGCGCTGCTGCCGACGATGCACCAGTCCTCAATGGGGTCATTGATGATCTCGGCGGGCTATAAAGTGCATCCGCTATGGCAAAGCTATGAAATGCTGCCGCTGTTCTCGGTTCTGACCGCGTTTATCATGGGCTTCTCCATTGTCATATTTGAGGGGTCGCTGGTTCAGGCAGGCCTGAAAGGAAACGGTCCGGATGAGAAAAATTTGTTTGTTAAGCTGACGAATACCATCAGCGTGCTGCTGGCGATTTTCGTCGTCCTGCGCTTTGGCGAACTGATTTATCGCGACAAGCTGTCCTATGCGTTTGCCGGCGATTTTTACTCCGCTATGTTCTGGATTGAAGTCGTCCTGATGGTCTTCCCGTTAGTGGTGCTGCGTGTGGCGAAACTGCGTAATGACTCTCGTATGCTGTACCTGTCGGCGCTGAGCGCGCTGTTGGGCTGCGCGACGTGGCGTCTGACCTATTCGCTGGTGGCATTCAACCCGGGTGGCGGCTACCACTACTTCCCAACCTGGGAAGAATTGTTGATTTCTATTGGTTTTGTGGCTATTGAGATTTGTGCATACATCGTACTCATTCGTCTACTGCCGATACTTCCTCCTTTAAAACAAAACGATCATAATCGTCATGAGGCGAGCAAAGCATGAGCCAGAGAATTACTATTGATCCGGTAACCCGTATTGAGGGTCATTTACGCATTGACTGCGAAATTGAGAACGGCGTCGTATCCAAAGCATGGGCGTCCGGCACCATGTGGCGCGGTATGGAAGAGATCGTGAAGAACCGCGATCCGCGCGATGCGTGGATGATTGTGCAGCGTATTTGCGGCGTTTGTACGACAACTCACGCGATCTCTTCTGTTCGTGCGGCAGAAAGCGCGCTGAATATTGATGTTCCCGTCAACGCGCAGTATATCCGTAATATTATTCTGGCGGCGCATACCACCCATGACCACATTGTCCATTTCTACCAGCTCTCTGCGCTAGACTGGGTGGACATTACCTCTGCGCTGAAAGCCGATCCGGAAAAAGCTTCTGCGATGCTGGATGGCGTGTCGAGCTGGCACCTGAACAGCGCGCAAGAGTTCACGAAAGTTCAGAACAAGATCAAGGATCTTGTCGCCAGCGGTCAGTTAGGTATTTTCGCCAATGGCTACTGGGGGCACCCGGCAATGCAGTTACCGCCGGAGGTCAACCTGATTGCGGTCGCCCACTATCTGCAGGCGCTGGAATGTCAGCGTGACGCTAACCGCGTGGTGGCGTTGCTGGGCGGTAAATCGCCGCATATCCAGAACCTGGCGGTCGGTGGGGTGGCGAACCCGATCAATCTCGACAGTATCGGTACGTTGAACCTTGAACGCCTGATGTACATCAAATCGTTTATCGATAAGCTGAGCGATTTTGTCGAGCAGGTGTATAAAGTGGATACCGCAGTCATCGCGGCCTACTATCCGGAATGGCTGGAGCGCGGCAAAGGCGCGGTGAACTACCTGAGCGCGCCGGAATTCCCGACCGACGGTAAAAACGGCAGTTTCCTGTTCCCGGGCGGTTACATTACCAATGCCGATCTGTCGACATACCGTCCGATCACCTCTCACTCCGACGAGTTCCTGATTAAAGGTATTCAGGAGAGCGCGAAGCACGCCTGGTACAAAGATGAAGCGCCGCAGGCGCCGTGGGAAGGCACTACGATCCCGGCTTACGACGGTTGGTCGGATGACGGTAAATACTCATGGGTCAAGTCGCCGACATTCTACGGCAAAACCGTCGAAGTCGGGCCGCTGGCGAACATGCTGTGTAAACTGGCTGCAGGTCGTGAATCCACGCAGACCAAGCTCAATGAAATCATTGCGCTTTATCAGAAGCTGACCGGCAAAACGCTGGAAATGGCGCAACTTCACTCTACGCTGGGTCGTATCATCGGGCGTACCGTTCACTGTTGTGAACTGCAAAACATATTGCAGGATCAATACAACGCGCTGATTGTAAATATCGGCAAAGGCGATTACACCACGTTTGTGAAGCCGAACATTCCGGCGACGGGCGAGTTCAAAGGCGTGGGCTTCCTGGAGGCGCCGCGCGGTATGCTGTCTCACTGGATGGTGATTAAAGACGGCATTATCAGTAACTATCAGGCGGTGGTGCCATCGACCTGGAACTCAGGTCCGCGTAACTTCAACGATGACGTGGGGCCGTACGAGCAGTCGCTGGTCGGTACGCCGATCGCCGATCCGGCGAAGCCGCTGGAAGTGGTACGTACCATCCACTCCTTCGACCCTTGCATGGCGTGCGCGGTGCACGTGGTGGACGTCGATGGCAATGAAGTGGTCTCGGTGAAGGTTTTGTAATGCGGATATTAGTCTTAGGGGTCGGCAATATTTTGCTGACCGATGAAGCCATCGGGGTGCGTATTGTTGAAGCGTTAGAGCAACGATACACCCTGCCGGATTTCGTTGAGATTCTGGATGGCGGTACGGCGGGAATGGAACTTCTTGGCGATATGGCGAATCGTGATCATTTGATCATTGCCGACGCCATCGTGTCGAAAAAGAACGCGCCGGGAACCATTATGGTACTGCGCGACGATGAAGTTCCGGCGCTGTTCACCAACAAAATCTCCCCCCATCAGCTTGGACTGGCCGACGTATTGTCGGCCCTCCGCTTTACCGGCGAGTTTCCGAAGAAACTGACCCTGGTCGGCGTTATTCCACAGTCGCTGGAACCGCACATCGGCTTAACGCCAACCGTAGAAGCGATGATTGAACCTGCGCTTGAGCAGGTTCTTGCTGCGCTGCGTGAGTCCGGCGTCGAAGCAATTCCTAAGGAGACGGCGCATGTCTGAAACGTTTTCCGGATTCGACACGGCGCCCGTCGCCCGGGTTCAGGCGGCATTTGAAGAGATAGCCCATCGTTCGATGCACGATCTTTCGTTTCTGCATCCGACTATGCCTGTGCATGTCTCTGATTTTACGTTGTTTGAAGGACAATGGACGGGCACGGTAATTACGCCGTGGATGTTAAGCGCATTAATCTTCCCTGGCCCGGACCAGATCTGGCCCGGGCGTACCGTCGGTGAAAAACTCGGTCTGCAACTGCCTTATGGCACGATGACCTTTACCGTTGGCGAACTGGAAGGCGTTTCGCAATATCTTGCCTGCTCGTTGATGTCGCCGCTTTCCCGTAGCCTGTCGCCGGAAGAGGGCGTCCGGCTGGCGGATGACTGCGCGCGGATGCTGTTATCCCTGCCGGTAAGCAATCCTGATGCGCCGCAGACAAGCCGGCGTGCGTTGCTGTTTGGCCGTCGGAGCTGTGAGAATGCATGAGCTGTCTCTTTGCCAAAGCGCCGTTGAAATTATTCAGCAGCAGGCAGAACAGCACGGCGTGGCGCGCGTCACCGGCGTATGGCTGGAGATAGGCGCGCTTTCGTGCGTTGAAGAGCGCGCGGTTCGTTTCAGTTTTGATATCGCCTGCCAGGGGACTTTAGCGCAAGGGTGCGAATTGCACATCGACTACAGACCGGCCCAGGCCTGGTGCTGGGATTGCAGTCAGGTGGTGGAAATTCTCAGGCATGACGCGCAATGTCCGCATTGTCATGGCGATCGCCTGCGGGTGGATACCGGCGATTCGTTGAAAGTAAAAAGTATTGAGGTCGAATAACCCGCATTTTATTTCAGGTGGTTAATTATGTGTATTGGCGTCCCCGGTCAGGTGCTGGCCGTCGGAGATGATATTCACCAGCTTGCGCAGGTGGAAGTGTGTGGCATCAAACGTGATGTCAATATTGCTCTGATTTGTGAAGGTAAGCCAGCCGAGCTGATAGGGCAATGGGTATTGGTACACGTTGGTTTTGCGATGAGCATCATTGACGAAGACGAAGCGAAAGCCACGTTAGATGCGCTGCGCCGCATGGAGTACGACATCACCAGCGCGTGATCCCTTAATCACCTCTATTATATCGCTCTATAATCGTTGTATAATTATTTATATATCGATTGTGGGGCGAAACCTATGAATAAATTTTTGCGCCAGCTCTCTCTGCTGGCGTTGCTTTTTTGCTGGCCGTTAATGTCACAGGCGGCGCGTACTTTTACCGATCAAATTGGCCGCCAGGTCACGGTTCCGGACACCGTCGACAGAGTGGTGGTGCTCCAGCATCAAACGCTCAATCTCCTTGTACAGATGAATGCCACTGACAAAATCGTTGGGGTCATGGCGAACTGGAAACAGCAATTAGGCGACGGCTATGCGCGTCTGGCGCCGGAACTGGCGCAAAAAGCCTCGCTGGGCGATCTAACGCACGTTGATCCTGAAAAACTGGTGGCGCTGCGCCCGCAGGTGGTGTTTGTCACGAATTACGCTCCGCAGGAGATGATCGACAAGATCAGCCGTCTTGGCATTCCGGTAGTGGCGATTTCGCTGCGCCATGATATTGCTGGCGAGCAGGCTAAAATGAACCCGACCCTGGCCGATGAAGAGCAGGCTTATAATCGCGGGCTGCGTGAAGGAATAACGCTGATTGGCGATATCGTCAATAAACCGCAAGAGGCGAAAGCGCTGATTGAGGCGATGGATAAAGGTCGCAAGATGGTCAGCGACCGTTTGCAGTCGGTTCCTGAAAATGGGCGGGTTCGCGCCTATATGGCGAATCCGGAGCTGACCACCTACGGTTCCGGTAAATATACCGGTCTGATGATGGCCCATGCGGGGGCGCTGAATGTAGCGGCATCCTCGGTGAAAGGCTTTAAGCAGGTGACAATGGAGCAGGTGATCGCCTGGGATCCGCAGGTGATCTTTGTCCAGAATCGCTATCCAAAGGTCGTCAATGAGATCCTGCACAATCCCCAGTGGCAGGTCATTGACGCGGTGAAGCATCATCGGGTTTACCTGATGCCAGATTATGCCAAAGCCTGGGGATATCCGATGCCGGAGGCGGTGGGAATCGGCGAACTGTGGATGGCGAAAAAACTCTATCCGAAAAAATTCCACGATATTGACATGCAAAAGGCCGCTAACGACTGGTATCAACGTTTTTACCGTACTGACTATCAGGGCGTACAGTAATGCGAATACTGGCTGCGGGGAGCTTGCGCGTCGTCTGGCCGCAGCTAATGGCGGCGTTTCAGGCGGATGCGGTATGTGATTTCGGTCCGGCGGGGCTGTTACGTGAACGCATCGAAGCGGGCGAAGCGTGCGACTTTTTTGCTTCGGCGAACCTGGCGCATCCGCAGGCGCTGCTGGAGAGCGGGCGGGCGCTGCGGGTCGCGCCTTTTACGACGAACCGTTTGTGTCTGAGCGTGCGGGCACAGGCGATGCGTGAAGGCGAGGACTGGCTGTCGCTATTAACCCGGCGGGATCTGCGGATCGGCACCTCAACAGCAGGTTGCGATCCTTCCGGCGATTATACGCAGCAGCTTTTTTCGCGGATGGGCAAGGAGGGCGAAGCGGTCCGAAAACGCGCGGTAGCGCTGGTTGGCGGCAGACAGACTTTGCCGTTACCGGTGGGCCGGCTGGCGGCGGAATGGCTCATCAATCATGATTACACCGATATCTTTATCGGCTATGCCAGCTATGCTCCCAGGCTACGGCAGGTTAATTCGCTGCGAGTGGTTGATATCCCGGAACCTTATAATCCCGTGGCTGAATATGGCTTTGCCTGCCTGAGCGAGCAGGGAAAAACGCTTGCCGACTTTTTACTGTCAGCACGGGCGAGGTTGATTCTCATGCAACATGGGTTTAGTGAAGCGCCGCATATGACACACTCGCAGAACTGATAAGCGAATCGTCAGCAGGGAATACCATGCCGGATGACGACATTACTACCCCATCCGGCATTATGGTTTAACTTTGACGTTTATCTTCGGTATGGTTTTCGAAGTCGCTGGCGTCATGGCGTTCGTGAAGCTGTTCGTTCAATGGGCCGTTGGTCCGGTTGACAATGCGCCCCCGCTTTACCGCCGGACGTTCGGCTACCTGTTTCGCCCAGTGTTGTACGTTTTGATAACTTCCGGCATCCAGAAACTCCGCTGCATCATAGACATTCCCCAGCACCACGTTGCCGAACCACGGCCAGATGGCCATATCGGCAATAGTGTACTCTTCCCCCGCGACATACGGGTGGTGAGCTAACTGCTTATCCAGCACGTCCAGCAGACGCTTGGCTTCCATGGTGAAGCGATTAATGGCGTACTCAATTTTTACCGGCGCATAATGATAGAAATGACCGAAACCGCCACCGAGGAACGGCGCCGCGCCCTGTAGCCAGAACAACCAGTTAAGGGTTTCTGTGCGCTTAGCCAGATCCTGCGGCAGGAAATGGCCAAACTTATCCGCCAGATAAACAAGAATTGCGCCCGACTCAAAAACCCGAATCGGTGGGTTGTGTGAGTGATCGCGCAGCGCCGGGATTTTTGAGTTCGGATTGATGTCAACAAAGCCGCTGGAGAACTGATCGCCCTCGCCGATGCGAATCAACCAGGCGTCATATTCGGCGCCGGTCACGCCCAGCGCCAGGAGCTCTTCCAGCATAATGGTCACTTTCTGGCCGTTAGGCGTCCCCAGCGAATAAAGCTGTAACGGATGTTTGCCGACGGGCAGCGTTTTTTCGTGCGTCGGGCCGGAAACCGGGCGATTAATGTTAGCGAACGCGCCGCCGCCGGATTTATCCCACGTCCAGACTTTTGCGGGTTGATAAGTATTATCTGCCATATTGACCTGCCTTCACAGTGGTGGTGTTGAAGCAGTGTAGCAGCTTGCTAGTCGGACATTTAACCGATTGGGACATTCCGGCGAGTGAAATTTTAACCTTCTGGCCTCAGTGTGCCTTATTGAGGTGTATGATTATGTCGACCTCTGTCCGGTTAGTGTCACAGAGCAGACAATCAGAGCGAAATCACGCCAGGCTGCTCAGGCGGTCTTGTTTTGAGGTAAGTGCATGAGCAAAGGAACCACCAGTCAGGATGCCCCCTTCGGGACATTATTGGGTTACGCCCCCGGCGGCGTAGCGATCTACTCTTCAGATTACAATTCCCTCGATCCGTGGGACGACGACGACGCAGCTTTTCGTAGCTACATCGACGATGAATACATGGGGCATAAATGGCAGTGCGTGGAATTTGCCCGCCGTTTTCTCTTTCTGAATTATGGCGTTGTTTTTACTGACGTCGGCATGGCCTGGGAAATCTTCTCGCTACGTTTTCTGCGCGAGGTCGTGAATGACAATATTTTGCCTTTGCAGGCCTTCCCGAACGGTTCGCCGCGCGCGCCGGAGGCTGGGGCGCTGCTCATCTGGCAAAAGGGCGGCGAGTTTAACGAAACCGGGCACGTCGCGATTATCACCCAACTCCTGGATAACAAAATTCGTATTGCTGAGCAAAACGTTATCCACACGCCATTGCCGCCAGGGCAGCAGTGGACTCGCGAACTGGAAATGGTCGTAGAAAACGGGTGTTACACCCTGCGCGACACCTTTGATGACACGACGATTTTAGGCTGGATGATCCAGACCGACGACACGCAATACAGTTTGTCACAGCCTGACATCGCGAATCAGTCGCTGGCGATTCGCGGCGCAAGACTGCCAGAGAAAGGTCAGTTTGACGGTCAGTGGCTGGATGAGCGCGATCCGTTACAAAAAGCCTATGTACAGGCGAACGGACACGTTATCAATCAGGACCCGTACCAGTATTTTACCATCACCGAGAGCGCCGAACAGGAGCTTATCAAAGCGACCAATGAGTTGCATTTGATGTACCTGCACGCCACGGATAAAGTTTTAAAAGACGATAATCTGCTGGCGCTATTCGATATCCCCAAAATTCTTTGGCCGCGTCTGCGCCTCTCCTGGCAGCGCCGTCGTCACCATATGATCACCGGCCGTATGGATTTCTGCATGGATGAACGCGGGCTGAAAGTCTATGAATACAATGCCGATTCCGCATCATGCCATACCGAAGCGGGATTAATTCTCGAAAAATGGGCTGAGCAGGGCTATACCGGTAAAGGGCATAACCCGGCGGAGGGCTTAATTAACGAGCTGGCAGGCGCCTGGAAACACAGTAAAGCGCGTCCTTTCGTCCATATCATGCAGGATGATGATATCGAGGAGGACTATCACGCGCAGTTTATGCAGCAGGCGCTGCATCAGGCTGGTTTCGCGAGCAAAATTCTCCGCGGGCTGGGCGAGTTGCGCTGGGATGACGCCGGGCAGTTGATCGATGGCGACGGACGGCTGGTGAATTGTGTCTGGAAAACCTGGGCGTGGGAAACGGCGATGGAGCAGATACGCGAAGTCAGCGAGACGGAGTATGCCGCAGTGCCTATTCGTACCGGGCACCCGGAAAATGAAGTCCGGCTGATTGATGTATTACTGCGCCCGGAAGTGTTGGTGTTTGAACCGCTGTGGACGGTGATCCCGGGTAACAAAGCGATCCTGCCCATCCTGTGGTCGCTGTTCCCGCATCATCGCTATTTGCTCGACACGGATTTTACCGTTAACGATGAGCTGGTGCAGACCGGCTATGCGGTAAAACCGATTGCCGGACGTTGCGGTAGTAATATTGATTTGGTGAGCCATCAGGAAGAGCTCCTGGATAAAACCAGCGGCAAGTTCGCCACGCAGAAAAATATCTATCAGCAGTTGTGGTGCCTGCCGAAGGTCGCCGGGAAGTATATTCAGGTCTGTACGTTTACCGTGGGCGGTAACTACGGCGGTACGTGCCTGCGCGGCGATGATTCATTAGTCATTAAAAAAGAGAGCGATATTGAACCGTTAATCGTCATCAAAGCGTAACGGGGTCATTCTCGTCGGGATATCGGCGTGGGTGCCGATATCCCGCCTGTTGTGTTTACCAGCGAACGGCTGTCAGCCTGCCATTTACTGGTAACATATGAGAAATAATATCACAAATTATTCTTAACTTTTCTGACGCAGGCGGTGACGCTCGCCGCGTTGGCGCATCCGTTTCCTGATTTTCGACTAATCGATACTTTTTGCGGCTGGTTACGCCGCCCCTATCCCTTTGGATTTAGGTCATGCCTGTTTGGCTGGTAAACGGACAGCATAATATATTGATGAGTCCAAATGATATTATTGGTCATATAAAAAGTTTACGTTAGGTTATTTTTCTATTGCAAAAGTTTGCGTTTAAACCCTGTCTGCAATCTTCGTGGCGAGATATAGATACACCTAAGTAAATGCAGTTAATTATTATTCAGCTATTGTTGTCAGCCTTGTAAATAATATTTCCGTATAAAGCGAAGCGACTTCCATCATGACTATTAATGGTATTGTTGAATAGTTTACTTTGTAATTATTTAAGTTTGGTGGACGTTTTGTCTTATTCTGGTGAGCGTATGGCTATGGCAGATGACAGCCGATTTTTCATTATGTTAGCATGAGTCGATAATACTTTATCCAGGCATAGATCAGGATGTCCACATATAATAAGGAGAATGGTATATGTTTAAAAAAGTATTAGGCTTGCGCCACTGGAATAATAATGTTGTAAAAATACCGCCGCCAGCAGCAGAATCTGGCGCTAATGCGTCTGACGTGGTGGTGGATACTCCTGAGCCTTATGAGCGGATACTGTGTCAAAAAATTCTGATGGGGATCTCGACGATCGATATCATTCGTAATGCCATCATTAAATCCTGTGAGCAGCTCAACATTGAAAAAGAACGCATTAATGAACTTAATGAACAGAATGATAAAGCCAGAAGTTCATTAAAATCGCTCGTGGAATTTATCACCGAAATTGGCACGACTTCATCGGATATTGGCTGTCGTATGGGCGACTTAAATACCTCCTTAACGCAAATTAATGCGTGTATTAAAGAGATACAGAAGATCGCTAACCAGACCAATTTGATAGCGATTAACTCCGCGATCGAGGCCGCGCGCGTAGGGGATGCCGGGCGTGGTTTTAGCGTTATTTCGAAAGAGGTGAAAAACCTGTCCGAAGATGTTAAACACAGTTCGAAAAGCGTCAGTACGTTAACCTCTGTAATCAAAGATAATACGGCCAGAGTGAGTGAGGTGCTGGATAACCAACAGCCGGTTATTGATAATATTACGACTAACATAAATCAAATTGTGGAGTCTATTGGCATCGTCATCGATAAATCGCTGAGCATGAAATCGGTCATGCAGTACATCTCTACGGTGCAGTTTTTGAATATTGTCAAAGTTGACCATGTTATCTGGAAAATGGAAGTCTACAAATTACTCTTAAATAAAGACATAAACAGTAAAATAACGATGCACGATCAGTGTCGGCTGGGGAAATGGTACTACGGTTTTGAAGGGCAGCAGTTTAGCAATTACTACAGTTTCCGTAGTCTGGAAGCGCCGCATAAAGAGGTGCATACCGCTGGTCACTCTGCGCTGAACTATTTTGCCGCAGGCGATATGAATGCGATGTCGCAAGAACTCGACAGAATGGAGCGATCCAGTAATGAGGTGGTTAACCAGCTGGAAATGCTGGCTGTCGATTTATTAAAAGAAACCACACTGTGAAGTCATAAGTTATTACCGTATAACCAACTGGAGCCATCATCAACAGGACTGATGTATCACACTTTCTGCACTGGAGTTATTCCGGACAGAGAAAAAAAGCATGACGCAGAAGATGGCTGTGTTTGTTTACCCGAATCACTTACCTTAGTAAGTGATTCGGGATTAATCAGCAACATCTTTGCTTTTTATCGGCGGCCAGACTTTGGCTGGAAAAGTGCGTTACTGCTAAATTTCTCACTCTCTTACCGCCTTCCTGCCCCTCGAAATACCTGAGACCTGTGCTCACAGATTAATAGCGATTATTTAATCGTGAAATAACGCTGGGCATTATTGAAGCAGATATCCTGAACCATACGGCTTAGCATCGCTTCATCATCAGGAATCTCTCCGTCCTGCGCCCACTGTCCCAGCAGGTTACAGAGAATACGACGGAAATATTCATGTCGCGTATAAGAAAGGAAACTGCGGGAGTCGGTCAGCATCCCGACAAACTGACTTAGCAGTCCCATTTGCGACAGTTGCTCCAGTTGGCGCAGCATCCCGTCTTTCTGATCGTTAAACCACCAGCCGGAACCAAACTGCACTTTTCCGGCAATTCCCGGCCCCTGGAAGTTACCGATCATGGTCGCCAGGACTTCGTTATCACGTGGGTTCAGGCAATAGAGGATAGTCTTGGGCAGTTCATTGGTCACATCCATACTGTCGAGCAAACGGGAGAGCGCCCAGCTAATGTTATTATCACCAATGGAGTCAAAGCCGGTATCCGGCCCCAGCAGGCGGAACATCCGGGTATTATTGTTACGGATCGCGCCAATATGTAGCTGCATCACCCAGCCGCGCGCGGCGTACTGACGGCCCAGCCAGACCAGCACCGCCGTGGTAAACTGGGCGATCTCAAGTTCGCTCAGCGTTTCGCCAGCCAGACGTTTGCCCAGAATGGCGTCAAGCTGCGCGTCGTCGGGCACCGGCGCAAATCGCAGCGTTTCAATGCCATGATCGGACGCGCGACAGCCGCAGGCGGCGAAATGGTCGAGACGGCGAGTGAGCGCCTGACGTAAATCGTCGAAACGGGTAATGCTGACATCTGCCGCCGCTTCCAGTTTCCCCAGGTAATCGACAAAGCCGTCCAGTTCGATTTTGAAAACTTTGTCGGGGCGCCAGCTTGGCGCGACTTCAATATCAATGCTGTCGTCGGCGGCTATCTGGCGGTGATATTCCAGAGAATCTATCGGGTCGTCGGTGGTTCCGACCATCCGCACATTCATCTGCTGCATAATACCGCGCGCGGAAAAGGCCGGCGTCGCCAGTTTCTCATTACACTGCGTCCAGATACTTTCCGCGGTATCCGGTCCGAACAGCGTACCTGTAATGCCAAATGGACGGCGTAGTTCAAGGTGCGTCCAGTGATACAGCGGATTGCCCAGCGTTTTTGGTACGGTATTGGCCCAGGCCATATATTTTTCATAATCGCTGGTCTCTTTGCCGGTGATCAGCGACTCATCCACGCCTGCGCTTCGTAGCGCTCGCCATTTATAGTGGTCGCCTTCCAGCCAGATCTGACCGAGGTTATCGAAACGGCGATCGTCGGCGATTTCCTGCGGACTTAAATGGCAGTGGAAGTCATAAATCGGCATGGGCGCGGCGTATTTATGGTACAGCGTGCGGGCAATGTCGTTTTTAAGTAGAAAATCTTCAGTCATAAACGTAGCCATGATTTATCTCCTTACTTAGCCAGCGCTTCTACCGTGGCTTTCGCGCCATTCTGCAATAGCTGTTGGTAAGCGTCGGTAACGGCTTGCACAAATTCGTGGTTCTTCGGCAGGTCGTTGCCAAAGATAGACTCGATGGCCAGTAGCCCGCGAACGCGTTCTTCCGGCGTCTGATATTGCTGATGAATCGCCTGATACTGCGCGAGCAGCGGATCGACGACATCAATGGTTTTACCTTGCTCATCGACACCGCCGACGTAACGCATCCATCCGGCGACGCCCAGCGTCAGGCGGCGATAGTCATCGCCCTGTTGCAAGTGCAGACGTACCGGGTCCAACAGACGCTGCGGCAGTTTCTGACTGCCATCCATCGCGATCTGCCAGGTGCGGTGTTTCAACGAGGGGTTAGTGAAACGCGCGATCAACAAATTCGCATACCCTTCCAGATCGGTGCCTTCCGGCATTGACAACGTCGGCGCTTGTTCATCAAGCATCAGCGCCAGCGCCGCGCGCCGGTAACCCGGGTTGGTCATGGTATCGGCGATAGTGTCATACCCGCCGAGATAACCCAGATAGGCGAGGAAAGAGTGACTGCCGTTAAGCATACGCAGCTTCATCATTTCAAACGGTACGACGTCTGCAACGAATTGCGCGCCGACGGTGTCCCAGTCCGGGCGACCATTCACAAAGTTATCTTCGATGACCCACTGGCGGAAGGGTTCGCAGGCGATAGCGCAAGGATCATAAACCCCTAACTGGTCGGCAACCAGTTGTAGCGTCTCTTCGGTCGCCGCCGGAACAATGCGGTCAACCATGGTGCAGGGGAAGGTCACATTGTCGGCAATCCATGCGGCGAGGGCGGCATCGCGAGCTTTCGCCAGGCCGAGGACGGCAGCCTTCGCGACGTGACCATTCTCGCGCACGTTATCACACGACAGCACGGTAAAAGCTTTCAGTCCTTGCTCCCGGCGCATGTTTAGCGCTTCGACAATATAGCCAATGGCGGATTTAGGCTGCTGTGGATGGGCAAGATCGTTTTGGATCAGCGGGTTATTGACATCAAGCTCGCCGCTGGCGGGGTCGGTGCAGTAGCCTTTTTCGGTCACGGTTAAGGAGACGATGGCGGTTTCCGGGCGCGCCATTGCCGCCAGAATCCCTGCATGGCCGTCGAATTCAGGGTGCAGCGCTTCTTTCATTGAACCGATAATTTTCAGTTCGGTGCTTTCTGCGCCGCGTTCTGCAACGGTGTACAGCAGATTTTGCGCTTTCAGGTTCGCGATCAGCCGCGCGTCGTTACCCGGCATCAGGTTCACTTCACAAATGCCCCAGTCGCTGTCGCTCTTTTCCAGTAAATGATGGGTAAAGAGCGCCTGGTGCGCGCGGTGAAACGCCCCGCAGCCCAGATGCACAATACGGGATACCAGACGTGATTTGTCCCAGTTTGGGCGGGCGACGGAAACCTGGGCGGTGGCGATATTCTGTTCCATTGCAAACTCCTGTCATTCGACGTCTTCGCCCGCGATCTCCGGGGCGAGGCATGTTGCTATTGCATTGAGTAGGGGAAATCGCATGACGCGTCGCGCCATGCGAAAGAAGGTTATTTGCTAAAGAAAGCGCGCTGGATAGCCAGTTCGACGCCGCGGACTTCCGCAAGCCCTTTCAGACGGCCAATGGCGGAATAACCCGGATTCGTTTTCTTCTTCAGATCGTCCAGCATCTGATGACCGTGGTCCGGGCGCATTGGGATCAGATCGTCGCTACCTTCGGCTTTACGACGGTGCTCTTCTTCCACAATCGCTTTAACGACTTCATACATATCCACATCGCCGTGCAAATGGGCGGCCTCGTGGAAGGTCTTCGGATTCTCTTCGCGCAGCGTAGAGCGCAGATGCGTAAAGTAGATGCGCGGACCAAACTGTTTGATCATATCAACCAGATCGTTGTCGGCGCGCACGCCGTAAGATCCGGTACACATAGTGAAGCCGTTCGCCATGCTATTAACGGTTTCCACCATCCATTGCATGTCTTCAATGGTAGAGACAATGCGCGGCAGGCCGAGAATAGGGCGCGGCGGATCGTCAGGGTGAACGGCCATACGCACGCCAACCTCGTCGGCAACCGGAATAATGGCTTTCAGGAAATAGGCAAAATGTTCACGCAGTTTTGCTTTATCGATATCTTTATATGTCGCCAGGTGTTGACGGAACTGATCCAGCGTATAGCCTTCTTCCGCGCCAGGTAAACCGGCAATAATGTTGCGGGTCAGACGTGCTTTGTCTTCCTCGCTCATGGTGGCGAAACGCCGCTCTGCCTGAGCAATCTCTTCTGCCGTATAGTCGGCTTCTGCTCCCGGACGCTTCAGGATGTGCAGTTCGAACGCGGCGAATTCAATCTGGTCAAAACGCAACGCTTTTGAACCATCCGGTAATACGTATTCCAGATCCGTACGTGTCCAGTCCAGCACCGGCATAAAGTTATAGCAAACCGTATAGATACCGCATTGCGCCAGGTTACGCAGCGTTTGCTGGTAGTTTTTGATCCATAAATCGTACTGACCGGTGTGGGTTTTGATGTCTTCGTGGATAGGTACGCTCTCTACCACAGACCACTCCAGACCCGCCTCTTCAACGATTGCTTTACGTTTCTGGATCTCGTCTACCGACCAAATTTCTCCATTCGGGATATGGTGTAACGCCGTTACCACGCCGGTTGCGCCAGCCTGGCGTACATCTGACAGCGTTACCGGGTCGTTAGGTCCGTACCAGCGCCAGGTTTGTTTCATATCTCGTTTCCTCTTCTTGCGATAACGTCTTCGTGGTTGACCCATTGCCAGCCAACTTCGAAACGTGCTTTGTAAACCCGTTCTGCCCCCTAAATTCAACCAAAATTTTTCTCATGTCAACCTTATTGTCTAAATTGGCTAACCAAATCACAAATATCATCATTCACGGTCTGCCAATTTTATTTATTTGATCTGTGTCAATTTTTGCTGGGTGAAAAGCATTCACCATTCAACTTGAAATGAGTTGATGTATTTATTTCAAGAATATTAAGGGCGGGAGTTGCCGCCAGATTTTGACCGGTCCGGATGAGAAAATATTGATTGGTCAACCAATTTTGTGATTTCAGTTTTCCCGCTACAGGTCAGACGGCGCGGAGCTAATGTTTTTTAACGAGGCTTTATCATGAAGATGACAAAATTAAGATGGTGGATTATCGGCCTGGTCTGCGTAGGGACCATCGTAAACTACCTGTCCCGTAGCTCGCTTAGCGTTGCGGCGCCAGCGATGATGAAAGAACTCCATTTTGATGAGCAACAATATTCCTGGGTGGTGAGCGCCTTCCAGCTTTGTTACACCATTGCGCAGCCGATCACCGGCTATTTGATGGATGTCATCGGACTGAAAATCGGCTTCTTTATCTTTGCCTTGTTATGGTCGCTGATTAACATGGCGCACGCGCTGGCCGGCGGCTGGATAAGCCTGGCATTTCTGCGTGGTCTGATGGGGCTAACCGAAGCGTCAGCGATTCCGGCCGGGATTAAAGCCAGCGCCGAATGGTTCCCGACGAAAGAACGCGGTATTGCGGGGGGCCTGTTTAATATCGGTACTTCGATTGGCGCGATGCTGGCGCCGCCGCTGGTGGTCTGGGCGATGCTGACCTTTGCTGATAGCGGCATCGGTACTGAAATGGCGTTTGTGATTACCGGTGGGATCGGCGTGCTGTTCGCCATCACCTGGTTCCTGATTTATAACTCGCCAAATAAACACCCGTGGATCACCCACAAAGAGCTGCGTTATATCGAAGACGGCCAGGAAAGCTATCTCCAGGACGATAATAAAAAACCGGCCGTTAAAGAGATCGTTAAAAAGCGTAACTTCTGGGCGTTGGCGATTACCCGTTTTCTGGCCGACCCGGCATGGGGAACGCTGAGTTTCTGGATGCCGCTGTATCTGATTAACGTGATGCATCTGCCGTTAAAAGAGATCGCCATGTTTGCCTGGCTGCCGTTCCTGGCGGCGGACTTTGGCTGCGTTGCAGGCGGTTTCCTGGCGAAGTTCTTCATGGAAAAGATGCACATGACCACGATCAATGCGCGTCGTTGTAGCTTTACCATCGGCGCTGTTTTGATGATTTCGATTGGTTTTGTCAGCATTACGACTAACCCGTATGTCGCCATTGCATTGATGAGTATTGGCGGTTTTGCGCACCAGACGCTGTCTACCGTCGTGATTACCATGAGCGCTGACCTGTTCAAGAAAAATGAGGTTGCGACGGTTGCCGGTCTGGCAGGATCTGCGGCGTGGATGGGACAGTTAAGCTTCAACCTGTTTATGGGGGCGTTGGTCGCTATTATCGGTTACGGCCCGTTCTTCATTGCGCTCAGTCTGTTCGATATTATCGGCGCCATCATCCTGTGGGTACTGATTAAAGATCCGGAAAAGCACCACCCGCCAATGACGGAACAGCCGCTGGCGTCTCACCGCTAAAGCTGTCTCGGTTTCACTGGCCTGATAAGCGAAGCGCTACCGGGTTCTAACGGCCACCTTCGGGTGGCCGTCTTCATTACCCTTATCGGTAAAAATACGCGTTGGTTTTATACCAGCGCGTTATCATTTAGTTTGCCTGATTATTTTCAGATGCTGAAAATAATATTGTGGTAAGGGTTATTGTTTTTCTCCTGGATTTTTATCGACTCTCTGTCTCGCTGCGATCATCGATAAAGTCCCCTTTATGTAAATAAATGTTCAATGCTTCTACTCTTTTCTCCATATATTTTGCGCAGCTTCACAAAAAAATAACCTGATGTCGTAATGTCCGCTCCCTAATATTCTCCATGCGCTATACGTTAATTTAAGTTTAAATTTCATGCCGGGGATATCACGATGTCACGTAATTTTACTGTTTCAGCCTGTCAGTATATTGTTACCGAAATAAACACTTTTGAAGATTTCATAACAAAGGTAAGGATACTTCTTAATAAAAGTCAGGGGGCTGATGTCGTTATCTTCCCGGAGCTATTTACCATTGAGTTATTTACATTATTGAAAAAATGGCAAGAAAGACCCATTTCACACCTTACTTTAATTGATCAGTTCACGGATGCCTATAAGCAGCTTTTTCAACAGGAAGCGAAAGAAAGAGGACAGTTCATTATTGCTGGCTCTCATCTGGAGCAGACTGGAGCAGATCGCTATGAGAATGTTGCGCATATATGGGGACCCGATGGCGAACATTATGCTCACAGTAAGACGCATATCTTCCCGGCTGAACGGGGTTGGTATACTCAGGAAGGCGATAAAATGGCTGTTTTTCAACTGCCATTTGCAAAGGTGGGTTTTAATATTTGTTATGAAGCAGAAATACCGGAGTGTGCCGCGACGCTGGCGGAACAGGGTGCGGAGTTAATTTTAACGCCTTCCGCTACGTTTACTGAACAGGGATTTTGGCGAGTCAGGCATTGTTGCCACGCACGTTGTATTGAAAATCAAATTTATCTTGTTCACTGTTGCCTGGGCGGAAACCCGGGCGGGCCACTGCCAGGCTGCTGGGCCCGAAGTTCAATTTTAAGCCCCTGTGATGTCGTGTGGAAAAATCCACAAGGTATTATCGCAGAGGCGCACGTCAATCAAGAGGATGTCATTTCAGGAGAAATTAACCTCGATGTTCTATATGAAAATAGACTTGGGGGGGCAGCAACAACGTTCAAGGACAGACGCAGAAAAGCAGGCATATATAATATCTGGCCATCACACATTAAATAACAGAATGTGTCCCTTCTATGTATTAGCTGGAGGTCGTTATGGGATATTTAAAATTACCTGAGGGTAAAAGGATTGCGGTCAATCTTGGTGTTGATGTAGATGCTCAGTCTTTATGGCTGGGCGGATTTAATCGACCGTCGCCATCCTTTATGTCACGGGGAGAGTTTGGTGCACAAGTTGGCGTACCAAGGCTTCTGAAATTGTTCAAAGAAAATAATATCAAAACCACCTTTTTTATTCCCGGACACACTGTAGACACCTTCCCGGAAATCAGTAAAGCGATTTTTGATGCCGGGCATGAAATCGCTCACCATGGCTACTATCATGAAAATCCGACGCTGGTGAATCGTGATACAGAACGCCGACTAATGGATTTGGCGTTCGCCTGTTATAAAAGACATTTCGGCATACGCCCTGTGGGATACCGTTCTCCCTATTGGGATTATAGCGAGAATACGCTGGATCTTCTGGAGGAAGCCGGTTTTCTCTATGACAGTAGCCTGATGGCGAGAGATCTTGTGCCTTACCATCCTCAACGTTGGCAGGTGAATTGGGAAACGGGAAATATCGCAGGCCCGGCCAGCGCGATTCTGGAAATTCCTGTTAGCTGGTATCTGGATGATTTTCCCGCACTGGCGTATACCGGCAACCAGGAGGGGATGAGCGATACTGACGGTGTTCTGCGACGCTGGAAGGATATTTTTACCTATGCTTATAACCATCAGGAAAACGGTTTATATGCGATGGCTCTTCATCCGCAGATAATCGGTCATGGGCATCATATGATGATGTTGTCACGTTTGATTGAACATATTAAAGGGCATGATGGAGTATGGTTTGCAACCTGTGAAGAGATAGCCAGTGTCTGGGTGGATGACGAAGAGGATCGACAAAAAATGCTCCGTCCTGATGTTCGTGGCGTAGCGCCGGTTCCGGATGATTATGGCTGGCCAGGCAAATGATATCACCTCATGACAATGTTAATATCAGTCGGGTAACGGATTACCCGGGCAGAAGTTACCTGTTTGCCCGCTCGTTAATGCATATTGTCCATCAGAAAGGGAGACTATCCCGGGACGTATAAAATCTTTTTTATTTCGGTCAAAACGTTAATCAACGAGAATAGTTTGTTTTTTGATTTAAATCATTTTTTAGTGTTCACAGGTAAATAAGCAAATAACATTTATAATGTGAGTATTAAGAAAAATAAAATTTCCATAGTGATTAATTTTTATTTAATGCTTTGATTTTTAATGCTTTTGTATGTGTTAATTAATGTAAATCAATTTGTGTTTTTTTATTAAATAAGTAAAAATTAAGTTGATATTTGCTTTTTGATGTGTTTTTTATATATAGCTGATTATTATTCTGAAATGTCAATTTTTGAATAACGACGCTGTGATACCGGCACCAGGGATACTTTGCGATAAAAGGGATTGAATATGGCAGAGAGCGTTCAGTATAACCTCAATTGTATTTGGCCACAGCGGGCCAAAACCTTCTATTGCATTGCAACCAGCGGAATAACGTTCATCAGACGTGGGTAAACGTTGGCAAAATCCCTGCAAACCTGGCGCTTTTCACGCTGTGTTTTTTGGTAGTTGCGCTTTTAATAAGAGTCACAAGCGTTGGCCGCCGGTATTCGTCTGGCTGCTGAACTGCCACCTGATCAACAAGGAGATAAATCATGGATGCGATTTTTTTAAAGCTCGACAATATCAAAGGCGAAAGCCAGGTTGAAGGCTTTGAAGATCAGATAGAGATCATGTCTTATAGCCACAATGTGGCAATGCAGGTAAATAACGATGTTAGCCTCACCGAGCGGACTTCCGGGCGTGCGCATGTTGGTGAAATGTCGCTCACTAAATTTGTCGACCTCGCCACGCCTGTGCTCAATGAGTACTGCTGTAGCGGGAGGCTAATTAGAACCGCGGTGCTGACGTTGTGCCACAATGACGGCGGCAAAATGCGGTCGCTTATCGTTTATACCCTGACAAACGTGCTGATATCACAACTCAGTGTTAGCGGCGGCGCCGGCGGTAAGCCGGTGGAAACGATGTCGCTGAACTTCACGAAAATCAAATGGCAAATCACTGCCGAGAAATCAGACGGCGCTCAACAGGAGTCCAGAGCGTCAGTATGGGATCTGGCGATGGACCAGATAGGGAAATGATGATGACGCCAACCATTCCGGTCGCGCTATTCGACAGGCTCTTGGTTGAGGGGATAAGCCCACATGAATTGGTACGCTGCAAGTTAATGTGTTTATTCAACTCTTGCGCCGTGCCAGGTGGCGAGACATTACCGCCGCTGCTCACTCGGGGTATGCCGGAATGGCACGAGGTGAATGTGGGTGACAAACGGGTTCTCAACTGGTTTTGCCGTGAGCTTCGCGCTGCTATTTTACGTTATGAACCGAGCATCAACATGCTGAAAGTCAGTGTAAAAGATGCCTATCATCAGACGCTGGCGTTGTCTTTGGAAGCGATGTTACAGGATGAGTCTGAACCGTTAAGACTGGAGATAGCCTACTCTAACGGTAGATGGCGCGAGTAATGCAGGAAGGAACGCCGGGCCGGGCGTTTAACATTACCCACAAGCAATAAAACGCAGCGAACGAACCTGATAATCAGGCAGACAGTCCACCTTTCGGTATGGTTGATCTGCCTGCATCATTTTCAGGATGGTTAATAACGGACCATGACAGATTTAAGTTCGGTATAGTCATCAATAAACGCGCTGCCAAATTCACGACCACTACCCGATCCCTTCATCCCTCCAAAGGGTACTGCGGGATCGAGGAAGGTATGCATATTGACCCATACCATGCCAGCATCAATATCTTCAGCGTAGCGTAATGCCTTAGACATATTTTCCGACCACACACTTGCAGCAAGGCCGAATGGCGAAGCGTTGATATGCGAAAGCGCCTCTTTTTCATTCTGATAACCGATAAAGCTACAGACAGGGCCAAAAGTCTCCTCGTGCATCAGCATACTGTTTTTACTACGCACTTTTACCGCCGTCGGCTGTAAAAAGTACCCTTCGCCGGGTAAAGTTTCACCGCCGTAAACAATGGTATCCCCTTCTTCCCGTGCGCGTTGAATCAGATGCAGCACTTTTTCAAGCTGAACCTGATTCGCCAGCGGGCCCATCACCGTTTTTTCATCTAAAGGGGAGCCGGGCACGATCTCCGATAACCGTTGCCTGAGGAGCGTCATGACCGTATCCAGTTTTTCCTGGGGCAGATAAAAACGCTCTGCGGCAGCACAAATCTGTCCTTGATTCAGATAACCGGCTTCAAGAATACCGTTGACCATGGCTTGTGCCGTGAGATCATTGAGAAACAGCGCCGCATTTTTCCCTCCCAGTTCGAGGGTAACGCGTTTTCCTGACGATGTTGCCGAACGCCGGACTTTCTCACCTGTCGCAACTGACCCGGTGAAACTCACTTTGGCGCAATCTGGATGCGCGATCAGCTGTTGCGCTATCTCACCGCCAGCACCGTTTACCACGTTAATTACGCCATCAGGGAAACCTGCCTCTTTAGCCAGTTCAGCAACTCGCAGCAGTGTCAGCGGGGTATATTCACTTGGTTTAATGACGATGGTGCAGCCACATACCAGCGCTGCGGCCAGTTTCCAGATAGCAATCATAATTGAGAAATTCCACGGCACAATACCGACGACCACACCAATGGGTTGGCGTTGGGTAAACGCTGTGTATCTCTCTTCTCCCATTGATGGCAGGGAGACATTCAGCGTTTCACCGGTTATTTTTCCTGCCCAACCGGCAAAGTAACGCAGGAAGGCCACTGACTGATCGAGTTCAAGACCGCGCGACAGCGTAATCGTTTTACCTGAACAGACGCTTTCCAGTTGAGCTAACTCTTCACGATGAGCGGCAAGAGTATCAGCCAGTTTCAGCAGTAATGCGCCGCGTTGTAACGTTGGCATTTTACGCCAGACATCAAACGCCCGTCTGGCGCTCTGCATGGCCTCTTCTGCCTGCGCAGGGGTTGCCGACACAACGTCGGCGATAATTTTGCCGGTGGCTGGGTTAGTGACCGAAAAGTTCGTGCCGTTTCCGGCCTGACGTTCACCTGCAATAAATTGTCCGTGTCGTTGTCGTAAAAAAGTGGTTACTTCGGCAAGTAATGTCACATCGCTCATCAGAAGTGCCTGTAGGTCAGGAATGTACGTTTTTCCATCCCAACATACTTTTTCGGGGCTGAATATCGTTCCAAAGAACGTCATTCTTCCGGACGATATTTTGTAAAACGTTACCGTGCTGTGATAGCGGTCTTAGTCAAGCGTGATGACAAGGTAACGCGATGAATACAAAAATCGATGCGTTGAATTACTACGGCGCGACGAAAAAATACCCGTTGCATTTTCCTGCTCTGCAAGACGATATTGATGCCGATGTGGTGATCATTGGCGGTGGCTTTTCAGGCATCAATACCGCGCTGGAACTGGCGGAGCAGGGGATCACTAATGTTGTCGTTCTGGAAGCCCGCCATCTTGGGTATGGCGGCACCGGGCGAAATGGCGGTCAGGTGATGGCCGGTATAGGTCACGACATCGAAGCCGTTAAAAAATATGTAGGCGCAGCGGGAATGGAGACGCTGTTTAAAATCTCGAACCTCGGCGCAGGCATTATTCGGGAGCGAATTCGTAAATACCATATTGATGCTGATTTTGTCCCCGGATATGGTTATCTGGCCTACAACCAGCGGCAGTTAAAAACGCTGCAACAATGGGAAAAAGAATTCAAAGCCGCTACGCCGGAAGACGATATTGAACTCTATACCGGTAAAGACGTGCAGCAGGTTATCGGTTCCGACGTCTACTGCGGTGTTCTCAAGCATATGGGGGGAGGGCATGTCCACTCGCTGAATTTATTGCTGGGCTCCGCTCAGGCTGCGAATTCGCTGGGGGTGAAGATATTCGAATATTCACCTGTGGTTGAGGTCAGTTACGGTAAAACTGTGCGGGTACGTACTGCGATGGGCAGCGTAAAAGCAGCCAAATTGCTGTGGGCCTGTGATAGTTTTCTCAATAATCTGGAACCAGAAATTTATAAGAAAACGCTGGTTACTTATTCTTATCAGGTCTCTACAGAACCTCTCTCCAGCGAGCTTGTTGAGCGGATCAGTCCCTTGCGCGGGGCTTTTAGCGATATCCGCCCGGTTATAAATTACTACCGTCTCACAAAAGAAAACCGTCTGCTGTTTGGCAGCGCCACAAGGTTTCTTGAATATACCCCGCACGATTTTGCTGCCTGGAACCGCACTCTGTTGACGGAGGTCTTCCCTTATTTGAAAGACGTTAAAATCGATTTTGCCTGGGGCGGACCGATGGCCTGTAGCGCGAATCTGTTTCCGCAGATTGGCACGCTTCGTGAACACAATAATGTTTTTTATGTTCAGGGTTATTCCGGATTTGGCGTCACGCCTTCCCATATTGTATGCAAAATCCTGGCCGAAGGAATAAATGGCGGTTCCGAGCGGTATCGTCTGATGAGTAGCATTCCCCACGCGACAATTTATGGTCGCGACAGTCTACGTCTATTGCTGGTCAGTGCGGGAAAACTGATACATCAAACAGCCGGTTTCTGGAAAGGCCGGAATTAACCAGGAGAACATTAATGCACGCTTTTAAACTCAATCAACCTGTTCCTGAATTACAGCCAATCGGGAGTGTCAGCCTGTTGGGGGCGTTGCCAACAGAAGGCGATCCCCAGGTCGCCGTTGCGATGATTTACGGTAAACCTGAGGACGTATTTACCTGTGGACTGTTTTCATCGACCCGCGGCGGTTTCACGATGATTTATCCCTTTACCGAGCACGCAACCGTGCTGGAAGGGGAAGTGGAACTCACTGTTGCGGGTCAGGAACCGATACGTTTTTCACCAGGCGATAGTTGGTTTGTTGAACAGGGAACCGAAGTGGCATGGAAAGTTTTAACGCCCCGTTTTGTAAAACATTATCTGGCAAACGTCGAAAGCCACAAACAGGGTTGAATCCTTTAATTGTTCGTCAGTAGCGTTGGCATCAGTGGGGAGAATAACGCGCTCCCCACTTGCTATTAGCGCATGCGGGGACGGCGTCACAAATTTATTTACCGTTATCCCTCTTCAGGACGATACCTGTTAGATGTGGTGCCTGCCATAAATAAACGTTATTCCGGAGCGGTAATTTATTGTTGTAATAATAGTGAAGAGGTTGACCATGTTTAAAAACAGACTTGCCAGCCATCTTGAACGTGGCGTTATTGGTTTCCCCACGACGCTTGCCAGCTCCGTCGGGCTGATTATGGCAAGCCCGGTGATCCTGACCGTGACCAGTGGTTTTGGCTCAGGGGGAGATACCTTTGCCCTTGCGGTATTACTGGCATTTATTATGATGCAAGCGCAGATTACCACCTTTGCCGAAGCGGCAACGCTCATTCCCACGACTGGCTCCGTCTACGACTATATTTCCTGCGGGATGGGGCGTTTTTTCGCTATCACCGGTGCGCTTTGCGCTTACCTGATCGTACACATTTTTGCCGGCACGGCAGAAACGATTCTCGCTGGCGTCATGGCGCTGGTGAACTTTGAGTCTGTTAGCGAACACGTGGCCATGCAGCACAATACCTGGATGGTTGGCGTCGGCATGGTAGTGGTTTTCGGGATACTGAATGCCATTGGTGTTGAAGTATTTGGCAAGGTGGAGGTATTTCTTACTTTCGGTATGTGGACTACCCTGACCATCTTCGGTTTATGCGGGATCCTGTTATCCCCGGTCACTCATCATTCCGGGTGGTTTGGCGCACCGCTTGATGTCAGTAATCTTTCTGGTCTGTTTGGTTATATTGGCATGGCGATGTTTATGTTCGTCGGTTGTGAACTGGTCACGCCAATGGCGCCGGAAATTAAAAAAGCGCATCGTACGATTCCCAGAGCGATGGCGCTTGGCCTTTTAGCGGTGGCAGGTTGTATGTTCCTCTATGGCGCTGCGATTAACCGGCAGGTAAATAATGTGGTGGTCGATGCGGCAAACCATATCTTTTTACTGGATACGCCGATGGCTATTCCCGCCTTTGCCAATCGTGTCATGGGACATGTCGGGCAATACTGGCTGGGCGTGGGGTTGTTGTTAGCGGGATGTGCGACGATTAATACGCTAATGGCGGCAGTACCGCGTATTATATACGGCATGGCGCTGGACGGCGCTTTGCCGCGGTTTCTGACCTGGTTGCACCCCCGCTTTAAAACACCGGTCATCGCCATCGCATTCGGTGTTGCGATTCCCTGTTTACATGCCTGGTATCTGAACGGTGATATCGACCACATTGTTCCGCTGATCCTCGCTGCGGTCTGCGCCTGGGGAGTAGCTTATCTGCTGGTAACGTTATCGGTCGTTATCTTACGTATTCGGCGCCCCGATTTACCACGCGCTTACCGGGCCCCCTGGTTTCCCTTACCTCAGATTATTTCGAGCGTGGGTATTATTATCGCCATTATTAATATCGCGCCTCCAGGAATGAACAGTCGGGATGTACTTATACCATTCGGTATTATGCTTGGATTGACTGCCGCCTATGCCTTATTCTGGACATTATGTGTGCAACGGGTTAATCCTTTCCTCCCGCTTCCGGTAGAAGAGGTCGTGGAACGGGCGATGGGCAATTATGAAAAGCGAAACAATGAAGAGATGACGCCAGATGTCCTCCGTCCCCTGGTTTAAGAACGCATTAATGAATATGGTGTTACGTGATTTGAGCGGCTGGCGTTGTGAAAAATTGACCGAACATAGCGCCGTGCTGCATCTGAATGCATTTACCCAGGTTATCTGCCATGTTCAGCAAAAACGGTTATTCATGGCCAGTATTCACAGTTGTGAGTTCGGGGTGAAAGGCACAATCAATTATCCTTTGCAGGGCAAAATTCGCGTTCATCAGCCCGGATGGCTGAAACGTTATCCCGTCATTTTTACTGGCAGCAAAAGTACCGCCGGGCTGATTAACTATCTCAATCGTTTCCCCAATTTACAACAGGCACTGAGTGAACTGGATTATCGTCGGTTTACGCTGGTTTTACATCATAAGGAATGGTATTGCAGCATTGAGCTATGGGCTGCTAGCGAAGTGGTTTGTAAAATGCCGCCGCTGCGCCGTTATCTGCGGCTTGAGCGGCACCAGCGTGTTCTTCTGCTTAGTGTGATAAATATGATCAATCAGGCCATGAATCAATGGCTGCAACAGGATGCCGACGCCAGATAATATGACATTTTATTACGGCATCAGCTCAGAGAGTGGTATTAATTCAGGCATATATGACAATGGGGAAAAGACCCGCAATTGACGCGGGTTAAAAAGCACGCTTTCACATATGCTGTGAATGTTGTACCGAAGACATTCTGGTTCGGGAAACCAGTTCCGTGCGATTTATCACTTCTGTTTTAGCAAAAATATTACGTAAATGCGTTTTCACTGTTGAGAGAGAAATATTCAACTGACGGGCAATCAATTTGTTGCTGGCCCCTTCGCAGACCATTCCCACAATTTCACGCTCTTTGGCGGTCAATATTGACGTCAGATTGTTGTCTTCCTGAAGAGAATCAT
Source organism: Salmonella sp. SAL04202 (assembly GCF_046550775.1). NCBI lineage: Bacteria > Pseudomonadati > Pseudomonadota > Gammaproteobacteria > Enterobacterales > Enterobacteriaceae > Salmonella > Salmonella sp. SAL04202. The sequence continues at coordinate 427,197 of NZ_JBGDXK010000002.1, read as the reverse complement.
GAATTGCCAGTCCCAGTAATGGTTGTACTGCCTGGGCTCGTAAACGCTCTTCGCTGGAAAAAGGTATATCGCGCATTAATGAAATGCCCGCGATAATACGATGGCCCCGACGAATAAAGATCTCAATCATGTCGCACACATGATTAGGTAGCATAAATTCATGATAATAATGGCGATGACGGGCACAGATACCGGGCGTCATCGTCGCTACGGTAATAACCTGTTGGCCGAACCGGGAAGGCGATAGCGGGTCTAATGGTTGAAAATGCTCCAGATATTGTTGGTGTGTGCTATTGGAAATGTTATGTAAAACATAGGCTTCCGGCTTTAAATAAGCATTAACACGATAAAAAACCGCCGACGACAGAGGAATGAGTTGCGCAATGCTCTGTAAACAATGGAGAGTGATCCCGTCATTATGGCCAGTAGTTGATAAGGCTGACATGTTATCTCCTTCCATCCGGATGAGCGCGCCGGGACGCAGTAAAATAGTGGTATGTTGAAACATACAGTTTACATTCGGTTAACACAATCATTCACATGTTAATAATGTGACGCGTGTTGCGATATTTTTTATAACCGATTGAAAATAAATGCTTTTAATTTAAATCTTGTCTGGCTTTATAAAAAATAATTAAAAATTATTAATATAATTTTTTCTGTCGCGGTTGACTCATCTCCTGAAAATGCTGTGGGTTCTCGTCCTTCAGGACGATATTCTTTTGAGACGCCTGTTCTATGATTTTCTGTAATAGCGCAGGTTAACAGAGACTTAATTTCTGGTTCAGACAGGATTTGCTAAATAACGTTTCAATAGCGTCATGCGCTATGCAGAAAACCGGGGTTTTTACCCACAAAAAGCGGTGGTTGCCAGTATATTTTAATGAACAGTAGTGAACATGAAGAACGGAATAACCTGTTGATTTTATAAAGCAAAACGGACGCCATAGGGCGTCCGCATCTGAATGGTTGGTGCCCGGACTCGGAGAAGTCCTTTGGGCTAATGGACTGTTAAAGCTATTTTTGACCGTTTATCAAGACCACTACAAAACTAACCATTACAGAATTATCTACATGATTTTCCCGGTGTGGGTTTGATTCCTGCTACTGTCTGATAATTGTTGAACCAGTTCTTCTGTATAGGGTATCAGCAGAGCAGGCTTTCGAAATTTGACATCCAGTAAGAATCGGTGTGAGACACTCACGGTTTTTTCCTGCCGTCTATTCATCATTGAAAAATGATAGTATTTTTATGAGAATAAGAGCCAAAAATATAGAGGCGCCTATATAAATCCCTCGTTCTGTCCAGGTATCCAGACGAAATAACCAATAGACACATAAAAAAACAAGTAGCCCACCAATAATTGACGCGAGAGCGCCAATGATTTTTTTGAGCATATATTTAAAAGTACCTTCATTATATTTCATGGTTTTTCTTTTTGTGTCGCCATTACCATTCTTATGACAGTTAATTTTATGCTGAAGAATAACCCTGCCATTATCTGTTTTCTGGCATATCTTATTAGGCGTAAACGTCAACAGGCGTAGCGCATGATAGTAATTTTCTTGTTTTGAAGGCCAGTTTCTATCAACGATTAAATAATCCACTGTACGTATACTATAACGATGCTGACCTGATAAAAATGATACATATTATCAAGTGGAACAGAAAAATGATAATTGCTCTCACCTGAAATTTTAAGCCACTCGTCTGTGTCAAAGACAGAACTAAAGCGGCATGAACCACTTAAATAACGCAGAGTAACCTCGTCATTAATGATACGCTCATCTCAGTATCCAACATCCAGACTCCTGGAAATTTACTGCATTCCTGTAACTCAAATTATTTAGAGTATATTAATATCGGATATTCCTTTTTAATTAACGCCAATCTCCATACTTTCCAGTGACTTTAATATGTATGGCGTAAAATCAATCAACTGATTATCTATTTTTCTGATTAAACTGCCTGCGCCGCATAAAGCATGTGAGCCATCAATCATACAAAAATAAAATTTCTTTTTTATGTTATCATCTTCGTATATTGTTTTATCCATCTCCGAAATATTCTCATCAATGATTAAGAAACCCTGTGCATTCACTGAACTTATATTATATAAAACTGATGGTTTAAATTCATTATTTATTTTTGTTGCATCATCATCTATCACCCATATGTTTTTATTTTTATCAAAAACGATGTGCTGTATATGTGAGCCATACTCACCAACATCATACACCTCTCTGCTATATGAACAACTCCATAATGTAATTGGATAAAACTCAGGATCATAAACATGGTTTTTATCATTGAGATCTTTAATATTTTCATTTAAGAAAAAGTAATCATTAAATTTTACGTTCTTACACTCAGGGGTTTCCACGCGATAGTCAATCCTTGCATCAATGCGAAGCATTCTTACAGAATATTTCGACTCACTTAATTTGTCTGGTAATGATATAGATGGAATAATATTTGCTTTCAAAGGTAAGATAAGAAACAAACTAATGATAGTGATTTTTTTCATGGCTTTTATCCTGGTTGAGCTTGGTGGAGTTATTTGATTCGATAAGCTTATCATCATCTTTTTTCGGTTGATAAAAATAACCAGAACCAGAAAATAAAAACATCCGATAATAATTACCACCAGATTCAGCAGACATATATATATCTTTTTTGATACATTTTGATTCTGATTTTATATCAGGAAAACAATAAAATTCATCCTCGGAATCATAGGGCGATAATTTTTGATAACCGTCACCAAAATCCCATATATATACCGAAAAATCATTTTCAGGGAGATTATATTTTTCCAGAATTTTTCTTTCATTTTCTCTCCACCAATTCAGCTTTCCCCTGTCCGTAATGGGGAAATGCCTGGCAAGAATGTTAATGTCTTTACCTGAATAATAATGGACATCCACGATTTCTACTGGTCTGTCTGACCATAAGTATATAACAACAGAACAAAATAATATGGCGATTGTCACAATATAAATGAATTTTTTCGTTATTACCCATGACACAATCACATTCCTTATGCAAAATATCGGACTATGCTATGTTAACAATACAAACAAATACCTTGCCGACAATACATACCAAATCAGGAGTAATATCCTCTGACACCTGAGATTTTTACGGTGGTATTTATTTCTGTAATATACACTTCATCCTTTAAGCTGCCTCTTTGTTGGCTGCGCTCAGAAACCCCGGTCACATAGTTATCTATGCTCCCGGGGATTTCTTCCCTTGCCGCCGCGATGCATCTAGAATGATTTTGTGTATAAATGGCTTAAACTCATACCCCTCTTTCTCATAATGTTGAAGTACAAACTAAATTTTAAAGACATCCCAATGGCTATAAAGCCAATGTGTTATATCATTACTGTCAAGACTAAAATGATCCTGCATCCTGTAATGCCCGTTTGCTGCGTAGGCATTTTTGATACATTCAATGATATTATGGTAACGTGCGTGGCATACATATCATGAACAGATAATCTCAGTCCGTAGCTATAGGCCCTCCACGATTTTATTTCTCTCTGTCGGCAATTGTTCCGCATCTTTTGTTGTTGCCTTTTGCTTCCCAGAAGATGTAGATCCGTTACCCGTGTCGACTGTAGGTACATTTGACGGTACAGGGTAATTTGATTTATTCAACAACCCTTCTTATGGTGAAAAATAACTATCTATAGGCATCAAAGCGTTACAGATCTTTCCATCAAATAATTCAAAATCATGGACGTTTACAAAAAATTTATCTTTATATGAGTAATTAGCACCAACTACTGGAATAGTAAAAATCTCGATCTCTTCATTTTTTTTATTTATTATTAACATGCCATCAAAACCATGAAGTATTTGATCGTCACTAAAATTACTCAATGATACTCTAATATTTATTATGGATTTATTATTCCCAGCCAAAAAGGAATTGATTAAAGAATCGGTTATTCCATGAGGATAAGTATCAACATATACTATTCGTATAGAGTTCCCTGCTCTTTCATTCCAACAGGATTTATTGACCGCATATATTCTTTCATCAGCTCTATATTCTTTAAAATATTCCTTCCCTTCTGGGTTACCCCATATGAATAAATAATATCCTCGCTCACCAGCGCTGACAGAAAATGTCACAATCCAGATAAAGAGGAATATATATTTAGCCATATCATCTATCTCTTACATTAGATTTTTTTGAACGGATGTAAATTCGCCACCGCAAAGGTGTCCGACTCCTGGCCGTCAGCCTCCAGCGTGGAACTTTAGCGGGCGAGAGTTCGTCAGGCTCATACTTTATCGTGTTTCCAGAACATGAAACAATGTACAAAAATAGACTCTTAGTGAGTAGGCCGTAGGATCTTTCCCTACAGCCTCTCACAAACCGTACGTAAAGCTCTCATTTCATACGATTCGCGTCAGACAAATATATCCTCTGGCACTACGGTTCAATGTAAAAACTCTCAGAATTATGCCTTTGATAGTTGCTCCCTTAACTGACATATTTTTGCCTTTTAACGGTCACTGCATTATCATCCCGGTTCCGGTTGACAAACTCCTCACCACTGATCGCTACTTATTTTCCTTAAAACAGGGGAGTCTCTGAGACTTCCGCCAGCGTTTTAGCTCTTCAATAACTCCTTCAGGACTATCTTCTCGTTCCTCTGATGGATAAAATATCAGATCCCCGCCATCAGGATGTTGAGTAATTTTATTAAAATGTCGTAGAAGATTATCAATAAACTTCGATAATTAATCTCCAGTCAACTCTTCAGGAGGCTCAAAGAAATTATTTAAAAACTCGATAAACTCATCTTCTGTATAATCTTCAAGGTTATTTTTTAGTTCCATTTTCACCTCAAACCTTACTTATGCAATCGTATATGATTTTTAGGAGTGTTTATCCTAAGGTTATCAACATCAAACACCATTCCTCCATACTGGATCTTTCCAACGTGGTAAATTTCATAAGCCCACCTACCTCCGACTTGTTGCCTTATCAAGGTGTACGGCGCTCGACCTCTTTTTATCAAAGTTTGATTCGATTTACTAAACTGCGCCAGTAACTCTGGGCATTCCCCTACACCTGATTTTCATTTACTTTTCTTAAAACAAGACAATCCTTGAGATTCTCTCCATTCTTTAATTATGTTCAGAATACCCTCAGGTGTTCCATCACTTTCCGTTTCAGGATAATAGATAAGATCTGTTCCATCTGGGTATTCAGTGATCTTCTCAAAATACTCAAGTAATGGATCTAATGTTTCATCTGTATCCGACTCGTTTTCAGAAAATATCACTCTCAAGAAATCAATGAACTCACTTTCCGTATAATCACTAATATTTTCTTTTAATTTCATAAATCGCCTGTGTATGTCAATATGGTGTTCACACGGAGATTGTCTACATTGTAAACATCGCCTCTATTTGCAACTTCATCTATATGATGAAGCTCGAACCCCTGTTTTCCGACTCTGTCAACTTTTCTAACCTTTGATGCCTTACTTGATTTCATTCGAGTCATATTAACCACCCCGCCACAGTCCACCGCATCACCCATTCTGGCAACGGGCAGGCCGTCAATAAATACCGTGGGGAAACCCGCTATAATCACGGTCTCGTAATAATCGTCGTACTGGGTGCCTTTATCGTTGAGTCGGACGGCTGTGGGCATTTTCCTCCATAGCTTCCTTACTAAATAATAAGTTGTGAGATTATCCTGGAAAATAAGAATAATTATTTATTAGAAGTTAATAAGTGATAGGAACATTGTACTTACTGCAACTTCAATAGAAATAATTAATTCTTTTAATAAAAATATAAGATCTGAATCTTTTTTATGCGAATTCAGGATATTAATTAATTTATTTTCTCTTCTATTTGATGGCATAATTCCATCTGGGAATGTATGTATTGGTTTTCTCAACGCACTGCTAATTTTTTTAAAATTTGTTATTAGATAAAGTTTCTCTTTCTTTTTTCTATGAATTTGGATATAGTATGAGTATTCTGTTTGTGTACTAAATTTTTTAGTGACCATGACACAGATTCATTATCAATGATAATCTTCCCATCAGAAAATTCAATTTTTTTAATAAAGAAAAAATTTTATTTCCCCGCCAAAAATATATGCAGGTTCCAAACCAAACATTTCATTATCAGCTAATGCGCCTAATTTTTTTAACTGTGCGATCAAAAAGATAATTATTGTTATCATCCACTAAATCAAATCCTTCCTGACTTGAAGATGCAAGAAAAGATGCGATTTCGCTGTCAAGAATATTTTTTGTTTTATTGATAAACCTATTTTCATTAAAAATGATCTTATTAAGTAAAGGTAAGATGGTAATATTTCCTCCTGTGAACCATGGCCTGATTTAATGCTATCATTGGATGCATCATCTGGTGTTTTTAGTCTTTCATTCTTATTCCAGCTTGCACCTGTTGAACTGTTGATACCTCTGGAGGGTGAAGCTGACGACAGTGGTTGCCGTCGGCGTTAATCCGTCCACATCCAGCGTAAAACGCAGGCCATTTTGTGACATAACCTTGTTCTGGATTTATTGACGAAAAAGGAACCACGGTCCGCTCGTGGCAGTGGCAATGGGGAGGACAGCCGCTTCAGGCACGCTACCGCCAAAGTTTCCGGCATCCACCATCTCCCATATATGAAACGTAACAGACGTAACTCATTGCTGGCACGGGCTTTTTGTCTCCGTTCCCGGACAAAAACAGCATCCCACTATTAAGGCGGAATGCTGTGGATTTACTCTTATGCTTCCAGCGGCGCACGCCAGTCATCAGCACCTGAAGTGCCTGTTGAAACGTGTTCCCACTCAATTTTGTGGTAAGCCAGAGAAACTCTAACCAGATGTGTGAACTCACGTTTGGTGTTGTCCTGGCAGTGCGGCATACCGGAAAGTGTCGATATAGCCCAGCAATTCAGGCAGGCGTTTCAGGGGAAGGGCGGGGTGATGCTGGGTTACAACAGGAGTTACAACGCCATCGAGATCGAATGCCGGATTATATTTAATCGTTCCCTGTTGTACGGCGTGGCGCATCATTTTGGTCAGATGCTGGCGTATACGTCCGGCAACATCATGCACACCTTTATCATCAATGTCTCTGACCAGTCGCGCGAGATGTAGGGTTTAAGTCGCCGAAATATCCATTGCGCCGATATCAGGGAAAACGTAGTGTTGGAGGCAGACAAGAATTTTATTGGCGTGACCTTCTGACCAGAGTTTCAGGCAGCCGGTATGCCACAATCTAGAGATGTACTGGAACATTAGTCATTCATTGATAACCTTTTTTCGTCCCGGCGCTGCTGAGAAGGGGTAAAGCCGGATTTTAGTACGCGCCGGGTGGCATCGCGTTTTTCGCGGACAAGGGCGAATGAGGTTTCGGGATAAGGACCGAATGATACCCCGGACTCTTTTCCCTCAAAACGATATTTGAAATACCAGATACGAAAACCGTTGGGTTTTACCAGAAGATACAGGCTGAGTGTATCAGCGAGTTTGTAGGGTTTATCAGAAGGCTTTGCACTACGGGCTTGTTTGTCGGTTAATGCCATTTGAGGGCACTCCTTTATCTAACCGGACTGAGCACCGAGTTGACCACCAAAAGCCCCTGATTTGGGCGGATAAATAGAAATTCGCTGGGAAGAGTTTTTCCACTAAATCATTGAATTAAAAACACATGGGGATTTTTAAGGAAGTATAAAAAGGGAAGGTGGTGCCCGGACTCGGAATCGAACCAAGGACACGGGGATTTTCAATCCCCTGCTCTACCGACTGAGCTATCCGGGCAACGAGGCGCATTAAACCGTAATCGCCTCGCTTCGTCAACGAAATTTCTTCAAATCAACGTAGACTGCACAATCTATCACCACTTTGTTGTTATTGCACGCAGAATCAGGTAAAAAACATCGCCCATGCGGCGGAAATCGGCATCGCCAGCAACAGCGCCGGAAGCATATTCACTACCGGAAACATTTTGATTCCACATACACGCGAGCCGGTCGCCACCAGCAGCAGTCCGCCCACGGCGCTAAAGTCGCCCATCATTGCCGGCGTGGTCAGTGGAAGAATGAGGGTGGCGCAGGCGGCAAGCGTTAACTGGATAATCAACATCGGCGCGCAAATCGCCGAAACGGCGATGCCAAGCGAACAGGCGAAAATAATGGCAGTGAAAAAATCCAGAAAAGATTTAGCGATCAAAATGTTTGGATCGCCGGTCATCCCTTCATGCATCGCGCCGAAAATACCGGTGCCGCTGGCGCAAAAAAGTACAATGATAGCGACGTAACTTTGAATAAATGAGTCGTGTGTTGGCTTCTTACCCGATGCCATAAATAATTGTTGGATTTTCGCGACTGCGCCATTAATGCCTTTTTCCAGCAAACAAAACTCGCCGATAAGCGCGCCGACCAGCGTCGCCAGCACCATCACCGGAAGATTAGCGCACTTCATCACCAGCAGAATGCCAATACCCAGAGAGCACAGACCAAAAATAGACGTCATTGAGACGCGAATCCGTTCTGGCAGACGCTGACTTAACAGCGCGCCAATAACGCCGCCGAATAAAATTGCGCCAGCGTTAATAAAAGGTCCAATTACCACAATGACTCCTGTTATTTGTCTTTCAAATTGCCTTATTATCACGCGATTAAGCTGTTAATAGCTTGATTATCTGTGACGTATAGAGCGCTGATTTTACCTTGCGCCGTCTGGTGAAAGGTGCCATGATTGCGCGAAATTTCTCCTGCCAGCATGGGGCTCGCCGGGATGAACATAGCGCCTTTATATTGTCTTCACTGTCGCCTGACTGCGCGAGGTTTGCCCCTTTCTTTCCTTTTTTTTGTCATCCCCGCTATGCGGTGAGGGCAGCGCACGCTCACTGCAGGACAACAGTAAAATCAGAAACAGTCTGTTTTTACTGATGTCTGGCGGTCGGAGCTGGTATCCAGTTTGACCCGGCATCTCGTTGGGCAAGGCATCGGGCCTTGTCCGGGGTTACTCTACTCCCGAAACGGGTATTTGCGCTTATGAAATCAATGAATATTGCCGCCAGCGGTGAACTCATCCCCCGTCTCTCCACCCACCGAAACGTAGTGGCGCTGGACAGTACCGACTTTACCGATGTGGCCGCAGTCGTCATTACCCCTGCCGACAGCCGTAGCGGTATTCTGGCGTTGCTTAAACGCACCGGTTTTCACCTGCCGGTGTTTATGCTTGCGGATGAACCCGTCAGCGCGCCTGTCGGCGTTACGGCGGTAATAGTCGGGAACGCGCAGGAATGGCTGGAGCTGGAAAACGCTGCCTGTCGCTACGAAGCGGAACTTCTGCCGCCCTTTTATGGCACCCTGACCCAGTATGTCGACATGGGGAATAGTACCTTTGCTTGTCCGGGGCACCAGCATGGCGAGTTTTTTAGAAAACATCCCGCAGGCCGCCATTTTTATGACTTTTTTGGTGAAAACCTGTTTCGTGCGGATATGTGTAACGCCGATGTGAAACTTGGCGATCTGCTAATACATGAAGGTTCTGCCAAACACGCGCAGAAATTTGCGGCAAAAGTGTTTAATGCGGATAAAACCTACTTTGTGCTGAATGGCACTTCGGCGGCGAATAAAGTGGTCACCAACGCCCTGCTGACGCGCGGCGATCTGGTGCTGTTTGATCGTAATAATCACAAATCCAACCACCACGGCGCCCTGATTCAGGCCGGGGCGACGCCGGTCTATCTTGAAGCGGCGCGCAACCCGTTTGGTTTTATCGGTGGTATTGATGCGCACTGTTTTGATGAAACGTACCTGCGCGACCAGATTCGTGACGTGATGCCGGAAAGCGCCGATGCGTCGCGTCCGTTCCGCCTGGCGATCATTCAGCTGGGTACCTATGACGGCACTATTTACAACGCCCGTCAGGTGGTGGATAAAATCGGACATCTCTGCGATTACATTCTGTTTGACTCCGCGTGGGTAGGCTATGAGCAGTTTATCAATATGATGGCGGATACCTCGCCGTTGCGGCTGGAGCTTAATGAAAACGACCCAGGGATCTTTGTGACCCAATCGGTACATAAGCAACAGGCGGGGTTCTCACAAACCTCGCAGATCCACAAAAAAGATAACCATATTCGCGGCCAGGCGCGTTTTTGCCCGCACAAACGCCTGAACAACGCCTTCATGTTGCACGCCTCGACCAGTCCGTTCTACCCGCTGTTTGCGGCGCTGGATATCAATGCCAAAATCCACGAAAGGGAGAGCGGTCGCCGCCTGTGGGCGGAGTGCGTTGCGCTGGGCATTGACGCGCGTAAAGCCATTCTCGCCCGTTGCAAACTGCTTCAGCCCTTTATCCCATTGGAGGTTGACGGCAAGCCGTGGCAGGCATATCCGACGGAGACCATTGCCAGCAATCGTCGTTTCTTCAGTTTTGAACCCGGGGCGAAATGGCATGGCTTTGAGGGTTATGCGGATGACCAGTATTTTGTCGACCCCTGTAAACTGTTACTGACCACGCCAGGTATTGATGCCGATAGTGGTCGGTACACCGAATTCGGCATCCCGGCGACCATTCTCGCCCACTATCTGCGTGAGAACGGTATTGTGCCTGAGAAGTGCGATCTCAACTCGATTCTGTTCTTGCTGACACCCGCCGAGAGCGAAGAGAAACTGGCGCGGCTGGTCGCGATGCTGGCGCAATTTGAACGGCACATTGAAGACGATACGCCGCTTGCGGATGTATTGCCGACGGTTTTTCAGAAATACCCGGTGCGCTACCGCGATTACACCCTGCGTGAGCTATGTCAGGAGATGCACAATCTGTACGTTAGCTTTGACGTTAAGGATCTGCAAAAAGCGATGTTCCGCAAAGAAAGCCTGCCGCATGTGGCGATGAACCCACAGGATGCCAACAGCGCCTTTATTCGCGGCGATGTAGAGCTGGTGCGTATCAGCGAGGCGGGCGGGCGTATTGCTGCCGAGGGGGCATTGCCATACCCGCCGGGCGTACTGTGCGTGGTGCCGGGGGAGATTTGGGGCGGCGCGGCGCAGCGTTATTTTTTGGCGCTGGAAGAGGGCATCAATCTGTTGCCTGGTTTTTCGCCGGAATTGCAGGGGGTATATAGCGAGACCGATGCCGATGGAATTCAACGTTTGTACGGATATGTTTTAAAGTAACGTTGCCTGCAGGCCGGATAAGGCATTTACACCTTATCCGGCCTGCGAAACAGGGCAAGAATTAATGTGCAACGGGTTGCGAACCTGCCGGAACGCGAACGTGTTTGTATTTGAACAAGGCTACGAACGCGAAGGCCAGCACCAGCGAGTAGCCTGCGAAGATGAGCCACACGGTCTGCCAGTCGGTAATGCCGTTTTGAGTGTAATACTCCACCACTTTACCGCTCACAATGCCGCCCAGGATACAGCCGAAGCCATTGGTCATCATCAGGAACATCCCCTGCGCGCTGGCGCGGATTTCCGGGCGTACTTCTTTTTCGACAAACACCGAGCCAGAAATGTTGAAGAAGTCGAAGGCGCAGCCGTACACAATCATCGACAATACCAGCAGAACGGTACCGAACGGCGTCGGGTCGCCATAAGCGAACAGGCCGAAACGCAGCATCCACGCCACAATACTGATAAGCATAACGTTCTTAATACCATAACGGCTCAGGAAGAACGGAATGGTCAGGATGAATAACGTTTCAGAAATCTGCGAAATCGACATCATCACCGAGGCGTGCTGCACGATAAAGCTACTGGCGAATAGCGGATCTTTATCAAAGCTATGCAGGAAGGTGTTGCCAAACATGTTGGTGATCTGCAGTTCCGCGCCCAGCATCATGGAGAAGATGAAGAAAATCGCCATCCGCTTATTTTTAAACAGCGCAAAAGCGTCAAGGCCCAGCATTGATGTCCAGCTCTGGTTTTTCTGTTGGTTCGCCACCGGAATGTGCGGCAGGGTAAAGGTAAACAGTACCAGCAGAACGGAAAGCGTCGCGCCGATATAAAGCTGCATATGGCTCAGCTCGAAACCGGAGAAACTCACGCCCCACATCGCCAGAATAAAGCCAATGGTGCCCCAGATACGGATAGGCGGGAAGTCAGTCACAATATCCATGCCGGCAGACTGCAGGCGGTAATACGATATGGTATTGATCAAGCCCAACGTCGGCATATAGGCCAACGAGTTAAGCAGGATCACAAAGAACATCGCCCCAGGCGTAGTGACTTCCGCGGCCATGAATAGCGTGATGGCGCCGACAACATGACACAGGGCATAGACCCATTTCGCGCTCAGCCATTTGTCAGCCACAATGCCTAACAAGGTCGGCATAAAGACGGCGGCAATCCCCAGTGAACTATAAACTGCGCCAATAGATGCGCCGTCAAATTTTAAGGTGACGAACATATACGAGCCCAGGGTAGTGAGCCAGCTTCCCCACAGACAGAACTGCAGAAAAGAGAGTATTTTAAGCTGCAGCTTAAGATTCATGTTAATTTCCTCACACCTGAGAGCGGATGAATGTTTTAAAAGGCACATTTGCCGTTGTGATTTGGTGTGATTCTATCAATGAGAGGCGGGCTTTTTTTGTTACCTGTGACAAATATTTGCAAACAATTTCTGATTGCAAAGCAAAAGGGTGACGGAGTTAACACTTTTACCTTTCCCGCCTCTGTCATTTGCCAGCCAGAGGCGGGATGCGATGGTTTATCGGCGGCGATACGATCGCTGGGCGGAATTCACCTTATACAGATAGCGGCGCGACTCCGCAGATGGATGTCGGGTGGTTAATATCTGGTACACATCCCCCGGCGACATGCGGTTAATCATATTCGCGGCCTGAATCTTATCGTTCGAGAATACGCGTAATACGCTGCCTGCGCCGCCATTATAGGCAGTAATGACCGCATAGCGCCGCGACGTCGGATTCTCAATACCGCTCAGATAGACATTATTCAACATCGCCAGATACGCTGTGCCGGTATCGATATTGCTGGCGGGGTCGAACAGGAAGTTACGGCTTGGCGTGCCGGACTTACCCTGAGAACGGAAAACATCTTTCCCGGCGCTGTGTTGCACCACCTGCATCAGGCCCAGCGCATCCGCGTGGCTGACCGCATACGGGTTAAACGAGGACTCCGTTTGCATAATCGCCAGAATCAGCGACTCGTCAACGCCGTATTTACGGGAGGCCTGGCGTACCATGCCAATGTATTTATGCGCGCGTTTATCAAGGTGGTTCGGCACCAGATTAATGGTGACGCTGTAAATAATACGCAGGCCGTTACTGCGGCTTTTGAGCCGCGTTTTCAGCAAGTAATCCGCGAATGTCGTGGCGCGGCCTTCCCAGCGAATAGGCTGGCCGGTATTGTCGAGGACCTGACCATACAGAAAGGGTTCTTTAGAAATTTTTATGTCATCGACATCGGAGTAAAGATCGACGGAGGTTGGGTCGTCACCCATGAGCAACGTTTTAATAATGGCCCGGCGCAGATGTGCGGTAGGTTCCGTCCCGGCGATGGTTTCAACGGTAATGGTCCCATCATCAAAGTTGATGTGGCTACGGGTCTGGAACTGATCGGTATATTTGACGTAGTCTTTCGGCCCGGCAATCAGGACTTCCTTATATCCCCACAGATTTTCAATATTGTTGGCAAATTGCCCCATCAAAATATCAAAGCCGTTGGTATCCTTGACCCAGGCTTCATTATACGTCTCGCCTTTTTTGGTCGAACTGGAGCAGGAGATGAGCAACGGCGCAATAACAGCAAGCGCGAGTAATTTTTTCATCATTCCGGGAGTGCATGTTGTGTTGTCGTTATGCCATGTTGCCGGGCAGCGGCGCTAAGGGCTTATCCGGCATAACTCACAGGCCGAATAAGCGCAGCGTCATTCAGCAACGGGCCTATTTTTTATCTTCCGGCGTATAACCTTCGATATGAACGTCTTTGCCTTCGAACAGGAAGCTCACCATCTCCTGTTCCAGCAGCTTACGGTGCTCGGCGTTCATCATGTTGAGTTTTTTCTCGTTAATCAACATGGTCTGCTTATGCTGCCACTGCGCCCACGCGTCCTTAGAGATCTCGTTATAGATACGTTTTCCCAGTTCGCCAGGGTAGAGCTGAAAATCTTGCCCTTCAGCGTCGCGTTGCAGGTAAGTACAAAAAATCGTTCTGCTCATAAGTCATCCTCTTCATCGACCGGGGCGTTAAACTGGCGCTCCGGTACGTAACTGCTGTAACAAGCGCTCCACGGGGGCCGCCAGTCCGACTGACGGCGGTTGCGCTAAGTTATACCAGAGCGCGCTGCCTTCATCCATGCAGGCGTCCAGTGACGACACGGGAAGCCACATAGGCACAATATCCAGGTGGAAATGGCTAAATGTGTGGCGAAACGCGTTAAGCTGGGTCAAATTATCAGCGTTAACATGCCGTTGCGCCAGCCATTCACGTAATTCATCTTCGCTGGCGAACTGCGGAAAGCAGTAGAGTCCGCCCCATAAACCGCTGGGAGGGCGCTGCGCCAGGAAAATCTCCTGATTATGCTGTAACAATAAAAAGTAACCCGTCCGCTCCGGCAACGTCTGTTTCGGTTTCTTACCCGGATAGCATGACCAGCTTTCATGCGCAGCGGCGATACAACCGTTTTGCAGCGGACACAGGGTGCACTTTGGCTTTGAACGCGTACAAACCATCGCGCCCAGATCCATCATCGCCTGATTAAAACGCTCCACGCCGCGTGCGGGCGTCACTTGCTCGCTCAGCGTCCACAGCGTATTCTCCACCTCTTTTTTTCCAGGCCAGCCGCTAACAGCATAACAGCGAGCCAGCACACGTTTAACGTTTCCATCAAGAATCGGATAATGTTTACCTAACGCGAGGGAGAGAATTGCGCCGGCGGTTGAACGCCCGACGCCGGGTAGCGCGGCGATTTCGGCAAAAGTTTGCGGGAATTCTCCACCGTGAAGCGTCGCCACCTGTTGCGCCGCTTTATGCAAATTACGTGCGCGGGCGTAATAGCCGAGCCCGGTCCATAAATGGAGTACTTCATCCAGCGGCGCATTCGCTAAATCCGTCACTGTGGGAAAGCGCGCCATAAATCGCTCAAAGTAAGGAATCACCGTCGTCACCTGCGTTTGTTGCAACATGACTTCCGAGAGCCATACTTTGTAAGGCGTCTTGTTAATTTGCCAGGGCAGCGTTTTCCGCCCGTATTTGTCGTACCAGTCCAGAACCTGGGCTGAAAATTGAGACGCTTGCATGGAAACTCATTCATTATTGCCGGGGGCAAGATTGCAGCACAGAGGCCGCAGGGTGTAAACCGGAACTTTCCGCAGTGCGCTTCATGCTTGCATCCGGCAACTAACTTTGGATAATGCCCGTTTTCAGAACTCAAACACAGCAGACTACACTTTTATGAAAAACGACGTCATTTCACCGGAATTTGATGAAAACGGTCGCCCGCTGCGCCGTATTCGTAGTTTTGTTCGTCGCCAGGGGCGACTGACAAAGGGGCAAGAGCACGCGCTGGAAAACTACTGGCCGGTGATGGGCGTCGAGTTCAGCGAAGCGCCGGTAGATTTCGCCACGTTGTTTGGTCGCGAAGCGCCGGTGACGCTGGAGATTGGTTTTGGCATGGGGGCGTCTCTCGTGGCGATGGCGAAAGCGCGCCCGGAGCAGAATTTCCTCGGCATTGAAGTGCATTCACCCGGTGTCGGCGCGTGTCTGGCGTCCGCTCATGAAGAGGGCGTTGAAAACCTGCGTGTCATGTGCCACGACGCGGTAGAAGTGTTGCATAAAATGATTCCTGACAATTCTTTATCGATGGTTCAGCTCTTTTTCCCTGACCCGTGGCATAAAGCGCGTCATAATAAACGCCGTATCGTTCAGGTGCCGTTTGCTGAACTGGTATTGAGCAAGCTGAAATTGGGCGGCGTTTTCCATATGGCGACCGACTGGGAAGCGTATGCGGAACACATGCTTGAAGTCATGTCTTCTATCGACGGGTACAAAAATCTGTCAGAGAGCAATGATTATGTACCGCGCCCGGAATCGCGCCCGGTAACGAAATTTGAACAACGTGGCCATCGTCTTGGTCATGGCGTATGGGACTTAATGTTCGAGAGGGTGAAATAATGGCAAAGAACCGTAGTCGTCGTCTGCGTAAAAAAATGCACATTGACGAATTCCAGGAATTAGGATTTTCGGTGGCATGGCGTTTTCCGGAAGGTACATCTGAAGAGCAGGTCGATAAGACTGTCGATGACTTTATTAATGACGTTATTGAGCCTAATAAACTGGCGTTTGACGGCAGCGGCTACCTGGCCTGGGAAGGGCTGATTTGTATGCAGGAAATCGGTAAATGTACCGAAGAACATCAGGCGATTGTGCGTAAGTGGCTGGAAGCGCGCAACCTTGAAGAAGTCCGAACCAGCGAACTTTTCGACGTTTGGTGGGACTAATAAGTACAGGGTCGGCAAATGCCGGCCCGCTTTGTCTTGAGGGAAAGTTATGATGCGCAAAACGCTGCTGGCGACAGTGCTAACGTTTACGGCGATGGCCGCTCATGCAGATTACAAATGCAGTGTCACGCCGCGTGACGATGTGGTCCTGAGTCCACAAACGGTGCAGGTGAAAGGTGAAAACGGCAACCTGGTGATCACGCCGGACGGCAATGTGATGTACAACGGTAAGCAGTACACCCTTAGCGCCGCGCAGCGCGAGCAAGCGAAAGATTACCAGGCGGAGCTGCGAAGCGCGCTGCCGTGGATTGATGAGGGCGCCCGATCGCGCGTCGAAAAAGGCCGCGTGGCGCTGGATAAAATCATCGCTAAAGAGGTGGGCGAAAGCAGCAACATGCGTAGCCGTCTGACGAAGCTTGATGCGCAATTAAAAGCGCAAATGAACCGCATTATCGAACATCGTACGGACGGCCTGACGTTCCACTATAAGGCTATCGACCAGGTGCGTGCCGACGGTCAGCAGTTGGTGAATCAGGCGATGGGCGGTATTTTGCAGGACAGCATTAACGAAATGGGCGCCAAAGCGGTGCTTAAAGGCGGCGGCAATCCTTTACAGGGCGTGATGGGCAGTCTCGGTGGTTTGCAAACCGCTATCCAGAACGAATGGAAAAACCAGGAGAAAGATTTCCAGCAGTTTGGCAAAGATGTCTGTAGCCGCGTAGTGACCTTAGAAGATAGCCGCAAAGCGCTGGTTGGCAGCCTGAAGTAATCTTTCCTTTTTAAACAATGGCGCAGATCGTATCTGCGCCTTTTTATTCTGTTTTTTCCTGCATTTTGTTATCCATCTCTAAAAAATACTCTCTGTTGGATATATATCGCTGGTTAATCGTATGACATCACATTATTCGTCTGCAATATAGGGATAATGCGACCAGTTGACATAACTGGAGATATAACATGGAGTTTTTCAGGAAAACGGCATTAGCTGCTCTGGTAATGGGTTTCAGCGGCGCAGCGTTCGCTTTACCGAATATCACCATCTTAGCGACCGGCGGAACGATCGCTGGCGGTGGTGATTCAGCAACAAAATCAAATTATACGGCAGGTAAAGTCGGCGTCGAAAATCTGGTGGATGCCGTTCCTCAATTGAAGGACATTGCGGTAGTGAAAGGCGAGCAGGTCGTTAACATTGGCTCGCAGGATATGAACGATGAAGTCTGGCTCACGCTGGCGAAAAAAATCAATACCGAGTGCGACAGCACCGACGGTTTCGTGATCACCCACGGTACTGATACGATGGAAGAGACCGCTTATTTCCTCGATCTGACCGTGAAATGCAATAAACCGGTGGTACTGGTCGGCGCGATGCGTCCTTCCACGTCAATGAGCGCAGATGGCCCGTTCAACCTCTATAATGCGGTAGTAACAGCGGCTGATAAACAGTCTGCCAACCGCGGCGTGCTGGTGGTAATGAATGATACCGTTATGGACGGACGCGACGTCACTAAGACCAATACGACTGACGTGGCGACGTTTAAAGCGGTTAACTACGGCCCGCTGGGTTATATCCACAACGGTAAAATTGACTACCAGCGTACGCCAGAGCGTAAACATACCACTTCCACCCCGTTCGACGTGTCGAAGCTGACCGCGTTGCCGAAAGTCGGTATCGTTTATAACTATGCGAATGCGTCCGATCTGCCGGCAAAAGCGCTGGTAGACGCGGGTTATGACGGGATCGTGAGCGCAGGTGTGGGTAACGGCAACCTGTATAAAACGGTCTTTGATACCCTGGCGACCGCCGCGCACAACGGTACGGTAGTGGTGCGTTCTTCACGTGTGCCGACTGGCGCAACCACGCAGGATGCGGAAGTTGACGATGCAAAATACGGCTTTGTCGCTTCCGGCACGCTGAACCCGCAAAAAGCGCGTGTCTTACTGCAACTGGCGTTAACCCAGACTAAAGATCCAAAACAGATCCAGTCGATGTTCAATCAGTATTAAAGATAATGCCCCGGTCGGAAGGCCGGGGCTATCTTTGGAAGACCTCTCGCACAACCAACACTATTATCTTGCTAATTATCATCCTGGTTATGATAATTGTGGGCGTCATGTCTCTGGACGGGAGGTCCACAAGTGGTTCGACAATGGATTGCTGGCGCAGCGCTGTTTGCCCTGATTTCAGGCTATAGCTGGGCAGAGGTTGCTCAACCCTCCGATAACATCTTAAAAGAACAGTTTAGTAAGCAGTACCACGGCATACTTAAACTGGATTCCATTACCTTAAAAAATCTTGATTCGACGGGCAATCAGGCCACCTGGTCTGCCGAAGGGGATATTTCTTCCCGTGAAGATATGTATACCGGCGTTGGTATGGCGGCGGATTATTATTTTGTTGAAAAAACCTGGACCAAAGATCGTCCCGTTAAATTTTCTGCCATGTTAACCAGCAAAGGGACGCCAGCTTCTGGCTGGACGGTGAGCTATTACTCATTACAAATGGCAGCCAGCGATCAGGGCCGGGCTATTGACGACATTAAAACGAATGATAAATACCTGATCGTCAACAGCGATGACTTTAACTATCGGTTTGGCAACATTGAAGCCTCCTGGCGTGCGCAGAAAGCGTCGATCCCCGGTCTTGAAGAACAACTCTCTGCCCTGGATAAGAAAATAGCGGTAGCTAAAAAAGAAGCGGACGCATATTGGGGAAAAGGCGCTGATGGGAAACCGTTGACCCGCGCCGAGGCGTTTAAAAAGACGTTAAAAGAGCGCGATGATTATGTAAAAGCCAACGATAGCAGCGTATATGCCGAGAAATACGAAAAAGAGGTCTATCAACCGGCATTAGACGCGTGCCGTAAGCAGAGTGAGCCGTGCAATGAAGCGGCTATTCAGCAGAAAAGAGATTTAGACATACACGAGCAACGGCGGCAGGTATTTTTGAAATCAGAAGAGCTGCGTCGAAAAGCGCAGAATGACTGGATAACGTTAGAGAAAGGACAATATCCGCTGAATATAGCGGTACAGAAACTTCAGATGCAACAGAGTGATATCCGCATGAAGATCATGGATATTAATGACGGTTACGAGCGCTGGAAAAAAGATACCGACGATTTGCGTCGTAAAGGCGTTATTAAATAATGCGCTTGCCGGCGGCACATTAACCGCCACAGGTCGGTAAGCGTCGCGCCATCAGGTATTTTACCCGCTGGCGCTACAGGCTTATTCCTTGTTATTCCGCGAGAAACAACTCAAGAAGAGAGTTTAAAAACAGTTTACCGTGCCGGGTAATCTGCCAGTATTGCTCGCATTCGGTCAGATAGCCCTGGGCAATAGCCTCGTCGATTGGCTGACGAATAACCGCTTCCGTAAGCCCGGTATAGTCGACAAATTCGGCGCGAGGCGCGCGCTCCAGCAACCGAAAACGATTCATAAAGAACTCAAAGGGTTTATCGTCATCACTCACGTCACGCTGGCTTTCCAGGTAACGTCCCTGCATATAACCGCGTGGGTGACGGGTTTTGGTGGTGCGCAAGATCCTGCCGCCCGGGAAGGTGACTTTACCGTGGGCGCCGCAGCCAATACCCAGATAGTCGCCAAAGCGCCAGTAGTTCAGATTATGCTGGCACTGATAACCGGGTTTGGCATAGGCCGACGTTTCGTATTGCTGATAGCCCGCGGCGGTTAATAACTGGTGGCCCTGCTCAAAGATATCCCACAGAGCATCATCGTCCGGTAAAACCGGCGGACGCGAACCGAACAGAGTGTTGGGTTCAATCGTCAATTGATACCATGAGAGATGCGGCGGATTAAGCGCAATCGCCTGTCGCAAATCGTTCAGCGCCTCTTCCAGCGTTTGGTCCGGCAATCCATGCATCAAGTCGAGGTTAAAGCTGCGTAGCCCAAGCCCATTTGCCAGTCTTGCTGCCCGCATCGCCTCTTGTGGACCGTGAATACGGCCAAGACGTTTCAGCTTAGGCTCACTAAAGCTCTGCACGCCAATGGAGATCCGGTTTACGCCGGCGCGCTGATAGTCGATGAAGCGGTCGGCTTCGACCGTGCCGGGGTTCGCTTCCATGGTAATTTCCGCATCCGCCGCCAGATTCAGGCGCGCACGCACGCCGTCCAGCAGCGTTTGCATCGCCGGCCCGGAAAGCAGGCTTGGCGTACCGCCGCCAATAAAAATGGTCTTTACTTCACGCCCTTGCGCCCAGACGACGTCGGCATCCAGATCGTTTAACAGATGCTGGACGTAGTCGTCATGCGGCACCTCGCCCTTCAACGCATGGGAATTGAAGTCGCAATATGGACATTTTTGTACACACCAGGGAATATGAATATAAAGACTGAGCGGCGGTAGTTTAGCCATTGCGTAACGCATCCAGCAGCAGCTTGAGCGCTTGTCCACGATGGGAAATCGCGCTTTTTTCTTCACGGGTCAGTTCTGCGGCGGTTTTGCCTTCAGACGGTACGAAGAAAATGGGATCATAGCCAAATCCGCCATTTCCGGCCGCCTGGCGAGTAATGATGCCAGGCCAGCTACCGTGACAGACTATCGGTGTGGGATCTTCGGCATGACGCAAGTAAACCAGCACACAATGGAATCGCGCCTGGCGTTTGTCGTCCGGAACATCCCGTAGAGTATGCAGCAGTTTTTCCAGATTTTGCTGATCTGTCGCGTTTTCGCCAGAATAGCGCGCGGAATAGATACCCGGCGCGCCGCCTAAAACGTCAACGGCCAGACCGGAGTCATCGGCAATGGCGGGCAGACCGGTCATTTTAGCGGCATGGCGCGCTTTGAGAATCGCGTTTTCAATAAACGTTAGGCCGGTTTCTTCCGCGGAGTCAACGCCCAGTTCCGTTTGCGCTACCACATCAAGCCCAAAATCGCTTAACAGCGACGCGAGCTCGCGCACTTTACCGGCGTTGCCGGTTGCGAGAACAACTTTTTGCATGGAATACCTACTCAGTTAACGCCGCAATTTCCGGCGGGATCTGTTGCGGGTGAATAATTTTTACCTGTTTGTGACGGCCCAGCTCGCCTTTTTCGATGACGATCTGACTTTTCGCCACGCGAAACTGTTTACCGAGAAACTTGATCAGATGGCTGTTTGCCTGACCGTCAACCGGCGGGGCGGTAATGGCGACTTTCACCTCGTCGCCATGTAAGCCCACAATACTGTCGCGGCTGGCTTTCGGCTGAATATAAAGCCGTAACACCAGACCGTCTTCGCAGCGAGTCACAGCACTCATAGCGCCATCCACAGCCCCGGCAGCAACATGTTGCCTGTCGCTTGTAAGACTTCAGCGATCCCCATATTAACGACATACAGTAGCAGCACCAGAACCATCGGCGAGAAGTCGATGCCGCCCATCGCAGGCAGTATACGGCGAATCGGGCTGAGCAGCGGCTCGGCAAGCTGAATCAATACATATTCAATCGGGCTACGACCCTGGCTCACCCAGCTCATGATAGCCATGACCAGCAGCACCCAGAAGATCAGCAGGCCGATTGTTTTAAGCAAGATAAGCACCGCGGCAATCCAGATAATCGCCTGAAACGTAATTACCTTAAACAGCACTATCGCCTTAATAACGCTAAGAATAAACGCCACCAGCAGGGAAGCGCTGTCAATCGGCCCCATTGGCGGGATAATACGACGCAGCGGTCCGATGATGGGCTGCGTAATTTTCACCACGAACTGGGAAAAAGGGTTGTAAAAGTCACAGCGGGCCCACTGCATCCACACGCGCAATAATAGCACCATGGTATACAGCTCAATTACCGTTGAGAGCAGGAAGGTCAACGTATTCATGGCGTTCCTCAGTTTTCCTTAATTTTTTGTGTAATCACGAGCACCAAAGATAGCGGTGCCGATGCGCACCATTGTGCTACCTGCCGCAATCGCGGCTTCCATATCGTCGCTCATACCCAGAGATAAGGTATCAACGTCAGGGTAGCGCGCTTTCAGCCCGGCAAATGCTACAGCCATTTGACGTGCGACTTCAAACTGCCTTACATAATCTGACTCTGGCGCCGGGATCGCCATCAGTCCGCGAAGCCGCAGACGCGGCAGTGTTGCCACCGCCGCGGCCAGCTCATCCAGTTCCGCCAGCGGAATGCCTGATTTGCTGTTTTCATCGCTGATATTAATTTGGATCAGAACATTTAGCGCCGGCAGATTATCCGGGCGCTGTTCGCTCAGCCGCGAGGCGATACGCAGGCGATCGATGGTATGACACCAGTCAAAATGCTCGGCCACCAGCCGACTTTTGTTGGACTGTAAAGGGCCAATAAAGTGCCAGTGCAGGCCTTCCACTTTCGCTTCCTGAAAGTGGCGGATTTTTTCCACCCCCTCTTGTACATAATTTTCACCAAATGCCCGTTGTCCGGCGGCAATGGCTTCTGCGATGTCGCTCGCAGGTTTGGTTTTACTCACTGCAAGCAACGTAACTTCTTCTGAAGAGCGGCCGCAACGCGTCGCCGCGGCGGAGATTTTGTCCCGGATGTATGCCAGGTTATGCGCGATATCGTTCATTTTCCGAGGATGTTTATATGAATATGGAAGAAATTGTGACGCTTAGTGTAAAGCATAACGTCTCGGATCTACACCTGTGTAACGCCTGGCCTGCGCGATGGCGCAAACAAGGACGCATGGAGAACGCGCCTTTTACCGCGCCTGATGTCGACAGGCTTCTGCTTGATTGGCTTAATGATGCGCAACAATATCAGTGGCGAACGCACGGCCAGCTTGATTTCGCCGTCTCGCTGTCTGGCACGCGGCGCCTGCGCGCCAGTGCGTTCACACATCAACAGGGAACGTCGCTGGCGCTACGGCTATTGCCCGAGCGTTGTCCTGATCTGGCGGAAATCCAGACGCCGCCGATAGTACCCGCACTGCTTGCCAGCGAGAACGGACTGATTCTGGTCACTGGCGCTACTGGCTGCGGGAAATCCACCACGCTGGCGGCGATGGTGGGACATCTTAATCAACATGCCGATAAACACATCCTGACGCTGGAAGATCCTATTGAGTACCGTTACACCAGCAAGCGTTGCCTGATACATCAGCGGGAAATCGGCCAGCATTGCGCCACTTTTGCCGCCGGGCTGCGCGCGGCGTTGCGTGAAGATCCCGATGTCATTTTGCTGGGAGAACTGCGTGACAGCGAGACCATTCGCCTGGCGCTGACGGCGGCGGAAACGGGGCATCTGGTACTGGCAACCCTGCATACTCGCGGCGCGGCGCAGGCGGTGGAAAGATTAGTGGATAGTTTTCCGGCGCAGGAAAAAGAACCGGTACGCAGTCAACTGGCGGGTAGTCTGCGCGCCGTACTATCGCAAAAACTGGAGGTCGACAGACAGGATGGGCGCGTGGCGTTGTTTGAATTACTGATTAATACGCCAGCCACAGGGAATTTGATCCGTGAAGGCAAACTCCATCAGTTGGCCCACGTGATACAAACCGGGCAGCAGCAGGGGATGATGACATTCGCCCAGAGCGCGCAATGGCGTCAGGCGCAGGGACGGCTGTAGCGAACATGGTGGCGTAGGGGGGTTGTAAAGTGTTGACTGGCGCGGTGGATTGAACGGCATGCAGGCTTGTATCCTGGCGAACCGGCGTTAAAATCGCAGCTTTGTTAAAACCACAGCGAAGCCATTTAACGATGTCATCACAACCGAATCAAAGCCTGATAGATGGCATTCGCTGTCTGCAATATCTGGTTTCCAGCGACCGTGCTATCGGATGTCGCGAGCTTGCCCGGCTGATGGATATTAATACCACGCGCGTTAATCGCCTGTTAATGACGATGGCCTCTATTGGACTCACGATGCAGGATGAGCACCGACGCTATTTACCCGGGCCAGGCATTCATGCTTTGGCGGCGCAGGCGATTCGCGGTTCAGCGCTGTTCTCCCATGCGTTGCCTATCCTTGAGCGCCATGCGCCCAGAGACATCGTGGTGGCATTAGGCGTGCTATGGGAAGACCAGATTATCTATATTTATCACTCTAGGCCGGGTTCGCAGGGAAGTCAGGCGTTGGCGGGGTTTCGTATGTGCCCGGCCTGGCAGTCGGTAACAGGAGTGGCGTTACTGGCGGCAGAAAGCGATGAGGCGCTAATGCAGCGTTTTACTCCGGAGCAGTGGCGTAATCTGGCGCCGCATGTGGCGCAGCAGCGCCAGCGGGGATACGTGCTGTGGCATCACGCTGATGGTGAAGTTTCTATGGCGCAACCGCTAGACAAGCACGCCGCAGCGCTGGCCTTTGCGGGAATGTGGCGGATTGATGAGGCGGAGGCGGCTGCGCGTTTACAGGCGTTGAAGGCATTAAACCAGCTTATTGCCCAGTAAGCCTGGCAACCGTGACCGCGTTATCCGCCTGCTGACAAAAACGGCTTTAATACCCCTGTTCAAAATAGCTTTCGAGGATAATCACGGCGGAGGCTGAGTCCACTTTGCCTTTGTTCAGCGCGCGATACCCACCTCGTTCAAACAGACCGGAGCGTGCTTCAACGGTGCTGAGTCGTTCATCGTGCAGCGTGACAGTTACCCCGAAACGCCCATGAATACGGTTAGCGAATTTACGTGCGCGCGCCGTCAGCGGTTGTTCAGTGCCATCCATATTAAGCGGTAGCCCGACAATAATTTCGTCTGGCTGCCACTCTTTCAGCAAACGTTCAATGAGCGTCCAGTCGGGCGTGCCGTCCTGTGCTTTGATTGCCGGAAGCGGACGGGCGGTGCCGGTAATGCGTTGTCCTATTGCAACGCCGATGCTTTTTGTGCCGAAGTCAAAGGCCAGTAAGGTGTCGCTCATCAGGCGTGCCCCGCAACGCCAGGCATGGTCAGAATATCAATGCCAATAAGTTTTGCCGCTTCGCGCCAGCGCTCGGCAATGGGCGTTTTGAACAAAATATTGAGATCGGCGGGCGCGGTAAGCCAGGCGTTATCAAGCAACTCTTGTTCAAGCTGGCCTTTATCCCAGGAGGCGTAGCCCAGCGCGACCAGCACATCGGAAGGCTGTTGTTGGGTTCCTAACGTTTCCAGCACATCGCGGGAGGTGGTAATCACGGTATTGTCTGAGATACGAATGCTGGAGGCGAAACGTGACGGCGGAGTATGGAGAATAAATCCGCGATCTTCCGCCAGCGGGCCGCCGAGCATCACGGCTTTATCAAGACGAATTGCCGAATCGCGCGGTTCCGGCGTAATTTTTAGTTTTTCCAGAATCCCTTCAATTTGCAGATTTTCCAAAGGTTTATTAACAATAATCCCCATAGCGCCGTCCTGGTTGTGCTCGCAAATATACACCACGGAACGGCGGAAAATCGGGTCCTGGAGCGCAGGCATGGCAATAAGAAAGTGATGCTGTAAATTCATTGTCAGAGGTTCTGTTTCCTGGTTCAAAAAAACGACAGCGTTCAGTATGTGGGGAAAGCGGACGGTTGTCACTCATATAAGCCGTCTTTTGCCAAAGGACGGCGGCCTTATCGGGCAATAGATTGCCGGATGGCGATGCTGATGCGCCGCCTTATCCGACCGGGGCGGCGTGATTGCTCAGGCCCGGTAAGCGCACGCCACCGGGCAATAAACCTTTACTTCGCCAGACGCGCTTCGATGGCGTCCATCAACATCCCGGTGATAGAGATCGGGTATTCCGCTTCAATTTCACGCACGCAGGTTGGGCTGGTCACGTTAATTTCCGTTAAGCGGTCGCCGATAATATCCAGACCGACGAAAATAAGCCCTTTGGCTTTAAGCGTCGGCCCAACGCGGCGGGCGATTTCCCAGTCGCTTTCGCTCAACGGACGGGGTTCGCCGCGACCACCAGCCGCCAGGTTGCCGCGGGTTTCGCCGCCCTGCGGAATACGCGCCAGGCAGTAAGGCACCGGCTCGCCGTCGACGACCAGGACGCGCTTATCGCCATCTTTGATAGCGGGCAAATAGTTCTGTGCCATGCAGTAGCGGTTGCCCAGCTCGGTCAGCGTTTCGGCAATAACGCCTATGTTAGGATCGCCTTCCTTAACGCGGAAAATGGACGCGCCGCCCATACCGTCCAGCGGTTTCATAATGATATCTCCGTGCTTTTCCCAAAACGCTTTGAGCTGCGCTTTATTGCGCGTTACCAGCGTTTCCGGCGTCAGGTCGGAAAACCAGGCAGTATACAGTTTTTCATTACAGTCGCGCAGGCTTTGCGGTTTGTTGACGATCAGCGTCCCTTCCTCTTCAGCGCGTTCCAGAATATAGGTCGCATAAATAAACTCGGTATCAAACGGCGGATCTTTGCGCATCAAAATGACGTCCAGATCGGCGAGTTTAATCTCCTGCTCGCTGCCGAACTCGTACCATTTATCGTAATTTTGCTCCACGCTCAACGTTCGCGTGCGGGCGCGGGCTTCGCCGTTAATCAGATAAAGGTCGGCCATCTCCATATAATGAAGTTCATAACCACGACGTTGGGCTTCCAGCAGCATAGCGAAACTGGTGTCTTTCTTGATGTTGATGTGTGCGATGGGGTCCATCACGATGCCGAGCTTGATCATTATTTTCTCCGTTAACGCTTCATCCTAAGTCGCCAAAACGCACCTGTAGCGCGGTAATGGCGGTGAGCGCGGTTGTCTCAGTACGCAGAACGCGAGGTCCTAACAGAATATCAGTAAACTGATAGCGCGCGGTCATCGCGATTTCGTCCGCCGACAGCCCGCCTTCCGGGCCGATCAGCAGTCGGACGCGTTCAACCGGCAGCGGCAGAGTGTTGATGCTGGCATGGGCGCGCGGATGAAGATTGAGCTTCAGCCCGGAATCTTGCTCGGCGCACCAGGCTTCCAGCGCCATCGGCGGGCGAATTTCCGGCACCCGGTTACGCCCGCATTGTTCGCAGGCGGCGATGGCGATCTTCTGCCACTGCTGGCGCTTTTTGTTCAGACGTTCATTATCCAGTTTAACGCCGCAGCGCTCAGAGAACAGTGGCGTAATGAGGCTTACACCCAGTTCGATCGATTTCTGGATAGTAAATTCCATTTTTTCACCGCGCGACATCACCTGGCCCAGATGGATATGTAGCGGCGATTCACGATCGTCGATTTCGCCTTTCATCACTTGCACTTCAACGCTTTTCTTACTGGCGCTAATGATTTCAGCATCGAATACCTGATTACTGCCGTCAAACAGCTGTAACGCTTGTCCCGGTCCCATGCGCAGTACACGACCAATATGGTTGGCCGCATCTTCGCATAACGAAATCTGCGTACCGGACGTCAACAATTCAGGGTGATAAATGCGGGGAATACGCATAATAAAAAAATCCGCGTCATGGCCCCGGCGTTTGGCTATCCAGGGCATGGGTTAACAAGAATCCCGCTAGTGTAGGTTAGCTCTTTCGCGCCTGGCAAGCGCGTTGCACATAGGGATTATGATTACCCTGGACCTTCGCGATACGCGCATCGCGCTCGCACTCCCAGGCGGTAACGGGGTACTGCTTATCCCAGACGTTAAAAAGCTGCGTTTGTTGGCGGGAAAGTTTCAGTTGGTATTGGTCGCGCATATAAAAATAAGTGCGGGCGATTGCGCCACGGGCGCGGGCGGGCGGCTCGGCGATTTTCGCTTTAAAATCCACTTTCATGGCGCATTGCCCGTATTGACCTTCGCCGCCGTTCCACTGGCTATACATAAAGTTGCCGCGATCGCCATTCACTTCGCCAATCGCGGGTTGCAGGTTATGCATATCGCTTTCCATTTTGCGGTAGACCGGGTCTTTAGCGCAGTTTTTTCGCCCGCCGTCCTGCCAGCACTGGCGCTGATGACCGAATTGCCAGGCGGGGACAACGTGCTCCCACTCAATGCGTCTGGCGCGATTCTCGTTTTTACGCACCTTATAGCCGCAGGACTCCAGGTCTACGACGCCTTTTTTACCCTGCCAGCGGATTTGGCACCCGCAGTAAAAGCTGCCGGGCGCGTCGGCATTGACTTTGACGCTCGCTGCTTTGGCCTGAGAAAAATTGTTAATGCCATCGGCCAGGGCCTGGCCTGAAAACGCTGCGGCCAGCAACACAGCGGCAAAAGAGAAATTACGGTACATTGCACACTCCATAGCAAAACGAGCCCGCAACGTAACGAAAGTTGTGTCTGTATGCAATCAGTCCGCTCAGGAAAGTTCCCGGACGTTTCGGGAAACTACCCGGCGACCAGTGGTTCGCCGCAGTGAACGCAACGATAAACCGCTTCGCCGCGTACTACGCGGTTATGACGGCGGACGGTGAGTTGATGTTGCTGGCATTGGCAATGGTAGGGAAAGGTATTGCGCCGTACGGATTGCAGCGCAAATTGATGAGTACGTCTGGCCGGAACGCCCAGCACGCTTTCCATCATCCACTTCCATTCCTTGCCATGCGGAGCCTTGCGTCCGAAGTGCTTCCACACCAACAGATGCGCCAGTTCATGCGGCACGACCTCTGCTATAAAGGTGTCGATGTTTTCCAGCAGTAACACCGGGTTGAGGCGGATTTCGTAGCTCTCCAGCCAGGCGGTGCCCGCCGAGGTGCCGCGTTGCGTATACACCAGTTTCGGCTCCGGATAATGTCTATCGAGCTTGAGGTTCGCCTGGGCGAGGTTTTCCCGCAGACGGCGCATCACGGCCTGCTGGATAGCGATAGGGAGACGAGGGGTTTTCATAGCGGCAGAGAATAGTGCGACGGAAGAGGGACTGCAAGAAAAACGCTTCCTCCTGTGGCAGGAGGAAGCGTGGAGGGATTAGTCGTGGGCGCCGATTTCGCGCAGTTTACGACCTTTCATCAGGTTACGTTCAATGTGTTCCAGCGAAACGTGTTTGGTTTCCGGCACCAGCCACAGGGTCAGCAGGATAAACAGCACGTTCAGGCCAGCGTAGACCCAGAAGGTGTTGGCGTTACCCAGATTGTTCAGCATGGTCAGGAACGTTGCGCCGACGATCATATTGGCGATCCAGTTGGTCGCGGTGGAGCAGGTGATGCCGAAATCGCGGCCTTTCAGCGGCTGGATTTCGGAGCACAGTACCCAAATCAGCGGACCAGCGCTCATCGCAAATCCAATGATGAACATCAGCAGCATAGCGATAGCGAAGTATTGCGCAGACGGCGAATGGATGCCGATGTGCATCATCGTACCCAGAATCCCCATACCAATCGCCATGACCAGGAAGCCCAGCGTCAGGGTCGGCTTGCGGCCCCAGCGGTCAACCAGGCCGATAGCGATGAAGGTTGCCAGCACGTTAGTCAGACCAACAATAACGGTGCCCCACATCTGCTCCGTGGTATTCGTGTACCCCGCCAGTTCGAAGATTTTCGGCGCGTAATACATGATGACGTTCATCCCGGTAAATTGCTGCATGACCTGCAACAAAATGCCAAGAAACACGGCGCGGCGGAAGTTGCTGTTCTCTTTGAACAGCGCCCAACCGCTCTGTTTAACCTGCAAACTTTCGCGAATTTCATCGAGCTCACGTTTTGCTTCCGCACTGGTGTCACGCAGGCGCAACAGGACGCGTTCAGCATCATGGAAACGGCGTTTCGCCGCAAACCAGCGCGGGCTGTCCGGCAGGAAGAAGACGCCGATCAGCAGCAGAATGGCCGGGATGATGATCACGCCGAGCATCCAGCGCCATGCGCCGCTGTAGCTGAACGCGGTATCTGACAGATAAGCGCCCAGAATCCCGATGGTGATCATGAGTTGGTACATTGAGATCATACTGCCGCGAATTTTTTCCGGCGCGATCTCGGACAGGTACAACGGTGCAGTGTAGGAAGCGACGCCGACGGCCAGACCCAGCAGCACGCGAGAAATAATCAGGACTTCAACGTTAGGCGCCGCAGCGGAGAACAGCGAACCGGCGACGAACAGGATAGCGCCGATCATCAGGCTTTTTTTACGACCCAGCTTAAAGGAGAGCCAGCCGCTGCCGACAGCGCCGACGGCCGCGCCAAACATCATGGAGCTGACCACCCATTCCTGAGTGTGTGCGGTAATCTGAAACTCGTCGGTAATGAAGGGTAAAGCACCGGCGATAACGCCGATATCCAGGCCAAAAAGTAATCCTGCCAGGGCTGCAAGAAAGCAGACAAAAAATGTCATGGCCTTGTTGGAACGCCCTTGTTTTTTATTGTCAGGCATTATGCCCTCCGGTTGGGTTAGCAATTTTATCGATGTTAAGAGTAGGTGAGTACGCCGTAAAAAGATGTGAGGCTAATCACAATGGTGTAATCGTTTACACTACTATTTATCTCGGTGATTATTTAATTATCTGAAAAATAATAGTTTTAATAATCTTATAACCATATCAATCGCCTGGTATTCAGACAAAGTTGAAAAATTATGTAATATTTTCATCGCAGAATTAGCATACTGATAGTGATGTAGTCAGTTCTTAATGAAAATGAATGTAACCGCTTTCATGATGACTGAAACTGAATGATAAAAAGTGTAGTCGAAGAAACGAAAGGGGAGAGTGGATTGTGCTGCGCATCACAAAAAGGTCAGTATAAATTCACGCTGGAATATCTGATAACGTTGCGTGTATCAGCAATGATAAAGGCCAGCAGAGCGCTGGCCTTGATAAGTACGGTATGGTTTCCCTGACTGAAAAACAGCGTCAGGCGCGGGCGATTATTTCAGACCGGCAGCATCGCGCAGCAGTTGCGCTTTGTCGGTTTTTTCCCATGGGAAGTTTTCGCGACCGAAGTGGCCGTAAGCCGCAGTTTCTTTGTAGATCGGGTGCAGCAGATCCAGCATCTGAATCAAGCCGTACGGGCGCAGGTCGAAGAATTCGCGCACCAGCAGAATCAACTGTTCAGCAGGCACTTTTTCAGTACCGAACGTTTCCACCATGATGGACGTCGGCTCCGCTACGCCGATAGCGTAGGAGACCTGGATTTCACAGCGATCCGCCAGACCTGCCGCCACGATGTTTTTCGCGACATAACGCGCAGCGTAAGCTGCAGAACGGTCAACTTTAGACGGATCTTTACCGGAGAAGGCGCCGCCGCCGTGACGCGCCATACCGCCGTAGGTATCAACGATGATCTTACGACCGGTCAGACCACAATCGCCCATCGGGCCGCCGATAACAAAACGCCCGGTTGGGTTGATAAAAAACTTAGTGGACGTATTTAACCATTCAGACGGCAGAATGGGTTTGATGATCTCTTCCATCACCGCTTCTTGCAGCGATTTTTGGTCGATATCTTCTGCGTGCTGCGTAGAGAGAACCACGGCGTCGATACCGACGATTTTGCCGTCGTCATACTGGAAAGTGACCTGGCTTTTTGCATCCGGACGCAACCATGGCAGGGTGCCATTTTTACGCACTTCAGCCTGACGCTGTACCAGACGGTGCGCGTAGGTGATTGGCGCAGGCATCAGTACGTCGGTTTCATTTGTCGCGTAGCCAAACATCAGGCCCTGGTCGCCCGCGCCTTGTTCCAGCGGGTCTGCGCGGTCAACGCCCTGGTTGATATCCGGAGACTGTTTGCCAATTGCGCTCAGTACCGCGCAAGAGTTGGCGTCAAAGCCCATGTCGGAATGCACATAGCCAATTTCGCGCACCGTATTACGGGTAATCTCTTCGATATCGACCCAGGCGCTGGTGGTGATCTCACCGCCAACTAAAACCATGCCGGTTTTAACGTAGGTTTCACAGGCGACGCGTGCTTTCGGATCCTGTTGCAGGATAGCGTCCAACACGGCATCAGAGATTTGGTCTGCGATTTTGTCAGGATGCCCTTCTGATACGGACTCAGACGTAAAAAGGTGTTTTGCCATATTTAATTTCACCTAAGGAGAATTTAGTTAGCTCAAACTGTTGTGCGGAATAGTCATGACAGAAGATTCTACCATGAGTCTGAAGGTTACTGACACTGGCAGTCTGAGTGTTAATCAGTATGGATGGATTAACATCTGGACGGCTATTTTAGGTCACTTCTTCGCCCAATTTCCAGCTTTTTTTGAAGGCCGTCGCAATGTCGGTCAAAATCAGGCGGTAAACGTTTCTGATAATGCTGACATTATGCGCATTTATGCTTTGCTTTTTTTCTGCGTTCTGGGTATAAAACGCGACGCGCGGCTCATACAAAAGCACACGACGTTTTCTTCGTGTCGCCACTTCCAGCCGGGTTAAAACGTTGCTTTGGCTTGTGGGTTCGTCTTACGGGGCGGCCGTGGAGGTGATACGAGATAATGAACCGTTGTATTCTGCTGAATCTGTCGCATCGTTCTGGTGCGCGCATGTCCCCCGCAATCTGCATCTCTGCTTTGCATACCTGCCGATGTTATACCCATCTCGGCGCTTCTCAGGATTCCAGAGCCGGCAATGGCGCTGAAGACTGAACAAGGGCGCTCTTGTTAACGCAAGAGTTTTCTCGTGGTTTCGCCGAACCGTTATCTGTGAGTTCGGTTACGTGTTTACAATGATATGAAAAAGAAACCGGTCGCGCAGGCGGAGCATCAGCGCTATCTGCTGGAAAATCCGCTTGTCTATGGGTTGTTATCGCGTCTTCGGATTGCGATAGTAGTCAACTGTTTTACACTTGCTAATAAAAATTGAGGTTCGCTATGTCTGACGACATGTCTATGGGTTCGCCTTCGTCAGCAGGCGAACAGGGTGTACTACGCTCCATGCAGGAGGTTGCAATGAGCTCCCAGGAAGCCAGCAAGATGCTGCGCACTTACAATATTGCCTGGTGGGGCAATAACTACTACGACGTCAACGAGCTGGGCCATATTAGCGTATGCCCCGATCCCGACGTACCGGAAGCGCGTGTCGATCTTGCCAAACTGGTGAAAGCGCGCGAAGCGCAAGGTCAGCGTCTGCCGGCGCTGTTCTGCTTCCCGCAGATCCTGCAACACCGTTTGCGTTCAATTAACGCGGCGTTTAAGCGTGCGCGTGAATCTTACGGTTATAACGGCGACTACTTCCTCGTTTATCCGATTAAGGTCAATCAGCATCGCCGCGTGATCGAGTCCCTTATCCATTCCGGTGAACCGTTGGGGCTGGAAGCGGGGTCGAAAGCGGAATTGATGGCGGTGCTGGCGCATGCCGGCATGACCCGTAGCGTGATCGTCTGTAATGGTTATAAAGACCGTGAATACATTCGGCTGGCGCTGATTGGCGAGAAGATGGGCCATAAGGTTTATCTGGTCATCGAAAAGATGTCTGAAATCGCGATTGTGCTGGAAGAGGCCGAGCGCCTGAACGTGGTTCCTCGCCTGGGCGTGCGTGCGCGTCTGGCCTCTCAGGGATCCGGTAAGTGGCAATCCTCCGGCGGCGAAAAATCAAAATTCGGCCTGGCGGCGACGCAGGTGCTGCAACTGGTGGAGACCCTGCGTGACGCCGGGCGCCTGGACAGTTTGCAACTGTTGCACTTCCACCTGGGATCGCAGATGGCGAACATTCGCGATATCGCGACCGGCGTGCGCGAGTCCGCGCGTTTCTATGTTGAGCTGCATAAGCTGGGCGTTAATATCCAGTGCTTCGACGTGGGCGGCGGTCTGGGCGTGGATTATGAAGGTACTCGTTCGCAGTCCGACTGTTCGGTGAACTATGGCCTGAACGAATATGCCAATAACATCATCTGGGCGATTGGCGATGCCTGCGAAGAGCATGGTTTACCGCATCCGACGGTGATTACCGAGTCTGGCCGCGCCGTCACTGCGCACCATACGGTACTGGTCTCTAACATTATCGGCGTGGAGCGTAACGAATACACGGATCCGACTGCCCCTGCTGAAGATGCGCCGCGCGCGCTGCAAAATCTGTGGGAAACCTGGCAGGAGATGCATAAGCCTGGCACCCGCCGCTCGCTGCGTGAATGGCTGCATGATAGCCAAATGGATCTGCACGATATTCATATCGGCTACTCTTCCGGCGCGTTTAGTTTGCAGGAGCGCGCCTGGGCGGAGCAACTTTATCTCAGCATGTGCCATGAAGTGCAGAAGCAACTGGACCCGCAAAACCGTGCGCATCGTCCGATTATCGACGAACTGCAAGAGCGGATGGCGGACAAAATGTACGTCAACTTCTCGCTGTTCCAGTCGATGCCGGACGCGTGGGGAATCGATCAGCTCTTCCCGGTGTTGCCGCTGGAAGGGTTAGATCAGGTACCGGAACGTCGTGCCGTGCTATTGGATATAACCTGTGATTCCGATGGCGCTATCGACCACTATATCGATGGCGACGGTATCGCCACGACGATGCCGATGCCGGAATACGATCCAGAGAATCCGCCGATGCTCGGCTTCTTTATGGTCGGCGCCTATCAGGAGATCCTCGGTAACATGCACAACCTGTTTGGCGATACTGAAGCGGTTGACGTGTTTGTCTTCCCGGATGGTAGCGTCGAGGTTGAGCTGTCGGACGAAGGCGATACCGTTGCGGATATGCTGCAATATGTGCAACTGGATCCGAAAACGCTGTTAACGCATTTCCGCGACCAGGTAAAACAGACGGATCTGGACGATGCGTTGCAGCAGCAGTTCCTTGAGGAATTTGAAGCGGGACTGTACGGTTATACTTATCTTGAAGATGAGTAATTAAGAGTATTCCGCTTGTGGGTCGATTTAATTATTTAAATCGACCCTTTTATATTTTATAAATTCTTAATTATCAGCGCGTCGCTTCTCTATGTAATTTTATGGGCCTACAATCCCCCTAATAATTAAAAAGGGGTGTGAGTATGAGTAAATTTAAATTTAACGCCGTCATTGTTGGCTTGTTTTTGCTGTTAGGCGGCTGTTCCAGCGGAATGCAATCTAATAATGGCTCTTCATCCGACGTCGGCACCGCCTGGGGCGGCGACGTGCATTCATCGGTACAAAGCGTTTCGGTAGAACGTGCCGATCGAGAACCTGCCGAAATGGTGGTAATAAATTACTCCACTCAATATCCGTCAGGTTACGATAAAGTTTATAGTATACGTATCAGCGATCTTGAATATGCTGTGCGCGACGCTAATTTTAATTCGATTCCAATTACTCGTCGCTACAACGCATCAATGGGACAATGGCAATATAGTATTCCTGCAAGATCAGGGATGAACTATCAGTTATATATCCGTAATTACAGTCATGATACCAATTACGAAATCGTCGCAACGGTTGATGGCCTGGACGTGTTGAACGGAAAAGCTGGCTCGCTGAATCATCATGGCTATATTGTTAACGCCGGCGATTCACTGGCGATTAAAGGGTTTCGCAAAGATAAACACACTGAGGCGGCATTCCAGTTCGCCGACGTAGCTGACGCTTATGCGGCCCACTCCGCGCAGGGCGACGTACGCAACATCGGCGTCATTGGCTTTGCCGCTTTTGCATTGCAGGGTAAAGCAACAAATACGCTACCGCCTTGTTCCTCGCAGGCTTTCCCGGCGGACAACAACGGGTATGCGCCGCCGCCCTGCCGCAAATAAACCCGGCATCAAACGTCAAATATGCGTTATGGGAATCAGCGCCTTTCCTGCCGAGTCTGGTGGGGAAGGACTGTGTGACGCGCATAGCCGTAGGTTGCGGGAAAGAAACGACCACTCTCTGGCAGGGAAATTGTTTACCATAAACATTAGGATTTGTTTACACTACCCTCAAGTGGAGCAATTGCTGTCTACATAGGTATGTGCATGGAACAAATTTTAACCAAGCGGCGCTATTTTGATATAGGGCTGCAAATAGAAGAACTACTCTATTCAGGGGTATTTAAAGCTGGCGAGCGACTTCCGGCGGAGAGAGAACTCAGCGAGCGTTTTCAAACCAGCCGCACGACGATTCGTGAGGCGATTATTATGCTTGAGCTGAAGGGAGTGGTAGAGGTTAAGCAAGGCGCAGGCACTTACTTTATTGATAGTCTGGAGAAAATCAATCAAAAAGCGCTCTTGCCTTACTCAGACATAGGCCCCTTTGAATTGCTACAGGCCCGGCAGGTTATCGAAAGCAACATCACCGGTTTTGCCGCTACGCAAATAAGATTTAATGAACTTAAGCAGCTTAAACGTATTATTGAGCAGCAGGAAAAGCAGATTGGCGGCGACAGCGACAAATTTGAAGAACTGGATCGCCAGTTCCACAATATCATCGCGGAATCCACGCAAAATCGTGTATTAATGAAACAATCTGCCGAGCTGTGGCGGGCTGTCAGGACCGAAAATCCGCGCTGGAAGCAGTTAAACTATAAGTATTTACATAAGAAAGAGTTAAGAATGAAATGGGTGGAAGATCACCGTAGTATCTTCCTTGCATTGCAAAAACGCGATGCTGAGCAGGCCAGACAGGCCTCGTGGACCCATCTTGAAAACAGTAAAAATGAGCTGGTAAAAATCTTCCAACAGGATGATTCGCTGGAAGATTTTGATGATTTTTTCTTCGCCACCTGACGGCTATTTTCAGGCGGATGACATTTTTGTCAGCGATTAACCGGGCCTGCCGCCAAAAACAAGCCCGGAGAGAGGGAATCAGGCTTCGTAAACGCTCAGCTTATCCCAGTCAAACTCTACGCCAATGCCGTAGGTGTCCGGTGCCACGGCGCGATAATTGTCGACCACCAGCGGATGTTTGGTATATTGATCGGGAAACTGTGAACCTCCAGTCAGCCAGTCTCGAATGCGGAAACCAGTCTGACGTGTAATTCCTGCATACCGAGCGAGCATACCAAACGACCGCCATTCGTCGACAGACGCGCCGCCTTCAACCAGCCATTTTCCACAGCGGCAGTTTTTCACGTTTGCCTTTCAAATCCCAAAGGGCGATATCCACCGCAGACATCGCAAACGACGCGATGCCTCCGCAACCCACATAGTGAATATGCTATTCCATAAAGTCATAGATATCGTCAATCGCAGCGCCATCTATCCCTGACAGTACCGGGGCAAGATCGTGATCGATCATCGCTTTAATTGCATACCCTCCCTTTCCGCCGGTATAGGTATATCTGTTGCCAGTTGAACCGTCTTCCAGCGTAATCGTCGTGGTTACCAGTTCGAAATGGCTATTATGCCATGTTTCACGTCAACTAAGACCTCGGCCAGAGGGGCTTTGAAAGCTTTGTTTCAACGTGCCTAATCTGCGTCTTCATTAATTTTTTCCTGTTTTTAATCAATGGATTAATTTGCCAATTACGTCTAAAGGCGGCTCACTCCCCATCGCTTTAGCAGCGACCCGGATGATCAAAACCGTAACTGATGTTCTTAGGTTAACGTTGATGCTGATAATAAATTGAGTTCATTAATTCACTAGACAAATTATCAGATTTTGTTTGCTGTATTTCGGGTAATTATTGAACCAATCATGCGTGACATATACGCTCGCAGCGGGGTGTTATTCAATAAGATATTGTTTTTAATGGGGTTTAATGATTGCGGGTTGTATGGGTGGTATGCCAATTCGTGGCCGATTTTTCTAATCAAAATCACGCTTTTGTGAATCGTAAAATTTATCCTGAGAAGTGCTTTTTGTAACTAATTGATAAATAAATTATTTTTATTCATTGGCTATTAGTCAGCATACCATGGTGAAGAATCCGGTGCCGTGAGTGTGATCATATTCACGGATTTTGGTATGCTGTTTAAGCAGAATTGGTAAACAAAACAGGAGTGGGAAAAATTCATGGACACCATAGCTCGCCAGTTAGACGCCGCAAGGCACCAATTCAAAACGACTTATTCACGTCAGGGAATGGAAGCCAACATCGTACATATTGGATTTGGCGCCTTTCACCGTGGTCATCAGGCTGTTTATAACGATCTCACGAATGAGATAACCGGCAACCGCTGGGGGATTTTTGAACTGAATCTGTTCGGCGATGCGGAGCTGGTGGATGCGCTAAATGCGCAACAGGGGCTGTTTTCAGTGGTGGAAACGTCAGCCAGCGCCATCAATAGTCGCCTGGTTCGTACCATCACCGGCGCGTTGCATACGCCGAAGTCAGGTATTCAGGCGGCGATCGAGAAGCTGACTGAGCCGCAGGTAAAAATTGTTTCGTTGACGATAACGGAAAAAGGTTACTGCACCGATCCACGGTCCAGAACGCTCGATCTCAGCCATCCGCTCATCAAACACGATCTTGCCGATCCTGAACATCCCCGGTCAGCACTCGGACTGATCGTCGAAGCGCTACGGATACGCCGCCAGCAAGGGCTTCCCCCGTTTAGTGTACTGTCG
This sequence comes from Salmonella sp. SAL04202, assembly GCF_046550775.1. NCBI lineage: Bacteria > Pseudomonadati > Pseudomonadota > Gammaproteobacteria > Enterobacterales > Enterobacteriaceae > Salmonella > Salmonella sp. SAL04202. The sequence continues at coordinate 388,541 of NZ_JBGDXK010000002.1, read as the reverse complement.
TGCGATAACATTCCGGAAAACGGTCATTTGACCAAAACGGCGATCGTTACGTTTGCCGATAATCTCGATCCGCAACTGGCGGCCTGGATAGCGAAGCATGTCACCTTTCCTGGCACCATGGTCGATCGCATCGTGCCGGCAATGACGCCAGAGCAATTTGACATGATTAAAGACCAGATCGGTTTTGCCGATCCCTGCGGCATCGTATGCGAGGATTTCCGTCAGTGGGTTATCGAAGATAATTTCGTTGCCGGTCGTCCTGACTGGGATAAAGCAGGGGCGATGTTCGTCTCGGACGTGCTTCCCTATGAAGAAATGAAACTTCGTATGCTGAATGGCAGCCATTCGTTTCTCGCCTATAACGGCAGCCTGGCTGGATATGAGTTTATCTATCAGTGCATGGAAGACGACGCTTTTAAAACCGCCGTACATCATTTAATGACGGAAGAGCAGGCAAAATCGCTGCGCCCGAATTTGGCGGTAGATGTACATCAATATGCGCAGTTGCTCATTGATCGATTCAGCAACCCGAACATTAAACATAAGACCGGACAGATTGCGATGGACGGTTCTCAGAAGCTGCCTCAGCGGGCCGTCGATCCTTATCTGACGCTTCAGGCGCGCGGCGTTAAGGGCAGGGCGTTAGCGACGCTGATTGCGGGCTGGCTCCATTACGTCATTAATACACTCTCTCAGGGGCAGAGTGTGGCCGACCCGCTCAATGATACCTTCAATGCGGCTATTAAAAATAAAAACACGCGATGGGAACAAGCGCTGTCTTTGCTGCAGATAAATAGCATCTTTGGAACGCTGGCCGGCGACAACGCAGACTTTTTAAACGACATTCAGCAGGCCTTTAACCATATTGAGTTACATGGCGTCACGGCCACCATTCACCGTTTATCTTCAAAGGGTTAAGTATGAAAACGCTTATCTGTAATAATCCGGGAAATATCGAATACATTGAAAGAGATATTCCTCATTTAAAAGACGATGAAGTACTGTTAAAAATTAAAGCGGTTGGTATTTGCGGCACCGATATCCATGCGTTTGCCGGCCGCCAGCCCTTTTTTGCCTATCCGCGCGTGCTGGGTCATGAAATTTGCGGCGTGGCGGAAATGTTGGGTAAATCGTGCAGCACGGCGAAGGTCGGCCAACGCTATAGCGTTATTCCCTGTATTCCTTGCGGCGCTTGCGCAGCCTGCCGGGAAGGAAAAACCAACTGCTGTGAGAACGTCTCGCTGTATGGCGTTCACCAGGACGGCGGCTTTAGCGAATATCTGGCCGTTCGTGAACAAAATCTGGTTGAACTGTCGGATAACCTCACCGACAGCGCGGGCGCGCTGGTTGAGTGTTTCGCCATCAGCGCCCACGCAGTACGCCGCGCTGACGTGAAGCCGCAGCAAAACATTGTGGTGGTCGGCGCCGGGCCGATTGGGCTGGCCGCCGCCGCGATAGCAAAAGCCAAAGGCGCTCGCGTCGCGGTAGCTGATATTGACGCCGAACGCCGTCGTCTGGTAGCCGAAAAGGTAGGCGTTGCAACGCTCGATCCGTCGTCAGACGACTATATTGATGCGCTGAAAGCCTGTTTCTCCGGTGAATTAGCCGGCACTGTGCTTGATGCCACCGGCAATAAATCCTCCATGAGCCGCGCTGTCGATCTGATTCGTCACGGCGGAAAAATCGTCTTCATCGGGCTGTATATCGGCGAGCTCGTCATTGACGATCCGACCTTCCATAAAAAAGAGACCACGCTATTGAGCAGCCGTAACGCGACGCGGGAAGACTTCGAATGTGTCATTGAGCTAATGGCTCAGGGCGCTATTAGCGAAACAATGATGAAAAACCAGGAATTCGATTTCTATACGTTTGGCAACCAGTACCAGAAGAACGTGGTAGAAAACAAAAAATTGGTTAAAGGCGTTATCAAATTTTAATAGCGGGATAGTTATGTCAACAATATTAGTCAAAGAAAATGAATTGAAAGCGCTGGCGTTTAATAAACTCACCCAGGCGGGCCTTGACGCGCAAACGGCGCAGCAGGTAGCCGACGTTTTGGTTCATGCCGATATTACCGGTGTTCACTCCCACGGCGTTATTCGCGTAGAGCACTATTGTACCCGCCTGAACGCAGGCGGGCTCAATCCAAAAGCAACATTCAGCATCGAACAGATTTCGCCTTCTGTCGCTATTCTGGACTCTGATGATGGAATGGGACACTGCGCGCTGATAAAGGCGACAGACCACGCTATTAGTCTGGCAAGAGAGACGGGGCTGGGCTTCGTCAGCGTCAAAAATACGTCCCACTGCGGCGCGCTCTCGTGGTTTATTGAGCAGGCGACAAGCCAGGGAATGGTGGCTATCGCCATGACGCAAACGGATACCTGCGTTGCGCCGTATGGCGGCGCGGAGCGCTTTCTGGGGACTAACCCAATCGCCTTCGGCTTCCCCGTTAAAGACAGCCATCCGATGATCGTCGATATGGCGACCAGCGCCATTGCGTTTGGTAAAATTCTGCACGCCAAAGAAACCGGGAAACCAATAGGTCATGGTCTGGCGCTGGATAAAGAGGGACATATCACTACCGATCCGCATAAAATTGAAAATCTGCTGCCCTTTGGCGGACACAAAGGTTCTGGTATTGCCCTGGCGATTGATGCGCTCACGGGCGTCCTGATGGGGGCAAACTTTAGCAACCATATTGTTCGGATGTATGGCGACTATGACAAGATGCGCAAGTTAGCGAGTCTGGTTATCGTTATTGATCCGCAGATGTTGGGCAATCCGCTGTTTTCCTCAATAATGAGCACAATGGTCAATGAGCTAAGGGCTGTAAAACCGATGCCCGGTGTTGATAAAGTGCTGGCGCCAAACGATCCGCAAATCGCCTATAAAGAAAAATGTTTAAAAGAAGGTATTCCTGTGGCTGAAGGTATTTACCAGTACCTGATTGGCTGATAATTATAATTACGACCATTATTTAGGATAACTATAGTATGCTATATGGAAATATAGAGCAGCTTACTTTATTACCTTACGTTAACAACATTATTAAAAAACTTATCATCGAAGCGGTGAAGATAGCTGAAGACCAGCCTGCTGGTAGATATGAACTTTCTTTCCCGGAATCATTTCTTATGATAAGCGAAGGAGAAACGCACTCTTCGTTAAACCGCAAAGCTGAACTTCATAAAAAATATATCGATGTTCAGATTTTACTAAGCGGTTATGAGGAGATTGGCTATTCCAATAAAATTGATACCAGGATAAAGGAGCTTGAGCATCTTCCTGATGACATCATCTTTCCTGAATGTGTCGCTAATGAGCAGTTCGTTACATTAAATCCTGGCGATTTCGCGCTTTTTTACCCCAACCAGGTCCACCGTCCGCTTTGTACGCGTGGTAAACCTGCGCCGGTTAAAAAAGCGATTGTGAAAATTCCGGCCACGGCATTTAGCGAGTCAAGCTCGTCTTGTCAGGCGAAGGAATAAAGAAAGTGCCAAATGCAATTCAGGAAGAGACCTTCAAGTCATCCTGAATTGCAGCCAGAATGAATAAGGTGGCACTTTTCTGACTTCAGAGCCTTTTCGCGTTGAGGCTAATCGCGGAAAGGCTTTTTACGTTCTGTAAAAAGATGATGCGGGGTCTCCACGGTAAATAAGTGAAAATGATACAAATCGATTTTGATATTGTTTTTTGTTCAACCTGAATAATATGGTCTTTTACACGGAAAGTGATTGGCGAGGTGTTATGAATCATATTTTTAAATTCGCATTTATTTTTATTATCAATACTATATTTTTAATAAATGCTTCAGCAACAATGATGGACAAAGATAAATTTGTGGAAGCGAATGGTATCAAAATTCATTACGTTGAAGAGGGCGAGGGGCCTCCGCTGCTGTTGATTCACGGTGGTGGTCTGACGGCGAAAAGCTGGCAGGGATTAGCGAAAGAGGCATCTCGATATTTTCGCGTCATCATGCCGGACAGTCGTGGACATGGATTAACCAATAACCCGCAAGGAACGTTTAGCTATGATCTGATGGCGGAAGATATGGCGGCTTTTGTTAAAGCGCTGAAGCTGGAAAAACCGCTGGTGATGGGTTACAGCGATGGCGGCATGGTCGTTCTGAAGTTAACCAGCCGATACCCGGATCTAGCGCGCGCTGCTATCGTCGGCGGCGCAACGCATCGCTTTGCTACGGCCCATTACATGCAGGGGATGGAAATTTTTTATGGTAAAGGAATGCCTCAGGCGGAGATGACCCTCATTCCCGGTAGCGGTCACGCCATTTTCCAGACGCCGGGGAAAACACCGCTGTTTTACGCATTAGTGCTTGAGTTTTTACAGCGGCAAATCCCTAAGGCCTCTTAACTGGCCGCGATGGACGTATGAGCCTACTGATTTGCGCTGGATATATATTTTTTTCGGGCGTTGTCTACTGTACCTGGCTAAACTGACTTCAATAATGCGGTCTGTCAGAGTAAACTTTGAGCCGTAAACAAATTCAAACCCTTCCTCGTCGGGCCTAACGACGCGGGAGGGTTTTTTTATATTGACTAAGAAGAGGTTTTTGCCATGAGCACCTTAGGTCATCAGTACGATAACTCACTGGTTTCTAATGCGTTTGGTTTTTTACGTCTGCCAATGAACTTCCAGCCGTATGACAGCGATGCCGACTGGGTGATCACTGGCGTACCGTTTGATATGGCAACGTCCGGTCGCGCTGGCGGCCGTCATGGCCCGGCGGCGATCCGTCAGGTGTCGACCAACCTCGCCTGGGAACATCACCGTTTCCCGTGGAATTTTGACATGCGCGAGCGCCTGAACGTCGTGGACTGCGGCGATTTGGTGTATGCGTTTGGCGATGCCCGTGAAATGAGCGAAAAATTACAGGCGCACGCTGAAAAACTGCTGTCTGCAGGCAAGCGTATGCTCTCTTTCGGCGGCGACCACTTCGTCACGCTGCCGCTGCTGCGCGCCCACGCGAAACATTTTGGCAAAATGGCGCTGGTACATTTTGACGCGCATACCGATACCTACGCTAACGGCTGCGAATTCGATCACGGCACGATGTTCTACACCGCGCCGAAAGAAGGCCTGATCGATCCGCATCATTCGGTACAGATCGGTATTCGCACTGAGTTTGACAAAGACAATGGCTTTACCGTGCTGGATGCCTGCCAGGTCAACGATCGCGGCGTGGATGATATTCTCGCTCAGGTGAAACAGATCGTCGGCGATATGCCGGTCTATCTGACCTTTGATATCGACTGTCTGGACCCGGCGTTTGCGCCTGGCACCGGTACCCCGGTGATCGGCGGTTTGACCTCCGATCGCGCCATTAAGCTGGTACGTGGTCTGAAAGATCTGAACATTGTCGGTATGGATGTAGTGGAAGTCGCGCCGGCTTACGATCAGTCGGAGATCACCGCTCTGGCGGCCGCGACGCTGGCATTAGAAATGCTCTATATCCAGGCGGCGAAAAAAGGCGAGTAAGTTGTTTTGCCGGATGGCGCTGCGCTTATCCGGCCTACAGCTGATTGATGCTTGTAGGCCGGATAAGGCGTTCACGCCGCCATCCGGCACTGTTCGGGGATTATTTGATCCCGTCTGCGCTCATACGATCGCGCACATGCTGTGCGCGTGCGGCGGACGCCGGGTGATCGTCGAACATCGAGCTTTGACGACCCGCTTCCAGTTTTGCCAGTTTCTCAAAGCTGGTGGCGAGTCCTGCCGGACTGATACCGCGTTTGCGCAACAGATCGTAAGAATAATCATCCGCTTCGGACTCCTGACGCTGGGAGAACTGCGAGTTCACCAGTTTTTCGCCAAGATCGCCAAGCTGTGATTGCGACAGGCTGCCGACAACGCCTCCTGCCGATGCCGCCGCGACGCGCACTGCGTTAGTGCCCAGCGCGACCTGCATCCCTTTCTTTACATGACCCAGCGCGACATGGCCCATTTCATGGCCGATCACGGCTTCAACTTCGTTGTCGGTCATCATATCCATTAGTCCGCTGTAGACGCGGATACAACCGTTCGCCATGGCAAACGCGTTGACGTCTTTCGTCTCGTAAACCTTATAGTTCACCGGCTGGCCGTTAATGTTATCCCCCAGCGCGGCGGCAATTTTTGCCAGTCGTTTAGTGTATTCGCTGCTCGCCGGCGCGATTTTCGCTTTGCTGTCGAGCTCTTGACAGGATTGATCGCTCAGCGCTTTTACCTGCGCATCGCTTAACGTATAGGCCTGAAAAGCTTCAGCGCCCGAAGAAAGCAGTCCATTAGAGTCCATATTCTGGCAACCGGTCAGCACCGTCGCCATGCCCAAAGCAAGCAGTAAAGCGCGAATTTTCATTTTTCTCTTCCATACGAATCAATATTATTTTGAAATGCGCCCGTTGCAGATGAATTAGCGCCTGGGTTAAGTATAAAGAAAAGCATGGCAGGCAAGTTAGCTAATTGCGCAACATACGAGCATGATCCGGAGATTTCTGAAGCGGTAAAAGGATGTTCCATGTACATGACGCGCGGCTTGGGGTAAATTGTTGGCAAATTTTCCGGCGTAGCCCAAAACGCGCTGTCGTCAAGTCGTTACGGGCATGGCCTTTCAACATCCGATCTGGAGTCAAAATGTCCTCACGTAAAGAGCTTGCCAATGCTATTCGTGCGCTGAGCATGGACGCAGTACAGAAAGCCAAATCCGGTCACCCGGGTGCCCCGATGGGTATGGCTGACATTGCCGAAGTCCTGTGGCGTGATTTCCTGAACCACAACCCGACCAACCCGTCCTGGGCCGACCGCGACCGCTTCGTGCTGTCCAATGGCCACGGCTCAATGCTGATTTACAGCCTGCTGCACCTCACCGGCTATGACCTGCCGATGTCCGAACTGCAGAATTTCCGTCAGCTACATTCAAAAACCCCTGGTCACCCGGAAGTGGGCTACACCGCTGGCGTTGAAACCACTACTGGCCCGCTGGGTCAGGGTATTGCCAACGCCGTCGGGATGGCGATTGCCGAGAAAACTCTGGCGGCGCAGTTTAACCGTCCTGGCCACGACATCGTTGACCACTTCACCTACGTCTTTATGGGTGACGGCTGCATGATGGAAGGCATTTCTCACGAAGTGTGCTCTCTGGCTGGTACTCTGAAACTGGGCAAACTGATCGCGTTCTATGATGACAACGGTATCTCTATCGATGGTCATGTTGAAGGCTGGTTCACCGATGACACCGCGAAACGTTTTGAAGCCTACGGCTGGCACGTTATCCGTGGCATTGACGGTCACGATGCCGACGCCATTAAACGTGCCACGGAAGAAGCTCGCGCCGTGACTGACAAACCGTCCCTGCTGATGTGCAAAACCATCATCGGCTTCGGTTCGCCGAACAAACAGGGTACCCACGATTCCCACGGCGCGCCGCTGGGCGACGCGGAAATCGCGCTGACCCGCGAACAGTTGGGCTGGAAATACGCGCCGTTCGAAATCCCGTCTGAAATCTACGCCCAGTGGGATGCGAAAGAAGCCGGCCAGGCGAAAGAGTCTGCATGGAATGAGAAATTCGCGGCTTATGAGAAAGCCTTCCCGCAGGAAGCTGCTGAATTCACTCGTCGTATGAAAGGCGACATGCCGGCTGACTTCGATGCGAAAGCGAATGAGTTCATCGCTAAACTGCAGGCCAACCCGGCGAAAATCGCCAGCCGCAAAGCGTCCCAGAATGCCATCGAAGCCTTCGGTCCGCTGTTGCCGGAATTCCTCGGCGGCTCCGCTGACCTGGCACCGTCTAACCTGACCCTGTGGTCCGGTTCTAAGGCTATCAACGAAGACGCAGCGGGTAACTATATTCACTACGGTGTGCGCGAATTCGGTATGACCGCTATCGCCAACGGTATCGCCCTGCACGGCGGTTTCCTGCCGTACACTTCCACCTTCCTGATGTTCGTCGAATATGCCCGTAACGCAGTGCGTATGGCAGCGTTGATGAAACAGCGTCAGGTGATGGTTTACACCCACGACTCCATCGGTCTGGGCGAAGATGGCCCGACGCACCAGCCGGTCGAGCAGGTGGCAAGCCTGCGCGTAACGCCGAACATGTCCACATGGCGTCCGTGCGACCAGGTGGAATCCGCGGTGGCGTGGAAATATGGCGTAGAGCGTCAGGATGGCCCAACCGCGCTGATCCTCTCCCGTCAGAACCTGGCGCAGCAGGAACGTACTGAAGAGCAACTGGCGAATATCGCCCGCGGTGGTTACGTACTGAAAGATTGTGCGGGCCAGCCGCAGATTATCTTCATTGCGACCGGTTCTGAGGTTGAGCTGGCGGTTGCCGCTTACGAAAAACTGACTGCCGAAGGCGTGAAGGCGCGCGTGGTTTCCATGCCGTCCACCGACGCGTTCGACAAGCAGGATGCGGCCTACCGTGAAGCTGTCCTGCCGAAAGCGGTCTCTGCGCGTGTGGCGATTGAAGCGGGTATCGCTGACTACTGGTTCAAATACGTCGGCCTGAACGGCGCTATTGTCGGGATGACCACCTTCGGTGAGTCTGCTCCGGCAGAGCTGCTGTTTGAAGAGTTTGGCTTCACGGTAGACAACGTGATCGCCAAAGCGAAAGCGCTGCTGTAATCCTTAATACGGCATAAAACGGGTCGCTTCGGCGACCCGTTTTTTATTCCCCCTTTGACAACCTGCCGTTTTCCAGCCGTACCACCCGTGAAAAATGACGCCGGGTAAACGCAGTGTCATGGCTAATCGCCACGACACTGGTTCCCCGTGCCCGGCATGTCGCCAGCCAGTGTTCAAATACGGTTAGCCAGTGGGCGTCAAAATCCCGGCTGGGTTCATCCAGCAATAACACAGGCGGCGCCATCGCCTCCAGACTGGCGACCGCCACCATCCGGCGCTGCGCGGCGTGCAGATCAAGCGGGTGTGCCTCGGCGACGTCCGTTAGCTGGCATAACCGCAGCGCGGCCTGCGTGCGCCGTGAAATTTCCTCCGCCGATAAGCGTTGTAGTTTCAGCCCAAAAGCGACCTCTTGTGCGACATTGCTGTGGAAAATCTGGTTTTCCGCTTCCTGAAAGAGTACGCCGATAGCGGCGGCGCGTTGACGATTTTTAAGTTGCGCAATCGGCTCTCCATTAAGCGTTACCGAGCCGGAAGTGGGGGAAAGCAGGCCAGCCATAATCCGTAACAGCGTTGATTTTCCCGCGCCGTTATCGCCGGTCAACGCCAGCCATTCGCCGTCCTGAAGTTCAAGCGAGATAGCGTGCAGACAGTCAGCTGCGGCATTCGGCCAGCGATAAGCGACCTGATTTAACGTCAACATAATGGGGTTAGCGCTCCGTCGCGCAATTGCCATACCCGCTGGCATCGCGTCAGAAAGGGGAAATGATTACGCTCAAAAAGCACAATAAGAGAATGACGTTCCAGCGCCCACTGTTGTAGCCGTTCCAGCAGTGTCCCGGTGGCCGCTGAGGTCAGTCGACTGAAGGCTTCATCAAGAACTAATAGCCTGGGCTGCATGGCAAGCGCGCTGGCAATCACTACCCGCTGCGTTTCGCCGCCGGAGAGCGTGCCGGGATGGCGATGGCGTAACGACTGGCAGTTTGTCAGGGTTAGCGCCTCGTCAATGCGCCGTAGAATTTCCGCTTCATGGAGGCCGAGATTCTCCGGGCCAAACGCCACCTCTTCCTCTACGCTAAAGGTACAGCCGGAAAGCTGTAAATATGGCGATTGCTGCACCAACTGGATGGTGGGCGACTGTTCTACCAGCGGGAGCCGCCCGATAGGGACGCCAAGCAGTAAGCCTGTGCCGTCAATATCGCCGGGAAGATAATCCGGATACCAGCCAGCCATCAGTTGCGCCAGCGTACTTTTTCCGCTGCCGTTATCGCCGACTATTGCCACTATTCCGGGTGTTGAATAGTGGAAATCAAAACATGCCGGCGGGCGTGTCGCATCGGACGGAAGATAACGAAACTGCTCTAACGTAACCATATCCATACTCCCGCTTCCGCCAGTATTAGCAGTACCATGCCATACCGCGCAACCCGTTGTAACACGCTATCTTTCGGCGCCCACAGCGTGGTTCGGGCTCGATGCAGCCGAAACCCCCGCATATCCAACGCCGCGCCGCGTATTGTCAGATCGTTAAGCGCATTTTGCGTAAGCGGCACGATCAGCGCAGGCATCGCCCGTAGCCGCTGATACCAGCCTTCATCCAGAGGTACGCCGCGCGCGCGCTGGGCTTCATAAACGATCGTCAGTTGTCGTTTGAGCTGTTCGACGACCAGCAGCGGGCCAGCGAACAGGTAAGCGATGCCGGGGGGCAGACGTGAAGCGAACAGGGCGCGAATAAACCGCTGAACCGGCACATACTGCATCCATAGCTGCGACGTCGACACGATCGCCAGCAGGCGTAGCCATAGCGTAACGGCATATATCCAGCGTTGCGGATCGCGAGGCTGCCCGCTTATCCATTCCGTTAGCCAACCGCCATGTACCAGCCATAGCCCAAACCCTAAAGACAGCATCAGCCAGGCGACATACTTCGCCCGCCGCCGCGTTGATTTCAGCGCCAGCAGACAGAGGAAGGCCGCCGCGCTATAAACCGGGAGCACGGTCTGCGCAGGGAGTAGCAGCGTGGTGCAAGCCGCCAGCGCCCATAAGGTTAACGAGGTAAACGGATGCATTTAGCGTACGGCTGACATCGCAGGAAAATGCCGTGTCGTACGTAACGGTAGCTGACGCAGCAGCACCCAAACGATGATCGCCGTCAGAATTTTATCGACCAGATTAGCGCCTATGACGGTAATCGCGACCGACTCCACCAGGTTTTGGCCCATTGAATGCATCCAGGCGACGAATAAATCAGCGCCGCTGCCGGTAACGCCGCCAAAAAGCGCGGTACGAAGCGGTACGGCGACCAGCGTCACCGCTAACGTAATGACGACGCCGCTGACGATCACTTTGGGCAGGGTACGAAACCAGCCTGCGCGTGCCAGCCACCCGGCGACCAGACCGATAACCATCGCTACCGGGGCAAACGCGGCAGCGATAGGATCGGTAAGCAGCCCCCACAGCAAGTTGGTCAGAAGCCCAGTCAACATGCCGATGAACGGTCCTAACAGTACCGCACTAATTAAGGTGCCGATCGAGTCGAGAAAAATAGGCAGCTTCAACATGCTAATAAGCTGTCCGCCAATCATATTGATGGCAATAGCGATGACAATCAGCACAAGAGACTGGCTGGAAAACGGGCGACGCGCCATAAAGTACCTCTTAAAGAGTCGTCAATTAACGGGAAGAAATATGCAGTTCGTCATAACCGGAAATGGCGCACGGTTGACGGCTGAACGTCAGCGCTGGCAGCTCGCCGATAACCAGTTCCAGCGTGGTACGCACGGTACACCCTGGCATCATATGGCCGCCGAGCATGGCCCCGTAGGGATCCGATACCGCGAGATGCAGATGCTCGCCGGTCAATTCAAGCGTGCCGTTTAGCGAGATAACTTCAAACGTGCCGGTGAGCGATGTGGTCGCTTCTTGCCCGGCATAACGCAGCGCAACGTCGGTCAGACTGCCGGTACACCCTGCAATCCAGGCGGCATGTAATTGGTTCTGTTGCACAAAGGCGTGTAATTGGGAAAACACTTCCTGGCCGGGAAGCAGACGAAGCGCGTAAAAGCGCGCTGTAGAGGCATTGTGGTGAGATACAGTCATCGTTACAGGACTCCGAGACTCGGACGTGGCGCTGATAATATAGACGCTGGCGACAGCGCTTTCTGATATAAATCAGTATTTGTGACGCGACGATGAAAAGATCTGACGGATGTACTGGTGATTCTTAAATATGGAATAAATTGCAGCGTAAGCGGCCATGAAATGTGATGCAGGTCAGATAACTGTCTTCTTCGACTGGACAAACATTCCTTTTATTCCCCGTTTCGCTTATTCTAGCTGAAGCGTTTCAGTTAATTAAATGTTCGACAATTAACCAATCAGTCGCAGTTTGCGACAGGTGAGGTTTTACTCGACGATGAGCTGCATTACTCTGTCAGCCTCATCTGAATCGGGATAGCCTTGCAGGAGACCTATGACCGTACGCATAGCGATTAATGGCTTTGGTCGCATCGGACGTAACGTGGTTCGTGCTTTGTATGAATCCGGACGTCGGGCGGAAATTACCGTGGTGGCCATCAACGAGCTGGCGGATGCCGCAGGCATGGCGCATTTGTTGAAATACGATACCAGCCACGGGCGTTTTGCATGGGAGGTTCGCCACGAGCGCGAGCAGCTTTTTGTCGGTGACGATGTCATTCGTATTCTGCATGAACGAACGCTGGCGGATCTGCCGTGGCGCGAACTGGGCGCGGATGTCGTGTTGGATTGTACGGGCGTATATGGCAACCGGGAGCATGGCGAGGCGCATATTGCCGCTGGCGCGAAGAAAGTGCTCTTTTCTCATCCGGGCAGCAACGATCTTGACGCCACCGTCGTTTTTGGCGTGAACCAGAACCAACTGCGTGCGGAACATCGTATTGTCTCAAACGCGTCCTGTACCACGAATTGCATAATTCCCGTCATTAAATTGTTGGATGATGCTTACGGCATCGAGTCTGGTACCGTCACGACGATCCACTCTGCGATGAACGATCAGCAGGTGATAGACGCGTATCACTCCGATCTGCGGCGCACGCGCGCGGCCAGCCAGTCGATTATCCCGGTAGATACAAAACTGGCGGCAGGCATTACGCGTATATTCCCGCAGTTTAACGATCGTTTTGAGGCGATTGCGGTGCGCGTTCCAACCATTAATGTGACGGCGATCGATTTAAGCGTGACGGTGAAAAAACCAGTAAAAGCCAGTGAAGTCAACCAGTTGCTGCAAAAAGCAGCACAAGGTGCATTTCATGGTATAGTTGACTATACGGAATCACCGTTGGTCTCGATAGATTTTAACCACGACCCGCACAGCGCCATTGTTGATGGCACGCAAACCCGGGTTAGTGGCGCCCACCTGATCAAGACGCTGGTCTGGTGCGATAATGAATGGGGCTTTGCTAACAGGATGCTCGACACCACGTTAGCGATGGCCGCAGTTGGTTTCAGGCTCGACGCGTCAGCGTCGACAAAACTTTAAGCATCATTGAGAGGATTCACCATGTCTGTAATTAAGATGACCGATCTGGATCTGGCCGGGAAACGCGTTTTTATCCGTGCGGATCTGAACGTACCTGTTAAAGAAGGGAAAGTGACCAGCGACGCGCGTATCCGCGCCTCTCTGCCGACCATCGAACTGGCTCTGAAACAGGGCGCGAAAGTGATGGTAACTTCCCACCTGGGTCGTCCTACCGAAGGCGAGTACAACGAAGAATTCTCTCTGCTGCCGGTTGTTAACTACCTGAAAGACAAACTGTCTAACCCGGTTCGCCTGGTCAAAGATTACCTGGACGGCGTTGACGTGGCCGAAGGTGAGCTGGTGGTTCTGGAAAACGTTCGCTTTAACAAAGGCGAAAAGAAAGACGACGAAGCGCTGTCTAAAAAATATGCCGCCCTGTGTGACGTATTCGTGATGGACGCCTTTGGTACCGCGCACCGCGCGCAGGCTTCTACCCACGGTATCGGCAAATTTGCTGATGTTGCGTGCGCAGGCCCGCTGCTGGCCGCTGAACTGGATGCGCTGGGTAAAGCGCTGAAAGAACCGGCTCGTCCGATGGTGGCTATCGTTGGTGGTTCTAAAGTATCTACCAAACTGACCGTTCTGGATTCCCTGTCTAAAATCGCTGACCAGCTGATTGTCGGCGGCGGTATCGCCAACACCTTCGTTGCCGCTCAGGGCCACAGCGTCGGTAAATCCCTGTACGAAGCTGACCTGGTTGACGAAGCAAAACGTCTGCTGACCACTTGCGATATCCCGGTTCCGACCGATGTTCGCGTTGCCACCGAGTTCTCCGAAACCGCACCGGCGACTCTGAAATCCGTTAACGACGTGAAAGAAGACGAGCAGATCCTGGATATCGGCGATGCTTCCGCTCAGCAGCTGGCTGAAATCCTCAAGAATGCCAAAACCATTCTGTGGAACGGCCCGGTTGGCGTGTTTGAGTTCCCGAACTTCCGTAAAGGGACTGAAATCGTGGCGAATGCCATCGCTGATAGCGAAGCGTTTTCCATCGCTGGCGGCGGCGACACCCTGGCGGCAATCGACCTGTTCGGCATTGCTGACAAAATTTCCTACATTTCTACTGGCGGCGGCGCATTCCTCGAATTCGTGGAAGGTAAAGTTCTGCCAGCCGTAGCGATGCTCGAAGAGCGCGCTAAGAAGTAATCGTTACGGGCAGGGATTCCTGCCCGTTGATTTATCGCCGATCTGACATTCAGGGCGGCCCGTGTTTTTTCCCAAAGCCCGACGATACAGGACAACGAAACATGTCTAAAATTTTTGATTTCGTAAAACCAGGCGTGATCACTGGTGATGACGTACAGAAAGTGTTCCAGGTAGCAAAAGAAAACAATTTTGCTCTGCCGGCAGTTAACTGCGTGGGCACTGATTCCATCAACGCTGTTCTGGAAACCGCTGCAAAAGTTAAAGCACCGGTCATCGTTCAGTTCTCCAACGGCGGCGCGTCCTTCATCGCGGGTAAAGGCGTGAAAACTGACGTACCTCAGGGCGCGGCAATCCTGGGCGCTATTTCTGGCGCGCATCACGTTCATCAGATGGCTGAACATTATGGCGTTCCGGTTATCCTGCACACTGACCACTGCGCGAAGAAACTGCTGCCGTGGATCGACGGTCTGCTGGACGCGGGTGAAAAACACTTCGCGGCTACCGGTAAACCGCTGTTCTCTTCTCACATGATTGACCTGTCTGAAGAGTCTCTGCACGAAAACATCGAAATCTGCTCCAAATACCTGGCGCGCATGTCCAAAATTGGCATGACTCTGGAAATCGAACTGGGTTGCACCGGTGGTGAAGAAGACGGCGTGGACAACAGCCACATGGACGCTTCTGCTCTGTACACCCAGCCGGAAGACGTTGATTACGCGTACACTGAACTGAGCAAAATCAGCCCGCGTTTCACCATTGCCGCTTCCTTCGGTAACGTACACGGCGTTTACAAGCCGGGTAACGTGGTTCTGACCCCGACCATTCTGCGTGATTCTCAGGAGTATGTTTCTAAGAAACACAACCTGCCGCACAACAGCCTGAACTTCGTTTTCCACGGCGGTTCCGGTTCTACTGCTCAGGAAATCAAAGACTCCGTAAGCTACGGCGTAGTGAAAATGAACATCGATACCGATACCCAATGGGCAACCTGGGAAGGTGTTCTGAACTACTACAAAGAAAACGAAGCGTATCTGCAAGGTCAGCTGGGCAACCCGAAAGGCGAAGATCAGCCGAACAAGAAATACTATGACCCGCGCGTATGGCTGCGTGCTGGCCAGACTTCGATGATCGCTCGTCTGGAAAAAGCATTTAAAGAACTGAACGCGATTGACGTTCTGTAATATAGTCTGCTGATTGAAATGGCTTCCCTTGGGAAGCCATTTTTTTATCGTTATTTCCGGAGAGCGGCGTTAGTTAGCGCTTTCATCCGGCCAACTCACAATGTACCTGCCTTTTTTGGTTTTGGGATGATGCCGAAAAATGGCATATTCCTCTGTTTTTGTTTACCTTTAAAAAGTTCTTTTCGTGAGAATGATCTCATTTGCTTGTTTTGCTATGACCAAGGAATATTGAATGGAAGATTTGAATGTTGTCGACAGCATAAATGGTGCGGGCACCTGGCTGGTACGCAACCAGGCGTTATTGCTCAGCTATGCTGTGAATATTGTTGCGGCTATCGCTATTATCATCATCGGCTTGATTGTAGCGCGCGTGATCTCCAATACGGTAAATCGTCTGATGCGTGCGCGTCATATTGATGCGACAGTGGCCGACTTTCTTTCTGCACTGGTGCGCTATGGGGTTATCGCTTTTACGCTGATTGCGGCTCTGGGTCGCGTGGGGGTTCAAACCGCCTCGGTTATTGCCGTACTGGGCGCCGCTGGTTTAGCCGTTGGCCTGGCATTACAGGGATCGCTTTCTAACCTTGCGGCTGGGGTATTGCTGGTTATGTTCCGTCCGTTCCGCGCCGGTGAGTATGTCGATTTAGGCGGCGTTGCCGGTACGGTACTGAATGTGCAAATCTTTTCCACAACAATGCGCGCGGTAGACGGCAAAATTATTGTAATTCCGAATGGCAAAATTATCGCGGGAAATATCATCAACTATTCTCGTGAGCCGGTTCGCCGTAACGAATTCATTATTGGGGTGGCCTACGATTCGGATATCGATCAGGTGAAACAGTTGCTCACGACGATTATCGAGTCCGACGATCGTATTTTAAAAGATCGCGAAATGACGGTGCGTTTGAATGAGCTGGGCGCCTCATCGATTAATTTTGTGGTGCGTGTCTGGAGTAAAAGCAGCGACCTGCAAAATGTCTACTGGGACGTGCTGGAGCGTATTAAACGTGAATTCGACGCCGCTGGTATTAGCTTCCCGTACCCGCAGATGGACGTCAATTTTAAACGCGTGAAAGATAACGCCGCGGAGTAATTTTTCTCCCGCGCTGCGCTTATCCGCCTCCAGTATTCTCTGGTTATTGAGCGGATAAGCGTAGCCGCCATCCGTTATTCAGTCTCTTCATTAGCTTTTCTTATTAGTGATTAAAATTATCAATTTCCGCTAATAATATTCCCGCGCTATAGTCTGCCTTTAAGAAAAACAGCTCAGGGTAGTTAACGTGATATCTTATTATTTTCAAGGGTTTGCCCTTGGCGCCGCCATGATCCTTCCGCTTGGCCCGCAAAATGCGTTTGTGATGAATCAGGGAATTCGTCGCCAGTACCACCTCATGATAGCGCTGCTTTGCGCGTTAAGTGATTTAGTCCTGATTAGCGCCGGTATTTTTGGCGGTAGCGCGTTGCTGATGCAGTCGCCGTGGCTGCTGGCGCTGGTCACATGGGGCGGGGTCGCGTTCTTGTTATGGTACGGTTTTGGCGCGCTGAAAACGGCAATGAGCAGTAATCTGGAGCTGGCCAGCGCCGAGGTTATGAAGCAGGGGCGCTGGAAAATTATTGCTACGATGCTGGCGGTAACGTGGCTGAATCCGCACGTTTATCTGGATACGTTTGTCGTGTTGGGCAGTCTCGGCGGACAACTGGCTATGGAGCCAAAGCGCTGGTTCGCCCTCGGCACGATTAGCGCGTCGTTCTTATGGTTTTTTGGGTTAGCGCTACTGGCGGCCTGGCTTGCGCCTCGACTGCGTACGGCGAAAGCTCAACGCATTATCAACATTCTGGTTGGGGTGGTGATGTGGCTTATCGCCTTCCAACTGGCGCGGGAAGGCGTCGCGCATATGCACGCGCTTTTCAACTAAGCGTTGTCTGATGGACAACAGGCCGATATCCGCTAAGCTTGCCTGCATGCGCCCTGTATATCAGGGCAATGACTGCAATATGGAGGAGAGACTGTGAAGTTCAAAGTGATGGCCCTGGCGGCATTAGTGGGTTTAAGTGCAATGTCGGCGCAGGCAAGCGAATTGCCGGAAGGCCCGCACATCGTGACTTCCGGTACGGCAAGCGTCGATGCTGTGCCTGATATCGCCACCTTAGCGATTGAAGTGAACGTCGCGGCGAAGGATGCGGCGACGGCGAAGAAGCAGGCCGATGAGCGCGTGGCGCAATATCTTTCCTTCCTTGAGCAAAATCAGATTGCGAAAAAAGACATTAGCGCGGCGAATCTGCGCACACAGCCGGATTATGATTACCAAAACGGTAAAAGCATTTTGAAAGGATATCGCGCGGTGCGAACCGTTGAGGTGACGCTGCGTCAGTTAGATAAACTTAATTCGCTGCTGGACGGCGCGCTGAAGGCGGGTCTGAACGAGATTCGTTCGGTATCGCTGGGCGTGGCGCAACCGGACGCCTATAAAGACAAGGCCCGCAAAGCCGCCATTGATGACGCGATTCATCAGGCGCAAGCGCTGGCAGCCGGTTTTAACAGCAAATTGGGGCCGGTTTACAGCGTTCGTTACCATGTCTCTAATTATCAGCCGAGTCCGGTGGTGCGAATGATGAAAGCCGCAGATGCTGCGCCGGTATCCGCGCAGGAAACTTACGAGCAGCCGACTATTCAGTTCGACGATCAGGTCGATGTGGTATTCCAGCTTGAACCTGGAACAGGGCAGACGTCGACAACGGCCGCCAGCACGCAGTAATCTCGCCCGGCCTGGGCGCTTCCAGGCCGCGTTTTCTCCCAGTGTTCGCGTTTTTTGCTCCGTATTACGCATTGAAATGAAGATTTGCTAATACGGTGAGCGTTTTGAATCGCCTTGTCGCCAGCAAAAAATAGCCAATGGCGCGTCGTTTTTTGCCGCCTGAACGCAATGATTTTGTGATGAACTTCAAAGAAGTGACGAGGGAATAATGGGTCATGCAGGCCGGATAAGACGTTCACGCCGCCATCCGGCATTCATAGAGAGGCTAATCCTGACGCAGCACCTTGTGCCCGTACTCCAGCAGCGCGTCGGTCACTTTGCGCATCATCCGGCTTTCCGGGGCAAAGCGGTGCCAGTAAAGCATCCGGCGCTGTAGCAAACCAGGCGTTAAGTTGATCAACTCGCCGCTTTCCAGCTCTTTCTCAATCTGCAGGTGAGGGATCATGCAGCAGGTCGTGCCCTGACGCGCAAGCTGTACAAACGCTTCGGATGAATTAACGATATGGCACGGCACGCTGCCGGGCGGTAGATCGAAATTCTGTTGCAAAAAGGCCTGATGCATATCATCCAGATGGTCGAACGCGACGGCGGGCGCTTTCAGCAGCGACGACCGGGTAACGCCATTGGGGAAATAGCGCTCGGCAAACGGCTTTGACGCGACAAACAGATAGTCGAGTGCGCCCAGTTTGTCTACCAGGCAACTGGGCAGCGCCTGATGCTGAATACTCACCGCGCCCACCACCTCGCCGCGCCGCAGACGTTCTTGCGTGCGCGTTTCATCTTCCACCTGTAAATTGAGACGGATAGGGGAGTCCGCCAGCACCGGCGCCAGCGCCGGAAGCAGCCAGGTCGCCAGACTATCGGCGTTAACCGCCAGCGACAGCAGCAGCGGCGTAGAGCCGGTTTGTTCATCGCCCAGCCACTCTTCTTCCAGCAGTTCAACCTGACGCAGCAGAGCCAGTAATTTTTGCCCTTGCTCCGTGGGGCGAGGAGGAACGGTACGCACCAACAAAGGTTGTCCGAACATATTCTCAAGCTGTTTTATGCGCTGTGAGACGGCGGATTGCGTGATGCACAGCTTCTGGGCGGCGCGCTCGAATCCTCGTTCACGTATAACGGCATCCAGCGCCTGTAGTGTTCTGTAGTCCGGACGTTTCATTGTTGTGTCATGCTCCTGTTATTTTTTTCCGCACTATGACATAAATTTGCCGTCGGTACAGATGAAATCCGTAGCCTGTGTACGGACACGGAGATTTTTCCCGACAATGTTCTATAATGCGGCTGTATTTTCACACCACAGGCGAAACGATCTATGACGCAGGATGAACTGAAAAAAGCGGTAGGATGGGCGGCACTTCAGTATGTACAGCCCGGCACCATTGTGGGCGTTGGTACAGGCTCAACGGCCGCACACTTTATTGATGCGCTGGGCACAATGAAAGGCCAGATTGAAGGCGCGGTCTCCAGCTCGGACGCCTCGACTGAAAAACTCAAAGGCCTCGGTATTCATGTGTTTGATCTCAACGAAGTGGATAGCCTGGGTATCTATGTCGATGGCGCGGACGAAATCAACGGTCATATGCAGATGATCAAAGGCGGCGGCGCGGCATTAACCCGTGAGAAAATTATTGCTTCCGTGGCGGAGAAATTTATCTGTATTGCGGATGCCTCTAAACAGGTGGATATTCTTGGCAAATTCCCGTTGCCGGTCGAAGTGATTCCGATGGCGCGCAGCGCGGTCGCTCGTCAACTGGTGAAGCTGGGCGGGCGTCCGGAGTACCGTCAGAACGTGGTCACGGATAACGGCAACGTGATTCTGGATGTTTATGGTATGGAAATCCTTGATCCCATCGCGCTGGAAAACGCCATTAACGCGATTCCGGGCGTCGTGACCGTAGGGTTGTTCGCCAACCGTGGCGCCGATGTCGCACTGATCGGCACGCCGGACGGGGTGAAAACCATCGTAAAATGATCCCGCCAGGCGTATTTCCTGCCGCGTAAAAAATTCGGTCAGGGCAAATTTGGTGACATGTATCACGTTTAATCGTTTGCCCTGCCGATCCCTCCAAAGAAAAAGTTATTCCCGGTATTTTCATCTGCTATTTCCCGCTGTATGCGATTCCTTCACGACGCTGGCGCAAACGTTCATATTGCCGTGATAATTTTTTTTGATATGTTGAAGGACGGATGCAAATCCACACACAACATCAGATGGCAAAAAAAGACAGGATCGGGGAAATGGCAAAGGTATCGCTGGAGAAAGATAAAATTAAATTTCTGCTGGTTGAAGGGGTGCATCAAAAGGCGCTGGAAAGCCTTCGTGCGGCAGGTTACACCAACATTGAATATCACAAGGGCGCGCTGGATGCTGAACAGTTGAAAGCGTCCATCCGCGATGCCCACTTCATCGGTCTGCGATCCCGTACTCATCTGACAGAAGAAGTGATTAACGCCGCAGAGAAGCTGGTGGCGATTGGCTGTTTTTGCATCGGCACCAACCAGGTGGATTTAAATGCGGCGGCAAAACGCGGTATTCCGGTCTTTAACGCGCCATTCTCGAATACCCGTTCCGTGGCGGAGCTGGTGATTGGCGAGCTATTGCTGCTGCTGCGCGGCGTGCCGGAAGCGAACGCCAAAGCGCACCGCGGCGTATGGAATAAACTGGCGGCGGGATCGTTCGAAGCGCGCGGTAAAAAGCTTGGCATTATCGGTTACGGCCATATCGGAACGCAGTTGGGCATTCTGGCGGAATCGCTGGGGATGCATGTCTATTTCTATGATATTGAAAATAAACTGCCGCTTGGTAACGCAACTCAGGTGCAGCACCTGTCTGAATTGCTGAATATGAGCGATGTGGTCAGTCTGCACGTACCTGAAAACGCCTCCACCAAAAACATGATGGGTGCAAAAGAGATTGCCCTGATGAAGCCGGGTTCGCTGCTGATTAACGCCGCGCGCGGTACGGTAGTGGATATCCCGGCTTTGTGCGACGCGCTGGCGACGAAACATCTGGCGGGGGCGGCTATCGACGTCTTCCCGACGGAACCGGCCACTAATAGCGATCCGTTTACCTCTCCGCTGTGCGAATTCGATAACGTGATCCTGACGCCGCATATCGGCGGCTCGACGCAGGAGGCGCAAGAAAACATCGGTCTGGAAGTCGCAGGAAAACTGATTAAGTACTCGGATAACGGCTCGACGCTGTCCGCCGTAAACTTCCCGGAAGTGTCGCTGCCGCTGCACGGCGGTCGTCGCCTGATGCACATCCACGAAAACCGCCCGGGCGTATTGACCGCGCTTAACCAGATCTTTGCCGAGCAGGGCGTTAACATTGCCGCGCAGTATCTGCAAACCTCCGCCCGAATGGGGTATGTGGTGATTGATATAGAAGCCGATGGCGATGTGGCGGAGAAAGCGCTGCTGGCGATGAAGGCGATTCCGGGCACCATTCGCGCCCGTCTGCTGTACTAATTTCCTCTAAATGGGCAGGAGATGACCTGCCCATCCTTTCTCTGGTTTCCCTGCCTCAACATCTCTTCGTGTAACGCATACATTCTGTTTTCGAGCCTTGCCGCAATTGGTAATTAAAGGCAGCGTTGCGTGTTGTACAGCAATAAAAGGAATTTACGATAAGGGCTCAGCATAGCGCTGAAACGGGAAAGCCCCTACCGAGGCAGGGGCTCTAAAAAGGAAAGGGACGATGATGAGATACGTCATCATGCTGCTGATCCTGTTAATCATCGCTTGCCCAGCATATTAACAGAGAGTACGCAGGAGGGAGGTTCGCCTCCCTCACCCTTCACCGAGAAATTTAGGTCAAAAAAGCGACGCTGTCAATCGACAAAACACGGCTACCACTCCCAAATTTTGGACGGCGTCACCACCGCAGGCAGCGGGATATCCCACTCTTCAACCGGCAGTTTTTCTACTAACTGGCAATCATGCGCGTAGCCCACAGGTAGGATCTTATGCTGCTGCCAGTTTTGTAGCGTACGGTCATAAAATCCGCCGCCCATCCCCAGGCGCTGCCCGTCTTCGTCAAACGCGACTAACGGCGTTACCAGCACATCCAGCTTTGCCAGCGGTAATACGTCGCGGACATCAAGCCGTGGCTCCTGGATCTTTAAGCGGTTGGTCACCAGCGCACTCTGCGGATGATAGTGCAGGAACAGGAGGTTGCCAGGGCTGAAGGGATGAAGAACCGGAAGGTAGACGCGCTTGCCCGCTTGCCATAGCTGTTCAATCAGCGGCTGGGTGTCGAGTTCGCCATCAAAGGAGAGAAACACGGCGACAGTGTGCGCCATCACGACGGGAGGAAAGCTGAGCATTCGGGCGGCGGCCTGTTGACCAAAGCGGCGTTGCTGCTCTGGCGTCAGCGCACGGCGACGTTGCCGAATCATTCGGCGGATTTCTTGTCGTGATAAAGAGAGTTCGGGAAGTTGCGTCATGGCTGTCGCCAGTCAGAAGGGGAATCTCCGAGATGCCGCCGCAGGCTGTAACCCTTGAACCCTTGGTTCAAGGTGAATGTGTCGTCACAGTTTTAAGGCTTCTCGGACGAACCGAGCATGCTCACCAACCGCGGAGCGCCACATTCTTGTGGTATGAAATATCGGCTCAGGGGACTGGCCCGCTTGCAAACATCTCAGAGAAATTCTGTTTTCACAATCACTTTACCATAGTAAAGCGAAAAGTGTTATTCAAAGTTTTGGCCCGTTTTTTCGGTTATGCGACCTTGATCAAGCAACGCCTGTTCGATGGTCTGTTGTAGCATCCGAATACGTTGTTCCATGCTCGCCGCGTAATCGCGGGTCTTCGCTTTTTCCTGAGTTAACTCATAGCTGATATTCAATGCGGCAATGAAAACCAACTGCTCAGTATTTGTGACTCTAGTGCGAACTTTCAGATCTTGCAACCGCTGATTCAGATCGTCCGCAGCCTGATTCAACGCATCCCTTTGGTCAGGCGGGCAATTCACTCGCAGTGAACGGCCAAATATTTGGATATCGACGGGTTGTGCAGACATGCCACCTTCCTGCTGATTGACTGCGCTGCCTTCGTCTCCAGACCCAGGGTCCGCGAAGGGGCGACACTATAGCTACCCTGGTGTGAAGATACAAGCCCTTTTCTGGTTCACCAGGGTCCAAAGTGGTAGCATATCATGAATATCCTCCCTTTGATGACGAATGCTTATGTCTATACAGAACGAAATGCCTGGTTACAACGAAATGAACCGGTTTTTGAATCAACAAGGGGCCGGTCTGACCCCGGCTGAAATGCATGGTTTAATCAGCGGGATGATTTGCGGCGGCAACAACGACAGCTCATGGCAGCCGCTGTTGCACGACCTGACGAACGAAGGTCTGGCCTTCGGGCATGAGCTTGCTCAGGCGCTGCGCAAAATGCACGCGGCGACCAGCGACGCGCTGGAAGACGACGGCTTTCTTTTTCAGCTTTATCTGCCTGAAGGCGACGATGTCAGCGTATTCGATCGCGCAGATGC
Source organism: Salmonella sp. SAL04202 (assembly GCF_046550775.1). Lineage (NCBI taxonomy): Bacteria > Pseudomonadati > Pseudomonadota > Gammaproteobacteria > Enterobacterales > Enterobacteriaceae > Salmonella > Salmonella sp. SAL04202. The sequence continues at coordinate 364,775 of NZ_JBGDXK010000002.1, read as the reverse complement.
CTTAGCCGGGTGGGTTAACCACTTTTTGCTTGGCCTCGGCGTAACGCAGCCTAAACTTGATAAAGTCACCGGCGAAACGGGTGAAGCGATTGACGACCTGCGTAATATTGCGCAGCTTGGTTATGATGAGAGCGAAGATCAGGAAGAGCTGGAGATGTCGCTCGAAGAGATCATCGAATATGTCCGTGTTGCGGCGCTGTTATGTCATGACACTTTCACGCGCCAACAGCCGACCGAGCCGGAAGTGCGTAAACCGACGCTACACTAAGAAAAAACGAAATGGAGGCCATGTCATGACTCAGCAGGAATACCAACGCCGTCGCCAGGCATTACTGGCGCAAATGCAGCCCGGCAGCGCCGCGCTGATCTTTGCCGCGCCGGAGGCGACGCGCAGCGCAGACAGTGAATATCCGTATCGCCAGAGTAGCGACTTCTGGTATTTCACCGGTTTTAACGAACCGGAAGCCGTGCTGGTACTGATTAAGAGTGATGACACCCACAACCACAGCGTTTTGTTCAACCGCGTTCGCGACCTGACGGCGGAAATCTGGTTTGGTCGCCGTTTAGGACAGGATGCCGCGCCGGAAAAACTGGGCGTTGACCGGGCGCTGGCGTTTAGCGAAATCAACCAGCAACTCTTTCAGTTGCTTAATGGTCTGGATGTGGTGTACCACGCGCAGGGCGAATATGCGTATGCCGACGAAATTGTTCTGGCTGCGCTGGAGAAGCTGCGTAAAGGCTCCCGCCAGAATCTGACCGCGCCGGCCACCATGACTGACTGGCGACCGATCGTCCATGAGATGCGCCTGTTCAAATCGCCGGAAGAGATTGCTGTCCTGCGCCGTGCCGGGGAAATTAGCGCGCTGGCGCATATCCGCGCGATGGAAAAATGCCGTCCGGGGATGTTTGAGTATCAGTTGGAGGGGGAAATTCACCACGAATTTAATCGTCACGGCGCGCGCTATCCCTCCTATAACACCATTGTCGGCAGCGGCGAAAATGGCTGTATTCTGCATTACACTGAAAACGAAAGTGAAATGCGCGACGGCGATTTAGTGCTTATCGACGCAGGTTGTGAATATAAAGGTTACGCGGGCGACATCACGCGTACTTTCCCGGTGAACGGGAAATTCACGCCAGCTCAGCGTGAAATTTATGACATCGTTCTGGAATCGCTGGAGACCAGCCTGCGACTGTTCCGTCCTGGTACCTCTATTCAGGAGGTGACCGGCGAAGTCGTGCGCATCATGATAACCGGGCTGGTGAAGCTGGGGATTTTGCAAGGAGAGGTTGATCAACTGATTGCCGAAAATGCGCATCGTCCTTTCTTTATGCATGGCTTAAGCCACTGGCTGGGGCTGGATGTTCATGATGTCGGGGTTTATGGGCCGGATCGCTCCCGCATCCTGGAGCCGGGCATGGTGCTGACCGTAGAGCCAGGCCTCTATATCGCGCCGGATGCCGACGTGCCGGAAGCGTATCGCGGCATTGGCGTTCGAATTGAAGATGACATTGTCATTACCGAAACCGGTAATGAAAACCTGACCGCTGGCGTTGTGAAGAAGGCGGATGACATTGAAGCATTAATGGCGGCGGCGCGGCAGCAATGAGCGTCATTATCGTTGGCGGCGGCATGGCAGGCGCAACGCTGGCGCTGGCCATCTCTCAGTTCAGTCATGGGACGTTGCCGGTACACCTGATTGAAGCGAAAGCGCCTGAAGCCGACGGTCATCCCGGCTTTGACGCCAGAGCGATTGCGCTGGCGGTGGGCACTTGTCAGCAACTGGCGCGAATTGGCGTCTGGCAGGCGCTTTCCGATTGCGCAACGGCAATCAACACCGTACACGTCAGCGATCGCGGCCATGCCGGATTTGTGACTCTCGATGCGCAGGACTACAGTCTGGCAGCGTTGGGGCACGTTGCGGAGCTGCATGATATCGGGCTGCGTCTGTTTGCGCTCTTGCGTAAAGCGCCAGGCGTTACGCTGCACTGCCCGGAGCGCGTAGCCAGCGTGTCGCGTACCCAACAGCAGGTTAACGTCACTCTGGAAAACGGCAATGTGATAGCTGGCAGCGTGCTGGTGGCGGCTAACGGTACCCACTCCGCGCTCGCGTCAGCCTGCGGCGTTGACTGGCATCAGGAGCCTTACGAACAGTTAGCGGTGATAGCGAATGTCGCAACCGCTATCCCGCACCAGGGACGCGCCTTTGAACGTTTTACTCCCAATGGCCCGCTGGCGATGTTGCCGATGTCGCATGGCCGATGTTCGCTGGTTTGGTGTCACCCGCTCGACCAGCGCGATGAGGTGCTGAGCTGGTCCGACGCGCAGTTCTGCCATGCATTGCAGGCCGCGTTCGGCTGGCGGCTGGGGCGAATTACTCAGGCGGGTAAGCGCAGCGCGTATCCGCTTGCCCTGACTACGGCGGCAAAAGTGTTTACTCACCGGACTGTCGTGGTCGGCAATGCGGCGCAGACGTTGCATCCTATCGCCGGACAAGGGTTTAATCTCGGTCTGCGCGATGTCATGAGCCTGGCGGAAACGCTGGTCGCGGCACAGGACGCGGGCGAAGATATTGGCGCCTGGCACGTGTTATCGCGCTATCAGCAGCGTCGTCAGGTTGACCGGGATACGACGATTGGCGTAACGAACGGTCTGGTCCATCTGTTTGCAAATCGTTGGGCGCCGCTGGTTATTGGGCGCAATATCGGTTTAATGGCAATGGAATTATTACCGCCTGCGCGCGATGCGCTGGCACAGCGGACCTTAGGTTGGGTTGCGCGTTAAGCAGATCTGTAGGCCGGATAAGGCGTTTACGCCGCCATCCGGCATCGTGTTCGTAAAAATGCCGGATGGCGGCTTCGCCTTATCCGGCCTACGGTTTTGATTGTTCCGGTTTCCAGGAGTAAATAGTGCAAAGTGTTGATGTAGCAATAGTTGGCGGAGGCATGGTGGGACTGGCTGTCGCCTGCGGCTTGCAGGGGAGCGGTTTGCGCGTTGCGGTACTGGATCACGTTGTCCCCCAGCCGTTGGCGAACGATGCGTCGCCTCAGCTTCGGGTGTCGGCGATTAATGCCGCCAGCGAAAAACTGCTTACCCGTCTTGGCGTATGGTCAAACATTGTGGCGCGACGGGCAAGTTGCTACCACGGTATGGAAGTCTGGGATAAAGACAGCTTTGGCCGTATTACGTTTGATGACGCAAGCATGGGATATAGCCATCTGGGGCATATTGTTGAAAACAGTGTCATTCACTACGCATTGTGGCAAAAAGCGCAGCAAGCGGCGGATATCACCTTAATGGCGCCAGCGGAGTTACAGCAGGTTGCCTGGGGAGAGAACGACGCCTTCCTGACTTTAAAAGACGGCGCGATGTTAACCGCGCGTCTGGTGATTGCCGCGGATGGCGCCAACTCCTGGCTGCGTAACAAAGCGGATATTCCCTTAACTTTCTGGGACTACCGTCACCATGCGCTGGTAGCGACTATCCGCACCGAAGAGCCGCACGGCGCGGTTGCTCGCCAGGTGTTTCATGGTGAAGGTATTCTGGCGTTTTTGCCGTTAAGCGATCCGCATCTGTGTTCCATTGTCTGGTCGCTTTCTCCGCAGGATGCGGAGCGTATGCAACAGAGCGGCGACGAGGCGTTTAACCAGGCGTTGACTATCGCCTTCGATAATCGGCTGGGCTTATGCCGCCTGGAAAGCGAACGGCAGGTTTTTCCGCTGACGGGCCGCTATGCTCGCCAGTTTGCTGCGCATCGTCTGGCGTTAGTCGGCGATGCCGCGCACACCATCCATCCGCTGGCAGGGCAAGGCGTCAACCTCGGCTTTATGGACGCGGCCGAACTGGTGGACGATCTGCGCCGGCTTCAGCGTCAGGGCAAAGACATTGGTCAACATCTTTATCTCCGTCGTTATGAGCGTAGCCGTAAACATAGCGCGGCGATGATGCTTGCCGGGATGCAAGGTTTTCGTGACCTGTTTGCCGGCGAAAACCCGGCAAAAAAATTGCTGCGCGACATCGGACTGAAACTGGCGGACACGCTCCCCGGCGTCAAACCCCAACTGCTTCGCCAGGCAATGGGGCTAAACGACCTTCCGCAATGGCTTCGTTAAGCGTCTGACTGCACGCCAGCAAGAGTTTGAAACCCGTCACACTTTGCTTTCCCGGCTATCGCGCCGGGGGGCTTTCCTCGTTTGAAATAATCTAATTTCACCGCTTATTTCGCATTATATTTTCTAATGACACTATTTTTGGCGAACGCGATTTTCGACATTTTTTCCGCATTTAATATTAATTTATGTTGTGATAAATCGTATCAGCTTCATTTTTATGGAGGTTATTTAGCGTAATAGTGGTTTTTTGTGCTGATGGGGTTTTGGCGTTTTTTAGTCATAAGCTAATGTGATGGTAAATTCAGCCTTATGGTTTAGCGCCTGGTTCGGTGGTAAGTTCAGGAGCAAGAGAACGTTTGCGTCGGCGCAGGAAAAAGGGCGTCGATGCCAGGTTTCGTGGCGAAGATTTCCCATGAAAATGGTTGTTAGCCCCCGCTAATTCAACGAGGAAAAGATGGCCCAACAGACGCCTTTGTACGAACAACACACGCTATGCGGCGCCCGCATGGTCGATTTTCATGGCTGGATGATGCCCCTGCATTACGGCTCTCAGCTTGATGAACACCACGCTGTGCGCACCGATGCCGGGATGTTTGATGTATCGCATATGACCATTGTCGATCTTCATGGCAGCCGCACACGAGAGTTTCTACGTTATCTGCTGGCCAACGACGTCGCGAAGCTAACGAAGACGGGTAAAGCCCTCTACTCCGGTATGCTTAACGCATCGGGCGGCGTGATTGATGACCTTATCGTCTACTACTTCACTGAAGATTTCTTCCGTCTCGTTGTTAACTCCGCCACCCGCGAAAAAGACCTCTCCTGGATTACCCAACACGCTGAACCTTATGCCATCGACATTACCGTTCGTGACGACCTGTCGCTGATTGCGGTACAGGGGCCGAATGCGCAGGAAAAAGCGGCGACTCTGTTTACTGACGAACAGCGCCATGCAGTAGAAGGTATGAAGCCGTTCTTCGGCGTTCAGGCGGGCGATCTGTTTATCGCCACCACCGGTTATACCGGCGAAGCGGGCTATGAAATCGCCATGCCGAATGAAAAAGCGGCGGATTTCTGGCGTGCGCTGGTGGAGGCGGGCGTGAAGCCGTGCGGTCTTGGCGCGCGCGACACGCTGCGTCTGGAAGCAGGCATGAACCTGTACGGTCAGGAGATGGATGAAGGTATCTCTCCGCTGGCGGCTAATATGGGATGGACTATCGCCTGGGAACCTGCTGACCGCGACTTTATTGGCCGTGAGGCGCTGGAGATGCAGCGTGAAAAAGGCCATGAGCAGCTTGTCGGTCTGGTGATGACCGAGAAAGGCGTATTGCGTAATGAACTGCCGGTGCGTTTTACCGATGCGCAGGGCAATCAGCAAGAAGGCATTATCACCAGCGGGACGTTTTCCCCAACGTTGGGCTACAGCATTGCGCTGGCGCGCGTTCCGGCGGGCATCGGCGAGACGGCGATTGTACAAATTCGTAACCGTGAAATGCCGGTAAAAGTGACTAAACCTGTTTTTGTGCGTAACGGCAAAGCCGTCGCGTGATTCATCCTTTTTTGGAGATTAATTGATGAGCAACGTACCCGCAGAACTGAAATACAGCAAAGAACACGAATGGCTGCGTAAAGAAGCGGATGGCACTTACACCGTTGGCATTACTGAACACGCTCAGGAGCTGTTGGGCGATATGGTTTTTGTTGATCTGCCGGAAGTCGGCGCGACCGTAAGCGCGGGCGACGACTGCGCCGTGGCGGAGTCCGTAAAAGCGGCGTCCGACATTTATGCGCCGGTAAGCGGTGAGATCGTGACGGTAAACGATGCGCTGAGCGACTCCCCGGAGCTGGTGAACAGCGAACCGTATGCCGGTGGCTGGATCTTTAAAATCAAAGCCAGCGATGAAAGCGAACTTGAATCGCTGCTGGATGCCACTGCGTATGAAGCATTGTTAGAAGACGAATAATGTTGTGCCGGATGGCGCTAATGCTTATCCGGCCTACTCACTGCAACGCGAATTATTTTGCGTATTCGTTTTCGCACGCGTAGGCCCGGTAAGCGTCAGCGCCACCGGGCAATTGAGTTAGAGACAATCACGATTCACTGCACGTTTCAGGAACCATCGCCCATGACACAGACGTTAAGCCAGCTTGAAAACCGCGGCGCTTTCATTGAACGCCACATCGGACCGGACGCCGCGCAGCAGCAAGAGATGCTGAATGCGGTTGGCGCCGAGTCGTTAAACGCGCTGACAGGTCAGATTGTGCCGAAAGACATTCAGCTCGCGACTCCGCCGCAGGTTGGCGAGGCGGCAACCGAATATGCCGCACTGGCGGAATTAAAAGCCATCGCCGGGCGTAACAAGCGCTTCACGTCGTACATTGGCATGGGCTACACCGCCGTGCAGCTACCGCCGGTTATCCTGCGCAACATGCTGGAAAATCCGGGCTGGTACACCGCCTACACTCCTTATCAGCCGGAAGTCTCTCAGGGGCGTCTGGAAGCGCTGCTCAACTTCCAACAGGTGACGCTGGACCTGACGGGGCTGGACATGGCTTCCGCCTCGCTGCTGGATGAAGCGACCGCCGCCGCTGAAGCGATGGCGATGGCAAAGCGCGTCAGCAAACTGAAAAATGCCAACCGGTTCTTTGTCGCCTCTGATGTCCATCCGCAAACTCTGGACGTCGTGCGTACTCGCGCCGAAACCTTTGGCTTTGACGTCATTGTGGATGACGCGGCGAAAGCACTGGATCACCGGGATGTGTTTGGCGTGCTGTTGCAGCAGGTTGGCTCCACGGGCGAAATTCACGACTACAGCGCGCTGATTAGCGAACTCAAAGCCCGTAAAGTGATTGTCAGCGTCGCCGCCGACTTTATGGCGCTGGTGCTGCTTACCGCGCCGGGTAAACAGGGCGCGGACATTGTTTTCGGCTCTGCGCAACGCTTCGGCGTACCGATGGGGTACGGTGGCCCGCACGCGGCATTCTTTGCCGCCAAAGACGAATTTAAACGCTCCATGCCAGGCCGTATTATCGGCGTCTCAAAAGATGCGGCGGGCAATACCGCACTGCGCATGGCGATGCAGACTCGCGAGCAGCATATCCGTCGTGAGAAAGCGAACTCCAATATTTGTACCTCGCAGGTACTGCTGGCTAACATCGCCAGTCTGTATGCCGTTTATCATGGACCGGTTGGCCTGAAACGCATTGCGAATCGTATCCACCGCCTGACCGATATTCTGGCGGCCGGTCTGCAACAGAAAGGCTTAAAGCTGCGTCATGCGCACTACTTCGACACCCTGTGTGTGGAAGTGGCTGATAAAGCTGCGGTACTGGCGCGTGCGGAAGCGGCAGAGATCAATCTGCGCAGCGATATTCATAACGCGGTGGGTATTACCCTTGATGAAACCACCACCCGTGAGAATGTGGCGCAGTTGTTCAATGTTTTGCTGGGCGACAGCCACGGTCTGAACATTGAAACACTGGATAAAGACGTGGCGCTTGATAGCCGTTCCATTCAGCAAAGTATGCTGCGTGACGATGCGATTCTGACGCATCCGGTATTTAACCGTTACCACAGCGAAACCGAGATGATGCGCTATATGCACTCGCTGGAGCGTAAAGATCTGGCGCTGAATCAGGCGATGATCCCGCTGGGTTCCTGCACCATGAAGCTGAACGCCGCCGCCGAGATGATCCCTATCACCTGGCCGGAATTCGCTGAACTGCATCCGTTCTGCCCGCCGGAACAGGCGGAAGGATATCATCAGATGATTAGCCAGCTTTCTGACTGGCTGGTGAAACTCACCGGGTACGACGCCGTCTGTATGCAGCCTAACTCCGGCGCACAGGGGGAATACGCGGGGCTGCTGGCGATTCGTCACTATCACGAAAGCCGCAACGAAGGGCATCGCGATATCTGCCTGATTCCGGCCTCTGCTCACGGCACTAACCCTGCTTCTGCACATATGGCAGGAATGCAGGTGGTGGTAGTCGCCTGTGATAAGAACGGCAACATCGACCTGGACGATCTGCGGGCAAAAGCAGAACAACATGCTGCGAACCTTTCTTGCATCATGGTGACCTATCCGTCCACCCACGGCGTGTATGAAGAAACGATCCGTGAGGTGTGTGAAGTTGTGCACCAGTTCGGCGGTCAGGTTTACCTTGACGGCGCGAACATGAACGCTCAGGTCGGCATTACCTCACCGGGCTTTATTGGCGCGGACGTTTCGCATCTTAACCTGCATAAAACTTTCTGCATTCCGCACGGCGGCGGTGGCCCAGGCATGGGACCGATCGGCGTGAAAGCGCATCTGGCACCGTTCGTACCGGGTCATAGCGTGGTGCAAATCGAAGGCATGTTAACCCGTCAGGGCGCGGTTTCTGCGGCGCCGTTCGGTAGTGCCTCTATCCTGCCAATCAGCTGGATGTACATCCGCATGATGGGCGCAGAAGGCCTGAAGCAGGCAAGTCAGGTCGCGATTCTTAACGCTAACTACATTGCCAGCCGTCTGAAAGATGCCTATCCGGTACTGTATACTGGTCGCGATGGCCGTGTGGCGCACGAATGTATTCTTGATATTCGCCCATTGAAAGAAGAAACCGGCATCAGCGAGCTGGATATTGCCAAGCGTCTGATCGACTACGGTTTCCATGCGCCAACCATGTCGTTCCCGGTGGCGGGCACGCTGATGGTAGAGCCGACGGAATCTGAAGGTAAGGCTGAGCTGGATCGCTTTATCGATGCGATGCTGGCTATCCGCGCAGAGATTGACCAGGTGAAAGCGGGTGTCTGGCCGCTGGAAGATAACCCGCTGGTGAACGCGCCGCACATTCAGAGCGAACTGGTCGCCGAGTGGGCGCATCCGTACAGCCGTGAAGTTGCCGTATTCCCGGCAGACGTGACAGACAAATACTGGCCGACGGTGAAACGTCTGGATGATGTTTATGGCGACCGTAACCTGTTCTGCTCCTGCGTACCGATTAGCGACTACCAGTAATTTGCTGATTCGACTGTTTTCTAAAGGCGCTTCGGCGCCTTTTCAGCTTGTTAATAAAGTGCGCTTTGTTTATGTCGGATGCAATGTGAGTGCCTTATTCAGGCAACAAAGTGTTACTAATTCAATACATTACAGTAAATCGTTGGCTCCTGTCAGGCAACCTGGCGTTTGTATCAGTGTATTAGCCAGAATTAAATTACCGGTTTTTTAGAGCCTAATGATTCATTGTGCATCATTTTTACCTTGCTGTTATTTAATCAAAACAACACAGTATATTTACATGTAGTTACAAATAGTTTCTCTCCGGAATCGTTATTTACCTCTCAATATAGTTACAAAAATTTCCGTATATTAAATTCATCAAGTTATTAATTTAAATTATAAATTAAAAATAAGCATAAATAACGTAAATATTTATTAACTTAGCGCTTTGTTTTTTATACCTGGAGGGAATAATGAAACGATTTATATTTCTGCCATTAATGACATATTTTCTATTAATGAATGCAATGGCAGCTAACGGAGAAAATAATCCCAGTAATCTATTAGGTGCACCAGTTAATACCGCTATTTCTGGTGGTTCAGTATTGCCGGAAGGAAAGTTATTAACCGCCGTGAATAGCTCATTTCGCGATAAAGATCATCAAATCGAGGGGCACGGAAGTCCGGATGTTTACTCCCAGATATGGTTATTGAAGATTCGTTACGGTTTGACCGACAGACTGGAATTATCAACTGTGGGTTCCTATATCAATAACAAACGAGACAATCTGTCTCCTGAGCACATAGAGGGAATGGGCGACCAATCGGTGGGAGTCAATTATGCTTTAATGAGCCAGCGAAGAGGTGATCCGTTTTGGGTTACGGTAGGTGGGGCAGTATTACTACCCACCGGGCAAGATGGAGATAATCATTTGCCTGGGAATAGCGCCTGGGGAGGAAGAGTAACACTCACTTTAACAAAATTATTTACTCCTAACATTAAAGGGGATATGGGTTTTGTATATCAGGGACCATTTGAGCGCGGTAACCAGGACGTGAAACGAGGTAACGAATTCCAGTGGAATACCCAGGTGCGGTATATGTTTAGCGATTTACCGCTGGATCTTGGTCTGGAAAGTGCCTACAGCAATAATGCCTCTGGAACGAAAAAACTGTCTAATAGCAGCGTAATTAATAACCATTCTGGAACTACCGAATGGGTTGTTGGTCCGTCATTTAATATTGCCGTCGATTCACTGAAATTATGGTTTGGCGCCGGAGCCTTCTTCCCGGTAATGCAGGAAGCGAAGTCGCCAACCAAAATGGAAGATGTACGCTGGGAATTTAAAATAGGTAAGACCTGGTAAGACTCGTTCAAAGTGTTACCCGCCGACTGGCGGGTAACGTGCAGGAGTTAAAGCTTCTCGCCGTTGCTGGCAATCACCTCTTTGTACCAGTTGAAGCTCTTCTTACGCGAACGCGACATATCGCCCGTACCGTCATCGTGCTTGTTCACGTAGATGAAGCCGTAGCGCTTGCTGTACTGACCGGTGGTGAACGACACGCAGTCGATGCAGCCCCACGGCGTGTAGCCCATCAGGTCGACACCATCGTAAGTCACCGCTTTTTTCATCTCTTCAATATGGGCGCGCAGGTAGTCAATTCGGTAGTCGTCGTTGATGCTGCCATCTTCTTCTACTTTGTCGTAAGCACCAAAACCGTTTTCGACAATAAACAGCGGCTTTTGATAGCGTTCGTACAGTTCACACAATGAATAACGCAGGCCCACCGGGTCAATCTGCCAGCCCCAGTCAGATGCTTTAACATAGGGGTTCGGTACGCTGCCTTCAAAACCGGAAATCGCATCGCCGCTACCGCCTTCGGCTTTGACCGCGTTGGTCATGTAATAACTGAAACCAAGATAATCGCAGGTGCCTTCGCGCAGCACTTCAAGATCGCCATCTTCCATTTTGATGTTAAATCCGCGGCGCTTCCACTCGTTCAACACATAGGACGGGTAATAGCCGCGCAGCTGCACATCGGTAAAGACGTAGCGTTCACGCATCGATTCCTGAGCAAACATCACATCTTCTGGTTTACAGGAGAAAGGATACAGCGCGACCATCGCCAGCATACAGCCAACTTTCATCTGTGGATTAATACGACGTGCCGCTTTTACCGCCAGCGCGCTGGCGACAAACTGATGATGTAAGACCTGATACATGGTTTCTTCTGGATTCTCATGCTCGGTATACACTACGCCGGAACAGCAGTAGCCAAACAGCGGCGCGCGCCAGTTTCGCTGGTTGTTAATTTCGTTGAAGGTCATCCAGTATTTGACCTTATGTTTGTAGCGTTCAAACACGACTTCAGCAAAACGGACAAAGAAATCAACCACTTTACGATTGGTCCAGCCGCCGTAGTGCTGTACCAGATGTAATGGCATTTCAAAGTGAGAAAGGGTAATGACCGGTTCGATGTTGTATTTGAGTAACTCATCAAACATGTCGTCGTAGAATTTCAGACCGGCCTCGTTTGGCTGGGATTCGTCGCCATTCGGGAAGATACGCGTCCAGGCAATAGAGGTACGGAAGCATTTGAACCCCATTTCGGCGAAAAGACGGATGTCTTCTTTGTAATGTCCGTAAAAATCCACCGCCTCGTGGTTCGGATAGTATTTGCCAGCAACGACATTCTGGGTGATTTCGCGTGGCACGCCGTGTGCGCCGCCGGTTAGCACGTCGCAGATGCTGGGGCCTTTACCGTCTTTATTCCAGCCGCCTTCAACCTGGTGTGCAGCAACCGCGCCGCCCCATAAAAAATCTTTTGGCAGGGTGAGTTTTCTCATTGTTGCATAATCTCAATTTATTTAGTCTGTTATCATTCATTCTGCACCAAATGACATGTAAAGCGTACGCAAAATTCCAGGGTGCTCGCGTGTCGGGGCAAGAACACATTCAGATCGTAACATCCACTTCAAGGGGCCATATTCAGGGGGATAACCACATGCAGCCAAATGACATTACTTTCTTTCAACGTTTCCAGAATGACATTCTGGCAGGGCGTAAAACCATCACTATTCGTGATGCCTCCGAGTCCCACTTTAAAGCAGGCGATGTGCTACGCGTGGGGCGGTTCGAAGATGATGGCTATTTTTGCACAATCGAAGTGACAGGAACGTCAACTGTGATGCTGGATACGCTGAACGAAAAACATGCGCAACAGGAAAATATGTCGCTTGATGAGCTGAAACGGGTCATTGCTGAAATCTATCCCAACCAGACGCAATTTTATGTGATTGATTTTAAATGCCTTTGATAAATATGAACGCGTGTTAGTTGAGTTTTTGTAATTAACCTATTGAATAATAAACAAAATTTAATTTTGAGAATTTATTTTAGCTAACATGTGTTCACTGGAACCATTCTCAGTTACGCTAGAGGCGCAGTTCATCGTTATGAACGTTTCTCCGGAGTAAGTTATGGTGCAAAAACCATTAATGACGCAGGGATATTCGCTGGCTGAGGAAATCGCCAACAGTATTAGCCACGGCATTGGATTGGTATTTGGTATTGTCGGCCTGGTGCTGTTGTTGGTTCAGGCGGTAGAGGCGAATGCGGGTATGACGGCTATCGCCAGCTACAGTTTATATGGCGGGAGCATGATCCTGCTTTTTCTTGCCTCAACGCTTTATCATGCCATTCCTCATCAGCGGGCAAAAATCTGGTTAAAGAAATTTGATCACTGCGCTATCTATCTGCTCATTGCCGGAACCTATACGCCATTTCTGCTGGTAGGTCTGGATTCGCCGCTGGCGCGCGGACTAATGATTGTGATCTGGAGCCTGGCGCTATTCGGTATCCTCTTCAAGTTGACGATTGCGCACCGATTTAAAGTGCTTTCACTGGTTACGTATCTGGCAATGGGCTGGCTGTCGCTGATAGTGGTTTATCAGTTGGCGATTAAGCTGGCGATAGGCGGCGTGACGCTGCTGGCGGTAGGTGGCGTCGTTTACTCGCTGGGCGTAATTTTCTATGTTTGCAAACGCATACCTTATAACCACGCCATCTGGCATGGCTTTGTGCTGGGCGGCAGCGTGTGCCACTTCCTGGCTATCTATTTGTATGTGGGACAGGCGTAATTCCCGGATGCCCGTGCCGGATGGCGGCGCTGTCGTACCTTATCCGGCCTACGAGAGCAGCACGTGCGAGCCTGATGGCGTTGCGCTATCAGGCTATCCGGCTTTTAACGTGATATCACTCTTCCAGCGAGTAAGGCAGCGGGACGATATGCAGGGTGTTGGCATCGTCGCGAACACGGAAGACGCTTTCGGCTTCTAAATCGTTATTCATGACGGCCTGAACCAGTAACTGACCATCGTCTAACTGCGTCGCCGCCAGAATAGCGCCGGTACGACGCCAGTTCTCGCCCATCTGTAGCTCCAGATCTTCTCCTGCTTCCGGTACCCGGCTGGCTTTGCCCGCCAGCAACCAAAGCGCGCGTTTATTGGCGCCGCGGAATTTTGCCCGTGCGACCATCTCCTGTCCGGTGTAGCAGCCTTTCTTGAAGCTGATGCCGCCCAGCGCCTGTAGGTTAGTCGCCTGGGGGATAAACTGACCGCTGTTCGCCGCGTCAATCACCGGAATGCCTGCTTCAATATCCAATGCCAGCCACTGTTGACTGTTATTCAGTTCGGCTTCGCCATGCAACTTCTCCGTTAACATGTTGGCCGTCGCGACATCGGTGACAAGCAGGAATCGTTCCGCAGGATGTTCAAACCATAGCAGCGTAGAGGCGCCGTCTCTGACCACCTGATTTTCGCTATTGGGCAGTACGCTAAAGACATTAGCCAGCGCCGCACGGGCCTGAAAACCGGCCACGCCAAGCAATACGCGTTCGTCATCCGGCGCGATGACCACTTTGGAAAATACGGCGTACTTTTTCAGCTCCGTTAATTGCGCTTCACGCACGCTACGGCGTTCAATCCAGGCGAAACCGTCGCGCTCACGGAACAGGCGCAGAGTGCTCCACATCTTACCTTTAGCATCGCAGTGGGCGGCGAGAAGGTGTTGCTGTTCAGTCATCTGGCTTACGTCAGCGGTGACCTGGCCCTGAATATACTTTTCACTGTCTACGCCGGTAATGGTCGACAGCGCCCAGTCGTCAAGCGCGATCAGCGTCAGCGGCAGGCGGGCTGACGATGAAGGATGACGTGGTGGAAAGGAGATAAAAGCCATAAATAATGTCCTGGTTAGCTGCAACAATAATGGTTAATGGTAAAAGAGCCATCGGTCATTGCAAGTGCTTTAAATAGCCCATTGAGAGCGGATTGATCGTTTTGCGAGGCGGTATCCAAAATGGATGAACATATTGATTCCCAGCCTTTTATTTCGCGATCGCGTTCCAGATTACTGAGATTCCCGTAAAACAACGCCAAAAACACGTTACAATAGCCCGGTACTTCATTTTCGCGAGGCAGGAAGAACATGGATATTCACAATAAAGCACGTATTCACTGGGCATGTCGTCGCGGTATGCGCGAACTTGATATTTCCATCATGCCGTTTTTTGAACATGAGTACGATAGTTTAAGTGATGAAGAAAAGCGTATTTTTGTCCGTTTGTTGCAGAGTGATGACCCGGATTTATTTAACTGGTTAATGAATCACGGTAAACCGGCTGACGCTGAACTGGAACAGATGGTCCGACTCATTCAGACACGGAATCGGGAACGTGGTCCTGTGGCAATCTGATTTACGCGTCTCATGGCGCGCTCAGTGGATCTCATTGCTCATTCATGGGCTGGTTGCCGCGGTGATTTTATTGATGCCCTGGCCGCTGAGTTATACCCCGTTATGGATGATACTACTGTCGCTGGTCGTGTTTGACTGTGTACGTAGCCAGCGCAGGATTAATACCTGCCAGGGAGAGATCAAGCTACTCATGGACGGGCGCTTACGCTGGCAGGGGCAGGACTGGACGCTCTTGCGTCCGCCCTGGTTACTGAAAAGCGGGATGGTGTTGCGTTTACGCGCAGAGTCTGGACGTCATCAGCATTTATGGCTGGCGGCGGATAGCATGGAAGAAGCGGAATGGCGTGAGTTGCGTCGGATACTGTTACAGCAGCCGATATCAGGCCAACACTGACGGAACGGCGTAAACGCGGTTCCGTCGAGAGGGAAATACAGCGAGTAAGGCTTCAGGCGTAGTGTTCGGCCATTTCGCCGAGAATTTGTTCACACCAGGTCTGTATACGCTCATCGCTGAGATCGTACTGGTTCGTTTCATCCAGCGCCAGGCCGACAAACAGTTGCCCATCCGCAATGACCGGTTTATTGCTGGTAAATTCGTAGCCTTCTGTGGGCCAGTAGCCGACAAATTTAACGCCTTTGAGGGCAAGTTTGTCATGCAACATACCCAGCGCATCCAGGAACCACTCACCGTAGCCGAGCTGGTCGCCCATACCGTAAAGCGCAACGATTTTGCCTTCCAGATTGAGATCGTCCAGTTGCTCCCAGACGGCTTCCCAGTCCTCCTGAATTTCACCAAAATCCCAGGTGGGGATGCCTAAAATGAGCACGTCGTACTGCTCCATTAAGGCGGGGGCGTCATCCTTGAGGTTATGTAATGTCACCAGCTCCGGGCCGAGGATATCGCGAATTTTCTCTGCGGCCATCTCGGTGTAGCACGTGCTGGAACCGTAAAAAAGACCCATGTTCATTACGTTACATCTCGATTCTGCTATAGCGTTGCGGGTAGTGTAACAGAATCGCTGCATTCACGGCACAATGAGGCATAATGCACCCAAAGTCAGCGTGAAGTGGGGAGCGCGAATGGAACAGGATTTAGCGCGTATTGAGCAGTTTCTGGATGCCCTGTGGCTGGAACGAAATCTGGCGGAAAATACATTAAGCGCGTATCGTCGCGATTTATCGATGGTCGTTGCGTGGTTGCATCATCGCGGAAAAACGCTTGCGACGGCGCAGGCTGATGATTTACAAACGCTGCTGGCTGAACGGGTGGAGGGCGGATACAAAGCGACCAGCTCCGCACGCCTGTTAAGTGCTATGCGGCGCTTTTTCCAGCATCTGTACCGTGAAAAGTATCGTGAGGATGATCCGAGCGCGCAGTTGGCCTCGCCTAAGCTTCCGCAGCGTTTACCGAAAGACCTTAGCGAGGCGCAGGTTGAACGGCTCTTGCAGGCGCCGCTTATTGATCAACCTTTGGAGTTGCGCGATAAAGCTATGTTGGAAGTGCTGTATGCCACCGGTTTGCGCGTGTCGGAACTGGTGGGGCTGACAATGAGCGATATCAGTCTGCGGCAGGGCGTGGTGCGGGTTATCGGTAAAGGCAATAAAGAGCGGTTGGTGCCGTTAGGTGAAGAGGCGGTATATTGGCTGGAAACGTATCTGGAGCATGGGCGTCCCTGGTTACTCAATGGCGTATCGATTGACGTATTATTCCCCAGTCAGCGTGCGCAGCAGATGACGCGGCAGACCTTCTGGCACCGTATTAAACATTATGCGGTACTGGCTGGAATCGATAGCGAAAAACTATCGCCGCATGTTTTACGTCACGCTTTCGCCACGCATTTGCTGAATCACGGCGCCGACTTGCGCGTTGTACAAATGCTACTTGGGCATAGCGATCTTTCGACGACACAAATTTATACGCATGTCGCAACGGAGCGTTTGCGTCAACTTCATCAACAGCACCATCCGCGGGCATGAGTGCTGACAGGAAAGGATAGTTTATGAAAAAGCGTTTTATGATGTTCACTTTACTGGCGGCGGCGTTTTCAGGCGTGGCCCATGCGGATGATGCGGCTATCCGTCAGTCGCTGGCTAAGTTGGGCGTTCAGAGTACGGAAATTCAGGCCTCGCCAGTGGCAGGGATGAAAACCGTCCTCACTCACAGCGGCGTACTGTACGTCACTGATGACGGCAAACATATTATTCAAGGGCCGATGTATGACGTGAGCGGCGCGCATCCGGTAAACGTGACGAACAAACTGCTGATGGGCCAGCTAAATGCGCTGGAAAAAGAGATGATCGTCTATAAAGCGCCGGATGAGAAACATGTCATTACTGTTTTTACCGATATCACCTGCGGCTATTGTCATAAGCTACATGAAGAGATGAAAGATTATAACGCGCTGGGGATCACGGTACGTTATCTGGCTTTTCCGCGCCAGGGGCTGGAAAGCCAGGCGGAGCAGGATATGAAATCTATCTGGTGCGCCAAAGACAAAAACAAAGCGTTTGATGACGCCATGGCAGGTAAGGGCGTGAAACCGGCAAGCTGTGACGTGAACATTGCTGATCATTATGCGTTGGGCGTGCAGTTGGGCGTTAGCGGTACGCCAGCCATTGTATTGAGTAACGGCTATGTGGTGCCTGGCTATCAGGGACCGAAAGAGATGAAAGCGTTTCTTGATGAGCATCAAAAACAGACCAGTGGTAAATAATACGCGTGAAACAACAGAGACAACTTCGTCGGCGCGAGGCTGATGAGACGGCGGAACTCCCCGCCGATCTTCCTCCATTACTACGACGTTTATATGCCAGCCGGGGCGTTCGTAGCGCCCGCGAACTGGAGCGCAGCGTGAAAGGAATGCTGCCCTGGCAACAGCTTAGCGGCATAGATAACGCGGTGGAGATCCTCTACAACGCCTTTCGCGAAGGTACCCGCATTATTGTTGTTGGCGATTTTGACGCCGACGGCGCGACCAGTACTGCGCTAAGCGTATTGGGAATGCGTGCGTTGGGATGTGACAACATCAGTTATCTGGTGCCTAATCGCTTTGAGGACGGCTACGGTTTAAGCCCGGAAGTGGTCGATCAGGCGAAGGCGCGCGGCGCGCAGCTTATCGTCACCGTAGACAACGGCATTTCATCCCACGCCGGCGTAGCGCATGCAAAGACGTTGGGGATTCCGGTGATCGTGACCGATCACCACCTGCCAGGCGACACGTTGCCGGATGCCGAAGCGATTATTAATCCCAATCTGCGCAACTGCGAATTCCCGTCTAAGTCGCTGGCGGGCGTCGGCGTGGCGTTTTACCTGATGCTGGCGTTGCGAACATTTTTGCGCGACAAAGGATGGTTCGATGAGCGCAACATCGCGCCGCCGAATCTGGCGGAGCTGCTGGATTTAGTGGCGTTGGGTACGGTAGCAGACGTTGTGCCGCTGGACGCCAACAACCGTATTCTGACCTGGCAAGGGCTAAGTCGTATTCGTGCCGGGAAATGCCGTCCGGGAATTAAAGCGTTGCTGGAGATATCGAATCGCGATCCGCAGCAGCTTGCCGCCAGTGATTTAGGCTTCGCGTTGGGGCCTCGCCTGAATGCCGCCGGCAGGCTGGATGATATGTCCGTTGGCGTGGCGTTACTGTTGTGCGATAACCTCGGCGAAGCGCGTGTTCTGGCCAGCGAGCTGGATGCGCTTAACCAGACGCGCAAAGAAATAGAGCAGGGGATGCAGGCGGAAGCGCTTATCCTGTGCGAAAAGCTTGAGCGCAGTAGTGAAACGCTTCCGGGCGGTCTGGCGATGTATCATCCTGAGTGGCATCAGGGCGTGGTCGGAATTCTGGCGTCGCGCATTAAAGAGCGTTTTCACCGCCCGGTGATCGCCTTTGCGCCTGCGGGCGACGGCACGCTAAAAGGCTCAGGCCGTTCGATTCAGGGGTTGCATATGCGCGATGCGCTGGAAAGGCTGGATACCCTTTACCCTGATCTGATGATCAAGTTCGGCGGTCATGCGATGGCGGCGGGATTGTCGCTGGAAGAGCATAAATTCGAGCAGTTTCAGCAACGTTTTGGCGAGCTGGTGACGGAATGGCTCGATCCTGCCCTGCTGCAAGGCGAGGTGATCTCCGATGGTCCATTAAGCGCGGCGGAGATGTCTATGGAAGTGGCGCAACTGTTGCGGGATGCCGGGCCGTGGGGGCAAATGTTCCCGGAACCGTTATTCGATGGTCGTTTCCGTCTGCTACAACAGCGTCTGGTGGGCGAGCGCCACCTCAAGGTGATGGTGGAGCCCGTCGGCGGCGGCCCGCTGTTGGATGGCATCGCATTTAATATTGATACGACCTGTTGGCCGGATAACGGCGTGCGGGAGGTAGAACTGGCTTATAAACTGGACATTAACGAGTTTCGCGGCAACCGTAGTTTACAGATTATTATCGATGATATTTGGCCGCTATGATCGGGGCGATTTAACAACACTTTCGCTGTAATTAAGGGGCGAAATCCGCTAATATTTCGCCCTTATAACCGCATTTTGACAAGTCAAATAAAAGAAATCAGACCATGTTTGAAATTAACCCGGTGAATAACCGCATTCAGGACCTCACGGAACGCACCAACGTTCTTAGGGGGTATCTTTGACTACGATGCTAAGAAAGAGCGTCTGGAAGAAGTAAACGCCGAGCTGGAACAGCCGGATGTCTGGAACGAACCTGAGCGCGCGCAGGCGCTGGGAAAAGAGCGTTCATCGCTCGAAGCGATCGTCGATACGCTTGATCAAATGACTCAGGGGCTGGACGACGTTTCCGGGCTGCTGGAACTGGCGGTAGAAGCTGACGACGAAGAGACGTTTAACGAAGCCGTCGCGGAACTGAATACGCTGGAAGAGAAGCTGGCGCAGTTGGAATTCCGCCGGATGTTCTCCGGCGAGTACGATAGCGCCGATTGCTATCTCGATATTCAGGCCGGTTCTGGTGGTACTGAAGCGCAGGACTGGGCCAGCATGTTGCTGCGTATGTATCTGCGTTGGGCGGAAGCGCGCGGCTTCAAGACGGAAGTCATTGAAGAGTCGGAAGGGGAAGTCGCCGGCATTAAGTCCGCGACTATCAAAATCTCCGGCGAATATGCCTATGGCTGGCTGCGCACTGAAACCGGTGTACATCGTCTGGTGCGTAAAAGTCCGTTCGACTCCGGCGGTCGCCGTCATACCTCGTTTAGCTCCGCGTTTGTGTACCCGGAAGTGGACGACGATATCGATATCGACATTAACCCGGCGGATCTGCGTATCGACGTCTATCGCGCGTCTGGCGCAGGCGGTCAGCACGTTAACCGTACGGAATCCGCCGTGCGTATCACCCATATTCCAACCGGAATCGTGACGCAGTGCCAGAACGACCGTTCGCAGCACAAAAACAAAGACCAGGCCATGAAGCAGATGAAAGCGAAGCTTTATGAACTGGAGATGCAGAAAAAGAACGCTGAAAAACAGGCGATGGAAGACACTAAGTCTGATATCGGCTGGGGAAGCCAGATTCGTTCCTATGTCCTGGACGATTCCCGCATTAAAGACCTGCGTACTGGGGTGGAAACCCGCAATACACAGGCGGTACTGGACGGTAGTCTGGATCAATTTATCGAAGCAAGTTTGAAAGCAGGGCTATGAGGAATCAACATGTCTGAACAAAACGCACAGGGCGCTGACGAGGTAGTCGATCTTAACAATGAAATGAAGGCACGTCGCGAGAAGCTGGCTGCACTGCGTGAGCAGGGTATCCCGTTCCCGAACGATTTCCGTCGTGACCGTACCTCAGACCAACTGCACGCAGAGTTTGACGCGAAAGAAGCTGAAGAACTGGAAGCGCTGAATATTGAAGTGTCCGTCGCGGGCCGTATGATGACTCGCCGTATTATGGGTAAAGCCTCTTTTGTTACCCTGCAAGACGTAGGCGGCCGCATTCAGCTGTATGTGGCGCGCGATGATCTGCCGGAAGGCGTTTACAACGAGCAGTTCAAGAAGTGGGATCTTGGCGATATCCTCGGCGCGAAAGGTAAGCTGTTCAAAACCAAAACCGGCGAGCTGTCTATCCACTGCACCGAACTGCGCCTGCTGACGAAAGCGCTGCGTCCGTTGCCGGATAAATTCCACGGCCTGCAGGACCAGGAAGCGCGCTATCGCCAGCGTTATCTGGATCTCATCTCTAACGATGAATCCCGTAACACCTTCAAAACCCGTTCGAAGATCCTGGCCGGTATTCGCCAGTTTATGGTTGCTCGCGGCTTTATGGAAGTCGAAACGCCGATGATGCAGGTGATCCCAGGCGGCGCGTCTGCCCGTCCGTTTATCACCCATCACAACGCGCTGGATCTGGACATGTACCTGCGTATCGCGCCGGAACTGTACCTCAAGCGTCTGGTGGTTGGCGGCTTCGAACGCGTATTCGAAATTAACCGTAACTTCCGTAACGAAGGCATCTCCGTGCGCCATAATCCTGAGTTCACCATGATGGAACTCTATATGGCGTATGCGGACTACAAAGACCTGATCGAGCTGACGGAGTCTCTGTTCCGTACGCTGGCGCAGGATGTTCTGGGCACCACCCAGGTTCCGTACGGTGATGAAGTGTTTGACTTCGGTAAGCCGTTCGAAAAACTGACCATGCGTGAAGCGATCAAGAAATATCGCCCGGAAACGGATATGGCTGATCTGGACAACTTTGATTCCGCGAAGGCGATTGCTGAAAGCATCGGCATTCACGTCGAGAAGAGCTGGGGTCTGGGCCGTATCGTCACCGAGATCTTTGACGAAGTCGCTGAAGCGCATCTGATTCAGCCGACCTTCATCACCGAATATCCGGCTGAAGTGTCTCCGCTGGCGCGTCGTAATGATGTGAACCCGGAAATCACTGACCGCTTCGAGTTCTTTATCGGCGGTCGTGAAATCGGTAATGGCTTTAGCGAGTTGAACGATGCGGAAGACCAGGCGCAGCGTTTCCTGGATCAGGTTAATGCAAAAGCGGCGGGCGATGACGAAGCCATGTTCTACGACGAAGACTACGTGACGGCGCTGGAACACGGTTTACCGCCGACAGCGGGTCTGGGAATTGGTATCGACCGTATGGTGATGCTGTTTACTAACAGCCACACGATTCGCGACGTTATTCTGTTCCCGGCGATGCGTCCGGTGAAATAAGATGTAAATTGCCGGATGGGGCATTAGCCGCCATCCGGCATCTCTTCGTTCAGACGTAGCGCCATCAGGCAATTTTTAACGCTGGCAGTAATCGAGCAGTCGTTCACGCGCTTGTTCGTCTGACGCTTGCATGACCATCCACGGGCTAAATGCCCACGGCGTAGCGAGAAGGCTTTTCCATACGCTTTTAAATTCGCTCCACTGATAGTCCATCACCTCTTCGCTGTTAACCTGTAACACACTGGTTGCCCGCGCGGCAAATACCGGACAGACTTCATTTTCCACAATACCGTTTGGATCTGTCGCCCGATAGCTGAAGTGCGGATAGACGGGGGTGAGATCGGTAATTTCCACGCCGAGTTCGAACCGACAACGGCGGATGATCGCCTCTTCGGTGGTTTCGTCTTGTTGCGGATGACCGCAAACCGAATTCGTCCACACGCCTGGCCAGGCTTTCTTGCTCAGCGACCGTCGTGTTACCAGCAACTGACCATCTTCGTTAAATAGCCAGCAGGAGAAAGCCAGATGCAAAGGCGTATTAAGCGTATGAGCCGCATACTTTTCCAGTGTGCCGGAAGGCTTATCCTGCTCATCCAATAAAACGACATGTTCCTCAGTCATGAAAGCTCCTGAAAATTAAAATGACCCGGCAGCATGGCCAGGCCATATACTCAGACGATCAGCGTAGCGCATAACAGAAAGAAAGGCATTACCAAAACAGGCCCTGACAGAACGCAGACGAGCACCATTGTGCCGTGAGTCGATATTATGCTGGCATATCGGATATTCGCGGCATCATCATCCGCGCGGACCCTTTCCGGCGTCAATGGATTGGGCATACGGCATTTGGCTGCTATCATAAGGCGTCTGTCAATAGAGTGAGGAATGGTTTTGAGCGCAGGACGCCTGAACAAAAATAGCCTGGGTATTGCGGTGCTGTTATGCACAGGGCTGCTGCTGGCGGGGTGTTCCAGTAATTCCGGCTCAGGAACGTATTCCGGCTCCGTCTATACCGTTAAGCGCGGCGATACGTTGTATCGTATATCGCGCGCTACGGGAACCAGCGTGAAAGAACTGGCCCGACTGAATGGCATTTCTCCGCCTTATACTATTGAGGTGGGGCAGCGAATTAAAGTGCGCGGCAGCGCAAAGAGTAGCAGTTCAACACGCAAAACCAGCAATAAAACAGCAACAAAAACTGCTGCGGTCAGACCGTCATCTTCGGTGCCAAAATCCTCCTGGCCGCCGGTGGGGCAGCGTTGTTGGGTATGGCCTGCTAACGGTAAAGTGATTTTACCTTATTCCACCGCGGAGGGCGGAAATAAGGGGATCGATATTGCGGGCGCGCGCGGAACGCCTGTTTATGCGGCGGGAGCGGGTAAAGTTGTCTATGTCGGGAACCAGCTGCGCGGTTACGGCAATCTCATCATGATTAAGCACAATGAAGATTACATTACGGCTTACGCTCATAATGACACCATGCTGGTTAATAATGGACAAAGCGTTAAAGCGGGGCAAAAAATCGCTACGATGGGCAGCACGGATGCCGCATCCGTAAGACTACACTTCCAGATTCGCTACCGGGCGACGGCCATCGATCCGCTGCGTTATCTGCCGCCGCAGGGGAGTAAACCGAAGTGCTGACGGCGAATTAATCGCCAGTCAGCCAGTAAGTCTCTTGCCAACCAGAGCGTAAGGTTTATAATGCCTTACGCATCTCAAAGCGGGCGTAGTTCAATGGTAGAACGAGAGCTTCCCAAGCTCTATACGAGGGTTCGATTCCCTTCGCCCGCTCCAGACAAATATCTTCTAGTATCTTCTAATATCTTCTAACTCCACGAATTTATAGCAATTTGCCTGTCTGAACGTCTGCCGTTGCTTATGTAACCCCATTCTGGTTAACGATCCACCTCCCAAGAGGTGAAGGAATAGTCCATCAGACGGATTTCCTGTCGTGCGGTCTCAATTATCTTAAGAACAAGCTGGAGATCTGTACCTTCCGGATAAAATCCTGCCTCAATGATGGCTGCGTAAGTATGCGGTACTGGCGCACACAGAGCCAGACCGAGCAAACCGGGCAGAAGCCATCGGCACATATGTTTTTTATGCATTGTTTGCATGGTATTTCCTTCATTGGATGTATTCAGAAATGCCGGAGTCGGGGAAACTCGCTTTCCCCGATTGCCGGGGTTGGACAAGGATGCCCTGCGGAGTGCTGGATTACGATACACAGGCAGCGATACATACCGGTCAAATCCGTTCCGAACTGGCCCGCAAGGGAACACCTGTCGGGCCTTATGACCAGATGATTGCTGGCCATGCCCGTAGCCGCGGACTGGTCGTCGTCACAAACAATCTCCGCGAATTTGAACGCATTCCGGGTATCCGAATCGAAGACTGGTGCTAATTTTTGCATCAGATGTTATCCCCGGATTCATGCTCTTTTCCGGATTGTAGTGGCACAGTCAATTTGGTTACCTGCTTAATGGTGGTTTGCATCACATTTTTAGCTGGTGGTATTTTTTTATGTTGACTGGAGATATCTGCCAACAGCATAACTTTTACGGCCAGATAATAAATAAAAGAGTACCAAAATGTCGTATTCTGACATGTTTACGAAGGGAGTACCGCTCCCTTCTTTTTTTGTTTCCTGGATACTCACTGAACAATGCCGTTACTGCCCGATAACTGCCGCCCCCCCTCACCATAGCCGTTTCCTGCAACTAAGTCACAGACGTTGATTTACCAGGCCGATATGCCTTCTTTCCCGTTATATACCTTTCATACTTCAAGTGGCTTATGTGTTGGCTACGGATTACTCAGTCCATCCATGGGCCTCGCCCTGACGGGCCGTCGCACGCGACGTTCAAATCTGCTCCCGGCAGATTTGTCGCTCACCCCAGTCACATCGTTATCTATGCTCCTGGGGACTTACTCCCTTGCCGCCTTTAAGCAACTCGAATTATTTTGGGTATATATCAGTGAACTTCTATTTTTGTCAGTTTTTATTTTTCAGTTTATTTATTATTAAATACTGTTTCTGGCCTGGATATATTTTCGTGAATAGCCTCCCGACAGCCGGAGATAAAGGTATTTGCTGGCGTAACAGCGCTCATAATTTAAAAGATTTGTTTATAGTTTGTTATCACGGAAAGATTTTAACTTAATACATGCCAGTAAGGCATCAGGTAAAAATAACCGGAGAGAAGAAGATGAACAAAATGCTATTAGCCGGAAGTGCCGGTATTGTTCTGCTGTCTGCTGCAGCCAGTCCGGTATGGGCAGACGATAATGCCAGTACATTTTCACTTGGATACGCCCAGTCCCATACTAATCACGCCGGGACGTTGCGTGGGGTTCGGCTGGCAAACAACTATGAAATGTCACCGGACTGGGGGCTGACAACCTCATTTGCCTGGCTAAATGGAAGCCAGCGCTATTCCGATGAAAGCAGTAATGGTCGTGTAACAACCCGTTATTACTCCCTGCTTGCAGGCCCCTCATGGAAAATAAATAATCAGTTAAGTCTGTATAGTCAAGTGGGCCCCGTATTATTGCATCAGCGTGATCACGGGATAAATGAGTCCGACAGTAAGGTCGGATATGGTTATTCTGCTGGCGTGGCTTATACCCCGGTCAGTAGTGTCGCTATAACTCTGGGTTATGAGGGAGCGGATTTTGATGCTACCCATAACAGCGGAAGCCTTAATAGCAATGGTTTTAATCTTGGCGTGGGTTACCGGTTCTGAATAGGATAATCCGATAAAAAATGTTACTTTGTGGAGATGATGGATTATGAAAAGCCATATTATGCCAGGCGTTGCGCTGATGGTTATCCTGTTTTCAGGAAATATTATGGCCGCAACAAACATGACTGATAACGTTACTCTGAATAATGACAAGATATCCGGACAGGCCTGGCAGGCCATGCGTGATATCGGAATGTCGCGATTCGAGTTGTTTAATGGTCGCACCCAAAAGGCGGAACAACTGGCTGCGCAAGCAGAAAAACTCCTGAACGATGACAGCACTGATTGGAAGCTGTATGTCAAATCAGATAAAAAAGCCCCAGTTGAAGGAGACCACTATATTCGGATAAATTCATCGATTACGGTAGCAGAAGATTATCTCCCTGCGGGCCAGAAAAATGATGCTATTAATAAAGCAAACCAGAAAATGAAAGAAGGAGATAAAAAAGGGACTATAGAGGCCCTGAAACTAGCAGGCGTCAGTGTTATTGAAAATCAGGAACTCATTCCTCTTCAGCAAACCCGTAAGGATGTGACCACAGCGCTTTCCTTGATGAACGAAGGAAAATACTATCAGGCAGGTCTATTACTGAAATCAGCTCAGGATGGCATAGTTGTAGACTCTCAGTCAGTTCAGGAATCACCCACGCACTCCGTGCAGCACGACGCCGCGCATTAATATCCCCCAGCCTGCTGTATACATTACAGCAGGCAGCATTATGTCTGACAGCTATTACCAGTTTGTTCTTTGCTGTCGGCATTGTTTTTAAATTTCATCCGCGAAGTTCAGAAATGTCAGGGTACCTGCATTTATATCTATTGTGATGCCCATCACAAATACAGAAGAATATCATTTCATTTATTATTTTTTATTCCTTCCACTTATGATGGTTCATAATGATTTATTAAGTTAATGTTTTGGAATTAAATGCCTTTTACTTGCGTTATATCTAGTTTTTTATGCTACCAGTAATTTCATTGTTATATATGATTAGTATTATGTTTTGTAAATATCCAGTGTAATGGAAAAGCAAAACATACATTCCCGATAACATATTACAAAATATTTCATGTCCGCTGCGAATATCTGTCTGTTAGGTATTCACCCGCTTATAATTACATTAAAAAGTATTTCTTTGATGATTATTCTTAAATTACGATCATAATCATCGATCGTATCGATCTATTTTTATTGTTTTAATTTGAATAAGAATTTTCTTACAACTGATTAGGCATTAGCTGAAATCAATATTTTTCGATGGAAAGTTCAGGTGCTTCGTTTAACACCAGGCGTTTATTATTCATACGAATCTTTTCTGAACGCTTTCATTAATACCCTCAGAGTTGTTTTCAGCCTTTGCAAAATAATTCTCATTCACCCAAAGGACATATTATCTATGCGTAATAAAATAATACTTGCCATGGCGGCTGCCGGTATGATGTATGGCGCTTCTGTATATGCAGTCGATCCACCCACAGCAGGCCCGTTCGGCTCAGGTAAAATTACCTTCACTGGTACCATCACCAACTCACCCTGTGATATCGCACCGGGCGACGATGCGATCACCGTTCCGTTTGGACAGATTTCTTACCGTAAACTGAATACCGCCGACGCAACTACGGAATCAAAACCGTTCACCATTCATCTACAGAACTGTGCTTTCGATCCGAATACCCCGGACACAGCTGGCTCCGCAGGGAAAATGTCCAAAGTAACCGTATCTTTCTCTGGCGCAGCGAATACCAGCAAAAAGGCTTACACCACCAGCGGTATCGCACAGCATGTTGGTGTCCAGCTACTGAAGAGTGACAACGCCACAATTATCGATCCCAACACCCCGATGCCGGATGGCGACGCTCAACAACTGCAGGCCGGAAACAACGAACTCAACTTCTTTGCCCGGCTAATAGCACTGGATAATGGCGTCACTCCCGGTGACTTCAACGCCTCCGTCACCTACACCCTGAAATACCTGTGATTTTACGCGGTAAATAACGACAGGGAGAAGCCGTCCACGGAGGGGATCGGACGGCTTTTATATCTGACTGTGCCTGCGGGCTGTCTGTTACACGGACGACAACACGAAAGCGCCATGCCATGAAAATTACCCGGCTTGCCATTCTGATTACCCTGACATTTTCCGTCCTGAAGTCGCAGGCCACGGAGTTCAATGCCAGCCTGCTGGACAGCGGGAACCTGTCCAACGTGGACCTCACGGCCTTCAGCCGCGAGGGGTATGTGGCGCCCGGTAACTATATTCTCGATATCTGGCTCAATGACCAGCCGGTACGGGAACAGTATCCGGTCAGAGTTGTACCGGTTGCCGGACTCGACGCGGCCGTCATCTGTGTGACAACAGACATGGTGGCCATGCTGGGTCTTAAGGATAAGATTATTCATGGCCTGAAACCCGTTACCGGTATCCCGGACGGGCAATGCCTTGAGCTGCGCTCCGCTGACAGTCAGGTACGGTACAGCGCTGAAAATCAGCGTCTGACCTTCATTATCCCCCAAGCCTGGATGCGTTATCAGGACCCGGACTGGGTGCCTCCTTCACGCTGGAGCGACGGCGTCACCGCCGGCCTGCTCGATTACAGCCTGATGGCCAACCGCTATATGCCGCAGCAGGGGGAAACCTCTACCAGCTACAGCCTCTACGGCACCGCCGGGTTTAATCTCGGCGCCTGGCGGTTGCGGAGCGATTACCAGTACAGCCGTTTTGACAGTGGGCGGGGCGCATCACAGTCCGATTTTTATCTGCCGCAGACGTATCTGTTCCGTGCCTTGCCAGCACTGCGCTCAAAACTGACGCTCGGACAGACGTACCTCAGCTCCGCTATTTTTGACTCCTTCCGCTTTGCCGGGCTCACTTTGGCCAGCGATGAGCGCATGCTGCCGCCCTCTCTTCAGGGGTATGCCCCGAAAATTAGCGGCATTGCGAACAGTAATGCACAGGTCACCGTCAGCCAGAATGGTCGCATTCTGTACCAGACCCGGGTGTCGCCGGGGCCTTTTGAGCTTCCCGACCTGAGCCAGAATATCAGCGGCAACCTGGATGTCAGCGTCCGGGAAAGCGACGGTAGCGTCCGGACCTGGCAGGTCAACACGGCCAGCGTCCCCTTTATGGCACGCCAGGGACAGGTTCGCTATAAGGTGGCCGCCGGACGTCCGCTGTACGGCGGGACGCATAACAACAGCACGGTCAGCCCTGACTTTCTGCTCGGGGAGGCCACCTGGGGAGCATTTAACAACACGTCGCTGTATGGCGGCCTCATTGCCTCCACCGGCGACTACCAGTCCGCGGCGCTCGGGATCGGCCAGAATATGGGGCTGTTGGGCGCTCTGTCTGCGGACGTCACCCGCTCAGATGCGCGGTTGCCGCATGGGCAGAAGCAGTCCGGTTACAGCTACCGTATCAACTATGCCAAAACGTTTGATAAAACCGGCAGTACCCTGGCGTTCGTCGGATACCGCTTCTCGGACCGCCATTTTCTGTCCATGCCGGAGTACCTGCAGCGTCGGGCCACTGACGGCGGCGATGCATGGCATGAAAAACAGAGCTACACCGTGACTTATAGCCAGTCCGTTCCGGTACTCAACATGAGCGCGGCCCTCTCGGTAAGCCGGCTCAATTACTGGAACGCACAGTCCAACAATAACTACATGCTCAGCCTCAACAAGGTGTTCAGTCTCGGCGACCTTCAGGGACTCTCGGCCTCGGTGTCGTTTGCCCGTAACCAGTACACCGGCGGGGGTAGCCAGAACCAGGTCTACGCCACCATCAGTATCCCGTGGGGAGACAGCCGCCAGGTGAGTTACAGCGTACAGAAAGATAACCGGGGCGGCCTGCAGCAGACCGTGAATTACAGCGATTTCCATAACCCGGACACTACATGGAACATCAGCGCCGGTCATAACCGTTATGACACCGGCAGCAACAGCAGCTTCAGCGGCAGCGTGCAGAGCCGTCTGCCGTGGGGCCAGGCGGCAGCGGACGCCACCCTGCAGCCCGGACAGTACCGCAGCCTGGGCCTGAGCTGGTACGGCTCGGTGACTGCCACCGCCCACGGTGCCGCTTTCAGCCAGTCGATGGCCGGGAATGAGCCCCGCATGATGATAGATACCGGAGACGTGGCCGGTGTGCCGGTGAACGGCAACAGCGGGGTGACCAACCGCTTCGGGGTGGGCGTGGTGAGCGCCGGCAGCAGCTATCGCCGCAGCGATATTTCGGTTGATGTGGCCGCCCTGCCGGAGGACGTGGACGTCAGCAGCTCCGTCATCAGTCAGGTACTGACGGAGGGCGCGGTGGGCTACCGGAAGATTGACGCCAGCCAGGGGGAGCAGGTGCTCGGTCATATCCGGCTGGCTGATGGCGCAAGTCCGCCGTTTGGCGCCCTGGTGGTGTCCGGGAAAACCGGCAGAACCGCGGGGATGGTCGGAGATGGCGGTCTGGCCTACCTGACAGGTCTCAGCGGGGAAGACCGCCGGACCCTGAATGTGTCCTGGGATGGCCGGGTGCAGTGCAGACTCACCCTGCCGGAAACGGTGACACTCAGCCGGGGGCCGCTGTTACTGCCCTGCAGATAAAAATATCCCTGTCACAGAGCAGGTCTAAAGGAGAAAACAGGTGAAAAACAGCAGAAGAAGCCGTGTGATTTTACTCGCACTGGCGGCAGCATGGAGCCAGTGCAGCCCGGCGGCCGTCAATGTCGACCGGACCCGTATTATCATGGATGCGCCACAGAAAACGGTGGCCATCACGCTGAATAACGATGACAAAACCACGCCGTTCCTGGCGCAGTCCTGGGTGACGGACGCTGACGGGGTGAGAACCGATGCGCTGATGGCGCTGCCGCCGCTGCAGCGTATTGATGCCGGACAGAAATCCCAGGTCCGCATCACCCAGGTTCGCGGGCTGACAGATAAGCTCCCTCAGGACAGGGAAACACTGTTCTGGTTTAACGTGCGGGGCGTTCCCCCGAAGCCAGAAGACGACAACGTTCTGCAACTGGCCATGCAGAGCCAGCTGAAACTGTTTTACCGTCCGAAAGCCATTATCAGAAGCAGCAGTGACCAGCCGGAAAGAAAGCTGACTGCTGAGCGGAATGCGGGACATCTGACCCTCAGAAACCCGACGCCGTACTACATCACTGTGGCGTGGCTGGGAGCAGACCGCAGCCACAGGCTCAGCGGTTTCCGCGAGGGCGTGATGGTGCCGCCCCTGGGGAGCCTGCCTTTAAAGGCTGTTTTGCCGGCAGAAACCCGGACGCTGTGGGTGGGGTATATTGATGATTACGGTGGACTGCAGATGAACCGCTACGCCTGCGATGCCCTGAACTGCGCGTTTAAGGACGCAGGGGCGACATCATGACAGAATGGATTTTTAATCTGAAAACAAAACTGACCGTGCTGGTGATGATGTTGTGCTCTTTATGTGTGACTAAAGTGTATGCGGTTGAGCCAGGTATAAATGAATGTGCAGTCACTTCCGGTCAGAATATTAATTTAAGAAATATAAATTTGACAACCGATGATTTTAAACCTGGTCCGGATTCGGTTATCTATACAATCAATCAGGATGCTGTTTTTAAATGTTACATGGGATATGGCACGCAATTTCCACAACTGGTATTTAATCAGGGCTACTTCAGTAAATTTACCCAGACACTAGATGCGATGGGACTTGGATTCAGAATGTCCGTTAAAGAAACAGAAAATGCTTCAAATGTTGTTTCGTTCTCCTGGGATGAAATAAAGAGCACTCAGTCAGGAAATGAGTTGCGAAAAGAGTTTGGCACAAAACTACCTGTTGGGACTACAGAACGAAAAGTAAGGATAACACTGGATTTCTTATATACAAAAGCATATTCAGAGAGTAGTGCAGTTACAGCTTTTACGGGGGTAAGTAATGTTTTAAATATTGTACCTTTTCCTTATTCTGTGAGACAAAACGGATTTGTTTTATCTGGTTTTAATGTGAGAATTCTCAGAAACGGATTGGGTAAAGTTGACATTGTTCCATTACAGGTCAACTTTGGGCATATTTATACGACTTATGAACCTTCACAGACCAGGCAGGCAAATTTTACAGTGATCGCCACGCAGGTTTTACGACCGGCTATGGGACAGGAATTCACGATCCCTCTGGCCATCACCTTCGGGAAAGGTGCACTGACACAGGATACCGGGCAAACTCTGAATCTTGTCAGCCTGGATGGCCCCAACAAAGGTCAGCCTAATGGACTCCGGCTTTCAATAAAAGACGGTACAAAAGAGATTACTTTTGATAAACAAGAAGTACTGGGGGATATTACTATTACAGGAGCTGTCACCGGTAATGTGTCGAAAGTATATACCGCAGTAATAACCCCGACCCCGGGGGAAAGTGTAAAGACAGGAAAGTTTTCTGCTGCAATACCCGTTACTGTTACCTATAACTAATCGGGGGGGCAGATAATAAAAATAAAAGAACTGACTGAGTTATCGGGGAACTAATCCCGAATAAACACACATTAATAATAAATACTATTTAAGAGTTGTTCTTCACCTCCGGGAAATCATTTACCCAGTTATGGAGAGGTTTTATGTGCCCTGATAATACACACGCAAAAAAGCAGTACCTTACCCCTGGTAACGATATTCATTATCCCGGACAGACCAACCATGATGCCTGTTTTATTCCGGTAAGTGTCCGCCAGTATGCCGGCGAGCCCCTGTATATCATCGTGGCACACTGGTGCCTGTTGCAGCAGAACTGGGTTCAGCGTAACCAGATAGCAGAGGCGTTTCACATCACGGCCAGACGGGCCAGCTACCTGATTGCCTATCTGCGAAGCAAAACATCGCGGGTGGTCAGCATCTGCCGTCACCAGACCCTGCCCAATAAAGCACGACGCTATGAGATTTATGTTATCCGGGTTCTTGACAGTCCCACCCCGTCCACGCGTCGTGAAAAAGCCGGACCGCCGCCGGTATCAAAACGCCGGGTCGGTAATGGTGACAGGTCGATGGCAAATGAACTGTGGAACCGGCTGTGCAGTAACAGAAATGCGGGAAAGATCCTGAAAAAGAAGGAGGATGAGGATGACGGAACATAACCGGATACCGGTCCGGCAGATTATCGTTTACGGTGACTGCTGGCCGGTGACGATCGCCGTGGCACACCTGGTCCGGAGATTTCTGCCGGGCTGCAACTGTGAAACCGCATACAGTCTGCCTGTTCTGTTGCAGCAATTACGTCGGAAACCGGAGGCCATACTGATACTGTGTCTGCGTCCCCGTGAACATCTCTTTTTGTTCTATTCCCTGAGGCAGATACTGCCGGACTACCCGGTTATGATTATCAGCGATGAGCTGTTTTTCAGCGACCGGGTGGTACTGAAGGTATACGGCGGCATCCCGGCGCTGCTGGAGCAGGAACTGGCGGAGATACTTATTCGGTGGCGGCGGGATGAACAGTGGGCCGGGGGCGCACGCTTGCGCAGGACAGGAGCGCTGGACGCCTTTTTGTTATCTCCGGAGCCAGTGACGGGCTTTCTGGAAGTGCCGCCGATATTTAACAATCCGAAGCGGTTGATGAACTATATGGATCAGTTGATGCACCGGGAGATACTGGCATGTGGAGTGAGCCTGGCCCAGTTACGCTTGCTTCAGGAAGTTTACCGTGGACGAGGAAGGTTGTCAGCGTTGTGTGGAAGGCTGAATACACAGGAGAAGCAAATCTGGCAGGACAAATACCGGTTACTGGTGAAGCTGGGAATGCGGAACCGATTACGGGAACTGCTGTTTGGTACCCGGTTTTGTAAATCACTGCAGCGAACTCCGTTTGTCGCTCCGCAATAACCCGCCTCCGGCAACCCTATCCAGAAACACTGACACTCCGGCTAAACCCGGTGGCGGTGGGGTATGTTTTGCCTGTGGTGTAGTGGAGTAAAATACAGAATTCAGGCGGGACGCTGAATGTATGGCCTTTCATACCGTTTGATAAGTAAAAACGCTTCTGGAATGAAACCCGACGTGAATGATACGGCCTGAGCAGAAGCGTTACATATTTACTGCATGATCCCGGTATAGCCATGAATTCCCATATACACGCCGACCAGACCAATCAGAATGCTCGAAAAATAGGGCGCCCGCCGGGCAAGCGTCGAAAAACCACTCCAGCGCTTTGCTGCCTGTTGAACGCTTATCGCCGCGCCAACGCCTACCGTCACCAGTGTTAATGCCAGGCCAAGACTAAAGCTCAGCACCATCGTGGCGCCCAGCGTAAACGCTTTAAGCTGGATACAAATCAGTAAAACGGTGATCGCAGCCGGACAGGGGATAAGCCCTCCGGTCAGGCCGAACAGTAGGATCTGTCCATTAGTCACTGTTTGACCATCAAAACGGCGTTGAATATCGGCAGCATGGGCGCGTTCATGGGCATCCTGATACGCTTTTGACGTTGCGCCTTCCGGATGTATGTGACCATGATGGTCATGGTCATGGTCATGGTCATGGTCATGGCCGTGGTCGTGATGGTGGTCGTGATGGTGGTTTCCCGCCAGCCACTGCTGCTCGCCTCGCCATGTCCGCCAGAACATCCAGCACGCGGTGCTCAGAATAATAATCGCAGAAATTAACTGCAGCCATGGTTCCACTGATTGTGCGGTGAATGCCCGGCTAAGATACATCCCACCCAGAGCGATTAACCAGACGATCGCGGTATGAGAAAGCGTTGCTGCCAGACCGAGCATGACGGCCTGTTTAACCGTACCTTTAATGGCAATAATAAAAGCCGCCATCATAGTTTTGGAGTGCCCTGGTTCAAGCCCGTGCAAAATACCTAATAAAATGGCGCTGGGAATGAAGAACCAGCCGTTTCCTTGCTGAAGAAGTGTCGAAAATTCACCCATGAGAATGATTCTTAGTTGTTTTATGTGGGCGTCATTCTACTCCCCCCCAGTATGGAATACTACCCCCCAGTAGCATCGTAATGCTATAATTTGTATTCGTTAATGTTAGTGAGGTGTTGTAATGTCACATACCATCCGGGACAAACAAAAGCTTAAAGCCAGAACCAGCAAGATTCAGGGGCAGGTGATAGCGCTAAAAAAAATGCTGGATGAACCGCATGAATGCGCGGCCGTGTTACAACAGATGGCGGCGATTCGCGGCGCGGTAAATGGCTTAATGCGTGAGGTGATTAAAGGGCATCTGACCGAGCATATCGTTCATCAGAGTGATGAAGCCAGGCGTGAAGAAGATCTGGACGTAATATTAAAGGTGCTGGATTCTTATATAAAATAGCCGGGAGTTATATCCCGGCTATCTTTTACTTTAGCCGAAAAACATCACCGATACGCAAAGTAAACCGACGACCAACGTAATGAAATTACCTATTGAACGGTAGGGTTTCAATGCCGGTATCAGGTACGTTGACAACGTGGGCATAATAAACAGAATCATCGCAATGAGCGGGCCGCTAATGGCATAAATCATAGAGATGGCATTCGGGTTAATACAGCAAATAATAAACGTAATCCCGGAAACCAGCATGATAGACAGCGCGCGATTGAACGCCCGGCTTTTTTTCACGCCAACCTGCTGTAGGGTGGTTCTTACCATTTCGGTTGCGCCCTCGATGACGCCGAAATAGGTGCCGAGGAAAGATTTCGACATGGCCACGACGGCAACGATAATACCGGAAATAGAGAGCCAGGCCGGCGCATTGGGCATCATCGAGAGCGCGGAAAGGATGGTAACGCCTTCGTTGCGCGCGTCTTCAATGTATGACGGCGGAATGGAGAGCAGGCAGCTAAAGACAAAGAACAGCACGCTCAGGCAGATAATCAGATAGGCGACCTTCATGATCTTTTTGCATTTATCCATGGCCTGATCGCCAAAATTTTCCCGTCTGTCGATGGCAAACGTCGAAATAATGGGCGTATGGCTAAAAGCAAAAACCATCACCGGAATAGAAATCCATACCTGGTGCAACGTGTGACTATCCAAAGACATCTGCCCGGTCAGTAACGAGGGTTGCCAGCTTCCGGTTAAGTAGAGCGAAAGGAACAAGAAGTAAGCGATAAGTGGAAAGACTAAAAAGCCCATTACGCGAAGAGTGGCATGTCTTCCCATTAAGAAAATCATATTCAGGATAAGTACTACGCCGAAGCTAACTGCCATCCGGATGCGAATATCTATCTGAATATGCTTCGCTAATTGCTCTGTCAGGGAATTGGTAATCGCCACAGCATAAATTAATACCACGACAAAAAACGCAATGAAATAAAGCGTGGTAATAATACTGCCGATTTTCTTGCCGTAATAATGAGTAACGGCGCCAGTAATTCCCTCACCTGCAGAAGTCTTTGAGGAAAGAATAAACTGACACAGCGCCTTATGCGGCCAGTATGTCAGAGGCCAGGCGACCAGCGCGGTAATAAATAGCACGATTGCGCCTGCCGATCCCAACTGGATGGGAAGGAAAAGAGTGCCTGCGCCTACAGCCGTTCCGTATAATGCAAAACTCCAGAGAGTCTCATCTTTTGACCAAATTTTAGACATTATTTGAATTTATCAACTATAAAACACACAAAAAGAAGCGCAATTTACCATAAATAGCGTCAGTTGGGGGCGTTTTAAGCAGATGGATGTCGTGGAGGAGGGGGCCGGGAGCGTTGCGATCCCGGCAAAAAAGAGCAATATCATGCACTAACGCGCTGTTGGCGGCGGGTCACTATTCGCTGGCGTAAAACATCGTATGCCCAGTTGTACAGCATCGTGTACGGCAAAAAGAACAGGAAGAAACCAATTTCCAGGGTGAATGCTTGTAGCAGGCTGACATTCAGTACCCAGGCGACAATACTCACGCCAATGACAATAAACCCACTTTCAAATCCTAACGCATGGAATGCGCGCACTTTGGCGGTTCGTCTCACCTGATGCGCGGGCCACAGTCGATCAAACAGAGCGTTATAAATGATATTCCAGATCATGGCCGTTGTTGCCAGCAATATCGTCAGGCCGCCCATCTCCAGCACCGAGCGCTGCATTAGCCAGGCGGTCGTTGGCGCCAGTATCGCAGTCGCAATACCTTCAAAACAGACAGCATGGAAAATACGCTCCGGCAGCGAGCGACGTTGTATGGCGTCATGTTGCATAAACGAAAAAACCTTACTCTTAATCAAATTAAAGAAATTTCCGCTATTTTATCGTTTAATGTGATACCTAAAAGATAATATCCATCGATAAAGTAGATAGGTTATGCGTTACTCACCTGAAGCGTTAATGGCATTTGTTGAGGCCGTCTCTTGCGGCTCGTTTTCTGCGGCGGCGCGCCGCCTGCGTAAAAGCCAGTCCACCATTAGTACCGCCATTGCGCATCTGGAGGCGGATCTGGGATTTTCATTATTTGATCGATCATCGCGCCAGCCCGTTCTGACCGAAGAAGGAAAACGGGTGCTTAGCTATGTTCAGGCTATTTTATCGGCGAGCGATCGTCTGGATGAGGTGGCGCTGACGTTATCCGGCGAGACGGAGGCAAGACTCACGTTCGTCCTCTCTGATACCCTGCACCCTGACAGTCTGGAAGAGTTAATGGCGCAGTTTGATCGTCAATTTCCGCATACCGAGTTTGAATGCTTGATCGGAGAAAATGATGATGTCATCGACCTGTTGCAAAAAGGGCGCGCCCAGATAGGTCTGATTGAAGCGCGTGATGACTATCCCACAGACATTGGCGCGACGCGTCTGCCTGTTCAAAGCTGGATGGGGGTTTATGTGGCGACCACGCATCCGTTGGCGTCGCAGACGAACCTGCAATGGGAGCAACTGCATACCTGGCGCGAGCTGCGTCTGAATACCTACCTTGACTCTAACGCCAACATTACGCGCGGCCCGGCCTGGTCAGCGCCAAACTATTTATTGCTGTTGAGCATGGCGGTTCAGGGATTTGGCTGGTGCGTATTGCCCTGCGCGCTGGTGGAAGAGTTTGCGGCGGAAAAACCGCTGGCGCAGCTGGATGTTCCTGGCTGGCCGAGGGCGATTGCTATTGATTTGTTGTGGAACAAGAAGACGCCGCCCGGAACGGCGGGGAACTGGCTTCGCTACCATTTGCAGCAGAAATAAGCTGCGCCACCGTCAAATCAGCGTCATTTCCTTTGTGATAAAACTCACTTTTTTTAAACAATCAAGATAACTAATTTTAACAATGCTCTACTATGGCGGTGTCATTTTGCGCTGAGGTGGTAATGAAAGAGGTTGTGATAGTGGGGGCTTTACGGACACCCATCGGCTGTTTTCAGGGAACGCTGGCCCGTCATTCCGCCGTCGAGCTGGGGAGCATGGTCGTAAAAGCGTTAATTGAGCGCACCGGCGTGGACGCTAACGCTATCGATGAGGTCATCCTCGGTCAGGTACTGACGGCTGGCGCCGGGCAGAATCCGGCGCGCCAGTCAGCCATCAAAGGAGGGCTGCCGACTACCGTTTCCGCCATTACCATTAATGACGTTTGTGGTTCCGGTTTAAAAGCGTTGCACCTGGCGACGCAGGCTATTCAGTGCGGCGAAGCGGACATTGTTATTGCGGGCGGGCAGGAGAATATGAGCCGTGCGCCGCATGTCCTCAATGACAGCCGTAGCGGCGCGTTGCCTGATGCCGACAATCTGGTGGATAGTCTGGTACATGATGGCTTATGGGATGCCTTCAACGATTATCACATTGGCGTGACGGCAGAAAACCTGGCGCGGGAATATGGCATCAGCCGCGAGTTACAGGATGCTTATGCGCTCAGTTCGCAGCAAAAAGCCAGGGCCGCGATTGATACCGGGCGTTTTAAAGATGAGATTGTCCCCATCGTCACGCAACGTAATGGGCAGACCGCAATTGTCGATACGGATGAACAACCGCGGGCCGACGCCAGTGCGGAGGGGTTAGCCCTGCTGCATCCGGCGTTTGATAGTTTAGGTTCGGTGACGGCGGGTAATGCCTCCTCAATCAACGATGGCGCCGCCGCGGTGATGATGATGAGCGAGGCGAAAGCCCAGGCGCTGGGGCTGCCGGTGCTGGCGCGCATCCGCGCGTTTGCCAGCGTCGGCGTCGATCCTGCGCTAATGGGGATTGCGCCGGTATATGCTACCCGGCGCTGTCTGGAGCGTGCCGGCTGGCAACTGACGGAGGTCGACCTTATCGAAGCCAACGAAGCGTTTGCCGCCCAGGCGTTGTCGGTAGGAAAAATGCTGGAATGGGATGAGCGACGGGTAAACGTTAATGGCGGCGCGATTGCGCTGGGGCATCCCATTGGCGCTTCCGGTTGTCGAATTCTGGTTTCACTGGTGCACGAAATGGTTAAACGCGACGCGCGAAAAGGTCTGGCGACGCTGTGTATCGGTGGCGGCCAGGGCGTTGCTTTAACCATTGAACGCGACTGATCCTGCGCCAGCCATCCTTTTCCTGCTTCAGTATTCCGTTATAAAAAGCCCTCTATCACGAGGGCAAAGCCAGTGACAGAACCCCCTTTTTCGTTATAGCGCAGAACGTCTTGCCGCGTCGGGCATTGCAGACGCATACCGCTTTTAATTCAATTCGCACATCAGACCCCGTTCCAAAACAAGCCCCAATTTTTATCTGAGTAACCGCATACAGCATCTGGCGCACATGTCTGAAAATCAGACAAGTGCGTAAGTTTTAGCGCCGTTCGTGATCGCTACAGCAGTTTTAAAAATAACCAACCATATAAATGAAACGTTGTTTTATTTATTATTGAAAACCTTCATCCAGGCGACTATGATGCCGTTAAATAAATCAAAACAGTGTTTTGATTTTATGCCATTGCGATCGATTTATCATTGGAGGGAAAAGTGGACGTAAGGCAAAGCATCCATAGCGAGCACGCTAAAACGCTGGACACCCAGGCGCTGCGACGCGAGTTTTTAATAGAAAATATTTTTGTCGCTGATGAATATACGATGGTCTACAGCCATATCGACCGTATTATTGTCGGCGGCATTATGCCCGTCAGCCATTCTGTTGAAATCGGCGGAGAGGTGGGTAAACAGCTTGGCGTTTCCCGGTTACTGGACCGCCGCGAGCTGGGCGTCATTAATATTGGCGGCGCGGGCGCCATTATCGTTGACGGGCAGCGCCATGATATTGGTCATCGTGATGCTCTGTATATTGGTAAAGGGGCGAAAGAGCTGGTCTTCGTCAGCAATGAGGCGAGCAGACCGGCGAAGTTTTATTACAACTGCGCGCCAGCGCATACCGCTTATCCGACGAAAAAAGTGTCGCCTGCCGACGTTGCGCCCGTCACCTTAGGCGATAACCTCACCAGTAACCGTCGCACCATCAATAAATACTTTGTACCGGATGTACTGGAAACCTGTCAGCTCAGTATGGGACTCACCGAACTGGCGCCCGGCAATCTATGGAACACCATGCCATGCCATACCCATGAGCGCCGTATGGAAGTGTACCTCTATTTCAATATGGAAGAGGACAGTTGCGTTTTCCATATGATGGGGCAGCCTCAGGAAACCCGTCATATTGTGATGCGTAATGAACAGGCGGTTATTTCCCCAAGCTGGTCAATACATTCTGGCGTTGGCACCAAAGCCTATACGTTTATTTGGGGCATGGTGGGAGAAAATCAGGTCTTCGATGACATGGATCACGTTGCGGTACAAGATCTGCGCTAGTCGCGACCGGTGATAACGCCTGTGCGTGACAGGCATGACAAAAATAAGGATTAACAATGATTTTGAATGCATTTTCTCTTGAAGGTAAAGTCGCGGTTGTGACGGGGTGCGATACCGGATTGGGGCAGGGGATGGCGTTAGGGCTGGCGGAAGCGGGCTGTGACATTGTCGGTATTAACATTGTTGAACCGACGGAAACTATTGCGCGCGTCACCGCTCTGGGACGTCGTTTTTTAAGCCTGACAGCCGATCTGCGTCAAATCGATGGCATTCCGGCGCTACTGGAACGGGCGGTGGCGGAATACGGTCATATTGATATTCTGGTGAATAACGCGGGTTTGATCCGTCGTGAAGATGCGATTGATTTCACGGAAAAAGACTGGGATGACGTCATGAACCTGAACATCAAGAGCGTGTTCTTTATGTCTCAGGCGGCGGCAAAACTTTTTATTGCCCAGGGCAACGGCGGCAAAATTATTAATATCGCGTCTATGCTCTCCTTCCAGGGCGGCATTCGCGTTCCGTCTTATACCGCGTCGAAAAGCGGCGTAATGGGAATAACGCGTCTGATGGCGAACGAGTGGGCGAAACACAATATCAATGTAAACGCCATCGCGCCGGGCTATATGTCCACGAATAATACCCAGCAATTGCGCGCTGATGCACAACGTAGCGCCGAAATTCTCGACCGTATTCCGGCTGGACGTTGGGGACTACCGGGCGATTTAATGGGCCCGGTAGTCTTCCTGGCATCCAGCGCTGCTGATTATATTAACGGCTATACCATAGCGGTAGATGGCGGTTGGCTGGCGCGTTAATCCGCTACTGACAAATGCGTTTCTGGGAAAATCGACGCTTTGGCCGAAAAACTGATAAAGCCCTGTCCTGGTACAGGGTTTTTTTATGATCTCATTAGCATAGTCCATATTGTGGGTTTAACTTAATCCATATATTGTTAAATAATAGCTATGATCAATGCTTTAACTTATTGAAATATTGGTGGTTTGAAAAAATACCCGGCAACGGCGTTAAATTTAAAAAGTGTAATATCCATCACATATCGCTATAGCGTAGCCATTTAATCCATATTTATGCCGTTTCCAGCCTGACACTTGAGGAAGAGTATCCCGTACTTTCAGGCTATGTCTTACTCTGTTGTGGCAGGAAAATATGGTCTCTATTAATCATGACTCTGCTTTAACGCCGCGTTCGCTTCGCGACACACGACGTATGAATATGTTTGTTTCGGTTTCTGCAGCGGTAGCGGGACTGTTATTTGGTCTGGATATCGGCGTTATCGCCGGGGCGCTGCCTTTTATTACCGACCATTTCGTACTGACCAGCCGGCTGCAGGAATGGGTCGTCAGCAGTATGATGCTTGGCGCGGCAATTGGCGCATTATTTAACGGCTGGCTTTCATTCCGGCTGGGGCGTAAGTATAGCCTGATGGCTGGCGCGATTTTGTTCGTGCTCGGCTCGCTGGGGTCG
The DNA here is from genome assembly GCF_046550775.1 of Salmonella sp. SAL04202. Taxonomy (NCBI): domain Bacteria; kingdom Pseudomonadati; phylum Pseudomonadota; class Gammaproteobacteria; order Enterobacterales; family Enterobacteriaceae; genus Salmonella; species Salmonella sp. SAL04202. Next base: position 322,828 of record NZ_JBGDXK010000002.1, on the reverse strand, counting down.
GCGTTTGCTTCCAGCGTGGAAGTATTGATTGGCGCCCGCGTGATACTGGGCGTAGCAGTAGGGATTGCCTCCTATACCGCGCCGCTTTATCTCTCTGAAATGGCTAGCGAAAATGTTCGCGGCAAAATGATCAGTATGTATCAACTGATGGTGACGTTAGGCATTGTGCTGGCTTTTTTATCCGATACGGCATTTAGCTACAGCGGCAACTGGCGCGCGATGTTGGGCGTACTGGCGCTGCCTGCGGTGTTGCTCATTATTCTGGTGGTATTCTTGCCGAATAGTCCGCGTTGGCTGGCGCAAAAAGGTCGCCATATTGAAGCGGAAGAGGTGCTGCGTATGCTGCGCGATACCTCGGAAAAAGCCCGTGATGAACTGAATGAGATTCGGGAAAGCCTCAAACTCAAGCAGGGCGGATGGGCATTATTTAAAGCTAACCGCAATGTTCGCCGCGCCGTGTTCCTCGGTATGCTGCTACAGGCAATGCAGCAGTTCACCGGCATGAACATCATTATGTACTATGCGCCGCGCATTTTTAAAATGGCCGGCTTTACCACCACGGAACAGCAAATGATCGCCACGCTGGTGGTCGGACTGACCTTTATGTTCGCGACGTTTATCGCCGTCTTTACGGTCGATAAGGCCGGGCGTAAACCAGCGTTAAAAATCGGTTTCAGCGTAATGGCGTTAGGGACATTGGTGTTGGGCTACTGCCTGATGCAGTTTGATAACGGTACGGCATCAAGCGGCCTCTCCTGGCTTTCCGTTGGGATGACGATGATGTGTATCGCCGGTTACGCGATGAGCGCCGCTCCGGTGGTGTGGATACTGTGTTCGGAAATCCAGCCGCTGAAATGTCGTGATTTTGGCATTACCTGTTCAACCACGACAAACTGGGTATCGAACATGATCATCGGCGCGACATTCCTGACTCTGTTGGACAGCATTGGCGCGGCAGGTACATTCTGGCTCTACACCGCGCTGAATATCGCTTTTATCTGCATCACTTTCTGGCTGATTCCGGAAACCAAAAATGTCACCCTGGAGCATATCGAACGCAAGCTAATGGCGGGCGAGAAGCTAAGAAATATTGGCGTATAATCCCCCCTCCCATGCCGGATGACGCCTGTTATCCGGCATGATGAAAAATAGACTGGAAACGGATGTGTAAGTTTGCTTCACTGCCATAATGCTTTACAAAAAGGAGAGCGCAGTGAAAACGATCGGGCTGTTGGGGGGTATGAGCTGGGAATCGACTATCCCTTATTACCGTTTAATCAATGAAGGCATTAAACAGCAGCTGGGAGGCCTGCACTCGGCGAGCTTACTGCTGCATAGCGTAGATTTCCACGATATTGAAGTATGTCAACGCCGCGGCGAGTGGGATAAAGCGGGCGATATCCTGGCGCAGGCCGCCCAGGGGTTACAGCAGGCGGGCGCAGAAGGCATTGTGCTGTGTACCAACACCATGCATAAAATCGCGCACGTTATTGAATCTCGTTGTTCTCTGCCTTTCCTACACATCGCGGATGCTACCGGGCGAGCTATCGCCCGTCAGGGGTTGCATCGCGTGGCGCTATTAGGGACTCGCTATACGATGGAACAGGATTTTTATCGCGGGCGGCTGGAACAGCAATTTGCGATTGAGACCATCGTGCCGGAGGCGGACGATCGGGCGCGTATCAATCAGGTCATTTTTGACGAGCTCTGCCAAGGGACATTCACTGACGCGTCGCGCCACTATTATTTACAGGTTATCGAACAACTGGCTGCGCAAGGCGCGCAGGGCGTTATTTTTGGCTGCACTGAAATAGGTTTGCTTGTTCCCCAGACGCAAAGCGCGCTACCGGTTTTCGATACCACGGCAATTCATGCCGCAGATGCCGTGAGCTTTATGCTTTCGTCATCGGCCCCAGAATAACCTCCAGCGGTTCGACCAGGCGCGAAAGATGCGTTTGTAAATGCTTACTGAAGGCGTCAACCAGCGCGGAGGCGGGGCGGTGTAGCGGGCGAATCAGGCTGACGGTAAAGGGCACGTCAATGCTGAAGCGGCGAACGGTGACGCCGCTGGCGGCATAGTCAAGCGCGGTCAGCGGGTTAACGATCGAAACGCCCGCCCCGGCGCGCACCATCGCGCAGACGGAGGCCGCGCTATGCGTTTCCACCACCATTCTGCGCTTCACCTGATGTTCGGCAAATAACGTATCCAACAACTGTCGATAGCTGTCCAGGCGGGAGAGGCTGATAAAGTTTTCCCCCTGAAAATCGTCTGGCGTCAGTACCGTTTTGGCGGCAAGCGGATGGTCGCAGGGCAGTACGCACACTTCATTTAGCGTTAGTAACTCGGTACGGGTTGTTCCTGCCGGGGCATGAAGCGTCTCCGTCAGCCCTAAATCGTGGCGCTGAGCGGAGAGCCACTCTTCCAGCAACGGCGACTCCTGCGGCACAATATTCAGGCTGACATCCGGATAACGCGCCAGAAAAGGCGGTAGTAGCGGCGGCAAAAAGGATTGTGAAAAGACCGGCAGGCAGGCGATAGAGAGTTCGCCCTGACGGAACTCGCGCAGACTTTCCGCCGCGCTGACGATGCGATCCAACCCATACCAGGAGCGTTGTACCTCTTCGAACAGGCGTAGCCCTTGCACTGTCGGATGTAAGCGCCCGCGTGTACGCTCAAACAGCGTTAATCCCAGCACTTTCTCAAAACGCGCCAGCTCGCGACTGACGGTAGGCTGCGAGGTATGCAGCAGCCGCGCCGCTTCGGTGAGATTTCCGGCGGTCATTACGGCGTGAAAAATTTCAATGTGACGTAAATTAACGGCAGCCATACGTTTCCCTGAATCATTTATCCCATATCATTTTTGCATAGACTGACAATAAAACGATATTTTTTATTCTTTCTAAGGTATGGCGTAATCGTTAAAAAGCCTGTTCCGGAGTTTGTTATGTCATTGCCGCATTATCACGCTGAAACTGACCTTAACGCTGAAAATTTGCTCAGATTGCCTGCTGAATTCGGCTGTCCGGTCTGGGTCTATGACGCGCACATTATTCGCCGTCAGATAGCCGCCCTGCAGCAGTTTGACGTTGTGCGTTTTGCGCAAAAAGCCTGTTCGAACATTCATATCCTGCGCTTAATGCGCGCGCAGGGCGTCAAGGTGGATTCTGTTTCATTGGGGGAGATCGAACGTGCGCTGGCGGCGGGCTACGATCCGCAAACGTGCCCTGATGATATCGTTTTTACCGCCGATGTGATTGACGCCGCCACGCTGGCGCGCGTCAGTGAACTGCATATTCCGGTCAATGCCGGCTCGGTAGATATGCTGACGCAGCTTGGTCAGGTTTCGCCTGGGCATCGCGTCTGGTTGCGCGTGAATCCTGGCTTTGGTCACGGCCACAGCCAGAAAACCAACACCGGGGGCGAAAACAGCAAACACGGCATCTGGCATAGCGATCTTCCGGCGGCGCTGGCGGTAATGCAGAAATACCGACTGAAACTTGTCGGTATCCATATGCACATTGGTTCCGGCGTTGATTATGGCCATCTGGAGCAGGTTTGCGGCGCGATGGTACGCCAGGTGCTGGAATGTGGTCAGGATGTGGAGGCGATTTCGGCAGGCGGCGGACTCTCGATACCTTATCGTGAGGGAGAAGAGCCCGTTGATACGCGCCATTACTATGGTCTGTGGAACGCGGCGCGCGAGCAAATCGCCCGCCATCTGGGACATGCGGTCAAACTTGAGATCGAACCCGGACGTTTTCTGGTGGCGCAATCGGGCGTGCTGGTAACGCAGGTGCGTAGCGTAAAACAGATGGGAAGCCGCCATTTCGTGCTGGTAGATGCGGGTTTTAACGATCTGATGCGCCCGGCGATGTACGGTAGCTATCACCGTATTTCGGCGCTGGCGGCGGATGGTCGCGCGCTTGAAAATGGCCCGTGGGTCGAGACGGTGGTCGCCGGGCCGCTATGCGAATCAGGCGATGTTTTTACGCAGCAGGAAGGGGGAATGGTTGAAACACGCGCCTTACCTGCGGTCATCCCCGGCGATTACCTCGTATTGCACGATACCGGCGCGTACGGTGCGTCTATGTCATCGAATTACAACAGCCGCCCGCTCCTGCCGGAAGTACTGTTTGACAATGGACAGGCGCGGCTGATCCGCCGTCGTCAGACCATTGAGGAGCTGTTAGCGCTGGAGATGTTCTGAAGCGCATCATTAGACCGGACGTTGAAAAAACGGGCCCGCGGCGACGGACTCGCGCAGAATCAGCGTGCCGGTAAAGGGCGGGATCGGGGCGACCGGCTCGCTGTTCGCCAGACGAACGGCCTGATCGATCGCGGTGGCTATCATATCCGCGATGGGTAAATAGACTGTTGAAAGCCCCGGTTCAAGCCAGGTTGCGCCCGGCGCATCGTCAAAACCAAACAGCGACACATCCTGCGGGATGCGTAATCCGGCCTGGCGCAGCGCTTTTGCCGCGCCCAGCGCCGTGTCATCATTACAGGCGAATAGCGCGCTAAACATGACGCCTTCCTCCAGTAATTCCCGGCAGGCGTCATAGCCGCGCGTCAGCGTGTAATCGCCGTATTTCACTTTTGCCGGTTGCCAGGGAATACCATACTTTTCCAGCGCCTTGCGATAACCCGCTACGCGTGATGTGCCAGTGGGAGTATGAACAGGCAGCGTAATACAGGCGATATCGCGATGGCCCTGCGTAATCAGATATTCCACCGCCTGGAAGGCCGCCGTCTCCTGCTCGAAGAAAATAGCGCGATCGCGGGCCTGAGTGACGTTGCGATTAATAATCACCAGCGGCATTTCCGTGGCGTCAATCAACGACAAAATCGCCGGCTCATCCATATAGCGAGTGTAAAGAATAATAGCGTCGCACTGTCTGTCGGCCAACATTTGTACGGCTTTCTGCTCTCGTTCCGGCGTATCGTGACCATCGGTGACGATCAACTGCTTGTTATGCAACTCCGCCTGGCGCGACGCCCGGCGCAACAAACTGCCGAAATAGAAGCCGTCAAACGTAGAGACGACCAGACCGATGCTGTTGCTGGTGCGATTCGCCAGCGAGCGTGCCAGCAGGTTGGGGCGATAGTCCAAAGCCTGCATCGCCGTAAACACTTTCTGGCGCGTGCTTTCTTTTACCTGCCCCGTCCCATTCAGCACTCGTGAGACGGTGGCCTTTGATACGCCCGCATGGCGGGAAACATCCAGCATTGTCGCCATCATGCTACCCTGATTAATCGGTTGTCGACAGGTGCCCGGTATCCGTCGGCGTGGATACCGAATGTCGGCGTACCAGTGTCGGACTAAATACATGAGTTACTTCTGGCGTAGGGCATTTCCCTGCCAGCGCTAACGCCAGTTCCGCCGCCTGTGTCGCCATGGTGACGATCGGATACCGAATGGTGGTCAGTCGGGGACGCACATAGCGTGAGACCAGTACATCATCAAAACCGATGAGCGATACTTCGCCCGGCACCCCCACGCCATTATCATTTAATACTCCCATCGCGCCGGCCGCCATCGAGTCGTTATAGCAGGCCACCGCGGTAAAATTTCTGCCGCGGCCTAATAACTCAGTCATCGCCTGCTCGCCGCCGCTTTCATCCGGTTCGCCGAACGTCACCAGCCGATCGTTAGCCGGGATATGGCTTTCCGCCAGCGCATCGTAATAGCCCCTCAGGCGATCTTCGGCATCAGAGATGGTGTGGTTGGAACAGATATACCCAATACGCGTATGACCTTGCTGGATCAGATGTCGGGTCGCCAGCCATGCCCCGTAACGGTCATCCAGCGCGACACAGCGGTGTTCTAACCCCGGTAAAATGCGGTTAATCAGCACCATGCCGGGGATTTGCTTCATTAATGAGGCCAGGTCCGCATCCGGAATCATTTTGGCGTGCACCACTAACGCTGCGCAACGATGACGAATCAACTGTTCAATAGCCTGACGCTCTTTTTGTTCGTTATGATACCCGTTGCCAATCAGTAAAAAATTGCCGGTGTGATACGCCACCTGTTCAACGGCTTTCACCATCGCGCCGAAAAAAGGATCAGAAACGTCGCCGACCACCAGACCGAGGGTTTCCGTTGCCTGCTGTGCCAGCGCGCGCGCGTTGGCGTTAGGGTGATAGCTCAGGGACTCCATTGCGCTGGTCACCGCCAGCCGGGACGCTTCGCTGGCTTTTGGCGAATCGTTAATAACGCGAGAAACGGTGGCGACTGAAACACCGGCCAGTCGGGCTACATCTTTTATGGTCGCCATGATAATACCTATAGTGGGTAAACGCTTACATTACGCCAGTTTTACGGAAAATGAACGTCTGTTCAAGCCTCTTGCCCCGCCGTGTCGGGCAAATGTGACCTGCACGGGAGAAATGCGTCTGTAAAGTGACAATACAAATCTTTCGTTACAGTTTGCGAAGCGCTGTTGCGATTGTCTGCTGGCAGGCCAGCGAGTCAGGTTGATAGAGTGGTGATCCCAGAGGTATTGATAGGTGGAATCAACGTCATTGTTGATCACACGAATTACACCAACCTGCGTAGAGATGCGCAGGTTTTTTTTTGTTTCGCCTGAACCTGTAACAGTAACGGATAATTTACACAACTCGTTGCATTTCCGTTTATTCCTTTGCGTTTTCGGACTGGCGATGCAGACGCGCGAAGCCCACAATCAAGATCCCAGAGGTATTGATTGGTGAGATTATTCGGTACGCTCTTCGTACCTGTCTCTTGCACCAACCTGCGCGGATGCGCAGGTTTTTTTTCGAACCTATTTTGCTATCGCTCCTGTTACGCAACTCGTGTAATCTGCCACAATTCATGTTTTAGCGAATTGTCGGCCAAAGGGAGTTGAAATGCTGTTTGGATTTTTCCGTAACCTGTTTCGCGTGCTTTATCGTGTGCGCGTCACTGGCGATGTCCGGGCGCTACAGGGGAACCGGGTCTTAATTACCCCCAATCACGTTTCATTTATCGATGGTATGCTACTGGCGCTGTTTTTGCCGGTACGGCCTGTCTTTGCGGTATATACCTCCATCAGCCAGCAATGGTATATGCGCTGGTTAACGCCGCTGATCGATTTTGTACCGCTCGATCCCACTAAACCCATGTCCATTAAACACCTGGTACGTCTGGTGGAGCAGGGGCGTCCAGTGGTGATTTTCCCGGAAGGGCGGATTTCCGTGACCGGTTCGCTGATGAAAATTTATGACGGCGCAGGCTTTGTGGCGGCAAAATCGGGCGCAACCGTCATTCCGCTCCGCATTGACGGCGCGGAGCTTACCCCTTTCAGTCGCCTGAAAGGTCTGGTTAAACGGCGCTTATTCCCCCGCATTCAGCTTCATATTTTACCGCCGACGCAAATACCGATGCCGGAAGCGCCGCGCGCGCGCGACAGGCGTAAGATAGCGGGTGAGATGCTGCACCAGATCATGATGGAAGCGCGTATGGCGGTGCGCCCACGCGAGACGTTATACGAATCGTTGCTGGCGGCGCAATATCGTTACGGCGCGGGTAAAAACTGTATTGAGGACATTAACTTTACCCCGGATACGTATCGTAAGTTACTGACCAAGACGCTTTTTGTTGGCCGGATTCTGGAAAAGTACAGCGTTGAGGGCGAGAAAATCGGTTTAATGCTGCCGAATGCCGCCATCAGCGCGGCGGTGATTTTCGGCGCGGTTTCTCGTCGCCGCATTCCGGCCATGATGAACTACACGGCGGGGGTAAAAGGGCTGACCAGCGCGATTACCGCGGCGGAAATTAAAACGATTTTTACCTCCCGCCAGTTCCTCGATAAAGGTAAATTGTGGCACCTGCCGGAACAGCTAACGCAGGTTCGCTGGGTTTACCTGGAAGATTTAAAAGCGGACGTCACACCCGCCGACAAGCTGTGGATTTTTGCCCACCTCCTGGCGCCGCGACTGGCGCAGGTAAAACAGCAGCCGGAAGACGCGGCGATCATTCTTTTTACCTCCGGCTCGGAAGGGCACCCGAAAGGGGTGGTGCACAGCCATAAAAGCATTCTGGCGAACGTCGAGCAGATAAAAACGATTGCGGATTTCACCGCCAATGACCGTTTTATGTCGGCGCTGCCGCTCTTTCACTCGTTCGGTTTGACGGTGGGCCTGTTTACGCCGTTGTTGACCGGCGCGGAAGTGTTTCTTTATCCAAGTCCGCTGCACTACCGCATTGTGCCGGAACTGGTCTATGACCGTAACTGTACCGTGTTGTTTGGTACGTCAACCTTCCTCGGCAACTATGCGCGCTTTGCCAATCCGTATGATTTTTATCGCCTGCGCTATGTGGTGGCCGGTGCGGAAAAACTTCAGGAGAGCACCAAACAACTGTGGCAGGATAAATTCGGTCTGCGCATTCTTGAGGGCTACGGGGTAACGGAATGCGCGCCAGTAGTCTCGATTAACGTGCCGATGGCGGCTAAGCCTGGCACTGTTGGCCGCATTCTGCCTGGCATGGACGCGCGTCTGCTGGCGGTGCCCGGTATTGAAAACGGCGGTCGGCTACAGCTGAAAGGGCCGAATATCATGAATGGCTATCTGCGCGTGGAAAAACCGGGCGTGCTGGAGGTGCCGTCGGCGGAAAACGCCAGAGGCGAAACTGAGCGCGGCTGGTACGACACGGGCGATATTGTACGCTTCGATGAAAATGGTTTTGTGCAGATTCAGGGGCGCGCGAAACGCTTTGCGAAAATTGCTGGCGAAATGGTCTCGCTGGAGATGGTCGAGCAACTGGCGCTTGGCGTTTCGGCGGACAAAATGCACGCTACCGCCATTAAAAGCGATGCCAGCAAAGGTGAAGCGCTGGTACTGTTTACGACTGACAGCGAACTCACCCGAGAAAAGTTACAGCACTATGCCCGTGAACACGGTATTCCGGAACTTGCCGTCCCGCGTGATATCCGTTATCTGAAACAGCTTCCCTTGCTTGGCAGCGGGAAACCCGATTTTGTGACGCTGAAAAGTTGGGTGGATGCGCCGGAACAACATCATGAGTGAGTCAGTACGTACTAACACCTCCATCTGGTCGAAAGGGATGCTGTCGGTGATTGTCGCGCAGTTTCTCTCGGCTTTTGGCGATAATGCGCTGCTGTTTGCGACGCTGGCACTGCTGAAAGCTCAGTTTTACCCGGACTGGAGCCAGCCTGTTTTGCAAATGGTGTTTGTGGGCGCTTACATTCTTTTTGCGCCGTTTGTCGGCCAGATAGCGGACAGCTTTGCCAAAGGCCGGGTGATGATGGTCGCCAATGGTCTTAAACTGGCGGGAGCGGCAGGTATCTGCCTCGGCGTGAATCCTTTTGTCGGTTATACGTTGGTCGGGATTGGCGCGGCGGCTTATTCTCCGGCGAAATACGGTATTCTGGGCGAACTGACGACGGGCGATAAGCTGGTGAAAGCCAATGGCCTGATGGAAGCCTCTACGATTGCGGCGATTTTGCTCGGTTCCGTCGCGGGCGGCGTATTGGCCGACTGGCATGTCATCGCCGCGCTGGTTGCCTGCGCGTTGGCCTACGCTGGCGCAGTGGCGGCGAACCTGTTTATCCCGAAGCTTGTGGCGGCGCGTCCAGGACAATCCTGGCGGTTGTCGGCGATGACGCGTAGCTTCTTCAGCGCTTGCGTTGTCCTTTGGCGTAACGGTGAAACGCGTTTTTCGCTGGTGGGGACCGGGCTATTCTGGGGCGCAGGCGTGACGCTGCGTTTTCTGCTGGTGCTGTGGGTGCCGGTGGCGCTGGGGATTACGGATAACGCCACGCCGACTTACCTGAACGCTATGGTGGCGGTAGGCATTGTGGTCGGCGCGGGCGCGGCGGCAAAACTGGTGACGCTGGAGACCGTATCGCGCTGTATGCCCGCCGGGATTTTGATTGGCGTTGTGGTTGCGATCTTCTCATTACAGCACGCATTGCTGCCTGCTTATGCCTTGTTGCTGTTGATAGGTATGCTGGGCGGCTTTTTTGTGGTGCCGCTCAACGCTTTGCTCCAGGAGCGCGGTAAGAAGAGCGTTGGCGCCGGGAATGCCATTGCCGTACAAAATCTGGGCGAGAATAGCGCCATGCTATTAATGCTGGGACTGTACTCGCTGGCGGTGCTGGTTGGCGTTCCGGCAGTGGCGATAGGTATCGGCTTTGGCGTGCTGTTCGCGCTGGCGATCGCGGCGCTGTGGATCTGGCAGCGCCGGCAGGCATCATACTGAGTGAATACGCCGGGCGGCGAGCGCGCGTTATCCGGCTTACATTGTTTCTGTAAGCCCGGAAGCGTAGCGCCACCGGGCACTGACCATCACGGCGCCGGGTAGGTATAAACCTGATGCGCCGCCTCAATCTCCGCCAGAACCTCTTCGCTTAACGTCAGATGCAGACTTTCCACATTCGTCTTGAGCTGCGCCATCGTGGTTGCGCCCAGTAACGTACTGGCGACAAACGGCTGGCGGCGAACAAAGGCCAGCGCCATCTGCGCCGGATCAAGATTGTGACGCTTCGCGATATCGACGTAGGCGGCAACGGCTTTTTGCGCCTGTTCGCCGCTGTAACGTGTGAAGCGGCTGAACAAGGTATTCCGCGCGCCTGCGGGTTTGGCCCCGTTCAGGTATTTACCGGTTAATGTGCCAAACGCCAGACAGGAGTAGGCGAGCAATTCAACACCTTCATACTGGCTGACTTCCGCCAGCCCGACCTCGTAGCTGCGGTTTAACAGGCTATAGGGGTTCTGGATCGTGACAATACGCGGCAGGTCATGTTTTTCCGCCAGATGCAGATAGCGCATAACGCCAAACGCTGTCTCATTTGAAACGCCAATATAACGAATCTTACCCGCTCGCTGAAACTCACTTAGCGCGTCTAACGTCTCCAGCAGACTTACTACTGGCGTGGAGTCCGTCCAGTTATAGCCGAGTTTACCGAAGCAGTTAGTGGGGCGCTGCGGCCAGTGCACCTGATACAAATCCAGATAGTCGGTCTGCAATCGGGTCAAACTGTCGTGTAGCGCTTCGCGAATATTTTTACGATCCAGCGCCTGATGAGGCCGGATGCCTTGATCATTATTACGTGCCGGTCCGCTAACTTTGCTGGCGATGATCAGTTTTTCACGGTTGCCGCGTTTGGCGAGCCAGTTACCGATATAGGACTCCGTCAGCCCTTGTGTTTCCGGGCGCGGCGGTACCGGATACATCTCGGCGGCATCGATAAGGTTAATGCCATTTGCGATGGCATAGTCGAGCTGTGCGTGAGCGTCGGCTTCGCTGTTTTGTTCACCAAATGTCATTGTGCCCAGCCCTAGCGTACTTACTTCGAGCGAGCTGTGGGGTATACGGTGATAGTGCATAGCCGTTTCCTTTTTATTATGAAGTCAGAAATTCCCGACAAAGGACAATAAAAATGGCAGAGGGAAGGCAAAAGGGAAAGTAAAATTGCAGGCTGCGCGGCGTAATTGTTACCGGGCGTGGTCGCCACGCACCGTTACGGGACGCAGCCTGAAGGCTTGCAGAACGCTGACCTCGATCACAGGCCACCGCTTAACGTTCGATGATTTGAGACACTTCGTCACGGTTGATTTGCATCTCGTTTCCCTGTGCATCGGTATAGCTGACCAGACCGGTATCATCGTCAACTTGCGGTTTTCCATCGGTCAGGATCATACGACCATCTTTCGTCGCCATTACATAATCGCTGCTGCATCCGGATACCGCAAAAGCCAACCCTACTGCGGAAATTACAACTGCCCACTTTTTCATCCGTTTGTCCTCACATAGCCTGCATCTGATAATAGTCTAGTAATAACGCGCAGCTCTGCATGTCGGAAGCAGCAAAATCTTAATCTGTGAGAAGAAAGGAAATAAAGTGAGTATTCGCTCCCCGGCGGGGGAGCGAGACAGGATTACAGCGGATTCTTTTTATTACGCAACAGGTTCAGGCTCTCTACTGCGATAGAGAAGAACATGGCGAAATAGATATACCCTTTCGGAACGTGAACGTCGAAACTTTCCAGAATCAGGGTAAAGCCAACCAGGATCAGAAAGGAGAGCGCCAGCATTTTTACCGACGGATGGCGATCGACAAACTCGCCGATGGGCCGTGCCGCAAACATCATGACGCCCACGGCAATAACGACTGCCGCCATCATAATAAACAGATGATCGGAGAGGCCAACCGCTGTGATAACTGAATCAAGGCTGAAAATAATATCCAGCAGCATAATCTGTACAATTGCGCCCAGGAAAGAAGAAACCCGGGTTTTTAACCCTTCTTCTTCGCCTTCGATGGACTCATGGATCTCCTTGCTGGCTTTCCAGATTAAAAATAACCCGCCCAGTAACAGAATGAGATCGCGGGCGGAAATCGCTTCGCCGAAAAGCTCAAACAGCGGATTAGTCAGACGAGTGACCCAGGCGATTGACGCCAGCAGCGCCAGGCGCATGACCATCGCCGCCGCCAACCCAAGCCGCCGTGCGTGGTTCCGTTGCGCCGTAGGAAGTTTTGCTACCACCAGAGAAAGAAAAATAATGTTGTCGATCCCAAGTACAATCTCCAGCAGCGTCAGCGTACCGAGCGCCAGCCAGGCATTAGGATCGGTTATCCATGCAAATAACATCGAACAAAGTCCTGCCAAAAAAAGAAGCGGTAATTATAGGCCCGTCGAGTGACGGGCGAAAGCCCAGGCTGAATTTGCGCAACCAGGAACGGTGTAAAATAGCGGCGACAATACGCTTACGTTTATCCGGCGTCGGCCCGATGCGTAGCCATAGCGGAGGCGCATTTGCGTGTAATGGACGTTACGGATTCTGCAATAAAAAATGGCGAGCCAGCAGCGCCTGCGTAAAATTTTTTTTCAGATAAAATCCACGCGGTAGCGTCAAAATAGGTTCCCCGCGCGCGCCGATAGCCTCGGTGAGCGCCCTGGCATTGGCGGCTTTGGGTCGCAGTTGCAAGACTTCGCCATGACGGGCGGTAATGCGTTCCACCTGGCCCAGCACTATCATGTCCATCAGCTCTTCCCAGTCGAGGCGTAGCTGCCTGTCCTCTTCTTCACTCGGACTCCAGAGTAGCGGCGAACCTACGCGGCGTTCGGCTAACGGTATGCTGCGATCGCCTTCGACCGGTACCCATAGCACGCGCTTCAATTTATGCCGTACGTGACTTGTCTCCCAGGTCACGCCGCTGTTACCGGTTAACGGCGCCACGCAAACAAAGGTTGTTTCCAGAGGACGACCCAGACTATCCACCGGGATGGTTTTCAGTTCTACGCCTAATGCGGCGAAATCCTGCTCCGGCTTGCTCCCGGCGCTGGCGCCGAGCCAGATCTCCAGCAAGACGCCGATCCAGCCTTTGTCTCGCTTCAAATCTTTAGGCGTGGTAATGCCGGCCATCGCCGCCAGCTCGCCTAACGTATAGCCGGAAAGCTGCCGCGCCTGGGCTAACAGCAATGCTTCCGAAGCAGGCGGAGTCAGTAGCGGACAAAGAGCGGACATTACCATTACCTTAGATTAAAAAATGAGCAGTGATTTTATACCGTATGGGCAGAGTTTATCTTTTTCTGTGTCTTATATTCAATAGACTGATTTTTATTGCCTTTTTTGTGTTGTTTCTTCGTGTTGCGCAACGCTGAAGCGGGTTTTCCAATTCTGGTCACTGACAATAAACAGGATCTTACACTATGTTATCCACAGAAAGTTGGGATAACTGTGTAAAACCGCCACTACTGTTTCCATTTACAGCCTTGACGTGCGACGAAAATCGAAAATTCAGACAAATAGTGCGTAAGTTATTGGCACAATCTGTGGATAAAACCGACGCTGGTTGATCTTTCATCAGCATAAGGATCTTAGATGTGATGCTGGTCACGCTTTATGAAGGTGGCATGTAAGATTTGTCTATAACACAATGAATATAAGGCACTATTTTTACTGTTTTCCGCATGAGGAATTCAGACTGTTCTGGGTTTTCCCGTGGTAATTCCATACTTCTTCACAACTATATCCACAGAAAAGGTGAATAAAATGGTGCAAGGGCGTCATCATCTGTTTATAACTCGGCTATTTACTGTGAGTTATTCAATTGTTATTAGGCTGTGTCACTATTACAGAGTGGTTTACCGCCTCACTGGAGTATGAAACAATCGTTCATATATAAGGTTTATGTTGAGGTAGTCCGGTGATTGATGACGATGGCTACCGCCCAAATGTAGGTATCGTAATTTGTAATCGTCAGGGGCAGGTGATGTGGGCCCGGCGATTTGGTCAGCACTCCTGGCAGTTCCCGCAGGGCGGGATAAATCCAGGGGAGTCGGCAGAACAGGCGATGTACCGGGAACTGTTTGAAGAAGTTGGGTTAAGCCGTAAAGATGTGCGGATCCTTGCTTCTACTCGCAACTGGTTGCGTTACAAGTTACCAAAACGTTTGGTGCGTTGGGACACAAAGCCGGTATGTATCGGCCAGAAACAAAAGTGGTTTCTTTTGCAGTTAATGAGCGCCGACGCCGAAATCAATATGCAAACCAGCAGTACGCCGGAGTTTGACGGCTGGCGCTGGGTAAGTTACTGGTATCCGGTTCGACAAGTGGTGTCATTTAAACGCGATGTCTACCGCAGGGTAATGAAAGAGTTTGCAAGTGTTGTCATGGCGCTTCAGGATAATCCCCCTAAGCTACAAAGCGCGCCTGCTTATCGACGTAAAAGAGGTTAAGCCACGCAAATTATGCTCACTCGCCTGCGCGAAATAGTCGAAAAAGTGGCCAGTGCGCCGCGTCTGAACGAGGCGCTGAATATTCTGGTCACGGATATCTGTCTTGCGATGGATACAGAGGTTTGCTCGGTTTACCTGGCCGATCATGACCGACGCTGTTATTACCTGATGGCGACGCGGGGGTTGAAAAAACCGCGTGGTCGAACCGTTGCGCTTGCGTTTGATGAGGGGATCGTCGGTCTGGTGGGCAGACTGGCGGAACCCATTAACCTTGCCGATGCGCAAAAACATCCCAGCTTTAAATACATTCCTTCGGTAAAAGAGGAGCGTTTTCGCGCGTTTCTCGGCGTGCCGATCATTCAGCGTCGCCAACTTCTCGGCGTGCTGGTCGTACAGCAGCGCGAATTGCGCCAGTACGATGAAAGCGAAGAGTCTTTCCTCGTCACGCTCGCTACGCAGATGGCGGCTATCCTGTCACAGTCGCAGGTCACAGCGCTGTTCGGGCAATACCGGCAGACGCGAATCCGCGCGCTTCCTGCGGCGCCGGGCGTGGCTATCGCAACGGGCTGGCAAGACGCGACCATGCCGCTGATGGAACAGGTTTACGAAGCGTCTACGCTGGATACCTCTCTTGAACGCGAACGATTGACCGGCGCGCTGGAAGAGGCGGCGAACGAGTTCCGACGATACAGCAAACGCTTTGCCGCCGGCGCGCAAAAAGAGACGGCGGCCATTTTCGATCTGTACTCACACCTGCTTTCAGATGCCAGACTGCGTCGCGAACTCTTCGCCGAGGTCGACAAAGGCGCTGTTGCGGAGTGGGCCGTTAAAAAAATCATCGAAAAATTTGCCGAGCAATTTGCGGCGCTAACCGATAACTACCTCAAAGAACGTGCGGGAGACTTACGCACGCTGGGGCAGCGGCTGTTATTCCACCTTGATGATTCAGTTCAGGGGCCAAACGCCTGGCCGGAACGTTTTATTCTGGTCGCGGATGAGCTGTCGGCGACCACCCTGGCGGAGCTGCCGCAGGACAGGCTGGCGGGCGTTGTGGTGCGCGACGGCGCGGCAAACTCGCATGCGGCGATTATGGTGCGCGCGCTCGGTATCCCGACCGTCATGGGCGCTGATATCCAGCCTTCGGTGCTACATCGCCGTACGTTGGTGGTGGATGGCTATCGCGGTGAATTACTGGTCGATCCTGAACCCGTGCTTATTCAGGAATATCAGCGGCTCATTAGTGAAGAGATAGAACTCAGTCGTCTGGCGGAGGACGACGTCAATCTTCCCGCCCAACTGAAAAGCGGCGAGCGAGTCAAAGTGATGCTGAATGCCGGGCTCAGTCCCGAGCATGAGGAAAAGTTAGGCAGTCGGATCGACGGTATCGGCCTGTACCGTACTGAAATTCCCTTCATGCTGCAAAGCGGGTTTCCCTCGGAAGAAGAGCAGGTGGCGCAGTATCAAGGGATGCTGCAAATGTTTAACGATAAACCGGTGACGCTGCGGACCCTGGATGTGGGAGCGGATAAGCAACTGCCCTATATGCCGATCAGCGAGGAGAACCCGTGTCTGGGCTGGCGCGGGATCCGCATTACGCTGGATCAGCCGGAGATCTTTTTGATCCAGGTCCGCGCGATGCTGCGCGCCAATGCGGCGACTGGCAACCTCAGCATTTTGCTGCCGATGGTCACCAGTATTGATGAAGTCGATGAAGCGCGGCGTCTGATCGAACGCGCCGGGCGCGAGGTCGAGGAGATGATCGGCTATGCGATCCCGAAACCGCGTATCGGCATTATGCTGGAAGTACCATCAATGGTATTTATGCTGCCGCATCTGGCTAACCGGATCGACTTTATCTCGGTCGGCACCAACGATTTAACGCAATATATCCTGGCGGTAGATCGCAACAATACCCGCGTGGCCAGTATTTACGACAGTCTGCATCCGGCTATGCTGCGCGCACTGTCCATGATCGCGCAGGAAGCCGAAAAACATGGCCTCGATCTTCGCTTGTGCGGCGAGATGGCGGGCGATCCGATGTGCGTGGCGATTCTTATCGGTCTGGGATATCGCCATCTTTCGATGAATGGCCGTTCGGTAGCGCGTGTGAAATATCTGCTGCGGCATATCGATTTTGAAGACGCGCAAACCCTTGCCAGACGCAGCCTTGAGGCGCAGATGGCGACCGAAGTGCGTCATCAGGTGGCGGCGTTTATGGAGCGCCGCGGGATGGGGGGATTGATTCGAGGAGGGTTGTAACGACTGGAGCGGGAAAAGAGAGTGACTGTGGATTCACGGCTCAGACAACACGCCTGCAAGATGAAAGACAATGCGTATACATATCTTTTAACGGTAATCGGCATCTCGCTTTTAACCCTTGTGCTATTATTCGCACCTTTGGAGCGTCTGCAACGCGCAGGCGCGCTTATCAATCGCTATCTCTTCAGCGAAATAACAAGAAATTGTGGTGACAGATGACCAGTAGCTATCTGCATTTTCCGGACTTTGATCCGGTCATTTTCTCAATTGGGCCCGTCGCGCTTCACTGGTATGGCTTGATGTATCTGGTGGGGTTCGTTTTCGCGATGTGGTTGGCGGTGCGTCGCGCTAACCGTCCGGGAAGCGGTTGGACCAAAAACGAAGTTGAAAATTTACTCTATGCAGGTTTCCTGGGGGTCTTCCTGGGGGGACGTATTGGCTATGTCCTGTTTTATAACTTCCCTCTGTTTCTGGATAACCCGCTCTATTTATTCCGCGTCTGGGACGGCGGCATGTCCTTCCACGGCGGGCTTATCGGCGTGATACTGGTGATGATTATCTTCGCCAGGCGCACGAAGCGCTCGTTCTTTCAGGTGTCTGATTTTATTGCGCCGTTAATTCCGTTCGGCCTGGGCGCCGGGCGTCTGGGCAACTTTATCAACGGTGAATTGTGGGGGCGCGTCGATCCTGACTTCCGGTTTGCCATGCTCTTTCCTGGCTCACGCGCGGAAGATATTGCGTTGCTGCCGTCACATCCGCAATGGCAGCCTATTTTTGATACCTACGGCGTATTGCCGCGCCACCCTTCCCAGTTGTATGAACTGGCATTAGAAGGCGTGGTGCTGTTTATCATCCTTAATCTCTTTATTCGCAAACCGCGTCCGATGGGCGCAGTCTCCGGATTATTCCTGATTGGCTATGGCGCGTTTCGTATCATTGTTGAATTCTTCCGCCAGCCGGACGCGCAATTTACCGGCGCGTGGGTACAGTACATCAGCATGGGGCAGATTCTCTCTATCCCGATGATTATCGCTGGCGCGATCATGATGGTTTGGGCATATCGCCGCCGCCCGCAGCAACACGTTTCCTGAGGAACCATGAAACAGTATTTAGAACTGATGCAAAAAGTGCTGGATGAAGGCACACAGAAAAACGACCGTACCGGCACCGGCACGCTTTCCATTTTTGGCCATCAGATGCGTTTTAACCTGCAGGAAGGCTTTCCTCTGGTGACGACGAAACGCTGCCATTTACGTTCAATTATTCACGAACTGCTATGGTTTTTGCAGGGCGATACCAACATCGCTTACCTGCACGAAAATAATGTCACCATCTGGGACGAATGGGCCGATGAGAACGGCGATTTAGGCCCGGTTTATGGTAAGCAGTGGCGTGCATGGCCAACACCGGATGGCCGCCATATCGATCAGATCGCCACGGTCTTAAGCCAGCTTAAAAACGACCCGGACTCTCGTCGTATTATCGTTTCTGCGTGGAACGTCGGCGAGCTGGATAAGATGGCGCTGGCGCCGTGTCACGCCTTTTTCCAGTTTTATGTCGCAGATGGAAAACTCTCCTGTCAGCTTTATCAGCGCTCCTGCGATGTGTTCCTCGGTCTGCCGTTCAACATTGCCAGCTACGCGTTACTGGTGCATATGATGGCGCAACAGTGCGACCTGGACGTCGGCGATTTTGTCTGGACCGGCGGCGACACGCACCTGTACAGCAACCATATGGAGCAGACGCACCTGCAATTAAGCCGTGAACCGCGCGCGCTGCCGAAATTGGTCATTAAGCGTAAACCCGATTCGCTTTTTGACTACCGGTTCGATGATTTCGAAATTGAAGGCTATGATCCGCACCCCGGTATTAAAGCGCCGGTCGCTATCTAAGCGCTGACGATCCTGCCATAACCGACGTCATTGCGCGTCGGTTTTTTTTACCCTTCGTCTCAATCTTCGGCGCGGATTCCTGAAATTTTGCAACGCGCTGCAAGACATGAACTTTTTTCCGTAACGCGCCGAACAATCTGTATTTGGCGCTCGTTATTTTTCTTCCGCCCGCCATACTGCCGACATGAAAAAACAACAGGGCTATACGCTCATTGAAACGGTGGTCGCGATGTCGCTCATTATCATTCTCAGCGCCACAGGACTTTATGGCTGGCAACGCTGGCAGCAGCAACAGCGCCTGTGGCAAACCGCATGTCAGGTGCGGGATTACCTGCTGCAACTTCGTGAGGACGCTCACTGGCATAACCGCGATCACATTCTTCGCGTGGTCAGCGAAGGCGGTTCATGGTGCTTTGTCAGCTCTGTTGCTACGCAAACATCGTGTACGCCATCTTCCCCCTTTGTGTTTACGCCCGACTGGCGTGATGTCGTCCTTGCCGATATCACGCCGTCGTTAGCCTTCTTTGGCTTGCGCAATACGGCATGGGCAGGGCACATCGTACTGAAAAACGCTGCCGGAGAGTGGCGTCTGGTCGTCTCCTCCTGGGGGCGAATCAGGCTATGCGAGCGTAATGAGGCCGCCACGTGTCAATAACCACGCGGGGGTTCTCGCTACTGGAAGTTGTGCTGGCGATGGCGATAGGTTCCATTTTACTGCTTGGGTCCGCACGATTTTTACCGGCGCTACAGCGTGAAATCTGGCACAACACGCGACAGTTATCGCTGGAAGATGAAATCTGGCAGCGAACCTATACCGTAGCGAAGCATCTTCAACGTGCGGGTTACTGTCATGGCCACTGTATTGGCGAAGGGTTACATCTTGCCGAACAGGGGCAATGCGTCATCGTTCAGTGGGACGGGAATAATAACGGTGTCTGGGATGCCATACCGGCGAAAGAGGCCGACCAGACCGGGTTTCGTGTGAAGGATAACGTTCTGGAGACATTACGCGGAGCAACATCTTGCCAGGGTAAGGGATGGGAAAAAATGACCGATCCCAATACGGTACTCATCACGGCGTTTACCGTTGAGCGCCGGGATATAACGGGATTCTCGCCAGTGCTCATGCTGCATCTGCGCGGCGCCAGCAAAGCCGAGCCTCAGACGGTTATTGACGCGCAATACAGCGTAACGGGATTTAATCTGTGAATCGGGAACGTGGCGCTTCTTCGCTAATACTGGCGCTTTTAATACTGATTCTGGGCAGTCTGCTACTGCAAGGCGTAAATCAGCAGCAGGCCAGCTATGCCGCCCGCGTGACGACGCAGAGCATGGCGATACAACGCCAGGCGCTCGTACAGTCGGCGCTGGAATGGGGGCGGGGGCAGCTATGGTCAGGCGTAACCGAAATGGAATGTCGGCGCTATTCCTCTTCAGGAGCAAGAGTCTGTTTGCGGAGATTATCGGGGGATGAGGTGGTGATGGCGGCGCAAGATGACGGCATGACGTTATGGCGTTTGGGCAACGTCATTCAGGGAAGCATTGTCTTTTCTCCCCACGGCTGGAGTGATTTTTGTCCGTTAAAAGAGGTGGCGTTATGTCGCATCCCCTGAATTTACAACGCGGGTTTAGCCTCCCGGAAGTTTTAGTGGCGATGGTTCTAATGGTAATGATCGTCACCGCGCTGTCAGGCTATCAGCGGGTATTAATGCACAGTTTTGCATTACGACACCAGTATCTCCAGATCTGGCGGCAGGCGTGGCAGCAAACGGCGCTGTATCCATTTTCGCCTGCTGAAGGCTGGAAGGCCAACCGGATGCAGACAACGCAATCGGGATGTGTCAGCATCAGCGTCACGATGGTTTCACCCTCTGGCAGGCAGGGGCAGATGACGCGCTTGCATTGTCCAAATCGTTAATCGTCAGGAGTAATTATGTTAAGGGTCTACCACTCCAATCGTCTGGATGTGCTGGAAGCGTTGATGGAATTCATCGTCGAACGCGAGCGGCTGGATGATCCCTTTGAACCAGAAATGATTCTGGTACAAAGCACGGGTATGGCGCAGTGGCTGCAGATGACCCTTTCACAAAAGTTTGGTATTGCGGCGAATATCGCTTTTCCGTTACCGGCGAGTTTTATCTGGGAGATGTTTGTCCGCGTGTTGCCGGATATCCCCAAAGAAAGCGCTTTCAGCAAACAAAGCATGAGCTGGAAACTGATGACCTTGCTGCCGCAGTTGCTGGATAAGGATGAGTTTGTACTGCTGCGCCATTATCTGACCGACGACACCGATAAACGCAAACTCTTTCAGCTTTCCGCGCGCGCCGCCGACCTGTTCGATCAGTATCTGGTTTATCGGCCTGACTGGCTTACGCAGTGGGAAGCGGGAAAAACTGTGGAAGGTCTGGGGGAGGCGCAAAACTGGCAGGCGCCGCTGTGGAAAGCATTGGTGGAATATACCGCCGCGCTGGGGCAGCCGCGCTGGCATCGCGCCAATCTCTACCAACGCTTTATTCAAACGCTGGAGAGCGCGACCGCCTGCCCGCCAGGGTTGCCGTCCCGCGTTTTTATTTGCGGCATTTCCGCGTTACCGCCAGTGTATCTCAGCGCATTGCAGGCGCTGGGTAAACATATTGAAATCCATCTCCTTTTTACTAATCCGTGTCGGTATTACTGGGGGGATATTAAAGACCCAGCCTGGCTGGCAAAACTCATGGCTCGCCAGCGTCGTCACAGTTTTGAAGACCGTCATTTACCGCTGTTCCGTGAAAATCAGAATCCGGAAGCCTTATTTAACAGCGACGGTGAACAGGATATCGGTAATCCGCTACTGGCCTCATGGGGAAAACTGGGGCGGGATTATATCTACCTGCTATCTGAACTGGAAAACAGCCAGGAGCTGGATGCGTTTGTTGATATTACGCCAGATAATCTTTTGCATCGGATTCAGGCGGATATCCTTGAACTGGAAAGCCATGAGGTGGCGGGCGTAAATCTTGAGGAGTATTCGCGCAGCGACAATAAGCGTCTGCTCGATCCTGAGGATAACAGCCTCTCTTTTCACGTTTGTCACAGCCCGCAGCGCGAGGTGGAAATACTGCACGATCGCCTGCTGGCGATGCTGGAAGCCGATCCGACACTAACGCCGCGCGACATTATCGTTATGGTGGCTGATATTGACAGCTATAGCCCGTTTATCCAGGCGGTATTTGGTAGCGCGCCAACGGAGCGCTATCTGCCTTATGCCATTTCCGATCGGCGGGCGCGTCAGTCACATCCGGTGTTACAGGCATTTATCAGCCTACTTTCGTTACCGGACAGCCGCTTTGTCTCCGAGGATGTTCTGGCGTTGTTAGACGTACCGGTATTGGCTGCCCGCTTTACGATCAACGAAGAAGGGTTGCGTTATTTGCGCTTGTGGGTCAATGAGTCAGGCATTCGCTGGGGAATTGACGATGACAACGTACGAGAGCTGGAACTTCCTGCCACGGGGCAGCATACATGGCAATTTGGCCTGACGCGTATGCTGCTGGGGTATGCGATGGAAAGCGCCCAGGGCGAGTGGCAGTCGGTTCTGCCTTATGACGAATCCAGCGGTCTGATTGCTGAGCTGGTCGGGCATCTGGCTTCGCTGCTGATGCAGCTTAATATCTGGCGGCGCGGTCTGGCGCAGGAGCGACCGCTGGAAGAGTGGTTGCCCGTTTGTCGCGATATGCTCAATGATTTCTTCCTGCCCGATGCGGACACGGAAGCGGCAATGACATTGATTGAACAGCAGTGGCAGGCCATTATCGCCGAAGGCGTCGCGGCGGAATATGGCGACGCGGTACCGATTTCGCTACTGCGGGATGAACTGGCGCAGCGTCTGGATCAGGAACGTATTAGCCAGCGCTTCCTGGCGGGCCCCATCAATATTTGTACGCTGATGCCGATGCGTTCCATTCCGTTCAGAGTCGTTTGCCTGCTGGGAATGAACGACGGCGTATACCCGCGCCAGCTTGCGCCGTTGGGCTTTGACCTGATGAGCCAAAAACCCATGCGCGGGGATCGAAGCCGTCGCGACGATGACCGCTACCTGTTTCTGGAAGCGTTAATCTCGGCGCAGCAGACGTTGTATATCAGCTACATCGGTCGCTCCATCCAGGATAATAGCGAACGCTTTCCCTCTGTACTGGTGCAAGAATTGGTGGATTACATCGGGCAAAGCCACTATTTGCCGGGCGACGAAACGCTGACCTGTGATGAGAGCGAAGCACGAGTCAAAGCGCATATTACGCGTCTGCATACCCGTATGCCTTTTGATGCGCAAAATTACCAACCCGGCGAACAGCAAAGTTATGCCAGAGAGTGGTTGCCTGCGGCGAGTCAGTCGGGGAAAGCGCATTCTGACTTTGTGCAGCCGCTTCCTTTTACGATGCCGGAAACATTGACTCTGGAAAGTCTGCAGCGTTTTTGGGCCCATCCGGTACGCGCATTTTTTCAGATGCGGCTTCAGGTTAATTTCCGCTCGGAAGAGAGTGAGATTCCTGATGCGGAACCGTTTGAATTAGAGGGATTGACGCGGTATCAACTTAACCAACAGTTGCTCAATACGCTGGTTGAAGAGGACGACGCCGAACGCTTGTTCCGCCGTTTCCGGGCTGCGGGAGAGTTGCCTTACGGCGCGTTTGGCGAAATATTCTGGGATGCGCAATGTCAGGAGATGCAGCAACTGGCAAGCCGGGTCATCGCCTGTCGTAAGCCGAGCCAAAGCCTGGAAGTGGATCTGCTTTGCAATGGCGTTCAGCTAACCGGCTGGCTACCGCAGGTACAGGAGGATGGATTATTGCGCTGGCGTCCCGCTTTAATCAGCGTGGCGCAAGGTGTGCAACTTTGGCTGGAACACCTTGTCTATTGTGCCAGCGGCGGGAGTGGCGAAAGTCGCCTGTTTTTGCGCAAAGAGGGAGAATGGCGATTTCCGCCTCTTGATAAAACGCAGGCAATGGCTTACCTGGCGCAACTGATTGAAGGCTACCGGGAAGGCATGTCTTCTCCGCTATTGGTACTGCCGGAAAGCGGCGGCGCATGGATAAAAGCCTGTTATGACGCTGAAAATGATGTCATGTTAGACGACGATGATACCTTACAGAAGGCCAGGACAAAGTTTTTACAGGCTTATGAAGGCAACATGATGGTGAGCGGCGAAGGCGAAGATATCTGGTATCAACGTCTTTGGCGTCAGCTGGAATCTGAAACGTTGCAGGCTATCATTGCGCAGTCCCGGCATTACCTGTTACCGCTGTTTCGTTTTAATCAGTCTCGTTGATTGTATGAAAATCGCGCCATTAAAAGGCTTCGACTATGATGCGCTCTTCGTCACGGACTGATTACTGATAAAAAAATGCTGCCTGGTTCAGCACAATAATATCCCGTTCCGCTCAGGTCGATGGTTTACGTGACCATACAGATGAGTGGGAATGAAAGTTAATGATGAGGTCCGTGAATGCCCCGCAGCACCTGGTTCAAAGCGTTATTGTTATTGGTCGCCCTCTGGGGGCCTGCAGTTCAGGCGGATATCGGTTGGCAACCGCTGCAAGAAACTATCCGTAAAAGCGATAAAGATACCCGGCAGTATCAGGCGATACGTCTTGATAATGACATGGTGGTGTTGCTGGTATCCGATCCGCAGGCTGTAAAGTCGCTTTCTGCGTTAGTGGTGCCCGTTGGATCGCTTGAAGATCCTGAGGCTCATCAGGGGCTTGCTCATTATCTTGAGCATATGTGCCTGATGGGGTCAAAAAAATATCCGCAGGCGGATAGCCTTGCCGAATACCTTAAAAGACATGGCGGTAGCCACAACGCCAGCACCGCGCCTTATCGAACAGCCTTCTACCTGGAGGTTGAAAACGACGCGCTTCCAGGCGCCGTAGATCGCCTGGCCGACGCCATTGCCGCGCCATTGCTCGATAAAAAGTATGCCGAACGCGAACGAAACGCGGTGAATGCCGAGCTGACGATGGCGCGCACCCGCGACGGTATGCGTATGGCGCAGGTAAGCGCCGAAACCATTAACCCGGCGCATCCAGGCTCGCACTTTTCTGGCGGAAATCTGGAAACGTTAAGCGATAAGCCGGGAAATCCGGTGCAACAGGCGTTGATCGCTTTTCATGAAAAATACTATTCATCTAATCTGATGAAGGCGGTGATTTACAGTAATAAACCCTTGCCGGAGCTGGCGCGTATTGCCGCCGCAACCTATGGTCGCGTGCCGAATAAACAGATTAAAAAACCGGAAATTAACGTACCTGTCATCACCGAGGCGCAGAAGGGCATCATTATTCATTACGTGCCGGCGCTACCGCGTAAAGTGCTGCGCGTGGAGTTTCGTATTGATAACAATAGCGCGCAGTTCCGTAGCAAGACCGATGAACTGGTCTCTTATCTGATTGGCAATCGTAGCCCGGGGACGCTCTCTGACTGGCTGCAAAAACAAGGACTGGTCGAAGGTATTAGCGCGGATTCCGATCCGATTGTTAATGGTAACAGCGGCGTATTTGCCATTTCGGCAACGCTGACTGATAAAGGTTTGGCCAATCGTGATAAAGTCGTCGCAGCTATCTTTAGCTATCTCAATACGTTACGTGAAAAAGGGATAGATAAACGTTACTTTGACGAGCTGGCGCATGTGCTGGATCTCGACTTCCGCTATCCGTCGATTACCCGCGATATGGACTATGTCGAATGGCTGGCGGACACTATGATCCGCGTCCCGGTAGCGCATACGCTGGATGCGGCGAATATCGCCGATCGTTACGATCCTGCCGCTATCAAAAATCGCCTGGCGATGATGACGCCGCAGAATGCGCGCATCTGGTACATCAGTCCCCAGGAACCCCATAATAAGACGGCGTATTTTGTGGATGCGCCTTATCAGGTCGATAAGATTAGCGAACAGACGTTTAAAAACTGGCAGCAAAAAGCACAGGGCATTGCGTTGTCGCTGCCGGAGTTAAACCCCTATATTCCTGATGATTTTACGCTTGTTAAGAATGACAAAAACTACGTGCGGCCAGAACTGATTGTCGATAAAGCGGATTTGCGCGTGGTTTATGCGCCGAGTCGTTATTTCGCCAGCGAGCCAAAAGCTGACGTGAGCGTGGTATTGCGTAACCCGCAGGCGATGGACAGCGCCCGCAATCAGGTACTGTTCGCCCTTAATGATTATCTGGCGGGAATGGCGCTCGATCAGCTCAGCAACCAGGCGGCAGTGGGCGGCATTAGCTTTTCCACTAACGCCAACAATGGTCTGATGGTCACTGCGAACGGTTATACCCAGCGTTTGCCGCAGCTTTTCCTGGCGTTGCTGGAAGGATATTTTAGCTACGACGCCACGGAGGAACAGCTGGCGCAGGCGAAATCCTGGTATACGCAGATGATGGATTCTGCGGAGAAGGGAAAAGCCTACGAACAGGCGATTATGCCGGTGCAGATGATTTCGCAGGTGCCTTATTTTTCCCGTGATGAACGTCGCGCTTTACTGCCGTCCATTACGTTGAAAGAGGTAATGGCCTATCGTAATGCGTTAAAAACGGGCGCTCGTCCGGAATTTCTGGTTATAGGGAATATGAGCGAAGCCCAGGCGACCTCTCTGGCGCAAGATGTTCAAAAACAGCTCGCGGCGAACGGATCGGCGTGGTGTCGTAACAAAGACGTGGTGGTTGAGAAAAAGCAGTCCGTAATATTTGAAAAAGCGGGCAGTAGCACCGACTCCGCGTTAGCAGCGGTCTTTGTCCCGGTCGGCTACGACGAGTACGTCAGCGCCGCCTACAGCGCGATGTTAGGTCAGATTGTTCAACCGTGGTTTTACAATCAGCTACGAACCGAAGAGCAACTGGGATACGCCGTTTTTGCCTTTCCGATGAGCGTTGGCCGTCAGTGGGGAATGGGATTCCTGCTACAGAGCAACGATAAACAGCCCTCTTACCTGTGGCAACGCTACCAGGCATTTTTCCCTGACGCCGAGGCGAAGCTGAGGGCGATGAAGCCGGAAGAGTTCGCCCAAATTCAGCAGGCGATCATTACGCAAATGCGCCAGGCGCCGCAAACGTTGGGCGAAGAAGCATCCCGTTTAAGCAAGGATTTCGATCGGGGTAATATGCGCTTTGACTCGCGTGATAAAATCATCGCTCAGATAAAATTGCTGACGCCACAAAAGCTTGCCGACTTCTTCCACCTGGCGGTGGTGGAACCACAAGGTATGGCAATATTGTCACAGATTGCCGGTAGCCAGAATGGAAAAGCAGAATACGTGCATCCGACAGGCTGGAAAGTGTGGGATAACGTCAGCGCATTGCAGCAAACGTTACCTCTAATGAGCGAAAAGAATGAATGATGTCGCCGAGACTCTTGATCCTCTACGCTTGCCCCTGACAGGCGAGCGTTTGATTGAAGCATCAGCGGGCACAGGCAAAACGTTTACTATCGCGGCGCTGTATCTGCGGTTATTGCTCGGCCTGGGCGGCAGTGCCGCATTTCCCCGCCCGTTGACCGTTGAAGAACTGCTGGTGGTAACCTTTACGGAGGCCGCCACTGAAGAGCTGCGTGGGCGAATCCGCAGTAATATCCATGAGTTGCGCATCGCCTGTCTGCGGGAAAGCACGGATAATCCGCTTTATGCCCGCTTGCTGGAAGAAATTAGCGACAAAAAGCAGGCCGCACAGTGGTTATTACTGGCGGAACGACAAATGGACGAGGCCGCGGTTTTTACCATCCACGGTTTTTGCCAGCGTATGCTCAGCCTGAACGCTTTCGAATCCGGTATGTTGTTTGAGCAACAGCTTATTGAAGACGAATCTTTGTTGCGTTATCAGGCCTGCGCCGATTTCTGGCGGCGTCATTGCTATCCGCTGCCGCGCGACATCGCGCAGGTGGTGTTTGACGTGTGGAAGGGACCGAAGGCGCTCTTAAAGGATATCGATCGTTATCTGCAGGGCGAAGCGCCGGTCATTAAAGCGCCGCCATCGCAGGAGGAGACGCTGGCATCGCGTCATGAACAGATCCTGGCGCGCATCAACCAGGTGAAGCAGCAGTGGTGTGAGGCGGTTAGCGAGCTGGACGCGCTGATCGAATCATCCGGCATCGATCGCAGAAAGTTCAACCGCGGCAATCAGGCGAAATGGATCGAAAAGATCACCGCGTGGGCGCAAGAAGAGACCAAAAATTATCAATTACCCGAGGCGTTGGGAAAATTTTCACAGCGTTTTTTAGCTGAGCGCACCAAAGCTGGCGGCGTGACGCCCCAGCACCCATTGTTTGTCGCCATTGATAACCTGTTGGGCGAACCGCTATCGATTAAAGATCTGGTTCTTACCCGAGCGCTATCAGAGATCCGTGAAACGGTGGCTCAGGAAAAACGCCGGCGCGGCGAGCTGGGGTTTGACGATATGCTCAGCCGTTTAGATACCGCGCTGCGTAGTGAAAGCGGCGAGGCGCTGGCTGCGGCGATTCGTACCCGTTTTCCGGTGGCGATGATCGATGAATTTCAGGATACCGACCCACAGCAGTACCGTATTTTTCGCCGTATCTGGCGACATCAACCCGATACGGCGCTATTGCTGATTGGCGATCCTAAACAGGCGATTTATGCGTTTCGTGGCGCGGATATCTTTACCTACATGAAGGCTCGCAGCGAAGTGAGCGCGCACTATACCCTTGACACTAACTGGCGCTCCGCGCCGGGGATGGTGAATAGCGTTAACAAGCTGTTCAGTCAGATGAACGACGCCTTTATGTTCCGCGATATTCCCTTCAGTCCGGTAAAGTTTGCGCCCAGAAACCAGTCGCTGCAATTTAAAGTGAATGACGCGCCTCAACCGGCGATGACCCTGTGGCTAATGGAGGGGGAAAGCTGCGGTTCGGGCGATTATCAAAGTTATATGGCGCAGGTGTGCGCCACGCAAATTCGCGACTGGCTGCGTGCCGGGCAAACGGGCGACGCGCTGCTGACGAACGGCGATTCGTCGCGGCCCGTTCGCGCCTCGGATATCAGCGTGCTGGTGCGCAGCAGGCGGGAAGCCGCGCTGATACGGGATGCGCTGACCTTACTGGCGATCCCCTCCGTCTATCTTTCTAACCGCGACAGCGTATTCGAAACGCTCGAAGCGCAGGAGATGCTGTGGGTGTTGCAGGCGGTGATGGCGCCCGAACGTGAAAATACGTTGCGTAGCGCTCTGGCGACATCAATGATGGGCCTTACCGCGCTGGATATCGAAACGCTTAACAATGATGAAAATGCGTGGGATGCGGTTGTTGAAGAGTTTGATGGCTACCGACAGATTTGGCATAAACGCGGCGTGATGCCTATGCTGCGCGCGCTAATATCGGCGCGCAATATTGCTGAAAACCTGCTGGCGACGGCGGGAGGTGAACGTCGGCTGACGGATATTCTGCATATTAGCGAGCTGTTACAGGAAGCCGGTTCGCAGCTGGAAAGCGAACATGCGCTGGTGCGTTGGCTGGCGCAACATATCCTTGAACCCGATAGCAATGCTTCCAGCCAGCAACTACGTCTGGAAAGCGATAAGCATCTGGTGCAAATCGTCACCATTCATAAATCGAAAGGTCTGGAATACCCGCTGGTCTGGTTACCTTTTATCACCCATTTCCGCGTGCAGGACCAGGCTTTTTATCACGACAGGCACTCCTACGAGGCGGTGCTGGACCTTAGTCACGCCGAAGAGAGCATAGCACTGGCGGAAGCCGAACGCCTGGCGGAAGACCTGCGCCTACTTTATGTCGCGCTGACCCGTGCAGTGTGGCATTGCAGCCTCGGCGTCGCGCCGCTGGTACGGCGTCGCAGCGATAAGAAAGGCGAGACGGATGTGCACCAAAGCGCGCTTGGGCGACTCCTGCAAAAAGGCGAACCGATGGATGCCGCAGGCCTTCGCGCCTGTATTGAGGCGCTATGCGACGAGGATATCGTGTGTCGAACGCCAGGCAATACGGATAACGACCGCTGGCAAATTGCCGCTGCATCGCACGCGGAACTCAGCGCCAGAACGTTGCAACGCCTGCTTTATGATAGCTGGCGCGTCACCAGTTATTCCGGTTTGCAGCAGCGGGGACATAGCGTGGCGCAAGATCTTATTCCTCGTCTCGACATTGACGCCGCAGGCGTTGGCGAAGCGGCGGAAGCGCCGGCAATGACGCCGCATCACTTTCCTCGCGGGGCATCGCCGGGAACATTTTTGCACAGCCTGTTTGAAGAGCTTGATTTTACTCAACCGATAAACCCCCAATGGGTACAGGAAAAACTGGAGCTGAGTGGTTTTGAAACGCGATGGGAGCCCGTACTTACCCGCTGGCTGGACACCGTGTTGCACGTTCCCCTTAACGAGACGGGCGTTAGTCTGAGCGTGCTGACCGAGCGTGAAAAACAGGTCGAAATGGAGTTTTATCTGCCGATTGCCCAGCCGCTTACCGCCGGAGAGCTGGATGCGTTGATTCGTCGATACGACCCGCTTTCAGCAGGTTGCCCTGCGCTGGATTTTATGCAGGTTCGCGGCATGTTAAAGGGCTTTATCGACCTGGTGTTCCGTTATGAGGGGCGCTATTACCTGCTCGACTATAAATCTAACTGGCTGGGCGAGGATAGCGCCGCTTATACCCAGACGGCGATGGCTGCGGCGATGCAGGCGCATCGCTATGATTTGCAGTACCAGCTTTATACGCTGGCATTGCACCGTTACCTTCGTCATCGCATGGCGAATTACGACTATGAACGCCATTTCGGCGGCGTCATCTATCTCTTTTTACGCGGGGTGGATAGCGAACGTCCGCAGCAGGGTATTTTTACCACTCGCCCTGCGGCGGCGTTAATTAACCAACTGGATGATATGTTTGCAGGTGAAATGAGTGAGGAGGCGCAATGACAATCCAGGAGCGGTTGCTGGAGGCCGTTGAACAAAAACTCTTACGGCCCATTGATGCCCAGTTTGCTTTAACCGTCGCCGGTAACGACGATCCCGCCGTGACGCTGGCGGCAGCGCTGCTTAGTCATGACGCAGGTGAAGGTCACGTGTGTCTGCCGTTGTCGCGTTTAACGTTAACGGAGGAGGCGCATCCCTTACTGGTCGCCTGGATAAGCGAAACGGCTACGCCAATCGACTGGAAAAAGCGGTTACTGGCGTCTGCGGCGGTTAGCTGCGGCGATAGCCCCGCGCCGTTAATTCTGTGCGGCGATCGTCTCTACCTGAATCGCATGTGGTGCAACGAGCGTACGGTTGCGCGCTTTTTTAACGAGGTTAACCAGGCCATCGCCGTAGATGAAGATCAGTTATCCCGTATTCTGGACGCGCTATTCCCTCCGACAGACGAGGTGAACTGGCAAAAGGTGGCCGCCGCCGTAGCGCTCACTCGCCGTATCTCCGTGATTTCAGGCGGTCCCGGTACCGGTAAAACCACCACCGTCGCGAAGCTGCTGGCGGCATTAATTCAAATGGCGGATGGCGAACGTTGCCGTATCCGGCTGGCGGCGCCGACCGGGAAAGCGGCCGCACGCCTGACGGAGTCGCTCGGCGCGGCGTTGCGTCAGCTTCCTCTTACCGATGCGCAGAAAAAGCGTATACCGGAGGACGCCAGTACGCTGCACCGACTGCTGGGCGCACAGCCCGGCAGCCAGCGATTACGCCATCATGCGGGCAACCCGCTGCATCTGGACGTGCTGGTGGTCGATGAAGCATCAATGATTGATTTGCCGATGATGTCACGTTTGATTGACGCTCTGCCGCCGCACGGGCGGGTCATTTTTCTTGGCGATCGCGATCAGTTGGCATCCGTTGAGGCGGGCGCTGTGTTGGGCGATATTTGCGCCTATGTCAACGCAGGGTTTACGGCGGAACGCGCCCGACAGCTAAGTCGACTAACAGGGAGCGCCATTCCGGCGGGGGCCGGAACGCAAGCCGCGTCTTTACGCGATAGCCTCTGTTTGTTGCAAAAGAGCTACCGTTTCGGCAGCGATTCTGGCATCGGCAAGCTGGCGGCGGCAATTAACTGCGGCGACAGGTCGGCAATCCAGGCTGTTTTTCAGCAGGGGTTTAGCGATATAGAGAAGCGTACATTGCAAAGTAGCGACGATTATGCCGGGATGCTGGATGAAGCGCTGGCGGGCTATGGTCGCTACCTGCGGTTGCTGCATGAAAAAGCAACGCCGGAGGCAATCCTTCAGGCTTTCAATGAGTATCAACTGCTTTGCGCGCTGCGCGAAGGCCCATTTGGCGTGAGGGGACTGAATGACCGCATTGAGCAGGCGATGGTGCAGCAACGAAAAATTCAGCGGCATCCGCACTCTCGCTGGTATGAAGGGCGTCCGGTAATGATTGCGCGCAACGATAGCGCGTTGGGGCTATTTAACGGCGATATTGGTATTGCGCTCGATCGCGGGCAGGGGTTACGCGTCTGGTTTGTGATGCCGGACGGCACGATCAAGTCCGTTCAGCCCAGCCGTCTGCCGGAACATGATACAACCTGGGCGATGACGGTACATAAATCACAGGGGTCTGAATTTGATCACGCCGCACTGATTTTACCCAGCCAGCGTTCGCCGGTCGTGACGCGGGAGCTGGTGTATACCGCGGTTACGCGGGCGCGGCGGCGGTTATCGCTGTATGCCGATGAACGGATCCTGGCAGGCGCGATTGTGACGCGTACGGAACGGCGCAGCGGGTTAGCCACCTTATTTGATGAAGTCAGTCGTACCGGATAAGACGAGTTCTCGCCGGATGGCGACGCGTAGCGTCTTATCCGGCCTCCAAATGATGCTTTCGAGCGTAGGCCTGATAAGCGCAGCGCCATCAGGCCCACCTTGTTATCCTAAATCCGCCATCAGCACCTTTGAACGTCGCTGATAGTTATACATTTTTTTCTTGCTCTCAGGCAGTAACTCAATATCGACAGGCGTAAAACCGCGCTCCTGGAACCAGTGAATACTGCGCGTCGTCAGCACAAACAATTTACGCAGCCCCATTTGCCGCGCCTGGGCGGCAACCCGCTCCAGAAGCACTTCTCCACGCGATGAGCTGCGGTAATCCGGATGTACCGCTACGCAGGCCATTTCGCCTATTTTCTCTTCCACAAAAGGATACAGCGCCGCGCAGGCGATAGTCATATTATCGCGCTGAATAATGGTAAATTTATCGATCTCCATCTCCAGTTGTTCACGGGAACGGCGTACCAGAATGCCCTGCTGTTCCAGTGGGCGGATAAGCTCCAGAATACCGCCAATATCGTTGATGGTGGCGCGGCGGATCTGCTCGGCGCTCTCCATGACGATCTGCGTACCGATACCATCACGCGAGAACAGTTCCTGTAATAGCGAGCCATCTTCCTGATAGCTGATCAGATGGCAACGACGAACGCCGCTACGACAGGCTTTTACCGCGCCGCGCAAAAAACGTACGGTTCCGGAGTTGTAATCGCCCTGCGCTTCCAACTCTTCTACCCGTGCCTGCGCTTCATTCGGGAAGAGTTCAGAAATGATGCCGCCCTCGCTATTGGTAACGCCCTGAGAAGAACAGAAACCGATCATTTTTTCCGCTTTCAGTTTAACGGCGAGTTGAGTGGCAATCTCTTCTGAGGTCAGATTAAAACTTTCGCCGGTCACTGAGACGGCGACCGGCCCCATCAGAACGATCGCGCCGTTATCCAACTGGCGGTTGATCGCATCTTCATCAATGCGCCGGATACGGCCGCTATGACAGTAGTCCACGCCATCATCAACGCCCAGCGGCTGCGCAATGGTGAAATTGCCGCTGACGACATTAATGTGCGCGCCCTGCAACGGCGTATTGTTCAGACTCATCGACAGACGGGCGGTAATATCAAGCTGGAGTAAACCGGCGGCCTGTTTCACCAGCTCCAGTGCTTTGGCGTCCGTCACCCGCGTGTTTTTGTGGTAAATCGGTTCATGATGATGCGCGGCCAGATTGGCGTCGATTTGCGGTCGCGCGCCATACACCACGACAAGGCGAATACCGAGGCTATGCAGTAGCCCGATATCGCTAACGATGCTGGAAAAATTGTCATGCTCAATGGCTTCGCCGCCGAGCATAATGACAAAGGTTTTTCCGCGATGGGTGTTGATATAGGGAACTGAATGGCGAAACCCTTCTACCAGTTCGGTTTTACGTTCCTTTATCATTGCGCGCCCCACTAGTGAATTATTATTCGAAATTAGTGTATTTTTATTCTGTTTTTGCCCTCTGTGCAAGCGTAAATTTTATGCGGTCCGATCGCTTTTCTTAGTAATGCCGTGAATATAAAAAGAATGTTTACCCTTTTATAGATGACAGATTATGCGTCATTCGCTAAAGTTTCCGGTCAATTTGGATGAACTTTGTATGATCTCTATTTAGTTTTTGCTCGGGAGAAGCATGTCGGGAGCCAATTCAGCAATCAGCCGTCGCCGTTTACTACAAGGCGCGGGCGCCATGTGGCTATTAAGCGTGAGCCAGGTCGGGCTGGCTGCCGTAAGCCAGGTCGTTGCGGTGCGTATCTGGCCTGCGTCCAGCTATACCCGCGTCACGGTAGAGTCGAATCGTCTGCTGAAATATAAACAATTTGCCTTAAGTAACCCGGACCGCGTGGTGGTAGATATTGAGGATGTGAATCTGAACTCGGTGCTTAAAGGCATTGGCGCGCAGATTCGCAGCGACGATCCGTATATCAAATCCGCAAGGGTAGGGCAGTTTGATCCTAAGACTGTGCGTATGGTCTTTGAGCTAAAACAAAACGTGAAGCCGCAGCTATTTGCGCTGGCGCCTGTGGCAGGCTTTAAAGAACGTCTGGTGATGGATCTTTATCCTGCCAATGCGCAGGATATGCAGGATCCGCTGCTGGCGCTGCTGGAAGACTACAATAAAGGCGATCTGGATAAGCAGGTGCCGCCTTCGCAAAGCGGGCCGCAGCCCGGTAAAGCGGGGCGCGATCGTCCCATTGTCATTATGCTTGATCCGGGACACGGCGGCGAAGACCCCGGCGCGATAGGCAAATACAAAACGCGTGAAAAAGACGTGGTGCTCCAGATAGCCCGCCGCCTGCGCGCGTTGATCGAAAAAGAAGGCAACATGAAGGTCTATATGACGCGCAATGAAGACATCTTCATTCCGTTAAAAGTCCGGGTGGCGAAAGCGCAGAAACAGCGCGCCGACCTGTTTGTCTCTATTCATGCGGATGCCTTCACCAGCCGGCAGCCTAGCGGTTCATCCGTATTCGCGCTATCGACCAAAGGCGCCACCAGTACCGCAGCGAAATATCTGGCGCAAACGCAGAACGCCTCGGACTTAATTGGCGGCGTGAGCAAAAGCGGTGACCGTTATGTCGACCATACGATGTTCGATATGGTGCAATCGCTGACCATTGCCGATAGTTTGAAATTCGGTAAAGCGGTGTTGAAGCAGCTTGGTAAAATTAATGACCTGCATAAAAACAAGGTCGAGCAGGCGGGGTTTGCGGTGTTAAAGGCGCCCGATATTCCATCTATTCTGGTCGAGACGGCGTTTATCAGTAACATTGAAGAAGAACGCAAGCTCAAGACCGCGACGTTCCAGCAACAGGTCGCAGAGTCGATTCTGGCGGGCATTAAAGCGTATTTTGCCGATGGGGCGACGCTGGCGAGAAGAAGTTAACCTGAGATGACGGCGAGTTTATTGCGCGGGTAAGAAGGATGCTGCCCGCACTGTCGTTGCGGACCAGACGACAGATACAAAAAAACACCCGTAAGGGTGTTCATTAAGTTGGTTGCGGGGGCCGGATTTGAACCGACGACCTTCGGGTTATGAGCCCGACGAGCTACCAGGCTGCTCCACCCCGCGTCCGTCTAAACTTGCATTCTCATTGTAATTGGTTGCGGGGGCCGGATTTGAACCGACGACCTTCGGGTTATGAGCCCGACGAGCTACCAGGCTGCTCCACCCCGCGTCCGTGGATGCGCACTATACTCCGCTGAGCTTTTGTTGCAACCCTTTTTTCATATAAATCGCTAATTTCTCATGAATTGCGCAAATACACCGCAGATAGCGCGATTTTTAAACGAATTTACATAATGAGATCGCGATCGCATTTCATTACTTCGGACGGTTTGTTATCTTCACCGGGCACTTTCGATTACGCAGAAGACGAGACACCATGAAAGGACGTTGGGCAAAATATGTGGCGACAGGCGTAATGCTGGCAATGCTGGCTGCCTGTTCATCAAAACCGACCGATCGCGGTCAGCAATATAAGGACGGGAAATTTACCCAGCCCTTCTCCCTGGTAAACCAGCCGGACGCGGTGGGCGCGCCGATTAATGCTGGTGACTTTGCCGAGCAGGTCAACCAGATCCGTTCCGCGTCGCCGCGTTTATACACCAATCAAAGCAACGTCTATAACGCTGTCCAGAACTGGTTACGTTCCGGAGGCGATACGCGCACTATGCGTCAGTTTGGTATCGATGCCTGGCAGATGGAAGGCACCGACAACTACGGTAACGTCCAGTTCACGGGCTACTATACGCCCGTCGTTCAGGCTCGCCATACGCGCCAGGGCGCGTTCCAGTATCCTATCTATAGTATGCCGCCAAAACGCGGACGCTTACCGTCCCGCGCTCAGATCTACGCAGGCGCGCTGAGCGATAAGTACATCCTGGCCTGGAGTAATTCGCTGATGGATAACTTTATTATGGATGTCCAGGGCAGCGGTTATATTGATTTCGGTGATGGTAGTCCGCTGAACTTCTTTAGTTATGCCGGTAAAAACGGCTGGCCTTATCGCAGTATTGGTAAAGTGCTTATCGATCGCGGTGAAGTAAAAAAAGAAGATATGTCGATGCAGGCTATACGCGAATGGGGAGAGAAGCACAGCGAAGCGGAAGTGCGTGAATTACTGGAGCAGAACCCGTCGTTCGTCTTCTTTAAGCCGCAATCTTTTGCGCCGGTCAAAGGCGCCAGCGCCGTACCGCTGATTGGGCGAGCATCCGTCGCCTCCGACCGCAGCATCATTCCGCCTGGCACGACCTTGTTGGCGGAAGTACCGTTGCTGGATAACAACGGTAAATTTAGCGGTCAGTATGAGCTACGTTTGATGGTCGCGCTGGATGTCGGCGGAGCGATTAAAGGCCAGCACTTTGATATTTACCAGGGGATCGGCCCGGATGCCGGGCATCGTGCCGGATGGTATAATCACTATGGTCGCGTCTGGGTGTTAAAAAGCGCGCCGGGCGCCGGTAACGTGTTTAGCGGCTGATTGTGGTATTCTGCGACAACCGGATTGCCCGATAACGCGATCGCTATCGGGCCTGAAAATAGTGAGCAGGGGTGAGGAATAACCTCACCTTTTTTTATTCTGAGGTCATATGTCAGTGGTGATAAGTGATGCCTGGCGCCAACGCTTTGGCGGCACCGCGCGTCTGTACGGTGAAAAAGCGCTGCAGCGGTTTGCTGAGGCGCATATCTGCGTCGTGGGAATCGGCGGGGTGGGATCATGGGCGGCAGAGGCGCTGGCGCGTACGGGCATCGGTGCGATTACGCTGATTGATATGGACGATGTCTGCGTGACCAATACGAACCGTCAGATCCATGCGTTGCGTGATAACGTCGGGTTGGCGAAAGCGGAAGTGATGGCCGAACGGATTCGGCAAATTAACCCGGAGTGCCGGGTAACGGTTATCGATGATTTCATCACGCCGGATAATGTGGCGGGTTATATGGACGCGGGTTTTACCTATGTCATTGACGCCATTGACAGCGTTCGTCCAAAAGCCGCTCTGATTGCGTACTGTCGCCGATATAAGGTTCCTTTAGTGACCACTGGCGGCGCGGGCGGGCAGATCGATCCGACGCAAATCCAGGTCGCTGATTTGGCGAAAACCATACAGGATCCGCTGGCGGCAAAACTGCGTGAGAGATTGAAACATAATTTTGGCGTAGTGAAGAACAGTAAAGGTAAGCTGGGCGTGGACTGCGTTTTTTCCACTGAAGCGCTGGTTTACCCACAGGCGGACGGTTCCGTATGCGCGATGAAAGCTACCGCAGAAGGGCCAAAACGGATGGATTGCGCCTCTGGCTTCGGCGCGGCGACGATGGTGACGGCAACGTTCGGTTTTGTCGCCGTTTCCCATGCGCTGAAGAAGATCATGGCTAAAGCGGCGCGACAAGAATAAAAGGACGGGGCGGAGTGTCACGCAGACGCGTATCCGGCCCTGCGCCCTTCGTTAGCGAAAGAAGCGCTGTACCCTGCCGAACACCGATTTCAGACGGGCGCGGAGATAATGGGAATATAAATTTTCAGATATGCATAAAAACAACCCGAACCATACCGCACAAAAGCAGAGCAGTTCCGCGTAATTAATGTGCTCGCCAAATATCATAATGGCAAGTAAGAACTGTAAAGACGGCTCTATATATTGCGCCAGTCCGGTGACAATCAACGAGGTGTGATTTAACGCGATGGCAAATAATACCAGTGGAATGATCGTCACTGGCGCCGTCATGACATACAAAAAGAAAGGAGTATTAGCGGATATAATTGGTCCGCTATCGCTAAAGAGAAAAATTAATAGTGAGACAGGCAATGCCCATAATGTTTCAATCGTTATCGATGTCATCACATCATAATGTATAAACTTTCGCGCCAGGCCATATAGCGCAAATGATAATCCCATGGTTAGCGCCAGCGCCGGGAAATGCCGTAGCATGATAATTTGAAAAGTCAGGCCACAGACACCAGAAAAAACGGCGATGGCCTGAAACAACGACAGTTTTTCTTTAAGAAAAATGCATCCCAGCGCAATAACAAATAGCGGGTTGATAAAATAGCCGAGGCTGGCATCAAGCACCAGATGATGGGTTAGCGCATAAATAAAAGATGACCATGAGACAATCATCAAAAGTCCGGCGATCATGCAGAAGAAAAAAGATTTTTTATCTTTCCAGGCATCATGAAATCGCGTTCGCTGCCGAAATAACAATCTTACTGCCAGTAATAATGGAATTGACCAGAACACCCGGTATATCAATATTTGTGCGAGATTTCCCCCTGATAAATATTGATAATATAAAGGTGTTAACCCCCATAATATAAATGCCAGTACCACAAACATGGTACCGCTACGCAGATATTTTTCCACTTATCCATATCCTGTTATAACTTCACCCGATGCGTATGAATTTTCCAGTTCTCCTGCTACGCTACATCGAGTGGCTTTATTTACTCTAAAATCTTCACGCCGTTTTAACATGGATTCTAACATTGTAATTTCATTGTGATAGCTGATAAAAATCAAAAGAATGTTTATCAGGGAAATCTGACGCCGAAACTAATAAAGTGACTGGATTATTTTATCTGCATCGCCTGACCGCTGCGGGCGGCGCTGTCAGGCGACAGAATATTTACGCTATTTCAACCCTTATGCGTTGCGGCAACAATCGCTTCGCTCAGCGCGTTCAGCCCCTGACTACGTGAGGCGCTAAGCTGGGCGCGTAAACCCAGCTCATCAAACAGCGCCAGCGGTGAACGAGCCTGTAATTCGGCGGCGTTTTTTCCTTCCACCGCGGTGAGCAATACCGCCAGCAGGCCACGGACAATCCGCCCCTCACTGTCGCCGAAAAAGTGCATCGTTCCGTTATCTGATCGGGTAAAGCCCAGCCAGACGCGGTTCTCGCAGCCGGCTATCTCCTTCGCCTGCGCTTTGCATTCATCCGGCAGAGCGGGGAGCTGTTTTCCTAACAGAATCAACTGACGATATTTATCCTCCCACTGGATCAGCGGGAGAAAGATAGCGCGTAACGTCTCTTCCGTTACCGTTGTGCCGAACGGGTGTCCGGTATAAAGAGGGTTTGTCATTAATCCACCAGCAGTTCCAGCGCGCGGTCAACGGCGTTAACCAACGCATCCACATCATGTTGGGTATTATACGGCGCAAAAGAGGCGCGCAGAGTCCCTGTGACGCCAAGTTCCGCCAGCAATGGCTGGGCGCAATGTTGCCCGGCCCGGAGCGCAATACCGTATTCCGCCAGCAGTGTCACCATATCGCCGTGGTGCACGCCGACAAAATCAAAGGCCAGCAGGCTGGAGTCCTGGCAGCGGAACGAACGAAAGCCCGGACGTTTCGCCAGTGCGTCTTCCGCCAGCGTCGCCAGCCCCCGGCTCCAGTTTTCGGCCTGTTCAATATCGATATCGGACAGCCATTCCAGCGCAGCGCTCAGGCCGATGACCCCGGCGACGTTCGGCGTCCCCGCTTCCAGCTTCCAGGGAGCGCTTTGAGTGGTGAAGCCTTCAAAGCTAACGTCACGGAGCATCTTGCCGCCGCCGAGCCAGGGCGACATCGCCTCAAGAAGCTCCGGCTTACCGTACAGCACGCCGATACCGGTCGGGCCATACAGTTTGTGAGCGGAAAAAGCATAAAAATCGATATCAAGCTGCTGAACATCCGCCGGGAAGTGTACCGCGCCTTGCGCGCCATCTACCATCACGACCATTCCCGCCGCGTGAGCGGCGCTGATAGCGCTTGCGAGATCCGGGCAGCCGCCCGTTACGTTCGACATTTGCCCCAGCGCCAGAATGCGGCTGCGCGACGTGATCAGTTCCGGCAGACGCTCAACATCAGGAAGACGCCGGTCATTAAGCGGCAGTTTTATGACCTGCGCGCCGGTTTGTTGCGCCACCATTAGCCAGGGCACAAGGTTGGCGTGATGCTCGGCGACGCTAACGATAATTTCATCGCCGGGGCGCAGACGAGGACGGGCGTAACACTGCGCCACCATGTTGATCGCTTCGGTGGTGCCGCGTGTCCAGACGATACTTTTTTCATCGGGCGCGTTTAACAGTCGCGCCGCTTTTGCTCTGGCCGCTTCATATTGCGCCGTCAGGCGCTGCGCCTGCGCAAACTGGCTACGATGAACGTTACCGGCGCTCAAACAATAAAACTGGTGCGTGGCGTCAATGACTGCCTGTGGCTTTAATGCCGTGGCGGCGCTATCGAGATAAACACCCGCATCGGCTAGCGCGGGAAACTGCGCGCGAAACTGCGTGGGATTAAAAGCGTTCATGATATTCCTCGGTTCAGTTTACCGATCGTGGCGTAAAAGCGCGGCTGATACAAGGTTTGTCCTAACCATCGGAATCGTCTGTATATCCTGGCGAATTATGTAAAGGAGGTTATGCTGAATAATGTTAGGCGAATGTTTAAGCCTGTTACGGAGTCCGCTTTAAATAGCACAAACAGCTTTAAGGAGAAGAAGATGAAAAAGACTG
Source organism: Salmonella sp. SAL04202 (assembly GCF_046550775.1). Lineage (NCBI taxonomy): Bacteria > Pseudomonadati > Pseudomonadota > Gammaproteobacteria > Enterobacterales > Enterobacteriaceae > Salmonella > Salmonella sp. SAL04202. The sequence continues at coordinate 281,702 of NZ_JBGDXK010000002.1, read as the reverse complement.
CCGCAATTATCTCTGCATGTATGCTGACTTTTGCCCTGAGCGCCTGTTCCGGTCCTAATTACGTTATGCACACCAATGATGGACGTAGCATTGTGACCGACGGTAAACCCCAGACCGATAACGATACCGGTATGATTTCGTATAAAGACGCTAATGGCAACAAACAGCAGATCAATCGTACTGACGTGAAAGAGATGGTGGCTCTGGAAAACTAACCGTTTGTTATACAAAAAAAAGCACCGCAATATGGCGGTGCTACATTAATCACTATGGACAGACAGGGTAAATGTACAGGAAGTGAAAAAGGGTAGTCTCGCTACCGTGGTCTGAATCGCAGACCAATTGCAAACACAACAACACAACATCACAACCGTAAGCCAAAAGCCCATCAGAACACGCATTCCGATAAAACTTTTCGTTCCGGCTCAGGAAGTGCCGCCACTATAGGTATTTGCTGGTAGAACCTCAACGGACAATTTATAATGTCTCAGATTAAAAAAACTAATAGGTTACATGTTGTTACCTATTTGTTAAATTCATTCGACATTAAGTCCAGAGGCCATGTCAAAACGATTACCTCCTTTAAATGCGTTACGCGTTTTTGATGCTGCCGCGCGCCATTTGAGCTTTACGCGAGCAGCGGAAGAACTTTTTGTGACGCAGGCCGCAGTAAGCCACCAAATTAAGTCACTTGAGGATTTTTTGGGGCTAAAACTGTTCCGCCGCCGCAATCGTTCGCTGCTGCTGACGGAAGAAGGCCAAAGCTATTTTCTCGACATTAAAGAGATATTTTCCCAGCTCACGGAAGCAACGCGTAAGCTCCAGGCGCGCAGTGCTAAAGGGGCGCTGACGGTGAGTTTACCACCCAGTTTTGCCATCCAGTGGCTGGTGCCCAGGCTCTCCAGCTTTAACTCAGCTTATCCGGGAATTGACGTTCGGATACAAGCCGTTGACCGTCAGGAAGATAAACTGGCAGACGATGTCGATGTCGCGATTTTTTATGGCCGGGGAAACTGGCCGGGCTTGCGCGTCGAAAAATTATACGCAGAATATTTACTGCCCGTCTGTTCTCCTTTATTACTCACAGGCGAAAAACCGTTAAAAACGCCGGAAGATCTGGCGAAACACACGCTATTGCACGACGCCTCCCGGCGTGACTGGCAGGCCTATACTCGTCAGTTAGGGCTCAACCATATTAACGTTCAGCAAGGGCCGATATTTAGCCACAGCGCGATGGTGCTACAGGCCGCTATTCACGGACAGGGGATCGCGCTGGCGAATAATGTTATGGCGCAGTCGGAAATTGAAGCCGGGCGACTGGTGTGTCCATTTAACGATGTTCTGGTGAGTAAGAATGCTTTTTATCTGGTTTGTCATGACAGCCAGGCAGAACTGGGTAAAATAGCCGCCTTCCGTCAGTGGATTTTGGCGAAGGCGGCGACGGAGCAAGAAAAATTCCGTTTTCGTTACGAACAATAATTAACTTAGGGTATGACCATGACCAGCCGTTTTATGCTGATTGTCGCCGCTATCAGCGGTTTTATTTACGTTGCTCTGGGCGCGTTCGGGGCGCATGTTTTGAGTAAAACCCTGGGCGTGGTTGAAATGGGCTGGATTCAGACCGGCCTGCAATATCAGGCGTTCCATACGCTGGCGATCTTTGGCCTGGCGGTGGCGATGCAGCGCCGTATCAGCATCTGGTTTTACTGGAGCAGCGTTTTTCTGGCGCTGGGCACGGTGCTGTTTAGCGGCAGTCTGTACTGCCTTGCGCTTTCGCATCTGCGCCTGTGGGCGTATATCACGCCTGTCGGCGGCGTCAGTTTCCTGGTGGGCTGGGCGCTATTGCTGATTGGCGCCATTCGTATGAAACGTAAGGGCGCGAGCCATGAATAAAGTTGTATTGCTCTGCCGTCCGGGGTTTGAAAAAGAGTGCGCTGCAGAAATTACCGATAAAGCGGGAAAACGGGAAATATTTGGTTTTGCACGCGTAAAAGAGAACGCAGGCTATGTCATTTATGAATGCTACCAGCCGGAAGATGGCGAAAAGCTGATTTCAGAACTGCCGTTCAGTTCGTTGATTTTCGCCCGCCAGTGGTTTGTGGTGGGGGAACTGCTGCAACATTTACCGCCGGAAGACAGAATTACGCCGATTGTCGGCATGTTGCAGGGCGTAGTGGAAAAGGGCGGCGAGCTGCGGGTTGAAGTCGCCGACACCAATGAAAGTAAAGAACTGATGAAGTTCTGCCGCAAATTTACGGTGCCGCTGCGCGCGGCTTTGCGTGATGCGGGCGTATTGACGAATTATGAAACGCCGAAGCGTCCGGTCGTTCATGTCTTTTTTATCGCGCCAGGATGTTGCTATACCGGTTATTCGTTCGCGCATAACAATTCACCGTTTTATATGGGCATCCCGCGTTTGAAGTTTCCGTCTGATGCGCCGAGCCGCTCAACGCTGAAACTGGAAGAGGCGCTCCACGTTTTCATCCCGGAAGATGAGTGGGATGAACGTCTGGCGAACGGCATGTATGCGGTGGATTTGGGCGCCTGTCCCGGCGGATGGACGTACCAGTTAGTGAAGCGCAATATGTGGGTTTACTCCGTAGATAACGGCCCGATGGCGCAAAGCCTGATGGACACCGGACAGGTGACCTGGTTGCGTGAGGATGGCTTCAGGTACCGTCCGAACCGGAATAATATTTCATGGATGGTCTGCGATATGGTGGAGAAGCCGGCCAAAGTCACCGCGTTAATGGCGCAGTGGCTGGTGAACGGCTGGTGTCGGGAGACGATTTTTAACCTTAAACTGCCGATGAAAAAACGCTATGAAGAGGTGTCGCATAACCTGGCGTATCTTCAGGCGCAGTTGGATGAGCATGGCGTTAATGCGCAGATCCAGGCGCGTCAGCTTTATCACGATCGCGAAGAAGTGACGGTACACGTGCGTCGGTTGTGGGCGGCTGTTGGCGGACGTCGCGACGAGCGATAAAAACGCGTTGCCGTCGTCCGGCGCGTCATCAGCGCCGGATGACGCACGCTTATCCGGTCTACGATTGCGGCGCATCTGAAACAATATGCGTCACGTCATCCAGATGGCCGATGCGCGCCTCTCCTGAACGATTAAATTTACTTTTATCAATCAATAATAAAGACTGCGAGGCGCGCCTGAGCAGGATAGATTTAAAATCGGCGTTGATCGCATTGGAGTCCCACAGATCGCCGCCGCCGTCGATCCCCTCACAGGAAAAGATGAACAGATCGATATCAAGCGATTTTAGCTGTGAGATAAGCGACGGATTAACATAACAGCCATATTTACGTTCAAGCTGGCCGCCGGAACTTATCAGCGCAATGCGTTCGCGTTTTCCCAGCTCCTGACAGATAGGATGGCTATTGGTAAAAACCTGAATGGGAATATCCGGCAACTGGCGGGCCAGATACCAGCAGGTTGAACTGGCATCCAGCGCAATCGTCATTCCTTCTTCTATCCACGCTAACGCTTCACGGGCAATATCGGCTTTGTGCGCATAATGGCTTTTCAGGCGGATATGGAATGGATCGCCGCTGTCCTGATTTTCACGATGAATATATTTAGCTCGTCCGTGATTACGCAGCACTTTTCCCTGCGTCTGTAGTTCACTGAGATCGCGGCGGATGGTCTCTTTACTGACGTTAAGCCGGGTGGCCAGCGCTTCGGTGGTCAGACTTTTATGATTGATCAGCAGATCGACTATCGCTTGTTGGCGTGCCGCTTTCATTTTTCTCACCCCATCATTCGATGAACGCCCGCGTCATGCGGGCGCACCGGCAAGAGATTACGGCGTTACCCCTTTTTTTAAAAGAATATTTCCGTACTTCGCGCACTCACCTGTGATAACGATCGCAAACGCTTTTTGCGCCCGCTCATAAAACGCATAGCGGTCGATACGAACGATATCCGGGCACGGCGCTTCTAATGACAAGGCATCGCGATAGCGCGCTTCAACGCTGGGGTCGAGCGTGTCGCCTTCCACGGCGGCCATCATCACCAGCGGCGGGGCGTAGCTATCCAGCTCAAAGAGCGGAATAATTGCCCGCAGTAGATCGCTGACGCTAAGACCATCGGCGCGAATCACCTGCGGGCCCAGGCTATGCGCGGGAAAGTGAGCGTCGGAAAAAATGATTTCGTCCCCGTGGCCCATCTCGGCCAGCACTTTGAGCAGTGTCGGGGAAATTAACGGTGAAATGGTTTTTAGCATTTCATACTCCCTTAATAATTTCAGGTTCGGTTTGCGGCCAGAAATAGCGATACTGATAATTGACCTGCGCGCGCGCCTGCTCCGGGCTACTAAATTCGCCTACGCCGTACCAGCCAAACATGGCAGCGCCGGCCACGGTGGTTTCCGCATCGTCCAGCACTTTGATAGGGAGAGCAAGCTGATTCGCTTTAATTTGATTCCACAAAGCGTTGCGACTGCCGCCGCCAACCAGTAACAGTTCTGTGGCGTTAAAATGACCGATTTTCTCCAGCGTGCGCAGATTACGCTGCAGTTGCGCCGTCAGGCCTTCCAGCGCGGCGCGATAGAAATGGCCGCGGGTGGTATTGAGCGTCACGCCCTGCCAGCCTGCATTTTGGCAGGCGAGTAGATCGCACTGCATCCGCACGCCTTCCGCGCCAGCGGGAATAGCGCGCGCTTCGTCGATCAGCGTTTGCCATGGCGTTTCCGGCGTCCACAGCAGTTTTCGTACCCATTCGAGTACGCCGGAGGCCAGCCACTGCATTCCGGGGTTATAAAGCCCCGACTGACTGTCCAGTTCACAGGTCGAGCCCGGATACTGACTGAGCAGCGAGGTATCCACCTGACCGCTGCGCACCATCAGAATCTCCCAGGTTCCGGAGGAGAGCACCGGTTCACCTTGCTGCGCGCCAGCGCCGAATAACGCGAACTGAGTATCGTGTCCGGCAGAGATCACCGGCACACCCGCCGGGAGACCGAGTAGCCTGGCCGCGTCTGTCTGTAGCGTGCCTATCGGGGCGCCCGCTTCCACGATACGCGGGAACAGGCGGCGCGCCAGGCCCGTCGCCTGCAGGATTTCCGGACTAAAGTCGCGCTGATGGATATCCAGTAGCTGGCTGGTGCCTGCCATAGTGATATCGGTCGTAAACTCGCCGGTCAGACGGTGGTTAATCAGCGACGAGATAAACAGCCAGCAGTGAGCTTGTTCCAGCAGGCGCGAATGATTCTCTTTAAGCCAGACCAGTTTATACAGCGTGTTAAAGCTGAACGCGCCGACGCCGGAGAGCGTCTGCAATTGCCGGGGCGAGATAAAGCGCTCAATCGTTTCCATCACGGCAGCGGTTCGCGGGCATTTCCAACTGATGACCGGGTAGAGCAGCTTACCCTGCGCATCGACCAGCGCGCCATCGACGCCGAACGTAGTCACCGTAATACCGCGAACAACACACTCCGACAGGGCGCTGGAGAGTGACCTGCAGCAGTCGGCGAAACGTTGCAGGATGGCGTCCAGCGACCACTGATGCCAGGCGCTATTTTCTGCGGCAATGTCGCTGGCGTTAGCGGTTGAGGCGCGGGCGACAATTTTCCCCTGGCGATCAACGGCGATCGCCCGAACGTTAGTCGCACCGCAGTCGAGAACCAGGATGACGTCTTGTTTCATAGATAACTCCATAAACGCCGCCCGATGGCGCTACGCTTATCCGGCCTACGGTTCACGCGCCCGTAGGCCCGGTAAGCCTGCGCCACCGGGCTAAGCCGCATTAACGTTTATACAGCGGGCCATAATTCTGGCAGGCGCGATAATCCTGGCCTTCGATATCCATACCGTGAGCCGCCCAGGCGGAAGGACGGTAGATCTTCGCCTCCTCCACGTTGTGCATACATACCGGGATACGCAGCATCGCGGCGAGAGTAATAAAGTCCGCCCCTACATGGCCGATGGTGAGTACGCCGTGGTTAGCGCCCCAGTTCGCCATCACCGAATAGACATCGGTAAACGGGCCTTTGCCGGTAAGACGCGGCGCAAACCAGGTGGTAGGCCAGGTAGAGTTGGTGCGGGCATCAAGCTGATCGTGCATCGCTTTCGGCAGTTCGACGCTCCAGCCCTCGGCGATTTGCAGTACTGGTCCCAGGCCTTTAATGATATTCACGCGGGTCATGGTGAATGGCACGCCGCCTTCGGTCAGGAAACGGGATGAGTAGCCGCCGCCGCGGAAGTATTCGTGAATCGCCGGGCACCATTCGGTGGCCGCCAGACACGCATCCGCCTCTTGTTGGCTGATTTCCCAGTGTGGTTTCATGGTCGGCTTGCCTTCGCTGTCGCGCTGTTTACAGGCACCGTCCAGAGCGGCAGAACCGGAATTAATCAGGTGAATAATGCCGTGTTCCGCCAGGCCGCTGAGTGCCTGGCCGGTGACGCGTTCTACGGCTTCCGGCGACCAGTAGGTTCGCACGTCGGCGAATATCTGCGCTGTACCAGTGAGTTGATGGCCGAACAGCATCGCTACGCCGTTCAGACTGTCATTTTCGGTGGCGACGACAAACGGTTCGCGTACGCCATTCCAGTCAAAAGAGCTATTGAGCAGCGCTTCGGCGGTATCGCCGTTCGGGTATTGATCGGTCCAGTGGCGCTGGCCCTGGAAGCCGGCGGCAATGGCGTTGTAGCCCAGCGATTCTTCAACTAACCCTTTGTCTGCCAGCGTCTTATTGCCCTGCATCATGTCGCGAATACACATCGCCATCAGCAGGCTCTCTTTTAACACCGCGCGGTTCTGGGCTTCATTGCGCTTATACTGCGAGGCGTTCTGATCTTCGCCGTAGCGGAAGTTTTTATCCGCCCACGCCAGCGCTATCTCCAGTTCGGCCTCATCATAAATTTTTTGATCGATACGGCGGCGCAGTTCGGTCATATCTACCGCTTGCACCTTCATGCCCAGCCAGGATTCAAAGAAGTTATGATCGACAATGGAACCCGCGATCCCCATCGACACGCCGCCCACGGAGAGGTAGCTTTTGCCTTTCATACTGGCTACCGCTAACCCTGCCCGCGCAAAACGCAGCAGTTTTTCTTCGACGTCGGCGGGAATGGAGGTATCGTCGGCATCCTGCACATCATGGCCATAAATGGAGAACGCCGGAATGCCTTTCTGGCTGTGCGCCGCCAGCGCCGCGGCAAGGTAAACTGCCCCAGGACGCTCTGTGCCGTTAAAGCCCCAGATGGCTTTCGGACGCATCGGGTCCATATCAATGGTTTCGCTGCCATAGCACCAGCACGGCGTAACGGTAATGGTCACGCCCACGTTCTGGCTACTGAATTTTTCTTCACAGGCGGCGGATTCCGCCATTCCGGCAATACAGGTATCCGCAATGACGCACTCCACCTGAGCCCCGCAGGCGTGGCGGATTTTCTCAGTGATGAGCGCCGCCGTCGCTTTCGCCATGTTCATGGTTTGCTCTTCGAGCGACTCGCGTACGCCCATACGACGTCCATCAATCACCGGGCGGATACCGATTTTCGGTAAGCTGATTTTTTTCATGACAGATTCCTCACGTTATTCGGATAAATGTTCAGTTTGTCGCCGCTTGTGAACGGAAACGGGCAAAAATGAAGATGACGGCAAAGCACAATGCCGGAACCAGTTCGGCGGTCGGGATTTTGCCTGCGGCGTCGCTAACGAAGCCCATTACTGGCGTGACAATACCGCCGCCAATGATGGTCATGACGATAAAAGACGAGCCGTACTTAGTGTCCTGTCCCAGATTTTTGATACCCAGCGAGAAGATGGTCGGGTACTGGATTGACATAAATGCGCTACACAACGTCAGCGCCAGCAGGCCGATATGTCCGCCGCTAAAGGCGGAAATCAGACACAGGAGCATGGCAAACAGGGCGTAGGCGGCCAGCACTTTATGCGGCGCGAAGCGGCTGATAAGCCAGGTCCCGGTGAAACGGCCGATAAAGAAGCACACCATCGTGCCGGTCAGGTAGTTGGCGGCGAAACCGGGCGTCATTCCAGGGATCTCCTCAATGGCGTAGCGGATCAGATAGCTCCAGCAGGCGGTTTGCGCCCCCACGTAGCAGAACTGCGCCAGCACCGCCCAGCGCCAGTGGCGGATACGGATGAGTCGGGAGAGAGAAGATAAGAAAGAGCTTTGTTTAGCATCGCTATGATCGTCACTTTGCAGGGCCGGAAATTTGGTCAGCATAATCAGCAGCGCAACTACTAATACGATGGCGACGATAATCATGTATGGCGTTTGTACCGATAACACCAGGCTGTGTTTATAGGCGCTAAGCTGATCCGGCGTCATTTTATCAAGCGCTTCTTGCGATTGATGCGGCACGTTAGACAAAATAAGGCTTTGCCCAAACACAACGGCGATAATAGCGCCAAAGGAGTTAAAAGTTTGCGCCAGATTAAGCCGGAAATGTCCGCCGCTTTCTGGACCTAATACCGTAACAAAAGGGTTGGCTGCAGTTTCAAGGCAGCCTAAACCGGCGGCGATGATAAACAGGCCAATTAAAAATAATGTGTAATTCATTATCTCAGCGGCAGGCCAGAATAATGCGGCGCCAACAGCATACAAAAAAAGCCCGGTGATAATCCCTGCTTTATAACTGAGTTTTTTCATCAAAATCCCAGCGGGGATTGGAATGACGAAATAACCGAAATAAAAGGCTGACTGAATAAGCCCAGCCTGAAAGTTAGTTAGCGTAAAAGCTTGTTGAAACTGCGGTAATAAAATGTCATTCAGATTATTGGCGACGGCCCACAGAAAAAATAGCGAGCAAAGTAAGGCGAATGGAATAATGTAGCGCTTGCTCTTGCTTTGCTCTGCATCCACAGCACGAAAACTCTGCGTTTGTATTGTTGTGTTTCCCATAGCATCCTCATCGGTTCAGAAGCTTTTGCGTGCGGTCGGTTCTGGTCACCAGACCGTAAAATTAGGTGAGTTCGCTTTTCTTTCCGGTAATAAATTGGCGTCCGGAATGAACTCATGGATTCATTTTCAAATAAAAAAGGCCTTTTAATATGATGGCGGTCACATTTATACCTGAGAGCAGAGCGTTCTGTGATTATCATCACTTTAATTTCCATAAAAAAATGACCGTTTGAGATGTTTAATTTAAAAAACCACAGACTGAATGCCCGAATTAAATTATTGCCACGAAAACGGGCAGTAGTAACTTATTCTTCATTTTTGCCCGTTTTAAAAAATATTATTAAGAGCGGGCATTTATCGGCGAGAGAAACGGTAGGCGTCTGGTTTATCGTGGCGAATTAATTGATGTGAATCACAAAATATCGTTATTTAAATTCCCTTCTCTTTATTCAGTATGATGATAGTTGCTAACTATTCGATTATTTCAACAGGACAGCAGCGCGATGCGAAAGGCGGTTTTGTTGTCTCATTTTGAATCACAGAGAGAGGTAAATAATGGAACGAAATAGACTGGCGCGGCAGATTATTGATACCTGTCTGGAAATGACGCGGTTAGGGTTAAATCAGGGGACGGCAGGTAACGTGAGCGTACGTTATCAGGGCGGATTGCTGATTACGCCGACGGGGATCCCCTACGAGAAGCTGACAGAGTCGCACATTGTTTTTATTGATGCTGACGGTCAGCATGAGCAGGGCAAGCTGCCTTCCAGCGAGTGGCGTTTTCATATGGCGGCATACCAGACGCGCCCTGACGCCAATGCCGTGGTACATAACCACGCTGTCCATTGTACGGCAGTCTCGATCCTGAATCGCCCGATTCCGGCGATTCACTACATGATTGCCGCCGCAGGAGGAAACTCTATTCCCTGCGCGCCCTACGCCACTTTTGGCACCCGCGAACTTTCTGACCATGTTGCCGTGGCGCTTAAAAATCGTAAAGCGACGCTGTTACAGCATCACGGGCTTATCGCTTGTGAAGAAAATTTAGACAAAGCGTTGTGGCTGGCGCATGAAGTGGAAGTGCTGGCGCAGCTCTATTTAAGTACGCTGGCCATTGTCGATCCGGTACCGGTACTGGATGACGAGGCGATCGCTATCGTACTGGAGAAATTTAAAACTTACGGGTTACGTATTGAAGAGTGATGTCAGGAGACAGGCGATGGCGAACAGAATGATTCTGAATGAAACGGCATGGTTTGGCCGGGGAGCGGTGGACGCATTAACCGATGAGGTGACGCGCCGCGGTTATCATAAAGCGCTGATTGTTACCGATAAAACGCTGGTGCAATGCGGTGTGGTCGATAAAGTGACAAGCAGAATGGATGCCGCAGGGCTGGCGTGGGAGATCTATGCGGGCGTGATCCCTAATCCTACGATTTCCGTTGTCCAGGAAGGGCTTAAGGTCTTTACCCAAAGCGGCGCGGACTATCTCATCGCCATTGGCGGCGGTTCTCCGCAGGATACCTGCAAAGCGATCGGTATTATCAGTAACAATCCGGAATTTGCCGATGTGCGCAGTCTGGAAGGGCTATCGCCGACCCGTAAACCCAGCGTGCCGATTATGGCGATCCCGACAACGGCGGGAACCGCGGCGGAAGTCACTATCAATTATGTGATTACCGATGAAGAGAAACGGCGCAAATTCGTTTGTGTCGATCCGCATGATATTCCGCAGGCGGCATTTATCGATGCCGATATGATGGACGGTATGCCGCCCGCGCTGAAAGCGGCAACGGGCGTGGATGCGCTAACCCATGCTATTGAAGGCTATATTACCCGGGCCGCATGGGCGCTGACGGATGCCTTACATATCAAAGCCATTGAGATTATTGCTGGCGCGCTGCGCGGCGCCGTAGCCGGAGAAAAAGAGGCCGGTGAGGCGATGGCGCTGGGGCAATACGTTGCCGGGATGGGGTTTTCCAATGTGGGGCTGGGGCTGGTGCATGGGATGGCGCATCCGTTGGGCGCGTTTTACAACACGCCGCACGGCGTCGCGAATGCTATTTTGCTTCCGCATGTGATGCGTTTCAATGCCGGGTCTACCAACGAGAAATTCCGTGATATCGCCCGGGCGATGGGGGTGAAGGTAGAAGGATTGAGTCTTGAAGAGGCGCGTAATGCCGCAGTGGAAGCCGTATTTACGCTAAATCGCGATGTGGGAATTCCGCTGCATTTGCGTGATGTCGGCGTTCGAAAAGAGGATATCCCGGCGCTGGCGCAGGCGGCGTTCGATGATGTCTGTACGGGCGGGAATCCGCGTGAAGCGAGTCTGGCGGACATTGTCGAACTGTATCATATCGCCTGGTAATTTTGCCGGATGGCGCTGCGCTTATCCGCTCTACATTTCGTGCAGTCCTGTAGGCCGGATAAGGCGTTCACGCCGCCATCCGGCAACAAAACTACCGCGCCAGCCGTAGCTGCTGTAAGTTTCCGTCGATATGTAAATCGGTTTGCAGACGTGCAATATCGCGGCAAAGAAATGCCATTTCTTTATGCGTCTCAAGCTTTTTGCGCCACTTTTCCGGCACCTCGTCCAGATGGGCGTAAATTCCCTCCAGATTTTGAAACTGAATCAATAGCTGGGTCGCGCTTTTGGGGCCGATACCGGCAACGCCGGGGACTTTCGAACTGCTGATTCCTGCCAGACCCCAGTAATCCGGCAACTGCCGGGGGAGTACGCCAAACTCTTTTTCAATAAACGGCGCGTCCAGCCAGCGTTTCTGGAAGTAGTCGCGAATGCGCAATCCCGGAGAGAGCAACTGGCAATAGCCTTTATCGGTTGACACAATGGTTGCCTGGTGTCCGGCTTCGGTAACTTTTAGCGCCAGCGTCGCCGCCAGATCGTCCGCTTCGTTACCGTCTGATGCCCAACAGCGTACGCCGCGCTGTTCAAACGCGGCGCGTAGGGCGGTCATTTCATTATGTAAATCGTCAGGCATCGGCGGACGTCCTGCTTTGTAGTCCGGCAAACGCTGATGACGCCAGCCGCTGCTGCGCGCGTCGTCATCAAATACCGCTACGGCATGGGTTGGCTGGCTGTGGATAATCAATTGATCGAGCGCGTGTTGGCAGGTTTCCACACAGGGCGATCCCTGAACGGCGTGAATACGGCGAATCAAATTGAGCGCGTCGACGATAAGCAGATGAGCAGCCACGGTGTTCTCCCTTACAAACCTGCGCGTAGGGTAACATTCACGGCGGGGGGAGGCGAGCATTGCGAAATAGCGCTATCCGTAGGCCTGATAAGCGAAGCGCCATCAGGAAACAAAAGCCGGATGGCGGCGAGCGCCTTATCCGGCCTACAGATCCTAAAATGTGCTGAGAATTAATCGCAGGTAACGATCTTCATCGCCAGGCCGCCGCGCGAAGTTTCGCGGTACTTAGCGTTCATGTCTTTACCGGTTTCGTACATGGTCTCAATCACTTTATCGAGGCATACGCGCGGTTCGCTGGTACGGCGCAGCGCCATACGCGCGGCGTTGACCGCTTTGACTGAAGCAATCGCGTTACGCTCAATGCAGGGAACCTGGACCTGGCCGGCAACCGGATCGCAAGTTAACCCCAGATTGTGCTCCATGGCGATTTCTGCGGCGATACACACCTGCGCCGGACTACCGCCCAGCAGCTCGGCCAGACCCGCTGCCGCCATGGAACAGGCCACGCCGACCTCTCCCTGACAACCCACTTCGGCACCGGAAATAGAGGCGTTCATCTTATACAGCGAGCCAATCGCGCTGGCGACCAGCATATAGCGAGCAAGTGAGTTAGCATTTACTTCGCGGATAAACTTGTCATAGTACGCCAGCACCGCCGGAACAATACCACATGCGCCGTTAGTCGGCGCAGTGACTACTCGTCCGCCTGCGGCATTCTCTTCGTTCACTGCCAGCGCGAACATATTGATCCAGTCGACGACCGCCATCGGATCGGTGGTGGTCTTATCCTGACTGACCAGCATCCGACGCAGCGCCGCCGCGCGACGCGGAACGCGCAGTTTGCCCGGCAATACGCCCTCGGTGGTGATACCGCGCTCAATACCGCTGCGCATTACCTCCCAGACCCTGGCGAAGTGCTGCTCCAGCGCTTCTTTACTGTGCAGAGCCAGTTCGTTTTGCATCATCAGACCGGAGAGCGACAAACCCGTCTCCTGGCAGTGGCGCTGTAAATCCGCGGCGGTTTTGTAAGGGTACGGTACGTTAACGGGTTCGCTATTTGTCAAACCAAAGTGCTCTTCATCGACGATAAAGCCGCCGCCAATGGAGTAGTAGGTTTGGCTGTAGAGCACTTTATCGCCCGCCAGCGCGGTAATACGCATCCCGTTCTCATGCAGAGACAGGTTGTCGGCGTGGAAATTCATGCACTTATCGACCGGAAATTCGACTTCATGCTGCCCATTGGCCAGTAGTAAACGCCCATGGGTGTTCACATCCTGGATAAAGGACGGAATGGCGTCGATATCGACGGTGTCCGGCAGATTCCCCGCCAGGCCCATAATAATGGCGATATCAGTGTGGTGGCCTTTACCCGTCAATGACAGAGAGCCGTAGACATCCACCACGACGCGGGTGACATCTGTAAGAATATGGCGGGCAATCAGATCGTCCGTGAACTGCTTGCCTGCTTTCATTGGTCCGACGGTGTGAGAACTGGAAGGGCCAATGCCGATTTTAAAAATATCGAATACGCTAATCATAGGGCATCCATTGCGGTTGTATCATAGAGAAGCGCCGCGGTAAGCGGCGCTAAAGGACTTAGCTGAACAGTGAGTAGAAAATAGCGGAGATGGCAATCAGGCCCATAATCACAACGAATACGTTGCTGATATGACCGCTGTACTTACGCATTGCCGGTACTTTCTGGATGGCATACATCGGCATCAGGAACAGAATCATCGCGATGATCGGGCCGCCCAGGGTTTCAATCATGCCCAGGATGCTGGGGTTCAGCGTCGCCACAATCCAGGTGGTGACCAGCATGAACAGCGCGGTAATTTTATTCAGTTTGTTGATTTCGATGGATTTACCTTTACCACGCAGCGATTTAATCACCATCCCGTTAAAGCCTTCACGCGCGCCCAGGTAGTGGCCGAGGAAGGATTTGGTGATAGCAATCATCGCAATGATCGGCGCCATCCAGGCGATGATCGGCGCGTTAAAGTGGTTCGCCAGGTAAGACAGAATAGAGATGTTCTGCTCTTTTGCCGCTGCCAGATCTGCCGGCGTCAGGCTCAGCACGCAGCTGAAGACGAAGAACATCACGGTCAGCACCATCATGATGTGGGCGAAGGCCAGAATTTTAGAACATTTCTTCTCAGCGCCTTCACCGTACTCTTCACGCTTCGCAACCGCGAAGGAGGAGATGATCGGGGAGTGGTTGAAAGAGAAAACCATCACCGGAATCGCCAGCCACAGCGTCATCCACAGACCGTTACCGGTAGACGCGGCGGAATCAAAGGACAGCGTTTCCAGCGCCGCGCCGTTCCACTGCGGGATCAGGTACAAGGCCAGCAGCATCAGCGCAGCGACGAACGGGAATACCAGGATACTCATCGCCTTAACGATCATTTGCTCGCCGAAGCGCACGATGGTCATCATGCCAACAATCAGGATCAGGGAAAGAATCGCCCGCGGCGGCGGATTAATCGCTAACTGGTGGGTCAGGAAGCTTTCCACGGTATTAGTAATCGCCACGCTGTAAACCAGCAGGATGGGGTAAATCGCGAAGAAGTAAAGCAGGGTAATCAGTTTACCTGCGCCGATACCGAAGTGTTCCTCAACGACTTCAGTGATGTCTTCACCCGGATTTTTACCGGACAGCACGAAGCGGGTTAAACCACGGTGTGCGAAAAAGGTCATCGGGAAAGCGAGAATCGCCATGATGATGAGCGGAATCATGCCGCCGACGCCTGCGTTGATCGGCAGGAACAGAACGCCCGCGCCGATAGCCGTGCCGTAAAGGCCCAGCATCCACATGGTATCCGTTTTGCGCCATGCGCTTCGAGAGTCAATCGAAGCAATAGTGCTGGTCTGAGTGGTTTCCATCTATTTCTCCTGGAGGATGCTAAAAATCAGGTTGCTGGTCTAATCCAATGAAAAAAGACCTGATCGTAAAATGAAATCTGCTTAAGGACGCTTTTTATATAATTTTTCGCCGTAATAATTTTCGGGCGGAAAGATACATTTAACTGATGAATCTATCAGTGATCGCGATCTCAAATGCAATAATCCGCTTCTTACATGGATAAATTTGGACCATTAATCTATTAAAAAAACGTCATAACGAATTTCCGGGCGCGAAGGCTACCATTAACGATATAAGGCCGGAAAGATTGGGGCGCAAGATACGGAGGTTTGACTATAAAAATCAATGTTTTTAGTGGATTCTGGCGAAGAATAAGAGTTTGGACCGATAAATCACGGTAAGAGGAGTGAGGTAAACGTTTGCCTGGCAATCTATTTATGGTGAATTATAAATGGTGTTTATAAAACAATGCGGGCTATGCCTCTGATGATCATCATAAAAAATGAAGGCATACGTTAATTGCCGTACCGCAATGAAAGGAATGGGAGAAGCGCCCGGCTGCTGGCGGCAACCGGGCATAAGCGTTAAGCGCAGATCTCGTAACAGGGGATGTAGGCGGAACCTGGCAATTTCATACGATGCTGCGCGACGAAACCCTGCAGCAGATCGTCCATGCGACGCATCATCTCTCGATCGCCGTGGATTTTATACGGACCATTAGCTTCAATGGCGCGTATCCCGACCTCCTTCACGTTCCCCGCGACAATACCGGAGAAGGCGCGCCGCAGATCCGCCGCCAGAATCTCAACCGGCTGATCCGGGTACAGTTTCAGGTTGGCCATATTCTCATGCGACGGTTCAAACGGTACCTGCAGATCCGGTGCAATACGCATCGACCAGTTAAAACTATAGGCGTCGCCGGTATCACGGCGATTCTCTTTCACTTGCGGCATCGCTTTCTTCATCAGCCGCGCTACCTCCGCCGCATCATCAATGATGATGCGGTAATGACGGCGGGCCGCTTCGCCCAGCGTATGGGTAATAAACTCATCCAGCACGCGGAAGTAATCGGCGCTCTCTTTTGGTCCGGTCAGGATCAGCGGCAGCACCTGATTTTTATTGGCTGGATTCATCAGAATCCCCAGCAAATAAAGCAGCTCTTCCGCCGTACCCACGCCGCCCGGGAAGATGATGATACCGTGTGCGATACGGACGAACGCTTCCAGGCGTTTTTCGATATCCGGCATGATGATCAGTTCGTTCACCAGCGGATTAGGCGGTTCAGCCGCAATAATGGAAGGTTCAGTCATGCCGATAAAGCGGCTGTCTTTATAACGCTGTTGCGCGTGACCGACCGCCGCGCCCTTCATGGGGGCTTCCATCGCCCCAGGGCCGCAGCCGGTGCAGATGTTCAGCTCGCGTAATCCCAACTGCGTGCCGACGCGACGGGCATACAGGTACTCGTTTTCGTTAATTGAGTGGCCTCCCCAGCATACCACCATGTTTGGCGCTTCGCCGACGTGCAGCGCCCGGGCGTTGCGCAAAATGGAGAACACCAGATTGGTGATATGTGTTGAGCTTTCAAGATCCAGATGCTGGAAACGACCGGCATTGTGGATCTGCCCATTCACAAAGAGAATGTCGCGCAGCACCGCGAACAGGTTAGCCTGTAGCGCACGAATAATCCGCCCGTCAACAAAGGCGTCTTCAGGCGGATTAATCAATTCCAGCTTCACGCCGCGCTCGCGGCGCAGTACGTTAATATCGAAATTTTCAAAGCGGGACAGCAGCTCTTTGCTGTTGTCGGTCAGGCTGCCGGAGTTAAGAACGGCAAGTGAACAGTTACGAAACAGTTGATACAGGTCGCTACTGGCCGTGCGTTTCAGCATGTCCACTTCCAGTTGCGACAACATATCCATTGAGCCAAGCGGGCTAATATGTGTAATCAAGTAAACTCCTTATGGGACGCAACACGCCATTCCCTGTTGATTACAATAGCCCTGGCTGATGACCTTTCACAACCTTACATGCGCAATCCGGCACGCAAAATTGACAAAAAAATTACTGTCGCGCCAGCCTGCCCGTGGCGGGCACGAAATCGGTATTGCTGCGCCAGGGATTAATGTCCAGCCCGCCGCGGCGGGTATAGCGCGCATAAACGCTTAACGTTTCCGGCTGGCAGAAGCGCAGAATGTCATTGAAAATACGCTCTACGCACTGTTCGTGAAATTCATTATGGTGACGGAAGGAGACCAGATAACGCAGCAGTTTTTCCCTGTCGATTTTGCGCCCGCGATACTGAATTTGTATCGAGCCCCAGTCCGGCTGGTGGGTGATCAGGCAGTTGGATTTCAACAGATGACTGACCAGCGTCTCCTCTACTTGCTTCTCGCCGCTGACCGCATGTTGCAGATAGTCGGTAGTAAACTGGTAGTTGTCGATACTGATATCCTGATCGTCAATACAGGTGCCGTGGAAATGGGCGACAGGCTGTCCTTCCAGCTCATCAAGACGATGAAGCCTCACGCTAACGTTGCCCTGCGCGCAGGCGCGCAGATCGCGCTCCAGCGTCTGGCGAACCGTCTCCCAGGTGTCAAAGCGCGTCTGGTTAAAGCTGTTCAGATACAGTTTAAAGCTTTTGGATTCGATTAAATTAACGCTGGTGTAATCCAGTTCGACATGCCCGACGGCGACCTGCGGAAGACCCTGGCTGTTAAGCCAGGAAAGTTCATACAACGTCCAGATATCCGCACCGTGGAACGGCAAATTATCGGCTGTTAATCCGAGCGGGTCGCGATTCAAACTGCGCGGTACGCCCTGCAGCAGGCTGGCGTCATAATTGTCCCGGTAATCCGTTGATTTTCCGAGAGTCAGGCCATCAAGAGCCTGATGGTTTTCATAAGAAGACATGTTTCACCGTCATAAACCAGATACACTATGCGTCAAGTGTATCCTGGCTTTTATGAAGAGAGAAACTGGTGGACGAACTGACAGCGCAGGCATTGAAAGCCTTTACGACGCGTTACTGCGACGCGTGGCAAGAAAAACACGGTAGCTGGCCGTTGAGCGAAGAACTGTATGGCGTACCTTCTCCGTGCATTATTTCTTCAACCCGCGATGCCGTTTACTGGCAGCCGCAGCCTTTTGAAGGCGAAGAAAATGTAAACGCGGTTGAACGCGCCTTTGATATTATGGTACAACCTGCGCTCCACGCGTTTTACACCACGCAGTTTGCTGGCGACATGCCCGCGCAGTTTGCGGATGAAAAGCTTACGCTACTGCAAACCTGGAGTCAGGATGACTTTCGGCGCGTGCAGGAAAATCTGATAGGCCACCTGGTCACGCAAAAGCGGCTCAAGCTTCCTCCCACGCTTTTTATTGCGACGCAGGAAAATGAGCTTGAGGTCATTTCGGTCTGTAATCTGTCCGGCGAGGTGATTAAAGAAACGCTGGGCACCCGTAATCGTACCGTTCTTGCCGCAACGCTTGCGGAATTCCTTACGCAACTTAATCCTCTTCTGTAATCGTTTGCCCTAACGGGTGTGAGAGATCTCTTACAAAGTCTGTAGGAGATCGCCAGGATATCAGCGGATACTGAGCCCCGTTTTCTTATATAAATCTATATAAAACAACCTGTTAAAATGTTTTTACGCACTTTCATATGAAAATTTACTTAAGGTATTGTCTGTAAGCGTCTTGTAAGACAAGGTGAAACAGGCGATTCTATCTTCGTCGACAGGGAGTCGTACAACGAAGCGAACGTCAGGATGATGACGCTTCAGCAGGACACGCCAGGATGGTGTTACAAGGAAAGGCTTCAGGATGAAGCAAAGTGGAAAGCGCAGGATGCGTTAAAGGACACCTCCAGGACGGAGAACGAGAGCCGATCAGGATGTTCGGCGGGTCTGGATGACCAGGGACGCTTCAGGAAGAAGCTATCACATCGGGCGATGTGCGCAGGATGCAAACGTTCAGGATGAACAGGCCGTAAGGTCACAGGAAAAGTTGTCACGGATGAGCAGGGAGCACGAAAAGTAGCTGGAATGCTGCGAAACGAACCGGGAGCACTGTTTATACAGTGCTCCCTTTTTTTTGTTATTCTTCGCGCCGGATTTTCATCATTGAGGTTTTAACATGACGACTCATGACCGTGTGCGTCAGCAGTTACATGCGCTTGAAACGCTGCTGCGCGAGCATCGCCACTGGCGGCAGGATGCGCCGCAGGCGCACCTGTTTACCAGCACCCAACCATTTTTTATGGATACCATGGAACCGCTGGAATGGCTGCAATGGGTATTGATCCCACGTATGCATACCCTACTTGATAATGCGCAGCCGCTGCCCGAGGCGTTTGCCGTCGCCCCTTATTATGAAATGGCGCTGGCGGCGGATCATCCGCAGCGGGAGGCGATCCTGGCGGTTTTGCAGGATCTGGATGCGCTATTCGCCCGCGATGAATCCTGATGCTGGAGATCCTCTATCAAGACCCGTGGCTGGTTGCCGTGAATAAACCCGCAGGCTGGCTTGTTCACCGGAGCTGGCTGGATCGCGACGAAAAAGTCGTGGTCATGCAAACGGTGCGCGACCAAATCGGCCAGCATGTTTTTACCGCCCACCGTCTCGACAGACCCACGTCGGGCGTACTGTTAATGGGGCTGTCCAGCGAAGCGGGACGCCGTCTGGCGCAGCAGTTCGAGCAGCACCACATCCGTAAACGCTACCATGCCATTGTGCGCGGCTGGCTGATGGATGACGCGGTACTGGATTATCCGCTGGTGGAAGAGCGCGATAAAATTGCCGATAAATTCGCCCGCGAAGATAAAGCGCCCCAGCCGGCTGTAACGCAGTATCGCGGGCTGGCGACGGTCGAAATGGCGGTGCCGACCGGGCGTTATCCCACCACGCGTTATGGCCTGGTTGAGCTGGAACCAAAAACGGGACGCAAGCACCAGCTTCGTCGTCATCTGGCGCATCTGCGTCATCCTATCATCGGCGACAGCAAGCATGGCGATTTGCGACAAAACCGCAGCGCCGCAGAGCATTTTGCCTGTCGCCGCCTGATGCTTCATGCCAGTCGGCTTGAGCTGACGCACCCCTTTACCGGACAGCCGTTGATAATTCAGGCCGGGTTGGATGAAACCTGGATGCAGGCGCTGACACAGTTTGGCTGGCGTGGACTTCTCCCTGACAATGAAAGGGTTGAGTTTACGGCGGCGTCCCGGCAGGATGAGACTCATCAGGCATAATTCAGGGAGATACGCATAATGGCGGAAATTGGTATTTTTGTCGGGACCATGTATGGCAACTCACTGCTGGTGGCGGAAGAAGCGGAAGCGATCCTCGCCAGACAGGGCCACAGCGCGACCGTGTTTGAAGATCCTGAACTGTCCGACTGGCAGCAATATCAGGATAAGGTTGCGCTGGTCGTTACCTCGACGACCGGGCAGGGCGATCTACCGGATAGCATTGCGCCGCTCTTTCACGGCATTAAAGATACAGTCGGTTTTCAACCAAACCTGCGTTACGGGGTGATTGCGCTAGGTGATAGCAGCTACCCCAATTTCTGTAATGGCGGTAAACAGTTTGATGCCCTGTTGCAAGAGCAAAGCGCGCAGCGGGTGGGGGAGATATTATTCATTGACGCCAGCGAACATCCGGAGCCGGAGAGCCAGTCCAATCCCTGGGTTGAAAACTGGGGAACTTTACTTTCCTGAGGTAAATCCCTCCCCCCTACGGGAGGGTACCTTTTCGTTTGCTTGCGTTGCCAGTAAGCAAAATCACGACCTGTACACAGTGTAAAGTAACTGAATCGTGTTAGCTTTGGGCATATGCCCGCAAAAGCGGCAGTTTTTTACGGGCGTTTTCATGTAATCAAGCGACCTGTTTCACATTCTTCTCTTTTTATTCCTCCTGCGTCGACGCCTGGCACCTTCTGATTTCATTTCCGTGAAGTGGCTTCCACTGTCCTGGGCTTTTGCCATAAACAGGCGTAATTCATCGCCAAAATACTGTGTTGTTGCACGGTGAGTGTGTGTGGCGCGCTTTTTATACTTCTCCTGCCAGTGAATAAAAGCATGCAGCGTGCAAAGCAAACGACCTAATAAAAGCTGCAACAAGGAAACGTTATCTCTGATTCCCTACCGGTTGTGCAGTTCAGAGTGAGCGTAGCTAACGCGAAATTTCAGGAGTGCAACAATGAGTTCATTAAGTCACGCGGCGAGCAGTGCGGAGAAACGCACGAACGCCCGCTACTGGATAGTGGTGATGCTGTTTATCGTCACATCCTTCAACTACGGCGACCGCGCCACATTGTCCATTGCCGGCTCAGAAATGGCCAAAGATATCGGCCTTGATCCGGTAGGTATGGGCTATGTTTTTTCTGCTTTTTCATGGGCCTATGTTATCGGGCAGATCCCGGGCGGCTGGCTGCTGGACCGCTTTGGTTCCAAACGCGTCTATTTCTGGTCTATTTTCATTTGGTCAGTCTTCACCCTGTTGCAGGGTTTTGTCGATATCTTTAGTGGTTTCGGCATTATTGTCGCCCTCTTTACGCTTCGTTTCCTGGTTGGTCTGGCGGAATCGCCTTCTTTCCCGGGCAACAGTCGCATTGTTGCAGCCTGGTTCCCGGCGCAGGAGAGGGGAACGGCGGTGGCCATCTTTAACTCCGCGCAATACTTTGCCACGGTTATTTTCGCGCCGATTATGGGCTGGCTGACGCACGAAGTGGGCTGGTCGCATGTCTTCTTCTTTATGGGCGGGTTAGGGATCATCATCAGCTTTATCTGGTTGAAAGTTATCCATGAACCAAATAACCATCCGGGCGTAAATAAGAAAGAGTTGGAGTACATCGCAGAAGGCGGCGCGCTGATCAATATGGATCAGAAAGACACCAAAGCGAAAGTACCGTTTAGCGTCAAATGGGGCCAGATCAAACAGCTGCTGGGCTCTCGTATGATGATTGGCGTTTACATCGGTCAGTACTGTATTAACGCATTGACCTATTTCTTTATTACCTGGTTCCCGGTCTATTTGGTCCAGGCGCGCGGCATGTCGATTCTCAAAGCGGGCTTTGTCGCCTCGGTTCCTGCAGTCTGCGGCTTTATCGGCGGCGTGTTGGGCGGCATCATTTCCGACTGGCTGATGCGTCGTACTGGCTCCCTGAATATCGCGCGCAAGACGCCGATTGTGCTGGGAATGTTGCTGTCAATGGTTATGGTGTTCTGTAACTATGTGAACGTGGAATGGATGATCATCGGCTTTATGGCGTTGGCCTTCTTCGGTAAAGGTATCGGCGCGTTGGGCTGGGCAGTAATGGCGGATACCGCGCCGAAAGAGATCAGCGGTCTTTCCGGCGGCTTGTTTAATATGTTCGGCAATATCTCCGGTATTGTGACGCCAATCGCGATTGGTTACATCGTTGGCACCACCGGCTCCTTCAACGGCGCGTTGATCTATGTCGGCGTACATGCTCTGGTGGCCATCATCAGCTATCTGGTGCTGGTAGGTGATATTAAGCGTATTGAACTGAAACCTGTCGCAGGACAATTATCATGACAACGCAATCCAGTCCCGTTATTACGGACATGAAGGTCATTCCGGTTGCCGGACATGACAGTATGCTACTCAACATCGGCGGCGCGCATAACGCGTACTTCACCCGTAACATCGTCGTCCTCACCGATAACGCCGGGCATACTGGCGTCGGCGAGGCGCCGGGCGGAGAAGTGATTTATCAGACGCTGGTCGATGCTATTC
Source organism: Salmonella sp. SAL04202 (assembly GCF_046550775.1). Classification (NCBI taxonomy): domain Bacteria; kingdom Pseudomonadati; phylum Pseudomonadota; class Gammaproteobacteria; order Enterobacterales; family Enterobacteriaceae; genus Salmonella; species Salmonella sp. SAL04202. The sequence continues at coordinate 258,987 of NZ_JBGDXK010000002.1, read as the reverse complement.
CGATGGTATTAGGCCAGGAAGTCGCCCGCCTGAACAAAGTGGTGCAGCAGGTGCATAAAGGCAACCAGGCTGCTGATTTTGACACCTTTGGTAAAGGCGCATGGACGTTTGAACTGCGGGTTAACGCGGTGGCAGCTTTGGAAGCGGCGCTGCTTGATCTACTGGGGCAGGCGCTTAATGTGCCGGTCTGTGAACTGTTAGGGCCCGGTAAACAGCGCGATGCCGTCACCGTGTTAGGCTATCTCTTCTATATTGGCGATCGTACTAAAACCGATCTGCCGTATCTGGAAAGCACGCCGGGCAGTCACGAATGGTATCGCCTGCGTCATCAGGAAGCGCTGAACAGCGACGCGGTCGTGCGGCTGGCGGAAGCGTCTCAGGATCGCTACGGCTTTAAAGATTTTAAACTCAAGGGCGGCGTGCTGCCGGGCGAACAAGAGATTGATACCGTTCGCGCGCTAAAAAAACGCTTCCCGGACGCGCGTATTACCGTGGATCCGAACGGCGCCTGGCTACTGGATGAAGCCATTGCGTTGTGCAAAGGGCTGAAAGATGTACTGACCTACGCGGAAGATCCGTGCGGCGCGGAGCAAGGATTCTCTGGTCGTGAAGTCATGGCGGAGTTCCGCCGCGCGACAGGACTGCCGGTGGCGACCAATATGATTGCCACCAACTGGCGTGAAATGGGACACGCGGTGATGCTCAACGCGGTAGATATTCCTCTTGCCGACCCGCATTTCTGGACCCTCACCGGCGCCGTTCGCGTGGCGCAACTGTGCGATGACTGGGGGCTAACCTGGGGCTGCCATTCGAATAACCATTTTGATATTTCACTGGCGATGTTTACCCATGTCGGTGCGGCGGCGCCAGGCAAACCCACCGCTATTGATACGCACTGGATCTGGCAGGAGGGCGATTGCCGCCTGACTAAAAATCCGCTGGAAATTAAAAACGGCAAAATTGCCGTTCCGGATGCGCCAGGACTGGGCGTGGAGCTTGACTGGGAACAGGTGCGAAAAGCGCATGACGCGTATAAAAAGCTGCCAGGCGGCGCGCGTAATGATGCAGGCCCGATGCAATACCTGATCCCCGGCTGGACTTTTGACCGCAAACGCCCTGTTTTTGGTCGTCACTAATTCTGAATAAGGACACAGTTATGAGTACTCAATTTACGACACCTGTAGTGACTGAAATGCAGGTTATCCCGGTTGCGGGTCATGACAGTATGCTGATGAACCTGAGCGGCGCGCACGCCCCGTTCTTCACGCGCAACATCGTCATTATTAAAGATAACTCCGGCCATACTGGGGTTGGCGAGATTCCGGGCGGCGAAAAAATTCGCAAAACGCTGGAAGATGCGATCCCACTGGTGGTGGGAAAAACGTTGGGTGAATATAAAAATGTCCTGACCGCCGTTCGCAACCAGTTTGCCGATCGCGATGCGGGCGGACGCGGTTTACAAACGTTCGATCTCCGTACCACTATCCATGTGGTGACTGGCATTGAAGCGGCAATGCTTGACCTTTTGGGCCAACACCTGGGCGTCAACGTCGCTTCGCTGTTAGGCGACGGTCAGCAGCGCAGCGAAGTCGAAATGCTGGGTTATCTGTTCTTTGTCGGCAATCGCAAGGCTACGCCGCTGCCGTATCAGAGCCAGCCGGATGAGCAATGCGACTGGTATCGTTTGCGCCATGAAGAGGCGATGACGCCGGAAACGGTAGTGCGTCTGGCGGAAGCCGCCTATGAAAAATACGGCTTCAACGACTTCAAACTGAAAGGCGGCGTGCTGGCGGGCGAAGAAGAGGCCGAGTCAATCGTGGCGCTGGCGAAACGTTTCCCACAAGCGCGCGTCACGCTCGATCCAAACGGTGCCTGGTCGCTGAACGAAGCGATCAGCATTGGTAAATACCTGAAAGGTTCTCTGGCCTATGCAGAAGATCCGTGCGGCGCGGAGCAGGGTTTTTCCGGACGTGAAGTGATGGCGGAATTCCGTCGCGCGACCGGATTACCGACGGCCACCAATATGATAGCGACCGACTGGCGTCAAATGGGGCATACGCTGTCGCTGCAATCTGTAGATATCCCACTGGCGGACCCGCACTTCTGGACTATGCAAGGCTCTGTACGCGTGGCGCAAATGTGTCATGAGTTCGGTCTGACCTGGGGATCGCACTCTAACAACCACTTTGATATTTCGTTGGCGATGTTTACCCATGTTGCCGCGGCGGCGCCGGGCAAGATCACCGCGATCGACACCCACTGGATCTGGCAGGAAGGCAACCAACGTCTGACTAAAGAACCGTTTGAAATTAAAGGCGGCATGGTGCAAGTACCGACCAAACCGGGTCTGGGCGTTGAGCTCGATATGGATCAGGTGATGAAAGCGCATGAGCTCTATCAAAAACATGGCTTAGGCGCGCGTGACGACGCGATGGGAATGCAGTACTTAATTCCTGGCTGGACGTTTGATAATAAGCGTCCTTGCATGGTGCGTTAAGTCAGAGCCGGTTCCGTAAGGAACCGGTTCTTCTCTGGGTGTATGCTTAACAGGATCAACATGCGTAAGGACGACTTATGAAAATAGTGATCGCACCAGACTCGTATAAGGAAAGTTTGAGTGCTCTTGAGGTAGCGACCGCCATTGAACAAGGATTTCGCGAGATCTGGCCTGACGCCGATTACCTGAAATTACCGCTGGCTGATGGCGGAGAAGGTACTGTCGAAGCGATGGTTGAAGCGACGGTGGGTCGAATCGTGCATGTTGAGGTCACCGGGCCGTTGGGGCATCGCGTCAATGCGTTTTATGGGCTTTCCGGCGATGCGCGTTCCGCGTTCATTGAAATGGCGGCCGCCAGCGGGCTGGAGCAGGTGCCGCCCGCGCAACGCGATCCGTTGAAGACCACATCATGGGGAACCGGCGAGCTGATCCGTCATGCGCTGGATGCGGGCGTTGAGCATATCATTATTGGTATCGGCGGTAGCGCCACCAACGATGGCGGCGCGGGGATGGTGCAGGCGCTGGGGGCCAGGCTACGGGATGCGCAGGGCAATGATATTGCGCAAGGCGGCATTGGGCTGGAAACACTCGCCAGCATTGATATCAGCGGCCTGGATAAGCGTTTGTCGGCGTGCCATATAGAGGTCGCCTGCGATGTCACGAATCCCCTTACCGGCAAAGAGGGCGCGTCTGCGGTTTTTGGTCCGCAAAAAGGGGCGACGCCGGAAATGATTGAACGCCTGGATACGGCATTGACTCGCTATGCGCATTTGATTGCCCGCGATCTGCATGTCGATGTGTTGGATCTGGCAGGCGGCGGCGCGGCAGGCGGCATGGGGGCGGCGTTATACGCGTTTTGCGGCGCGCAGCTACGGCGTGGCATTGAGATTGTCACCGATGCGCTTCATCTGGAAGCGTGTCTTGCGGATGCTGATTTAGTCATCACCGGCGAGGGACGCATCGACAGTCAGACCATTCACGGTAAAGTCCCTATTGGCGTGGCAAACATCGCCAAACGGTATAACAAGCCGGTAATTGGTATTGCGGGTAGCCTGACGGCGGACGTTGGCGTGGTTCATGAACATGGGCTTGATGCCGTTTTCAGCGTGATTTATACCATCTGCACGCTGGAGGACGCTCTGAAGAATGCGAGTGAAAACGTACGAATGACCGCGCGCAACGTGGCTGCAACGCTGAAAGCGGGGCAACAGTTACGCTGAGTTGTAGGCCGGATAAGGCGGTCACGCCGCCATCCGGCGAATATCAGCCTAATATCTTCTTCGCTTCACGCGCGACATTATCCATCTCATCCAGCAGCTCCAGAAACTCAGGCTCCAGCTCCTCTTCGTGGACGCCGCTGCGAAGCTGTTGCTCAATAAGCTGGCAAAGGTTCTTCATCCGCGGTACGCCGCTATAGCCGCAGCTCCCGTGTAGCTTATGGACCAGATCGACCAGACCGTTGGGATTTTCTCCCACCAGTTGTTCTTCAATTTTGTTGCGCACTTCCGGCAGAAAATCAATCAGCATTTGCAGCATATCCCGTGCCAGATCGGGCTTACCGGCAGCCTGGCGGAGCGCAAGCTGCCAGTCGAGCGTTGCATTCGGATTGAAGATAAACTCAGCCGGTTCCGGCGCCAGCAGGCGCGCTGCTACGTTGGCGCCAGGTTTATAGCGCAGCAACAGATTATGCAACTTCTCTTCTTCTATCGGTTTAGCCAGATAGTCGTTCATGCCCGCGCTGAGCAACTTCTCTTTTTGCCCGGCCATCGCATGTGCCGTAACGGCAATAACCGGTGTTTGCTGCTGATGAGGAAGCTGGTGAATTAACTCGCAGGCGCGTATGCCGTCCATATCCGGCATCTGAATATCCATCAAAATCAGATCAAACTGCATTTGTTTCGCCCGATCCACCGCCTGATGTCCGCTATCACAAAGTTCTACGTGCTGGACTTTATCTTCCAGTAACGCGCCGATAAGCTTCAGATTGGCGGGATTGTCATCAACCGCCATAACCGTCATGGTGATTTTACTGGTATCCATTAGCAGCGGTTCAGGATGGTGATTCAACTGGCAATATTCCGTCAGCGCTGGCAACAGGCGCGTTGACGTCAATGGTTTTAACAGACAGGCCGCCGCGCCTCCTTGTTTCAGCTTTTCGGCGTTAATTTGCGCATGGCAAGGTAGCGCCAGCAGTAGAAAGTCCGTCATTGACGCCGCTTTCGCCAGACGTTCATGCTGCATGGTGAGCGGCTCGCGGAAGGTCACCGGAACGCTCAAAATCATAATATCGTAGTGTGCTAACGGCAGCGCGGAGAAGGTCGGGCTGTAAACCACTTCCACCGGCGTGTCGCTCAGTAGATCCAGGGTACATTGCGCGGCGGTAGCATTCGGTTCGACATAAGCCAGCCGTTTCCCGGCCAGGCACGCGGTCGACGGCCCGTCAATAATAACATTTGGGTTAAGATCAAGATTAATATGAAACCAGAAGGTCGAGCCGCGATTAGGCTGGCTGTGGAAAGAGATATCCCCGCCCATTTCGTTGACCAGCTTTTGCGTAATCACCAGCCCAAGCCCGGTGCCGCCGTGACGGCGAGAAATACTGGCATCGGCCTGGCGAAACGCCTGAAACAGTCGCGACTGGTCGCGTTCCGGAATGCCGATCCCCGTATCGCGGATCTGCACTTCAATCTGTACTTTGGTGTTACTGAGCGCCCGCTTTTCTACCAGAATGTCGATATTGCCACTCTCGGTGAACTTAATGGCATTACCCACCAGATTAGTAATGACCTGCTGCAGGCGCAGCGGGTCGCCAATCACATTATCCGGGACGTCGTTTTTAATATTTAACGTCAACTCCAGCCCTTTATCATGCGACGAGTGGGCCAGCAGCGTAACCACTTCATCCAGCGTATTACGCAGTGGAAAAGGGATACTTTCCAGAATGAGCTTACCGGCTTCCAGCTTGGAGAAGTCGAGCACGTCATTAATGATCGCCAGCAGATTATTCGCAGAACGCTCAATGGTGTTCAGATGGTCGCGCTGGGTGGGATTCAGCTCCGTTTTTAATGTCAGGCGGGTAAAGCCAATGACGCCGTTCAGCGGCGTTCGCAGTTCGTGCGACATGTTCGCCAGGAACTCCGACTTAATACGCGCCGCTTCCTGAGCGCGCTTTTTCGCCAGATCCAGCTCAACGTTTTGGATTTCCATCTGCTCAAGGGTTTCACGCAGGTCTGAAGTGGCCTGATCGATATTATGCTGCATCTCTTCGTGATAGGCGGCAAGCGACATCGCCATGGAATTAATGCCGTTTTTCAGCATGTCCAGCTCGCCCAGCATAAATCCTTCCACACGGCTATCCAGTTGTCCGCGGCGAATGCGGTCAACGGTATTCACCATGTTACGGATAGGCCCGGTGACATCGCGCATAAGCCGCCAGCCAAAGATCAGCGCAATGCCAATACAAAAAAGCATCATCACGCTGGAGATAAAAATCTCTTTGTATTGCTGTAGCCTGACCGACTTGAGATCCAGTTCAAGCGCCACATACCCCAGCATATTTTTGGTATTTTTCGCGTCGGCAATCGCTGACTCGTCCGGCGAATAGCTCTCCGAGATAATCGGGGTGCGCAGAATCATAATATCGCCGTGGCGATCGACGCTCAGACGACGTGGAAACGGCGCTCCGGCGGGAAGCTGCATCTGTGAGGGGTCCAGATGGAAATTAGACGTTACAAACAGGCGGTTATGATCGTCATAAACGGAAATCGCCCGCACAATATCAGAGTGTCTGCGGTGCAGGACGCTGATAAGTTGGCCGATAGACTCCCGGTTTTGTAAGTTCATACCATATTCGCTGGAGACGGCGAGCGGTTCAATAATACTGGCGCCGGCATCTTCCAGTTGACGCTGCAGGTCGTTATAGCGGTGCACTACAAAAAAGATACTGAGCAGCAAACCTATCAGGACGGTCGGGGCCAGGATCAGAATCATCATGCGTGCGCGCAGGCTGTAGTTGGTCATGGAGTTCCGTTATGGGACAATTAGGGTCACACTGTTAAATTGAGAAAAAGCTGGTCGATGGCGCAATTCTACTCTGCAAAACGGCGCGTGACGACGCGTCAGATCATAACCGTTAAAGTCAATGACCTCGATTCATTTGGTCAGGGCGTAGCCCGTCATAACGGAAAGGCGCTGTTTATCCCCGGTTTATTGCCTGAGGAAAGCGCAGAAGTCATTATTACAGAAGATAAAAAGCAATTTGCCCGCGCACGCGTTTCGCGCCGTTTGAATGATAGCCCGGAACGAGAAACGCCGCGCTGCCCGCATTTTGGCGTCTGCGGCGGTTGTCAGCAACAGCATGTCAGCATCGCCCTGCAACAACGCAGCAAAAGCGCGGCGCTGGCGCGTTTGATGAAACACGAGGTGAATGACATCATCGCCGGCGCGCCCTGGGGTTATCGGCGTCGTGCGCGGTTAAGTCTGAATTGCCCGCCGGATAAACCGCTGCAAATGGGATTTCGCAAAGCGGGTTCCAGCGATATCGTCAATGTCGAACAGTGCCCTGTTTTGGCACCCCAGCTTGCAGCATTGCTGCCCAGAATCAGGGCGTGTCTGGCGAGTTTACACGACACCCGACATCTTGGGCATGTTGAGCTGGTACAGGCGGGAAGCGGTACGCTGATGATTCTGCGCCATACCGCGCCATTAAGTGCGGCGGATAAAGAAAAACTGGAACGCTTTTCGCATTCTGAGGGATTGTCTCTGTTTCTGGCGCCGTTTAGCGAGATACTGGAAACGGTATCTGGCGAAGCGCCCTGGTATGATTCGCACGGCTTACGTTTAGCCTTCAGTCCGCGAGACTTTATTCAGGTTAATGAGGCGGTAAACCAGCAAATGGTCGCCCGCGCGCTGGAGTGGCTTGATGTGTGCGCCGAGGATCGTGTCCTGGATCTGTTCTGCGGAATGGGGAATTTTACGCTGCCGCTGGCAACGCGCGCGGCAAGCGTGATTGGGGTTGAGGGCGTTCCGGCGCTGGTAGAAAAAGGCCGTGAAAACGCCATCCGCAATGGTTTACATAATGTGACATTCTTCCATGAGAACCTGGAGGAAGATGTCACGAAGCAGCCGTGGGCGAAAAACGGCTTTGACAAAGTCTTACTCGATCCTGCGCGTGCGGGGGCTACAGGAGTGATGCGACATATTATAAAATTAAAACCTATTCGCATTGTTTATGTATCCTGTAACCCGGCGACGCTGGCGCGCGATAGTGAAGCGCTAATCAATGCGGGATATGAGGTTACGCGTTTAGCGATGCTCGACATGTTCCCGCACACAGGACATCTGGAATCAATGGTTCTGTTCGAGCGCATGTAATGATTACCGGCTTACCGACTTCGGTAGGCCTGGTCCCTTAAGGAGAGGACGATGGTCGCGGTAAGAAGTGCACATATTAATAAAGCTGGTGAATTTGATCCGAAGAAGTGGATCGCAAGCCTGGGAATTTCCAGCCAGCAGTCGTGTGAGCGCTTAGCCGAAACCTGGGCGTATTGCCTGCAACAGACACAAGGACATCCGGATGCGGATCTGTTGCTGTGGCGTGGCGTGGAGATGGTAGAAATTCTTTCCACGCTGAGTATGGATATCGACACGCTGCGGGCGGCGCTACTGTTCCCTCTGGCCGACGCCAACGTAGTCAGCGAAGATGTACTGCGCGAAAGCGTTGGCAAATCTATCGTTACCCTGATTCATGGCGTGCGCGATATGGCGGCGATCCGTCAGCTAAACGCCACTCATAACGACTCTGTTTCTTCGGAGCAGGTTGATAACGTCCGTCGAATGTTATTGGCGATGGTGGATGATTTCCGCTGCGTGGTCATCAAACTGGCCGAGCGAATCGCTCATTTGCGCGAAGTGAAAGAGGCGCCGGAAGATGAGCGCGTGCTGGCGGCGAAAGAATGTACCAACATCTATGCGCCGCTCGCTAATCGTCTGGGCATCGGGCAACTGAAGTGGGAACTGGAAGACTACTGTTTCCGCTACCTGCATCCGGCGGAATACAAACGCATCGCCAAACTGCTGCATGAGCGCCGTCTCGATCGCGAACATTACATCGAAGAGTTTGTTGGACATCTGCGCGCCGAAATGAAAAACGAAGGCGTGCAGGCGGAAGTCTACGGACGACCAAAACATATTTATAGCATCTGGCGCAAAATGCAGAAAAAGCATCTGGCGTTTGATGAACTCTTTGACGTGCGCGCCGTGCGTATTGTCGCTGAACGTCTGCAGGACTGCTACGCCGCGTTGGGGATAGTGCATACGCACTATCGTCACCTGCCGGATGAATTCGATGATTATGTCGCTAACCCCAAACCGAACGGTTACCAGTCTATCCACACCGTGGTCCTGGGGCCGGGCGGTAAAACCGTTGAGATCCAGATCCGTACCAAACAGATGCATGAAGACGCCGAACTGGGCGTGGCGGCGCACTGGAAGTATAAAGAAGGCGCCGCGTCCGGCGGCGTGCGCTCCGGTCATGAAGACAGAATTGCGTGGCTGCGTAAGCTGATCGCCTGGCAGGAAGAGATGGCCGACTCCGGCGAAATGCTGGATGAAGTGCGCAGCCAGGTGTTTGACGATCGGGTCTACGTTTTTACGCCCAAAGGCGACGTGGTTGACTTGCCTGCCGGATCTACGCCACTCGATTTTGCTTACCACATCCACAGCGATGTCGGGCACCGCTGCATCGGCGCGAAAATTGGTGGGCGTATTGTGCCATTCACCTATCAGTTGCAGATGGGCGATCAGGTTGAAATTATCACTCAGAAGCAGCCGAATCCCAGCCGCGACTGGCTGAATCCAAACCTGGGCTATGTGACGACCAGCCGCGGACGCTCGAAAATTCACGCCTGGTTCCGTAAACAGGACCGTGACAAAAATATCCTGGCTGGACGGCAGATCCTCGACGATGAGCTGGCGCATTTGGGGATTAGCCTGAAAGAGGCCGAGAAACATCTGCTGCCGCGCTACAACTTTAATGAGCTGGAAGAGTTGCTGGCGGCGATAGGCGGCGGCGATATCCGTCTTAATCAGATGGTGAATTTCCTGCAATCGCAGTTCAATAAGCCGAGTGCAGAGGAGCAGGATGCAGCGGCGCTGAAACAGCTTCAGCAAAAAACATACGCGCCGCAAAATCGTCGTAAAGACGACGGGCGCGTGGTGGTAGAAGGCGTGGGTAATTTGATGCACCACATTGCCCGCTGCTGCCAGCCGATTCCGGGGGATGAAATTGTCGGCTTCATTACTCAGGGGCGAGGGATTTCCGTGCACCGGGCCGACTGCGAACAGCTGGCGGAACTGCGCTCCCATGCGCCGGAGCGGATCGTAGAGGCGGTATGGGGCGAAAGCTACTCGGCGGGATATTCGCTGGTGGTGCGCGTCCAGGCCAACGATCGCAGCGGCTTGCTACGCGATATCACCACCATTCTGGCTAACGAAAAAGTCAACGTGCTGGGCGTCGCCAGCCGCAGCGACATTAAACAGCAGATCGCCACCATTGATATGACCATCGAGATCTACAACCTGCAGGTGCTGGGCCGCGTGCTCGGTAAGCTGAACCAGGTGCCGGATGTGATTGATGCACGGCGACTGCACGGGGGGTAAACCCCAGACAGTAATAATGTAGCGGCTTTGCTACTCGTTCAGCAAAGCCGCATTAGCCAACCCCATAAGCATGAGATATGGGGTATGTTTTCGACGTACATTTCATTTCCGGTGTACTCTTATGTAAGATTTATACTTACAGTGGAGGCTGTTATGGCCAGAACAATGACCGTTGATCCTGGCGATGAATTGCGCGAGATTATTGAATCGCTCATAGAATCAGGTGATTACAGAACACAAAGTGAAGTGATCAGAGAGTCTCTTCGTCTGCTGAGGGAAAAACAGGCCGAGTCACGACTCCAGGCGTTACGTGAACTTCTGGCTGAAGGTCTGAACAGCGGAGAGCCGCAGGCCTGGGCAAAGGATGCCTTTTTACGGAAGGTCAAAACAGGGATGATCAAACCCGATGAGAACGGTAAAATTAACGCCAAAGGCCAGTGAAGATCTGGAAAATATCTGGCATTACGGCTGGCAGCATTTTGGCGAAATACAGGCCGATCGATATATTAATCATCTATCAGATATTATTCGGGATGTAGGGAGATAATCGGGGGCTACGGCTTGATGTTTTATAAAGATATCTGGTAGCTATCTGCTTACCAGATATCTGGTATGGTTCCATGAAAATCGGTTTTGTTCAAATTTCTATTCGTATGGCAGTAATACGGTTACCGCACAATCGGTGTCAATGTTGACTCGTCCCCAGGTACCACGAAGTTCTACCATCTGTGAACGGGCACATTCAGTATTGTTTTGATCACAGGGAATAGCCTCAATCTGCATGTTTTTATCATCACATGCTATTGATACTGTTGCATTATCTATTATTTGTGCACAAATTGAATCTGATTCATAGACATCACAGGGCATATTTCCATGTCTTAAAAAAATATTTGCAATGAGCTCATTGGTTTTTGGTCCACTAAATTCTTTATTTATTGAGGTTACTTCTGAGTATTTATCAAAAGAAGCAGCTAAATTTTCAGGATCGATTGAAGCGATAATTTGTACGCTGTCACTATAAAATGACATTTTATCATTAATGGTGGTAATGCTGGTCCCAAAATTGGCGTCAATAATCGAAATTTCCGTTTTTATATTATGGTCTGTAAAGCCGTAATCTGTTATACTATAAGCGTCATAGGATACTTGATGTTTTTTGGTGTTGTAAGTTATTTCCCCATCAATATATTGCGATTGTGCGTAATCATATGAAGATGGTTCGATATGCAATTTTAAATCTTGTTTGATTATTGGTGCATCGTATAGTGGTGATATATTTAATTGTGTATCGATATTGCTGGTCCAGACACAATCAAGTGTGGAATTATCATGTGATGTACAGCGGGCCCGGCGGGTTTCAGTCATATTGGGAAGTGTGAAAGAAGTGCTGCCAATGATCATTCTTATACTGGAATCCATTGTTATCGTTGATTCAATATCGACCCATAGCCCAGGGGCGCACGTTACCTGGCTGCCACGTAGTTTTCCACCAGTACATAACATCTCAATATTCTCTGGTAATAATGATGTTCTAACCCGTAGGTCACTATTTAAATCAGCTGTACCTGCCCCTCTGCCTGCCATATTATTCAATTCGGCATTGATCTTAACGTATCCAGATCCAAATGTATTGTTGGTGAAGCACATAAATAGAATAAATGAAATTATGATTCTTTTGCTTATGGTCATCATTTTTCCTGTGTTTATTCGTAGGGTATCAAAACGGTGATTGCACAAGTTGTATCAATGCTGACTTTCCCCCAGGTACCATTTATCGTACCTACTTTGCCGTTCAGGCAATGTGTTGTGTCTGAAGCATTACAAGTGCTGCTAAAGGCAAGCTGCGCATTCAGATCGTGACATACAAGAGCAACTGACGTCTTATTAAGACTGTAGTTACACAAGGATGTATCGTCGCATGGCGTATTGCCATGGTAGAGATATACAGAGGCTAGCTCGACATTATTTTTTGCGCCAGTCATGGCGACTTCTGTACTGTGCACTATCGTATTTTCAGAAAATGAAGCATCTAATATTTCTGGAGGAAAATAACGATGTAGGGTGGACGCTGGAGAGCCATTAAGTACAAGTGATCCGTTCCATATACCGAAATCACCCTCGGTATCTTCTGTCACTGTTACAGTCCATTTGAATTTCAGATTCTCAATGCCCGATGTTTCCGGTTCATAACTAGCGTAACTGCTTACCGATTCATCAATAATAATATGGCCGGAAAGGGATGAATATTGATTAGTGTCATTATTTCCTCCTCCGGGTATTACCGAAACTGTAAGATTTTGCTGGTTAATTGTTATTCCATTCTGTTTGGTAAGTAAGGTGAGGGGAAGTGAAAATGATTTATCCCATACACAAATTGCGCTGTTAGTTGCCTGATTACCCGTACAGTCGGCATGTGCCGTCGCTTTTACCGCTTCACCAGTAAAACTATAAGTGATACCGTTATCGACAGCAGTTGTATTGATGAAAGAAGTTGATGGATCAAACTCAAGGGTGGATTCAAGACCATAGGGAATTGTACCTTGAGTAGCACAACCACCCCCATCGCCTCCACCTGACTTAGTGCACGATGAAAGGATATGAATGTTTGTTGGTAATGGGGTATGGATGGTATCGAGTGTAGGATCGCCAGTCAGTGCACCAAGGCTATCAAACTGTGAAATAATTTGAGAATTATATTCTATATCCGTTCTTACTTCAGCGCATTGTAGCGCAATACACCAAAAACCAGATATTATTACCAGTATTAGCTGTAATAAAATTCGCTGCATTTCATATCCTTATAATTTTACCTATAGCTTACTGATATTCAAAGCTCACGGTAGCAGTACCCTTAAATTCCCCCGGCATAACATCTTCACCAGCGTATTTTTGCAGCCTGGCCTGCAAGTTGATGGTGGTAATCCCTTCCTTCAGCACAAAAGCTGTACCCTCTGTTGCATTGATACTCACTGGTTGCTGTGCAGCCGTTTCCACGCCAATCGCAAAACCACTGGCTTCCGACGAGGGCTCCAGCGCCAGCAGTCCGGGCAGGGTACTGTCTTCAACGCCCTGAAAGGTCACCAGCACGCCGTTGGCTAGCGCTGTTTTGCAATCCTGGAGGCTAAGTGTGAATGGAACAGGAGTCGTTTGCCCGCTGGCGTCGAAATTGTCACTGCCAATAGTATGAAAATCCACCGTCGCCATCGTGTCATTATCCACTACCAGGTTACAGGCGCCGGCAACCAGCTTACCGCTGTAGTGCACATTAGGCGTGGCGGCAGGTAGCGTATTGCAAACCGTCCATAACATTACGCCTCCGATCAAATGCCCGGCAGTTTGAAAAATACGGTTCATTGGTAATCCACCTGTAACGTGGCAAAAGCCTCAAAATCGCCTTCGGCAGGCTCTTTACCGGGCTGTTTTACCGGCACGGCTTTTAGTGTGGGAAGCGATGATTCATCGATGGTTAGCGACGTGCCGGGAGGAAACACCGTGCCGTTCTGCTGAAGTTCAATGCCCAGTTCAGGGACATTGGTGGTTAAGGCATTTGCGGAGTAAGGCGTCGCCGTGCCCAGATAGCTCAACGTAAAAGTTAATGCGTCATCGCGAAAGCTGCTGTCGCAGGTAAGGGTCCACGGGATCTCGGTCAGGTAATTGACGCCGTCAATATTATCAATAATCACGCTACCAAAACTGACCTCCAGCGTTTCACCATTATTGATAGTACAGGCGGGCGGGTTTATCAGTTTGCCGTGAAAGGTCAAATTGTCGGCGCAGGCAAACTGGGTGATTAAAAGCGTCAGGATAAGCACCCTTTTCACTATGAATCTCTCCATCACTGGTAATCCACGACTAACGTCGCACTGGCGTTAAAATCACCACCCGCTAACTGCGTGGTGGGCTCTTTAACCGGTACGGCTTCCAGCTCCGGCCCATTGCTGCCGCTCAGGGTGAAGTTCAGCCAATCCGTTATGCCAACTGGAACCAGTTGCTTATTGCCCGCCTGCTGAATACGGATGCCTAACCCCTGAACCGAAGTTTGCAGAACCTGCTCCCCGCTGATGGTGGTAGTGGTCCCCTGAATTTGTAGCTTTAGATAGTCGCTCGCTCTGCCATCGCAGTTCAGGCTGTAGCCCACAGGTTTCGTTTGAGAAGCATCGCCAACTTTGGTGGTCAGGACATCGCCAAACTCTACGGAAGCGCCGCCTACTGTACAGGGCGGTGGTTGAGTGACGACCAGATGCAGCTCCAGTTGCACGGTTTTTGTGCCGGCAGCCTCGGTGCCGGCAACGAATCCACCGCACAGCAGCACCAGTATTTTCCAGCGAGTCAACATCGTCATGGATCTCTTTCGCACAGGATTACTTATTCGCTTTCTTCTCAGCGTCACGGGTTTTTTCCTCATTGACCTTGCAGGTATTCCCTGAGCAGGTAAAAACCAGCAGGCGATGGCCGCCGTAATCATCGACGTAGCCCACCACCGGCGAGCTGCCGAGCGAGGCACCTTTGATGGGAGAGGTCACTTTTTCACGCGGGGCAATCAGCAGGTTTTTAAAGTCGGAGGCGGTTTCGTTCTCTTTGCTACCGGCATTGCTGATGACGAGGTAAAACGGTGTGGGGTTGTCGAAGATCACTCCATCGCCCTGGTAGGTCAGCGTGAGCTTCGTTTGCCACGGGTGCGTCTTATCCACCTGCCGGGCTACGGCTACCGGGCGGTAGAAAAACTTAATACGCGTTTGCAGCGCCAGCTGGAGCGTATTAGGCTTATCGCTTTTCGGCGGAATTTCCCGCACGTTGAAATAAAACAGACTTTCCCGGTCCTGCGGTAGGCTAGCCGCGGCTGGTAACGGCTGGACTTTAACCTGCCCGTCGGATTTTGGCTCAATACGCTGCAGCGGCGGCAGGGCGGTAAAATAGCGGGGATCTTTGGCGAACTTATCGTCTTCCAGCCACGCCTGTGCGAGATAGGGCAGAGTGGCATTGCCGTTTTTCAGCGTGACGGTGATTGAATTTTCATTGCCGTTAAAAATAACGCGGGTACGATCCGGCACAATCGCGCTGTGCGATACCAGCGGCGCAGCTAGTAATACCGAAGCGATAAGCGCCTGGCGCTTAAAATGGTTGGTCTTGTTCATTACAGGTTCCCTTTATTCCATATCCTTGCGATTCACCGCATGGTTGTCAGCCAGCGGTATGGGCGGGGTTTGAGTGGTTGTCACCACCGGCGCGGCCGGTTGGCCATCGGTTTGCGTATGTTCCTGGATTAGCGGTTGCGCAGGCAGCGGAGAACTTTTCTGCGGTGCGGTGGGGGGCTGACCTTCCAGCATTTTGCACGGCAGCAATAGCGCGTTGGCCAATAGCTCTGGTGTAAACGTGGGCGGGAGTGATGCTTCACACTGCGCCGCGCCATCCCAGAAGACTTTCAATGTTTCCCCGGCTTTTACGCCCGCCAGCCAGGCGTTGCCGTCATCGGCCACCAGGCCCAACTGCTGCTGGCGCTCGTTTTTCACTTCGGCGCCGAAAGGTGGGAAGTCGCCGTCTGCCAGCCGGAAAACCGCCATCATTTTCTCGCCGCTGACCACGTCAAAGTGACGGTAGCCGATGGCGCCTTCGGTGAGCGTGATCTGCACAACCGACTTAGTAGCTTCCGCCTTCTCCGGCAATTTGTTCAGATCGATACGCGCCAGGCTGCGCGAATAGCTTCCGACATCCGCAATCACGGCCTTGCCGAAAATGTTGGTTGAGGTTGGCGAGCCGTTACCGCTAACGGGGACGTCCGCAATGCCGTCGGTATCAACCAGCAAACGTGTGCTGCCCGCTAAACTTCCCCGGTGTAGCGCGCCGCCCTGGGTGGTCAGCGTCATGCCGCCGCGCAGCGACATGCCCAGTGAACGGTACGATCCTTCTTCATAATCCGCGCTCAGATCGATGTCCGTCAGCGCGCCCTGATGGCTGTAATAACCGTCTGCCTGCGCGCCTTGTTCATCCTGCCCGACGTGAAGCTGCCAGTTATCGCCGTTCTGGCTGTGGCCGGAATAGCCGAGCTGATTACGGTGTTGACTACCGTTAAACGTACCGTTGTAGCTGATGGAATCATTGCCCCAGGGAACAGACAGCGAGATATAGACGCCATCATCTTTATCACCGTTATATTCGCTGCGATAGCCGTTCAGCGACGCACTGAGATTTTTTATCGACCCTAAGTCGAAGTACCAGGAAAGAGACAGGTTATAGTTACTCTGATCCGGGCTGTCCCAGAAGGTACTGCGTGAGTAGCTGAAATAGGCGCTCATGCCTTGTTCACGGAAGTTCTGGTTATAGGTGACCGTATAGCGTTCTTTTTCGTGACCGGCATTGAGATGATGATAGGTTTTCGCATCCAGATAGTCGCTCATGCTCATAAAGTTCTTTTCTGAGAAGCGGTATCCGGCAAAGGTTAGTCGGCTGTCGATTTCATCAAAGTCACGGGAATAGCTGATGCGATATGAGTTACCCTGCAGCGTTTCGCCGTCAAACCCGTCGTCTTGCGGCATGTGGGCGATGGAGTGCGTAATGTCGACCGCCACCGCGCCCACCACGCCAAGATCCTTACCGCTTCCCAGCGCCACGGCCTGATAGTTGCTTTCTCCAATTGCGCCGCCATATAGCGACCAGCCGTTGGTGACCCCCCACGAAGCTTCCGCCGAGGCGAATGTGCCGGTAATGGGGTGATGATCCCAGTCCTGCGGGCGGCCCAGCGCCATCTTGTAGCGCACCATGCCGGGGCGCGTCAGGAAGGGAACCGATGCGGTGTTAACGTCAAACTCCTGGGTCTGACCGTTCTGCTCTTCCACGGTGACGTGCAACGTACCGGAAACGGACTGGTTGAGATCCTGAATACGGAACGGTCCTGCGGGCACCTGCGTTTCATACAGTACGCGCCCCTGCCAGGAGACTTTGACTTTTGCATTAGAGCGCGCAATGCCCACGATCTCCGGCGCATAGCCGCGCAGTTTCGGCGGCAGCATCTGATCGTCAGAAACGACGCTGGCACCGATATAGTTAAAGCTGTCGAAAACATCGGACTGAAGATAGCTTTCGCCCAGCGTAAGTTTGGCCCCGAGCGTCGGTAGTGCGCGATAGGCGTAGTAGCGGCTCCAGCTCTGATCGTGGAGGGTGGAAGTGTTCTCGTCATCGTCACGATGGTCGTAGCTGGCCTGCCAGTCGGCCCGCAGTCGCCATGCGCCCAGGTTCGCGCCTAACGTCCCGTTGCCGCTGATGCTTTGCTCTTCGCTGCCGCTTTCTTGATCGTGGCGGAGCTGATTATTAATGTTGTAATCCAGAATGATGCCGGGAATACCATTATCCCAGCGGGCGGGTGGGTCCCAGTCGACATCGCTGTACTCCATATACGCCTGGGGTAAATTCACCAGCAGCGTGGAGTGTCCCAGGTCGGCCTGAAAATCCATGCCTTTCAGTGAATCTGGCGCCAGACATTGTCGTTCACCGTGCGTTATCCAGACGAGTTTTTCCGCGAGTTCCGGTTTTATACCCAATTGCGTAACTAATTCTGGTTCTGCGCAAACCTCACTTCCTTGTGGATCATGTTCTGGTATAACCCAGTTAACAGGAAATTCCTGCGGCAGAGTCTGTCCGTTAATTTTAATTTGTAAGAGGTAGACGCCTGGCAGAATAAAACCCTTACGAGAAAACTGTGCAATGTTAACGTTATCGCGATTTTTTACATCGAGGAAATCGGTATTAAATTCGATGTCTTTGCCTGACGCGCTATAAGGGGAGACGCTTAGAAGCATTCCCACTCCGCACGCTATTGGGCAAAGAACACTTTTCCATGTGTTATTCATCAAATATATTCCGCAATAAAACTCAACAGGAATACCCTACCTAAAGCGGCAGGGTATTATCGTCGTGACTCTGTTAACTGAATTACAGGTAAGAGATAGTGACGTTGGCGGCGCTGCTGAATTCACCTGTGCCTACGGTGCCGGTTGCTGCGCCAACCAGCCAGGCGGTGAAATTCAGGCTTTGCTTCTCATCAAGAATGGTATCTCCGTCCAGGTCCGCAATGGCCTGTGTATAGGTATCGCCCAGTTTGATATTGTTTTTGCCAGCATCGCCGATTGCCAGGCTTACATTGCTAATAGCGCCGGTGCCGTCAGTCTTCATCAGCGCGAGATTATCCGTGGCGCCTGTAGCCGCTGTGGTTCCACTACCTGTAGTGAATACCACATTCATATTTTTCTCGGTAGCCCAGGTACAACCCTCAAGATCGATATGAAAGGTACGGGCATTGTTGATGGTCGTTTTACCATTACTCAGCGTGCCATTACCGATACTTGAACCCATATTGACTGTTTGATCTTCCGTATCCAATGTGACGGAGCAGGGGGAGTCAACAATATTACCAAGGAAAGTGACCTTCGCTGTGTTGCTACCCGCGGCTTGAGCGCCGGAGACAATTCCCATAACTAAAGATGCAGTTACTGCCAGTTTACAAAAATGAGATGACTTCATCGTGTTATCCTTAATTAACGTGTTTTATGGCAACATTTTGTACGCGTATACCAAGGGATATGCGGCATAGAGCCATGCTGCGGGCTTTGGGTAAAAAATAGGTCATAATAAAAATATTATATTTCTACATTTTTATGAGTATATTCTTATGAGCTGAATGATCGTACCTGCTCATAGAATATTATATGTAATACTTTCAATATATTTATTTCATGTATGTTCCAGAAAAAACAAAAAAGCGGTCTTTTTTGAATATTAAACTGGCGTGCATGCTACTCGTTTTTCCGTAAAAGTGAAATAATTTATTTTTTTTGAAAGGGAAGGCTCTTTGGGTGGGGTGCTTATAGTGTTTGCATGATTTTTTTACTTAATTGATGTTATTTATAATGTCTGGTGCAAATATCTGTTTTTTTAATAAATTAGTTATATGATTATTATATTGTTGTGTATCGATTAATAATTTTAAAGTTATACGGGAAAGGTAGCATTCAACACCTGTTAACAATATATTTTATTATATAGGCGTTGCCGTAGTGTCTCTGTGCGTGAATGGTTAAGAATAATACGTTACAATTGTCGCTGGTATTTACAACCGATTAAAAACCATGACAACTAACCATCAAATTGACCGTCTTCTCACCCTCATGCAGCGCCTGCGTGACCCGGAAAACGGCTGCCCGTGGGATAAAGAGCAGACCTTCGCCAGCATCGCGCCTTATACGCTGGAAGAAACCTATGAAGTACTGGATGCGATTGCGCGTGAGGATTTTGACGATTTGCGCGGCGAACTGGGCGACCTGTTGTTCCAGGTGGTGTTTTACGCGCAGATGGCGCAGGAAGAAGGCCGCTTCGATTTTAATGATATCTGCGCTGCCATCAGCGACAAGCTGGAGCGCCGCCATCCGCATGTTTTTGGCGAGCTTTCCGCGGATAATAGCGAAGAAGTCTTAGCTCGCTGGGAGCAAATCAAAACGGAAGAGCGCGCGCAAAAAGCGCAGCATTCCGCGCTGGACGATATTCCGCGCAGCTTACCGGCCTTAATGCGCGCGCAAAAAATCCAGAAACGGTGTTCAAACGTGGGCTTTGACTGGACGACGCTGGGACCGGTCGTCGATAAGGTCTATGAAGAGATCGATGAGGTGATGTTCGAGGCGCGGCAGGCGGTTGTTGATCAGGCTAAACTGGAAGAGGAAATGGGCGATTTGCTCTTTGCCACGGTCAACATGGCGCGTCATTTAGGTACGAAAGCGGAGCTCGCTTTGCAAAAAGCGAACGATAAATTTGAACGTCGTTTTCGCGAAGTTGAACGTATTGTCGCAGCCAGAGGCCTGGAAATGACCGGGGTGGACCTGGAAACAATGGAAGAAGTTTGGCAGGAAGTAAAACGCCAGGAAATTGATCTCTAAAGGTTTTAGGCGGTCAAGAGCGATTTGTGTGATTTTTTAAATAACAAGCGCTTGATTTACGTCAAAAACATTTACCTCAAAGGGGCTATTTTCTCCCTCCCTGTGTGAATGTCAGCCTGACGAAGAGGAGGAATAATGAAAGTTTGTGGCGTAGGTCATGTTCGGGTATACTGCTTTCCCGTCCTGGTTATTCCATCGTCTTTTAAACCTAACTTCTCAGGTTCCGCATGACAACGAACTATATTTTTGTGACCGGCGGGGTCGTATCCTCTCTGGGTAAAGGCATTGCCGCAGCCTCCCTCGCAGCCATTCTGGAAGCCCGTGGTCTCAACGTGACCATCATGAAACTGGATCCGTACATCAACGTCGATCCGGGTACTATGAGCCCAATCCAACACGGGGAAGTGTTCGTTACTGAAGACGGCGCTGAAACCGACCTGGACCTGGGGCACTACGAGCGTTTCATCCGCACCAAGATGTCTCGCCGCAACAACTTCACGACTGGCCGCATCTACTCCGACGTTCTGCGTAAAGAACGCCGTGGCGACTATCTGGGCGCAACCGTACAGGTAATCCCTCACATCACTAACGCGATTAAAGAGCGCGTGCTGGAAGGCGGCGAAGGCCACGATGTGGTACTGGTGGAAATCGGCGGTACCGTCGGTGATATCGAATCGCTGCCGTTTCTTGAGGCGATTCGTCAATTGGCGGTTGATATCGGTCGTGAACACGCGCTGTTTATGCACCTGACGCTGGTACCTTACCTGGCGGCTGCGGGCGAAGTGAAAACTAAACCGACTCAGCACTCCGTGAAAGAGCTGCTGTCTATCGGTATTCAGCCCGATATTCTGATTTGTCGTTCCGATCGCGCGGTTCCTGCCAACGAGCGTGCAAAAATTGCATTGTTCTGTAATGTGCCGGAAAAAGCCGTTATTTCAATGAAAGATGTCGATTCCATTTATAAAATTCCGGGCCTGTTGAAATCTCAGGGGCTTGATGATTATATTTGTAAACGATTCAGCTTGAACTGTCCGGAAGCTAACCTGTCTGAATGGGAACAGGTCATTTACGAAGAAGCGAACCCGGCAGGCGAAGTGACTATCGGCATGGTCGGCAAATATATTGAACTGCCGGATGCCTATAAGTCGGTGATCGAAGCGCTGAAACACGGTGGTCTGAAAAACCGCGTTACCGTCAACATCAAATTGATCGATTCGCAAGATGTTGAAACGCGCGGCGTCGAAATTCTGAAAGATTTGGACGCTATCCTGATCCCCGGCGGCTTCGGCTATCGTGGCGTTGAAGGTAAAATCGCCACTGCGCGCTATGCGCGTGAAAACAATATTCCTTATCTGGGCATTTGCCTGGGGATGCAGGTTGCGTTGATTGAGTTCGCTCGTAACGTGGCCGGCATGGACAACGCCAACTCAACGGAATTTGTGCCAGACTGTAAGTACCCGGTTGTGGCGTTAATTACCGAGTGGCGCGATGAAGACGGTAACGTTGAAGTCCGTAGCGAGAAAAGCGATCTGGGCGGCACCATGCGCCTGGGCGCGCAGCAGTGCCAGCTTAGCGATGACAGTCTGGTACGTCAGTTGTACGGCGCGTCGACGATTGTTGAACGTCATCGCCATCGTTACGAAGTCAACAATATGTTGTTGAAACAAATTGAAGCAGCGGGTCTGCGTGTCGCAGGCCGTTCCGGTGATGATCAGTTAGTCGAGATCATTGAGGTACCGAATCATCCGTGGTTCGTGGCCTGTCAGTTCCATCCGGAATTTACTTCCACGCCGCGTGATGGACATCCGTTGTTCGCTGGCTTTGTTAAAGCCGCCAACGAGCATCAGAAACGTCAGGCGAAGTAAAAAAGTTAGAACGGCGGTGCACCCTCAGCGGTGCACCGTTTGTCTGAAGTTTTAGTTTAACTAGTGACTTGAGGAAAACCTAATGTCCAAAATCGTTAAAGTCATCGGTCGTGAAATCATCGACTCCCGTGGTAACCCGACTGTTGAAGCTGAAGTACACCTGGAAGGTGGTTTCGTAGGTATGGCGGCGGCTCCGTCAGGTGCTTCTACTGGTTCCCGCGAAGCGCTGGAACTGCGCGATGGCGACAAATCCCGTTTCCTGGGTAAAGGCGTAACCAAAGCTGTTGGCGCGGTTAACGGCCCGATTGCTCAGGCTATTCTTGGCAAAGACGCTAAAGACCAGGCTGGCATCGACAAAATCATGATCGACCTGGACGGTACTGAAAACAAATCTAACTTCGGTGCAAACGCCATTCTGGCTGTCTCTCTGGCTAACGCCAAAGCTGCTGCTGCCGCTAAAGGTATGCCGCTGTACGAGCACATTGCTGAACTGAACGGCACTCCGGGCAAATACTCCATGCCGGTTCCGATGATGAACATCATCAACGGCGGCGAGCACGCTGACAACAACGTCGACATCCAGGAATTCATGATCCAGCCGGTTGGCGCGAAAACGGTTAAAGAAGCCATCCGTATGGGTTCTGAAGTTTTCCATCACCTGGCAAAAGTGCTGAAAGGCAAAGGCATGAACACCGCTGTGGGTGACGAAGGCGGCTATGCGCCGAACCTGGGCTCCAACGCGGAAGCGCTGGCTGTTATCGCTGAAGCGGTTAAAGCGGCTGGTTACGAGCTGGGTAAAGACATCACCCTGGCGATGGACTGCGCAGCATCTGAATTCTACAAAGACGGTAAATACGTTCTGGCTGGCGAAGGCAACAAAGCGTTCACCTCCGAAGAATTCACCCACTTCCTGGAAGAACTGACCAAACAGTACCCGATCGTTTCCATCGAAGATGGTCTGGACGAGTCTGACTGGGACGGTTTTGCATACCAGACCAAAGTACTGGGCGACAAAATCCAGCTGGTTGGTGACGACCTGTTTGTAACCAACACCAAAATCCTGAAAGAAGGCATCGAGAAAGGCATCGCTAACTCCATCCTGATCAAATTCAACCAGATCGGTTCTCTGACCGAAACTCTGGCTGCAATCAAGATGGCGAAAGACGCTGGCTATACTGCTGTCATCTCTCACCGTTCTGGTGAAACTGAAGACGCTACCATCGCTGACCTGGCTGTTGGTACCGCTGCAGGCCAGATCAAAACCGGTTCTATGAGCCGTTCTGACCGCGTTGCTAAATACAACCAGCTGATTCGTATCGAAGAAGCTCTGGGCGAAAAAGCACCGTACAACGGTCGTAAAGAGATCAAAGGCCAGGCGTAATCCTGCTTTTACCTCTTAACGTATAAACCCGCTTCGGCGGGTTTTTTTGTATCTGTTCAATAGCGCAGCCGCTGTGCATGACCGGGCAGACGAAATCTGCAATAATTAATGATTATCCCCTTAACAGAGAACGCTATGCAGTACCCGATTAACGAGATGTTCCAGACCCTACAAGGCGAGGGTTATTTTACCGGCGTCCCCGCTATTTTTATTCGTTTACAGGGATGTCCGGTCGGCTGTGCCTGGTGTGATACTAAGCATACCTGGGATAAACTGAGCGATCGGGAAGTGTCTCTGTTCAGCATTCTGGCAAAAACCAAAGAGAGCGACAAATGGGGTGCTGCGAGCAGTGAAGATCTGCTGGCAGTAATTAATCGTCAGGGCTATACCGCGCGTCACGTTGTCATCACCGGTGGCGAACCCTGTATTCACGACCTCATGCCGCTCACCGATCTGCTTGAAAAGAGTGGTTTTAGTTGTCAGATTGAAACCAGCGGGACGCACGAAGTGCGCTGTACGCCTAACACCTGGGTCACGGTTTCACCAAAAGTGAATATGCGCGGAGGATATGACGTGCTTTCCCAGGCGCTGGAGCGCGCCAATGAAATCAAGCATCCCGTTGGGCGAGTTCGTGATATTGAGGCGCTGGATGAACTGTTAGCCACGTTGAGCGATGATAAACCGCGCGTGATTGCTTTGCAGCCCATTAGCCAGAAAGAAGACGCGACGCGTCTGTGTATTGAAACTTGTATTGCACGTAACTGGCGGCTGTCTATGCAAACGCATAAATATTTAAATATCGCCTGATGCATTACTAATCTTACAGACGGCCTGCCGATGCCGTCTGTGACTCATCCATTACCTTGCATTGTTTATTTTCTCTATGTGAATTTCGATGAGTGTATAAAAGCGCTGATAAATTTTTCCATAGCGATGCACGGATCACGCTATTTTGGTAAATTTAAAGAAAAAATCATTCTATGAACTTTTTTGCATCAAAATCAGCAAATTAGCTGTTCTTTAATAATTTAAATTGTTGCGATTATGTTGGTAGAATGTGGTGCTGATAAAAAATAGTTTATAAACAACAATATACGTTTAGTGTGTTCCCCGCGCCAGCGGGGATAAACCGTGCCTCAAGATTTTGAGCGGACGGGAGCTGGCGTGTTCCCCGCGCCAGCGGGGATAAACCGGATGCATGGGAGCACGGTAAACCACTGGCGCAGTGTTCCCCGCGCCAGCGGGGATAAACCGCGCATATAAAGCTGGCCTTACCGCTGGCTGGAGTGTTCCCCGCGCCAGCGGGGATAAACCGCCATACCATTTCCACTGGCGCAACGATTTTTGGTGTTCCCCGCGCCAGCGGGGATAAACCGCGGGTGATTTTAATGATGTGCTGACTACCGGCGTGTTCCCCGCGCCAGCGGGGATAAACCGATAACGACCTTGAGACGGTCTCAGTTCGCTGGGTGTTCCCCGCGCCAGCGGGGATAAACCGAGAATGTTCAGAACGATTATATTTTGATTTGTGTGTTCCCCGCGCCAGCGGGGATAAACCGGAAATGGCGATAGGCTTAGAAACGGTGCTGTCGTGTTCCCCGCGCCAGCGGGGATAAACCGGGGCTCATAAGTATTTCACTGACTGACTACGGGTGTTCCCCGCGCCAGCGGGGATAAACCGGCGCTAACCCGCGTCATTTCATCTGACACGCCGTGTTCCCCGCGCCAGCGGGGATAAACCGCTATTTACCACGTATTTATCAGTTCGACAAAAGTGTTCCCCGCGCCAGCGGGGATAAACCGGAGGGGAATCACCGCCTCGCCGAGCGCTACGCGTGTTCCCCGCGCCAGCGGGGATAAACCGATGCAGAAATGCGAGCGATGCACACGCCCCATGTGTTCCCCGCGCCAGCGGGGATAAACCGTTTCCGCAGATAGCTGCGAACGCCGGTTATTAGTGTTCCCCGCGCCAGCGGGGATAAACCGGATGTAACGTCTCTCACCTGGCCCGGCGTAACATGTCCCCCGCGTCAGCGGGGATAAACCGGGAATATGAAAATTATTATTTTTGCAACTGCAGTGTTCCCCGCGCCAGCGGGGATAAACCGCGTTTCTCACCTTTTATTCCACAGCAGACGATGTGTTCCCCGCGCCAGCAGGGATAAACCGGCCCGATCCCATCCTGGTATCGAGCCTCTGAAGTGTTCCCCGCGCCAGCGGGGATAAACCGGGGATCGCGCTGGCGGTCGCATCCGTTGCCGTGTGTTCCCCACGTCAGCGGGGATAGCCGTTGCATAATCATAATCTGTGTACCAGTAATGGCTGCTACAAACCTGTAAAGTAAAAAGGCCGCGTTTTCCCGGGGAGGCTTTTATACAGGAGAAGGCCATGGCGTTAAGGATCAGGGTATTGCTCGAAAATCATAAGGGAGCTGGAGCGGATAAATCGTTGAAGGCCCGGCCAGGGTTAAGCCTGTTGGTCGAGGATGAGTCTACGTCTATCTTGTTCGATACCGGCCCTGATGGCAGTTTTATGCAAAACGCGTTGGCGATGGGGATCGACCTGTCCGATGTGTCTGCTGTGGTGCTTTCGCATGGTCATTACGATCATTGCGGCGGCGTGCCGTGGCTTCCTGATAACAGTCGAATCATCTGCCATCCCGATATTGCGCGCGAACGTTATGCGGCAATGACTTTTCTCGGTATTACCCGAAAAATAAAAAAATTGTCGCGTGAGGTGGACTATTCACGCTACCGAATGATGTACACGCGTGACCCCCTGCCGATTGGCGAAAACTTTATCTGGTCAGGGGAAATACCGGTGGTCGCACCTGAAGCCTACGGTATTTTTGGCGGCCACGATGCGGAGCCGGACTCTATTTTGGATGAGGGCGTACTGATTTACCAATCGACAAAAGGATTAGTCATCATTACGGGATGCGGGCATCGGGGGATCGCAAATATTGTCCGGCACTGTCAGAACATTACCGGTATAAAGCAGATTTACGCGCTTGTCGGCGGATTTCATCTTCGCTGCGCATCACCGTTCACGCTGTGGCGAGTCAGGCGCTTTCTGCAAGAACATAAACCTGAAAAACTATGCGGTTGTCACTGTACAGGGGCCTGGGGGCGGTTGTGGCTACCGGAAATAACCGCACCTGCAACCGGTGATGTACTGCGCTTTTAACACCACGCGCTGGACAATGTTTTCACTGATGAAACGTCGTGTGGATAGGCTGGAATCAATCTGCCATCCAGCCCACGCGTTAATAAACCTTATTCGCCGCGATAGACGCAGCCGGCTGTACAGGTTTCTTTCACCATCACGGCGCTCAGTAGCGGCACGACGGGCTTAACCTGATCCCAAATCCATTTTGCCAGCACTTCGCTGGTGGGATTGGACAGCCCTGGAATATCATTCAGATAGTAGTGATCAAGACGATCGTAAGTCGGTTTAAACGCCGCTTTGAGATCCGCGAAATCCATAATCCAACCGGTATGCGGATCGACTTCACCGGTAATTTCGAGACGCACCATAAACGAGTGTCCGTGCAGGCGGCCGCACTTATGCCCTTCAGGCACGTGTGGCAGGCGGTGAGCGGCTTCAAAGGTGAAATCTTTATACAACGTGGTGGACATGATGAACTCTCAGGCAATAAAAAAACCGCCGTAGGGTACCGGAAAGCGCATTTTTTATCATTAACTAAAACCATTCTCCGCCTTGTGACGGGCAATTAATTTAAGAATTTCCAGAAAATTTAATAATTATCAATCAATTATAAAATCGATTTTGGCGTTAATCACGATAACTAAAACAGGTTAGTTCATTTGGTTATTTGTTATTTCCAACCCTTCTTTAATTGTTATTCCTCTCACCGTTACCCTTATCCTTAGTTTGGGATTTATCGCTTATACACTTCATCCTTCAAGCCGCATCTGTGTTGACTGCGTTTACTCACCCCAGTCACGTATTTATGTACGCTCCTGGGGCGCGCTCAGCTTACGGCGAACTTGAATGATTTTGTGTATAGATCCGCTTTGCTTACTGGAACATAACGACGCATGACGACACCGGCTCCACTGACTGGGTTGCTTCCGCTTAATCCGGAGCAACTGGCGCGCCTTCAGGCCGCGACAACCGACCTTACTCCCGAACAGCTTGCCTGGGTCTCCGGCTATTTTTGGGGCGTACTGAACCCGCGCTCAGGCGCTGTTGCCGTCACGCCTGCTCCTGAGGGGAAGATGCCGGGGGTTACGCTTATCTCCGCTTCGCAAACCGGCAATGCGCGTCGTGTGGCGGAAGCGCTGCGTGATGATCTGCTGGCGGCCAACCTTAATGTGACACTGGTGAACGCCGGCGACTACAAATTCAAACAGATTGCCAGTGAAAAACTACTGGTGATAGTGACGTCCACCCAGGGAGAAGGCGAGCCGCCGGAAGAGGCCGTCGCTCTGCATAAGTTCCTGTTCTCGAAAAAAGCGCCGAAACTGGAAAACACCGCTTTTGCCGTGTTTAGCCTCGGCGACACCTCTTATGAATTTTTCTGCCAGTCCGGAAAAGATTTCGACAGCAAACTGGCGGAACTGGGCGGTGAACGTCTGCTCGACCGTGTCGATGCTGACGTTGAATATCAGGCAGCTGCCAGCGAATGGCGCGCCCGCGTGGTTGATGTTCTGAAGTCTCGCGTACCTGTCGCGGCACCTTCGCAATCCGTCGCTACTGGCGCGGTAAACGACATCCACACCAGCCCCTATACCAAAGACGCGCCGCTGATCGCGACCCTCTCCGTGAATCAGAAAATCACCGGTCGCAACTCGGAAAAAGATGTGCGTCATATTGAGATTGATTTAGGCGACTCCGGCCTGCGCTATCAGCCGGGCGATGCGCTGGGCGTCTGGTATCAGAACGATCCGGCTCTGGTGAAGGAGCTGGTTGAGTTGCTGTGGCTGAAAGGCGATGAGCCGGTGACGGTTGATGGTAAAACCCTGCCGCTCGCCGAAGCGCTGGAGTGGCACTTCGAGCTGACGGTGAATACCGCCAACATTGTTGAGAACTACGCGACCCTGACGCGCAGTGAGTCGCTGTTGCCATTAGTGGGCGACAAAGCGCAGCTCCAGCACTACGCCGCGACCACGCCCATTGTTGATATGGTGCGTTTCTCTCCGGCGCAGCTCGACGCTGAAGCATTAATCGGCCTGCTGCGTCCGCTGACGCCGCGTCTGTACTCCATCGCCTCCGCGCAGGCGGAAGTCGAAAGCGAAGTACACGTAACCGTCGGCGTCGTGCGCTACGATATTGAAGGCCGCGCCCGCGCCGGTGGTGCTTCCAGCTTCCTCGCCGACCGCGTGGAAGAAGAGGGCGAAGTGCGCGTGTTTATTGAACACAACGATAATTTCCGCCTGCCAGCGAATCCGCAGACTCCGGTGATTATGATTGGCCCAGGTACGGGTATCGCGCCGTTCCGCGCCTTTATGCAGCAACGCGCCGCCGACGGTGCGGAAGGCAAGAACTGGCTGTTCTTCGGCAACCCGCACTTTACCGAAGATTTCCTCTATCAGGTGGAGTGGCAGCGCTACGTGAAAGAGGGACTGTTAAGCCGTATCGATCTCGCCTGGTCACGCGATCAAAAAGAAAAAATTTACGTACAAGACAAGCTGCGTGAACAGGGTGCCGAGCTGTGGCGCTGGATCAATGACGGTGCCCACATTTATGTCTGCGGCGACGCCAGGCGTATGGCCGCAGATGTCGAAAAAGCATTGCTGGAAGTGATTGCTGAATTCGGTGCAATGGACATCGAAGCGGCGGATGAATTTTTAAGTGAGCTGCGCGTAGAGCGCCGTTATCAGCGAGATGTCTACTAATGAGCGAAAAACATCCAGGCCCACTGGTGGTCGAAGGTAAACTGTCCGATGCCGAGCGCATGAAGCTGGAAAGCAACTATCTGCGCGGTACCATTGTGGAAGATCTGAACGACGGTCTCACCGGCGGTTTTAAAGGCGACAACTTCCTGCTAATACGCTTTCATGGCATGTATCAGCAGGATGACCGCGATATTCGCGCCGAGCGTGCGGCGCAGAAGCTGGAGCCGCGCCACGCCATGCTGCTGCGCTGCCGCCTGCCGGGCGGGGTGATTACTACGACGCAATGGCAAGCGATCGACAAATTCGCGGCGGATAACACGATTTATGGCAGTATCCGTCTGACCAACCGCCAGACCTTCCAGTTTCACGGTATTCTGAAGAAGAACGTCAAGCCGGTGCACCAGATGCTGCATTCGGTCGGGCTGGACGCGCTGGCGACCGCCAACGATATGAATCGTAACGTGCTGTGTACCTCTAACCCGTACGAGTCTCAGCTGCATGCTGAAGCCTACGAATGGGCGAAGAAGATCTCTGAACATCTGCTGCCGCGCACTCGCGCCTATGCGGAGATCTGGCTCGATCAGGAGAAGGTGGCGACCACCGATGAAGAGCCGATCCTCGGTCAGACCTATCTGCCGCGTAAATTTAAAACCACGGTGGTGATCCCGCCGCAAAACGATATCGATCTGCACGCCAACGACATGAACTTCGTGGCGATTGCTGAAAACGGCAAGCTGGTGGGCTTTAACCTGCTGGTTGGCGGCGGTCTGTCTATTGAGCACGGTAATAAGAAAACCTACGCGCGTACAGCCAGCGAGTTCGGCTTCCTGCCGCTGGAGCATACCCTGGCGGTGGCGGAAGCGGTGGTGACTACGCAGCGCGACTGGGGTAACCGTACCGACCGTAAAAACGCCAAAACCAAATACACTCTTGAGCGCGTGGGACTGGAGACGTTTAAAGCGGAAGTCGAGCGTCGCGCGGGGATCACATTTGAACCCATTCGTCCGTATGAATTTACCGGGCGTGGCGACAGGATTGGCTGGGTGAAAGGCATTGATGATAAATGGCACCTGACGCTGTTTATCGAAAACGGTCGTATCCTGGATTATCCGGGGCGTCCGCTGAAAACCGGCCTGCTGGAGATCGCGAAGATTCATCAGGGCGAGTTCCGTATTACCGCTAACCAGAACCTGATTATTGCCAGCGTGCCGGAAAGTCAGAAAGCGAAGATCGAGACGCTGGCGCGCGACCACGGGTTGATGAATGCGGTGAAACCGCAGCGTGAAAACTCAATGGCCTGCGTGTCGTTCCCGACCTGTCCGCTGGCGATGGCGGAAGCCGAGCGTTTCCTGCCGTCGTTCACGGACAAAGTGGAAGCGATTCTGGAAAAACACGGCATCCCGGACGAGCATATCGTGATGCGCGTGACCGGCTGCCCGAACGGCTGTGGCCGCGCGATGCTGGCGGAAATTGGCTTAGTAGGGAAAGCGCCTGGTCGTTATAACCTGCATCTTGGCGGCAACCGCATCGGGAGTCGTATCCCACGGATGTATCAAGAAAATATCACCGAGCCGGATATTCTGGCCTCGCTGGATGAACTGATTGGGCGCTGGGCGAAAGAGCGTGAAGCGGGTGAAGGCTTCGGCGACTTTACGGTGCGTGCGGGCATCATTCGCCCGGTGCTCGATCCCGCGCGTGATTTCTGGGAATAACCTGAATTGCCGGATGGCGTCTGTGTAGGCCTGATAAGCACACGCCATCAGGCAAGGCAAACAGTGAGGAACTTATGTCCCAACTCGATCTCAACGCATTGAATGAACTGCCAAAAGTCGATCGCGTACTGGCGTTGGCGGAAACCAACGCTCAACTGGAAACGCTGACTGCCGAAGAACGCGTGGCATGGGCGCTGGAAAATCTGCCCGGCGAATATGTGCTCTCCTCAAGCTTTGGTATCCAGGCGGCGGTGAGCCTGCACCTGGTGAACCAGATTCGCCCGGATATCCCGGTGATCCTCACCGATACCGGCTATTTGTTCCCGGAAACCTATCAGTTTATTGATGAGCTAACGGACAAACTCAAACTCAACCTGAAAGTTTACCGCGCGGGCGAAAGTCCAGCCTGGCAGGAAGCACGCTACGGCAAACTGTGGGAGCAGGGCGTTGAAGGCATTGAGAAATACAATGACATCAACAAGGTCGAGCCGATGAACCGGGCGCTAAAAGAGTTAAACGCGCAGACCTGGTTTGCGGGTCTGCGTCGCGAACAGTCCGGCAGCCGCGCGCATTTACCCGTTCTCGCTATCCAGCGCGGCGTGTTTAAAGTGCTACCGATTATCGACTGGGATAACCGCACGGTTTACCAGTATCTGCAAAAGCACGGTCTGAAATACCATCCGCTGTGGGATCAGGGCTATCTGTCGGTGGGCGATACGCACACCACCCGCAAATGGGAGCCGGGCATGGCGGAAGAAGAGACACGCTTCTTCGGGCTGAAGCGCGAGTGCGGGCTGCACGAAGGGTGATTGTCCTTACGCGGTATGATTATACTTGCTGCTATGAAAAATCCGGCAGGCAGCCGGATTTTAAATTGGTTATTTTACTGACTATCTTTATGTCAGTAATATATTACGACTGCACCCATCTTTACCAATGTGCAAAGAACGTTCATGGGTTAGATATAGCTTTTCAAGAATTACATCAATAAACATT
This sequence comes from Salmonella sp. SAL04202, assembly GCF_046550775.1. Lineage (NCBI taxonomy): Bacteria > Pseudomonadati > Pseudomonadota > Gammaproteobacteria > Enterobacterales > Enterobacteriaceae > Salmonella > Salmonella sp. SAL04202. The sequence goes on along the minus strand of NZ_JBGDXK010000002.1, from coordinate 227,093 downwards.
TTTTTTGCATGATAGTCGTTATAATCCTGATTAAGTTTGTTTAAAAAACCGGAATTTGTTGGTTTAAACTCTGCAAACGGTGAATAGCTATGTAGTAAATAGGAGATGCATGGATGCATCATGCTAAAAGCGACTTCACCTTGTACCTCCTGATAACCTATTTTGCAAAACTGAGTTGTAGGCTCAAAGTTGCCGGCATTAATACAGGCCAGCATCGATTTTTCATCTGCAGTAAGTGAGTCCTGCCATTCGACAAGCGGGTGGTCTGGAGCCTCTGCGGGACGCATCATCTCATAAACCGCCGCTTTGATTTGTGCATTGCTCGTCACTTCTTTTCGTAGAGTTGAAATCGACTCTTGAAGTAATTCCGGGTGCCAGGTCATCTTCGAACCAATCACCTCACATATTTGTAAAAATAACTGTCTCTCCTCTCTACTCATAGATTCTATCACTGCATCATCTGATATATTGAGGATGTCCTTAATATTGCTTTGGCTGATCACCGTGTCGCCGACCATAAGTAAAAATTGTGTCTGAGAGGCGTCCATCTTGATAGTAAACAGATCCTGATGAGCCGGGCAGGCCAGATGTTGTAGCCGTTTAAAGGCGTAAATTTTATTTATATCCTCTACATTAACTTCCATCTCTCCAGGTTCACCACGGCCCTGCCCGTGAATGATGGAGTGTAACACTTCCAGCGCATGGTCCTTTTTTTCCGCTCTAAAATGATCCTGGACTTTCTCCCAGCCCCCCATATGGATTGCTTTTTCTTTATCTGCGCTTAACAGATGAGCAAGCCGACTTTCATTAAGCGTATAATTTTGATGATTACCGAAGCTTAAAGTGACTGGCATAATATTTTCCTTCAAATTTATATTATTCAATATCCGGAGTAAAATATATCGTTCAATTCTCTCTTTTTTATTAAACAGATAAAGTTTACTCCAGGAGAGAATTTGAACGACATTATTAATACAGCACATTTATGGTTGGTAATCCTTTGTGGTGACGATAATTCAGACAAAAGGTAGATGATTAGCCGCAAATGGTCGTTTTTTTTAAATTTTGGTTTATCATGAATGGTGTTGATGCTGAGAGATAAAGTATGATGAAATGAAGTAGTTAAATTTAATTAATTAAGGGTATTCATGGAAATGGATGTAGATAGAGAAGCTACAAAGATTTTGGTGAATCTAATGTAATAACTTCTCTATACAACGGAGTTAGAATAATACCCGTTATCCAACCAATCCAAAACGTTTACTATAATAGCTAGCTTCTCCGGCATCAGATACCAGCACAACCTGTCCGGAAGGGCGATGGTGGCGTTTTCTGAAACAGGCTAATGTTTCCTCATCTGGACATTGGAATGTACCAGAATTTTTTTGCCACCATGATTTTCGGACGGATAAGCGACTTTTTTCCCAGCAGAAATCTATTTCATCAACTAAAGGGCGTAGCTGTCCATCAATGTCTTTTCTGGCGAGATAAACATCAACACTCTCTTCACCCAGACGGGTAGAAAATTCTCTATCTTTATCCCATAAAAAGTCGCTGGCTTCTCGATCGTAACCGAGATCGTAACGTAATAAATTTTGCGCAGCCACTGAACGTTGGCTAAGGACTTTGCCAAAGGCAACGTCAGAGATCGTCTGCAAGCCTGCTGGCGCAGCAATTTTCTGCTCGTATACGCCGTCAACGAGTGCTCTGGCATTATCCGGCATACGGATCTCACCATGTTGACGCAGCAGCGCCTGGGTACGCCACAGGCAGGCATGATCGGTGTAAACAAAGCCGGTACCTTTTAGCTCTTGCCCCAACCAGCCCTCTTCTGCCTGCTCCTGCCAGTGAGGGGCCAGAATATGCAATATTGGTGGCTGGCGTTCATCCGGAAGCGTAGATTTTCGTTGCCCATGGGCATCGCGGATATGGCGTTGCAGGCGACCGGCGCGCTGGATCAATAAATCAATCGGCGCCAGATCGGTGATCATCCAGTTAAAGTCCAGATCGAGACTTTGTTCAACGACTTGTGTGGCGATTAATACCTTACCACGTCGTTCAGAAACGGGGGCATTGTTACCAAACCAGTTTAACGTTTTATTTTCAATAGCAATACGATCGATAAAAGCAAAACGGCTGTGGAAAAGCAAAAGATCCTGCTGTGGAACGATTCCCTCGTGTAGCAACTGCTGGTAAGTATCCAGCGCATCATCAACCGTGTTGCGGATCCAACAAATGCACTGTCCGGTTGCCACAACGCGATAAATAATGTCCAGTGCTTCCTGGCGCTGCTGTATCCAATTAACGGCTACAGTCCTTTGGACTTCGGGACGTGTGGCCAGTGGTTGCTCTAACAGACCGGAGGAAGTGAGGTGGCTTAACCATGGATAACCCGCGTTATCGCTACCACCAGCGCTCATAAATCCCGCGCCATCGCTAAACGCATTAAGTAATTTTTCCCGTAAAGCGGCGGGAAGAGTGGCGCTCAGAATAATAGCGCTACCGCCCTGGGCGGCATGGAAGCGCAATAAACCTTCCAGCAATTTAACCATATAACCATCATAGGCGTGCACTTCATCCAGCAGCAGGATTTTGTCGCGCATCCCTAGCAATCGGAGCGATTGATGGCGAAAAGGCATCACCGCCATTAAGAGCTGATCCAGCGTACCTACGCCGACTTCCGCCAGCAGCGCTTTTTTGCGTGAATCTGCAAACCAGGTATGGCACTCAGTAGTCGCGTTGCCATCATCACGGGCATAATCTTCAGCTATATTTTCTGTTGGCTGCCAGATGGATTGTCGGAAAGAGTCCGACATTTCTCGCCCACCGTGTGCCAGGATGAGCGATGGCCTGGACTCATCGGTAAATAGCGCATGATAAGCCGATGCCAGGCGCTGATACATGGCGTTTGCGGTGGCCATTGTCGGCAACCCAACGTAGAGACCGTGGCCTTTATTGGCTGACATTAAGCGGTGAGTCAGAATCAGCGCGGCCTCTGTTTTGCCTGCTCCGGTAACGTCTTCCAGGACAACCAGCTGTGCACCGGGTGCTGAAATATCCAGTTCGCTTGCCCGTTGCTGAAGAGGGGTGAGCGTCTGAATGAACGGAAATAATGCCCGGTGATCTTGATAATGGCTGTGCTGAGATAACGGCGGCATTCGGAGGATGGCCTGTTGGGCTTTTTCACAAGCGAGAGGCCAATAATCTTTCAATGGCATGGCGCTGCTGAGCAGTGGAAACTGGCTTTCATCCGAGCCCATCCAGTCGGCAAGGGTGACAAGCCCAGCGAAAAACCAACTGTGCTGTTTTAAACATTTTCTCCCTGCTTTGGTTTTCCACTCCTGAGGTAGAGTGAAAGGAAATAATTCACTTAATGCTTCCAGATAATGCGTTGCTGCGACAATGTCTTCATCGGTGAATGCCAGCGAGCTTCTGTTTTTCATGGTGTCCGGTGGGATGCCATGGTGCCCGGTGCTAATAAGCATCCAGCTATTTAAAGCGCTTTCAAACCTGGCGCGATTTTCTGGTTCAATACCTGCGATAATTTCATTACTGCCTGAACTCCACGCTTCAAATAATTTACCCCATAAATAGAAGCCTAAGGAATCATGTCTCTCAAACGCGGAAACACCGCTAACGGGAGAGACTAAGGGAGAGTTTGGGAATTCGGCGTATTTTTGAAATCCTCTGGCGAATTTTCCGATATCGTGGCTGGCAAGAAACCAGATTATCCAGTTTTCTGCATTTGTACCTGAGATATTACATTCCTTTAATATATTACATGAATTGAATATATTGTTTTTTATTATGTATTTCCCGCATGCAGCAACGTCCAGGCAATGGTATGCCAGTAAATGATAATTACAGATTATGTTTTTTGTTGATTTATCAGTTTTCCCCCAATAGCAGAGGTAGTCCAGATATTCTATCTGTGTCATCTTTTTCCTGTAGCAGGGGGATTACAATGAAATCGATAATAAATTGGGATACGGGTAATTGGCCAGTTTTTTTGTCTGGATTAGGTTATCCCCGCTGGCGCGGGGAACGCTGCGCTATTAAGACTGTATCTACGGTTTATCCCATAATTTTAGGGAACGTATTAAAGATAACAGATAACTATAAAAAATACATAGTCTGATTTAAGACTGTATCTACTTTTTATTTATATTTTCGTCTTCGAGAAAATGTAGTATAACTCCGATGACAGTATTTAAGAGATACCTCAGGACGGAACCTACCTATAGGTAGGTAATATTCCAAATTGGCTTAATAAATAGCCCTGCAGGAGTAAAGGTATGGATTTAACCAAAGAGAAATGGCTTCCCGTCATATTCTCAAACGGCGATAAAAAGAAAATATCATTACGCGATCTTCTGGATAACCGCATTCAGGATCTTGCCTATCCTCGGGCTGATTTTCAGGGGGCGGCATGGCAAATGCTGATTGGTATTTTACAATGTACCGTCGCGCCGGAAGATAAAGAAGAATGGGCAGATATCTGGCATGAAAGTATCGAATTCGAACAATGGGAGAAGGCGTTAAATACGATTTCTCTGGCTCTACAGTTCGGCGAGCAAAAACCTTCCTTCCTGCAAAGTTTTGATCCTCTCGATAGTGAATATGGTTCTATTGCCGGGCTGCTGGTGGATGCGCCGGGCGGGAATGCGCTCAAGCTCAATAAAGATCATTTTGTAAAACGTGGCAACGTAGAACAAATATGTCCTCACTGCGCGGCGATAGCGCTATTTGCGATTCAAACCAATTCACCTGCCGGCGGGGCGGGTTACCGGGTAGGGATGCGCGGCGGTGGTCCGCTGACTACGCTGGTGGTACCGCAGGAAGAAGATAAATATCCACTATGGAAAAAACTTTGGCTTAACGTTTTGCCGCAGGAAGAGCCGCTGAATGTTACACAGCATCCACTCATTTTTCCCTGGCTTGCGCCGACGAAAACCAGCGAAAAAGCGGGGAATGTGGTCACACCGGATAATGCGCACCCCTTGCAAGCCTACTGGGGGATGCCGCGGCGCATAGAACTGGATTTCACCCACACTGTGGCAGGTATCTGCGATTTGTGCGGGGAGCATCACGAATCACTGCTACTGCAAATGTGTAGTAAAAATTATGGCGTTCAGTACGACAGTTGGCTACATCCCTTCTCCCCATATCGGCAGGCATTGAAAGATCCATCCGCACCCTGGCTGGCGTTTAAAGGGCAGCCGGGCGGGTTAAGTTATAAAGACTGGTTGGGGCTGATGCTCAATCGTGAGGATAAGTTCAACAAAATGCAGCCTGCAAAGGTCGTTCGTGCCGCTGGTCAGCGGAACAAAATGAGCCTGTGGTGCTTTGCCTGGGATATGGATAAGGCCAAGGTCCGCTGCTGGTATCAGCACCGTATTCCGCTCATTAGCGTTTCGCACGAAGAGCAATTTCTCGCTGCACTTAACACCGTGCTGGTGCTGGCTAGTGAGTCGCTGTCGCTGTTACGGAACGCGTTAAAGAGCGCCAAATTCGATTGTCCGAAAGAAGCCAAAATGGATTTTAGTATGGTGGATATCGCCTTCTGGCAGGAAACCGAACCCGCTTTTCGGACGTTGCAAGAGGTGCTGGCTGTCGATCCGCTTCGGCAGGATACGCAGACTCGCCACGCAGTAAGTCAGTGGGAGGCGGAATTAGCACACTATCTATTTCACGTTTTTGACCGTGATGCCCTGACCAACCCCGACTGCCCGGACGATATCCTGCAGCGCCAGCTGACGGCCCGACAGGATTTAGCCAGCAGCTATCGTAAACATAAAGCGCGCAAGGATGTGTTGGCGCTGGTCGAATAACAGAAGGAAGCCAAATATGCTGAACAGCAATACCGCAGCGTTATGCAGAATTCTCCACCCCGATGCGCAGAAGGCGCTACTTGGCTGGTTTGCTACGCTGTCTGAGCGTTATGAGCACAAGGATGGTAAACGAGTCAACGGTCGCGCCTGGCGGGCTGAGTTGAAAAGAATGGCGCCGCCATATGGCGTAATGATATGTGAAGGGCATGACGCTCTCCGCCAGGCTCTGCTTAAACATATGCGACTGCAACCTCTTGATGAGATGGCTCTGGCTCTGTTTGTCAGCGTCGCTGTGCATATTAAGAGTCATAAGGCGAATATTAGTTTCGCTGCGCAGTTAGGGGAAAAGCTTAAAGGTTCCACGTCGTGCGTTTCTGGTCTGCGTTTTGAACGTTTGCAAAAAGCGTCCGACCCGGAAACATTTTGCCAGTTGTTGATTCAGGCAGTGAAGATTCGCGGTACGGAGGGGGTGAATGTTCTTTCACTTGCCGATGGCATTTTCCTGTGGATGGAAGAGTGGCAACGACGCGAAAACCATCAGCCGGAATTCCGTAACCCCTTTGAACGAAATCGCATCCGTTGGGCGAACGAATATCTTTCCACGTCGCGTGGCAAATAATCATTTTTAGAAGGATTTGATAATGACAACTTTTATTCAACTGCATTTATTGACTGCTTATGCGCCCGCTAACCTGAATCGTGATGAGTCTGGCAGACCGAAGACCGCGTTTATGGGAGGAGTTGAGCGTTTACGCGTATCGTCGCAAAGTCTGAAGCGTGCCTGGCGGGTGTCGGAAACTTTTGAAGCGGCAATGGATGGTTTTATGGGTAAGCGTACTCGTCGAATTGGCGTGGATTATGTTTATCGTCCGATGAAAGATGCCGGAATTGAAGAAAAAATTGCTAAGAGTTCGTCTGATTTAATCGCTAAGCAATTTGGCAAGCTTAAAAGTGATAAAGATACGAAACTGGAAAAAAATCTCGAAATTGAGCAGATCGTTCACGTCAGTAACCATGAAATTAGTTTGATTAAACAACTGGTTGATACGCTAATTTCCGACAAACGCGAACCTAACGATGAAGAAGTGAAGCTTCTGCGCAAAGAGCAGCGTAGCGTAGATATGGCGCTGTTTGGCCGTATGCTGGCGTCATCGCCTGAGTTCAACGTCGAGGCTGCTTGTCAGGTATCCCATGCGTTGGGCGTAAGTGCCGTGACCGTTGAGTCTGATTTTTTCACCGCCGTTGACGATCTGAATAATAAAGAGGAAGACGCAGGTTCCGGGCATATGGGCGAGCAGGGTTTTGCCTCGGCGCTTTTCTATACCTATGTCTGTATCAGCCGCGATCTGCTGGTGGAAAACCTGGGTGGTAACGAAGAACTGGCGAAGCGTACTATCGCGGCACTCACTGAAACAGCGTTAACCGTCTCGCCAACCGGTAAACAAAACAGCTTCGCTTCTCGTGCCTATGCCACCTATGCGTTGGCCGAAGTCGGGCAAAAACAACCGCGTTCTCTGGCGGCGGCATTTTTCCAGCCGGTACGCGATACCGATCAAATTCCTGCGGCAATAACCCGTTTAAAACAGCAGCGCGCCAGCTTCGATAGCGTATACGGAAACTGTGCAGACGATTATCGCGAGTTGAACGTTCAGGAAGGTACGGGATCTCTGGCGGAATTACTGGCCTTTGTTAGCCAGTAAGGATGAATAATGAAGGAATATCTGGTTTTTCAGCTCTATGCGCCGCTGGCGTCGTGGGGGGAAGAAGCGTCTGGCGAGATTCGCCACTCAGCTACGGTTCCCACGCGCTCTGCGCTATTGGGTCTGCTTGCCGCAGCGTTAGGAATTCGTCGCGACGAAGAAGCGCGGCTGAATAACTTTAACCGGCACTATCATCTGGCGGTGCACGCGTTGGCTTCACAAGATCGCTGGTTGCGGGATTATCACACGGTTAGCGCGCCGCGAGAAAACAAAAAGTATCGTTATTACACGCGCCGGGATGAACTGACTCTCGCGCCGGATGAAGTGGGGACGCTTATCTCGCAGCGAGAATATCGCTGCGACGGCTACTGGCATGTGGCAATAAGCGCCACGCCTGATGCACCACATTCGCTTAGCGAATTGCGAGAGGCGCTGCTGACACCGCATTTTCCGCTCTATCTGGGGAGAAAATCCTGCCCGCTGGCGTTACCGTTAGCGGCGCGTTTAGTGACCGGCACCTTAAAAGAGGTATTCACCCATGCTGTGGAGGAGATTTCCGCAGCGGAATTAAGTGGATTTACCCTGCGTGAGGGCATTTGTTATTGGGATGATCCTGATGAGGAGAGTCTGGTCTGGCAACAAAAGCAGCATAGCAATAACCAGCCAGTTAGCCGCCAACGCTGGCAGTTTGGCGGCTACACCCGCTTCAATGGGCCGTTGCAGGAGAGAACATAATGTATCTTTCTCGTATTCAACTCCGGTTTAATAAGTTGCGACCGGAGATGTTGGCAAAGTGGAATTCAGCCAGGCCTTATGCCAGCCACCAGTGGTTATGGCAGCTCTTTCCGGAACAGGAATTGCGTCAGTTTCTGTTTCGCGAAGAGGCGCATGGCGGCTTTTTTATGCTCTCGGCAATACCGCCGTTATCGCAGCACTCCCTGTTTCTTATTGAAACCAAACCATTTAATCCGCAACTGACAAATGGTCTTGAGCTTGATTTTCAACTACGAGCTAACCCGGTGATAACCCGTAACGGTAAGCGCAGTGACGTGATGATGAACGCGAAACATCAGGCGAAGGCGAATGGTGTGGAGAAAGAGCGGTGGTGGGAGCTTCAACAGCAGGCCGCGCAGGCGTGGCTGGAACAACAAGGGCAGCAGCATGGTTTCCGGTTGATTGCACCGGAACCTGATGATTTCGCTATGTGGGCTGGTGACGAGTACAGTGAATTGCAGGCGCATTGTGGATGCGTGCAAGCGTATCAGCAGCATCGTTTTGTCCGTAAAGACCAGGAAAACCCAATCACTTTCAGTAGCGTTGATTTTAGCGGTGCGCTCTGTATCACCGATGCAGCACTGTTTAAACAGGCTTTATTTTCCGGATTAGGTAAAAGTAAAGCGCTGGGCTGCGGAATGCTGATGGTAAAAAGGAAACGCTGATGAGCTGGCTGCCGCTGAATCCCATCCCGTTGAAAGACCGTGTTTCGATGATATTTCTCCAGTACGGACAAATAGATGTGATCGACGGTGCGTTTGTGCTTATCGATAAAACGGGTGTACGTACCCATATTCCTGTTGGATCGGTGGCCTGCATCATGCTGGAACCGGGGACGCGGGTTTCCCATGCCGCCGTGCGACTTGCGGCAACGGTGGGTACGTTACTGGTGTGGGTGGGGGAAGCGGGCGTACGCGTTTACGCTTCGGGGCAGCCAGGTGGTGCCCGTTCCGACAAATTGCTTTATCAGGCGAAACTTGCACTGGATGAAGATTTGCGGCTGAAGGTCGTGCGTAAAATGTTTGAATTACGTTTTGGCGAACCCGCGCCGAGCCGTCGTTCTGTAGATCAATTGCGTGGTATTGAGGGGAGCCGTGTGCGGGCAACCTATGCACTACTTGCTAAGCAGTATGGCGTGAAATGGCAGGGACGTCGCTACGATCCGAAAGACTGGGAGAAAGGCGATGTCATTAATCAGTGCATCAGCTCGGCAACCTCCTGCCTCTATGGCGTAACGGAGGCGGCAATACTGGCTGCCGGATATGCGCCCGCGATTGGATTTGTGCACACCGGCAAGCCGCTTTCTTTTGTCTATGATATTGCCGATATCATTAAATTTGAGACCGTTGTACCGAAAGCATTTGAAATTGCGCGACGTAATCCTGCCGAGCCTGATCGTGATGTCCGTATTGCCTGCCGGGATATCTTCCGCAGTGGAAAAACATTGGCGAAATTGATTCCTCTTATTGAAGATGTTCTCGCGGCAGGGGAAATTCAACCGCCGTTACCTCCTGAAGATTCACAACCCATAGCGATCCCTCTTCCTGTTGCGTTGGGAGATTCCGGTCATCGGAGTACCTAACGATGAGTATGCTGGTTGTCGTTACCGAAAATGTTCCTCCTCGTCTGCGGGGGAGGCTGGCCGTCTGGTTACTGGAAATTCGAGCTGGTGTGTATGTTGGTGATGTTTCCGCAAAGATCCGCGAGATGATATGGCAACAGGTTTCCGTTCTGGCAGATGAGGGAAATGTTGTTATGGCGTGGGCGACAAATACAGAATCAGGTTTTGAGTTTCAGACTTTTGGTGTAAATCGACGTATTCCGGTAGATCTTGATGGACTGCGATTGGTGTCGTTTCTACCTGTTGAAAATCAATAAGTTATAGATCTTTAAAAATTAGGAAAAGTTGGTGGGTTTTTTGTGCGCTAAAAAAGTATTTAAATTCAATTGGGTAGATTTAGAGTGTTCCCCGCGCCAGCGGGGATAAACCGTCACTATGTTAGGTATTTTCAAAAAGAAAGCTGTGTTCCCCGCGCCAGCGGGGATAAACCGTGGGCAAAGTCTGGTTGTGTTATTGGAAGACTGTGTTCCCCGCGCCAGCGGGGATAAACCGCGCAAGAAAGAGAGCAGTTTGCTCACTACCGGGTGTTCCCCGCGCCAGCGGGGATAAACCGTAGTCGCAATCGACTTTATTCAGTAATCAATAGTGTTCCCCGCGCCAGCGGGGATAAACCGAAAAGTTACCGTTCCCCCCGTTTCAGAGAACAGTGTTCCCCGCGCCAGCGGGGATAAACCAGTACCATCCTCATATCGTTTTTGAGTTATATCGTGTTCCCCGCGCCAGCGGGGATAAACCGGGACGGGTAACAGCGTGCTTGGTTCTGGTAACGTGTTCCCCGCGCCAGCGGGGATAAACCGCCTTCAGGCGAGCATCCGTAAAATTCTAATGGGTGTTCCCCGCGCCAGCGGGGATAAACCGAGGCCGGGTTTTTTGATGGTGTGGTGATGGCAGTGTTCCCCGCGCCAGCGGGGATAAACCGCAACATAGCTCGTAGTTTCTTAAAGGTGATTTGTGTTCCCCGCGCCAGCGGGGATAAACCGAGTTAATCGCTATCGATGCAGGGGGCGATTTTGTGTTCCCCGCGCCAGCGGGGATAAACCGTTTGCAAATCTCACCACATACCAGGCGCGACAGTGTTCCCCGCGCCAGCGGGGATAAACCTTGTCTGTAACTCATGCCTTCCCTCATCTGGCCGTGTTCCCCGCGCCAGCGGGGATAAACCGGATACTGATGGTGGCAAGCTGCCTACTTTTAAGTGTTCCCCGCGCCAGCGGGGATAAACCGGAGTGGAATCCTCAATATCCAAACGGGGAATTGTGTTCCCCGCGCCAGCGGGGATAAACCGGAGGCGTGGGAGGTTCTGCTGCCGACAATCCGGTGTTCCCCGCGCCAGCGGGGATAAACCGGGAGAGCGCCTTTTTGATAGCGTCAGTCAGGGGTGTTCCCCGCGCCAGCGGGGATAAACCGCAAATGAAAAATGGTTTAAAGGAGGTCTGTAAGTGTTCCCCGCGCCAGCGGGGATAAACCGCTCGGCATTCGCGCAACAACCCTGGTTGTCCCGTGTTCCCCGCGCCAGCGGGGATAAACCGGCGTACGGGGCTAACCCGTTCCAGTTGCTGCCGTGTTCCCCGCGCCAGCGGGGATAAACCGATATCAGACTCGGAGCGCTTAACTTTGAGTGCGTGTTCCCCGCGCCAGCGGGGATAAACCGCGCGATTTAACATTGATTCAAAAGGGGAATGTGTGTTCCCCGCGCCAGCGGGGATAAACCACCCATGAGCTGATCCGCAAGGCTGGCCGCAACGTGTTCCCCGCGCCAGCGGGGATAAACCGGTCATTGGCGTGGCTGGCGCAGCAATCGGCGGGTGTTCCCCGCGCCAGCGGGGATAAACCGACAGCTTGAACCGATTGAATTCGGACAGTTATGTGTTCCCCGCGCCAGCGGGGATAAACCGCAAAGAGAAAATGGAGCGCCTGCAATCAACGTGTGTTCCCCGCGCCAGCGGGGATAAACCGCTGGTGGCCGCACTGTGTGCCGACGGGGAATTGTGTTCCCCGCGCCAGCGGGGATAAACCGTACAGTAAAACGCTAAACTTTTTTATTGTCGCGTGTTCCCCGCGCCAGCGGGGATAAACCGCGCCGCTGGTGCAGACGCCGCGCCAGCCGTCAGTGTTCCCCGCGCCAGCGGGGATAAACCGCAACGATTTAGCCCCGACATTTGACACTATGCGTGTTCCCCGCGCCAGCGGGGATAAACCGGTTTCGTTTTTATTGCAGCTAATAACGACAGCGTGTTCCCCGCGCCAGCGGGGATAAACCGAAAAAAGCGCCCGCATGATGGCGCGGTTACTTGTGTTCCCCGCGCCAGCGGGGATAAACCGCAGACGAAAATCAGCCCGCATATTCCGACACAGTGTTCCCCGCGCCAGCGGGGATAAACCGAAAGCGCGGATCAGGCTAACTCAATCAAATCGGTGTTCCCCGCGCCAGCGGGGATAAACCGCCGCTGACGGTGGCCGCACGTTAGATGCTGAGGTGTTCCCCGCGCCAGCGGGGATAAACCGCAGCGACACCACCCGCCCGGGGACATTGCGCAGTGTTCCCCGCGCCAGCGGGGATAAACCGAGCTGTCGCCTGGCGAGTGCTCGACGCTCAATGTGTTCCCCGCGCCAGCGGGGATAAACCGAGTAGAGCTGACCGTTTCGCTGATTGCGCTGAGTGTTCCCCGCGCCAGCGGGGATAAACCGGTTTTGCGCCGCCATACCTGCCTGACCAACGGGTGTTCCCCGCGCCTGCGGGGATAAACCGGTGGGGCGGACAGGCTGCCAGAGGCATTGGATGTGTTCCCCGCGCCAGCGGGGATAAACCGTTTGGGAGGATCGTCAGGGACTCCCGCGCCCGGTGTTCCCCGCGCCAGCGGGGATAAACCGGCGTGCGCCGGGATATTGCGCCGCGCCGAGAAGTGTTCCCCGCGCCAGCGGGGATAAACCGAATGGTCCGCAGCTCTGCGCGCAACGCCCGGTGTGTTCCCCGCGCCAGCGGGGATAAACCGCGCAGAAATCCGTAATCGCATGGATCAAAAGTGTGTTCCCCGCGCCAGCGGGGATAAATCGGGGAAAAAATATTTTGCCAAAATGTTCACTTACGTGTTCCCCGCGTCAGCGGGGATAAACACGTTTCACCAGCTTATCAGGACGTTTTTTCCGCCTTCGCCAGCTCTTTTACCAACGGCAGCATTATCCGCACTACATCGCGGCTACGGCGCTCAATTCGCCCAGGCAGCGCCTTGTCAATATGCTGTTGATTATCAAGCCGTACGTCGTGCCAGCTATTGCCGTTCGGGAAGGATGCATTTTTCACGCGTTGCTGGTATCCGTCTTTTTTACCCAGATTCCAGTTCGTCGCCTCAACAGAAAGCACCGATATTCCCGCTTTATCGAAAACCTCCGCATCATTACAGCAACCCGTTCCTTTGGGGTAGGATGGATTGCGTCCCGGATTGGTGTTGGCGGCGATACCATAACGGCGCGCAATCGCTAATGCCCGATCGCGGGTCAGTGTACGCACCGCTTCCGGCGTATTTTTCCCGCTATTAAAATAGAGCTTGTCGCCAACAATCAGGTTATCGAGATTAATGACCAGCAGCGTATTTTTCTTCTCAGCGTCACTCATTCGTTTGAGTAAATTTTCCGCGCCTAGCTTTCCCTCTTCTTCCCCGCTGGTGGCGATAAAACGAATCCCGTAATGGGTCGGTATATCTTTCAGACGCGCCGCCAGTTCCAGCATAACGCCTAATCCCGCGGCATTATCATCCATTCCCTGTAACGTTAAACCGCCCAGATTGGCATCGACATCAGCGTCGCTCTGCGGAGCGTAGGTATCCAGATGCGCCATAATGATGATCTGCTGCGGCACGCGCCCTTCATGGGCGGCGATGACCGTACTGCCCGTCACGTTATGCCAGTTTTTGCGATTATCCTTCGTGGTATAAATAAATCGGCTATTAAACGTTCGAATATCGCTTTGGTATCCCATCTGGGTAAATTGTTGGCGTAAATAATCGGCAGACAACATCTCGGCGGGGGAGCCCGTCATTCTCCCGGGAAAAAAGGTGGCGATATGTCGTGCCTGAGTATTCGCTATTTCACCAGGCCCTGGTGATGCTGCTTGTGCAGGAAGGATAAAGCCTACGCCGAGCGCCAGAATGACGGCAAAGCGGCGCGTTGCGGAAAACATAATGAGTCCTTAAATACAGAACAAAATTTTACGTGGCTAGTATGAAACCGCGATCGTGTTAATACAATTTCATTTGCTCCTAAATGCTGGCAATCCGGTACGTTAAGCATTTTTTGATATTGGTTTTTGGGCCGCGTTATTCCTTTGAGGAACTACTCATTCCAATTCGTCATTTCATTCACTCTCCTGCGCTCCCTATAGTCGTGTAATCGAAATGTTTAGCAAAAAACGGTATTGCAAAGGAACGGTTATGGATCAAAAACGACTCACCCACCTGCGGCAACTGGAGGCGGAAAGTATCCACATTATCCGTGAAGTGGCAGCGGAATTCGCTAATCCGGTCATGCTGTACTCCATTGGTAAAGACTCCAGCGTCATGCTGCATCTGGCGCGTAAGGCGTTTTATCCGGGTACGTTACCGTTCCCGCTATTGCACGTTGATACCGGTTGGAAATTCCGTGAGATGTACGCCTTTCGCGATCGTACCGCCAACGCATACGGCTGCGAATTGCTGGTACATAAAAATCCGGAAGGCGTGGCGATGGGCATCAATCCGTTCGTTCACGGTAGCGCTAAACACACCGACATTATGAAAACCGAAGGGTTAAAGCAGGCGCTGAATAAGTACGGTTTTGATGCCGCGTTCGGCGGCGCACGGCGCGATGAGGAAAAATCCCGTGCGAAAGAACGTATTTACTCCTTTCGTGACCGTTTCCATCGCTGGGACCCGAAAAATCAGCGTCCAGAGTTGTGGCGTAACTATAACGGTCAGATTAATAAAGGCGAAAGTATACGCGTCTTCCCGCTCTCCAACTGGACAGAGCAGGATATCTGGCAATACATCTGGCTGGAAAACATCGACATCGTGCCGCTGTATTTGGCTGCTGAACGCCCGGTTCTGGAACGTGACGGCATGTTGATGATGGTGGATGACGATCGTATCGATCTCCAGCCCGGCGAAGTCATCAAAAAAAGGATGGTGCGCTTCCGTACACTTGGCTGTTGGCCGCTCACCGGGGCGGTGGAATCCCACGCGCAAACGCTGCCGGAAATTATCGAAGAGATGCTGGTTTCTACCACCAGCGAGCGCCAGGGGAGGATGATTGACCGCGATCAGGCGGGGTCGATGGAGCTTAAAAAACGTCAGGGGTATTTCTAAGGAGCCGCCATGAACACCATACTTGCACAACAAATCGCCAATGAAGGCGGCGTCGAAGCCTGGATGATTGCCCAACAGCACAAAAGCCTGCTGCGTTTTTTAACCTGTGGCAGCGTTGATGACGGTAAAAGTACGCTGATAGGTCGTTTGCTGCACGATACCCTGCAAATTTATGAAGATCAGCTCTCTTCTCTGCATAATGACAGTAAACGTCATGGCACGCAGGGAGAAAAACTCGATCTGGCGCTACTGGTAGATGGGCTGCAGGCCGAGCGTGAGCAGGGCATTACTATTGACGTCGCGTACCGCTATTTCTCCACGGAAAAACGAAAATTTATTATCGCCGACACGCCGGGCCATGAACAATATACCCGGAATATGGCGACCGGAGCGTCCACCTGCGATCTGGCGATCCTACTGATCGACGCGCGTAAAGGCGTGCTGGATCAGACGCGTCGCCATAGCTTTATCTCCACTCTGTTGGGGATCAAACACCTGGTGGTGGCAATCAACAAAATGGATCTCGTTGACTACCGCGAAGAGACCTTCGCCCGTATTCGTGAAGATTACCTGACCTTTGCTGAACAGTTGCCGGGCGATCTGGATATTCGCTTTGTCCCGCTTTCGGCGCTGGAAGGGGATAATGTCGCCGCGCAGAGCGCGAATATGCGCTGGTACAGCGGTCCGACGCTGCTGGAAGTCCTGGAAACGGTAGACATACAGCGTGCGGTAGACCGTCAGCCGATGCGCTTTCCGGTACAATATGTCAATCGCCCGAACCTTGATTTTCGGGGGTATGCCGGCACTCTGGCGTCTGGTAGCGTCAAAGTCGGAGAGCGCATTAAAGTGCTGCCGTCTGGCGTGGAATCCAGCGTGGCGCGTATCGTCACTTTTGATGGCGACAAAGAAGAAGCCTGTGCGGGCGAAGCCATTACCCTGGTACTCAACGACGACATTGATATTAGCCGCGGCGATCTGCTGCTGGCGGCAAACGAGACGCTGGCACCTGCGCGGCACGCCGCGATCGACGTGGTATGGATGGCGGAACAGCCGCTGGCGCCGGGCCAAAGCTACGACGTTAAACTCGCGGGTAAGAAAACCCGCGCGCGTATCGAGGCTATTCGCTATCAGATTGATATCAACAATCTGACCCAACGAGACGTCGAGAGTCTGCCGTTAAACGGTATTGGTCTGGTGGAGATGACATTCGATGAGCCGCTCGCGCTGGATATTTATCAGCAAAATCCGGTGACGGGCGGGCTGATTTTTATCGACCGACTTTCTAACGTCACCGTGGGCGCTGGCATGGTGCGGGAACTGGATGAACGCGGAGCGACGCCGCCCGTGGAATACAGTGCGTTTGAGCTGGAGCTGAATGCGCTGGTACGCCGTCATTTTCCGCACTGGGACGCCCGCGATTTGCTGGGAGATAAACATGGCGCTGCATGATGAGAACGTGGTCTGGCACTCTCATCCCGTTACTGTCGCAGCTCGTGAACAGCTCCACGGCCACCGTGGCGTGGTGCTGTGGTTTACCGGGCTCTCCGGTTCGGGAAAATCAACGGTGGCCGGCGCGCTGGAAGAGGCGTTACATCAGCGTGGCGTCAGTACCTACCTGTTGGATGGCGATAATGTGCGCCACGGTTTGTGCCGTGATTTAGGCTTTAGCGATGCCGATCGCCAGGAAAATATCCGGCGGGTAGGCGAAGTGGCCAGTCTGATGGCGGACGCTGGCCTGATTGTTTTGACGGCATTTATTTCTCCGCACCGCGCCGAGCGGCAACTGGTAAAAGAGCGCGTCGGCCACGATCGTTTTATCGAGATTTATGTCAATACGCCGCTGGCTATCTGTGAACAGCGCGATCCTAAAGGGTTGTATAAAAAAGCGCGTGCGGGCGAGTTGCGTAACTTTACCGGCATCGACGCCATTTACGAAGCGCCTGACTCGCCCCAGGTTCATCTTAATGGTGAACAATTAGTAACAAATTTGGTTTCCCAATTATTAGACCTGCTGAGACGGCGCGATATTATCAGATCCTGAGACACCACCGGGCTTGTATGCCCGGTATGGTCAAGGTTACAGGATTTAATATGCGTAATAGCCATAACATTACTTTCACAAGGTCAGACGCCTTCATGGTCGACGATGACGCCACCAGTGCATTTCCGGGGGCGGTGGTCGGCTTTGTGTCATGGCTGTTGGCGTTGGGGATCCCTTTTCTGCTTTATGGCCCTAACACGCTGTTTTTTTTCCTCTATACCTGGCCCTTTTTCCTCGCGTTAATGCCGGTATCGGTGATTATCGGCATTGCGTTGCATCTGCTGGTAAAGGGCAAAATACTTTTTAGCATCATGTTTACTCTACTGGCCGTAGGCGCGCTGTTTGGCGCGTTATTTATATGGCTATTAGGGTAGACGGGTTATCAGTGCGCCTCCGGTCATAATTCAAACCGTAACCAACAATGAGATTATGTTCTCCTTACTCGGGTATACGTAACATCCGGCAAATGTGGTACATTTGCCGGCGTTGTCGCGGCAATCCCGTCCTGAATGTGGAGTCACAGAGGACGTTATGGGATGATGATGCCGTTTTTCAGGGGGCAGGATGGGTAAACTAACGCTGCTGTTGCTGGCTTTACTGGTCTGGCTACAGTACTCGCTGTGGTTCGGTAAGAACGGCATACATGACTATAGCCGCGTCAACGATGATGTGGTCGCGCAGCAGGCGACAAACGCCAAACTTAAAGCGCGTAACGATCAGCTTTTTGCCGAAATTGACGATCTCAATGGCGGCCAGGAAGCGATTGAGGAGCGCGCGCGCAACGAACTTAGCATGACCAAACCGGGCGAAACCTTCTATCGTCTGGTGCCTGACGCCTCAAAACGCGCGGCAACGGCGGGGCAAACTCATCGATAAACCATCCAGGGATTTAACATGGCAGCCACTTTATTGGACGTTTGCGCCGTGGTGCCGGCTGCCGGATTTGGCCGCCGAATGCAAACAGAATGTCCTAAGCAGTATCTCTCAATCGGTAATAAAACCATTCTGGAGCACTCAGTTCATGCGCTGCTGGCGCATCCTCGGGTGACACGCGTTGTTATTGCTATCAGCCCTGGCGATCATCGCTTTGCCCAACTTCCGCTGGCGGATCATCCGCAAATCACCGTTGTGGATGGCGGCAACGAACGCGCTGATTCCGTTTTGGCCGGGTTACAGGCCGTTGCAGAGGCGCAGTGGGTGCTGGTGCACGACGCAGCAAGACCCTGTTTGCATCAGGATGACCTTGCGCGGTTGCTGACCATCAGCGAAAACAGCCGGGTCGGCGGTATCCTCGCCAGTCCGGTGCGCGACACCATGAAACGCGGCGAACCGGGGAAAAACGCTATTGCCCATACCGTAGAGCGCGCCGATTTATGGCACGCGCTCACCCCGCAGTTTTTCCCCCGCGAACTCTTGCACGATTGTCTGACGCGTGCGCTGAATGAAGGCGCGACCATCACCGACGAGGCGTCAGCGCTGGAGTATTGTGGTTTTCATCCGGCGCTGGTAGAAGGTCGCGCGGATAACATCAAGGTCACCCGTCCGGAAGATCTGGCGCTGGCGGAATTTTATCTGACCCGAACCATCCACCAGGAGAAAGCATAATGCGAATTGGACACGGTTTTGACGTACACGCGTTTGGCGGAGAAGGGCCGATTATTATTGGCGGCGTGCGTATTCCTTATGAAAAAGGGCTATTGGCGCATTCCGATGGCGATGTGGCGTTACATGCGCTGACCGATGCGCTGCTGGGCGCGGCGGCGCTTGGCGATATCGGCAAGCTCTTCCCGGATACCGATCCGGCATTTAAGGGAGCGGATAGCCGCGAACTACTGCGTGAAGCCTGGCGTCGTATTCAGGCGAAGGGGTACACCCTCGGCAACGTGGATGTCACCATTATTGCGCAGGCGCCGAAAATGCTGCCGCATATTCCACAAATGCGCGTCTTTATCGCCGAAGATCTCGGCTGCCATATGGATGACGTTAACGTGAAGGCGACGACGACGGAAAAGCTCGGATTTACCGGACGCGGAGAAGGCATTGCCTGCGAAGCGGTCGCGCTGCTGATGAAGGCGGCGAAATGACAGAGTTTGACAATCTCACCTGGCTGCACGGAAAACCACAAGGTAGCGGATTGCTGAAAGCGAATCCGGAAGATTTTGTGGTGGTTGAAGATTTAGGCTTTACGCCGGATGGTGAAGGCGAGCACATTCTGCTGCGTATTTTGAAAAACGGTTGCAATACCCGTTTTGTCGCTGACGCGCTGGCGAAATTCCTGAAAATTCACGCTCGCGAAGTGAGCTTTGCCGGGCAAAAAGATAAACACGCCGTTACCGAGCAGTGGCTGTGCGCGCGCGTGCCGGGGAAAGAGATGCCCGATTTCAGCGCCTTTCAACTGGAAGGTTGTAAAGTGCTGGAATACGCGCGTCACAAGCGTAAGCTGCGTTTAGGCGCGCTGAAAGGCAATGCCTTTACTCTGGTGTTGCGTGAAATAAGCGATCGCCGCGATGTCGAAACACGATTGCAGGCGATTCGCGATGGCGGCGTGCCGAACTATTTCGGCGCACAGCGATTCGGCATTGGCGGCAGCAACTTGCAGGGCGCGCTGCGCTGGGCGCAAAGTAACGCGCCGGTGCGCGATCGCAATAAACGCAGTTTTTGGTTGTCGGCGGCACGTAGCGCGTTGTTTAATCAAATTGTTCACCAGCGGCTGAAGAAACCAGACTTTAATCAAGTTGTTGACGGCGATGCGCTACAATTAGCGGGGCGTGGAAGCTGGTTCGTCGCGACATCTGAAGAACTGCCTGAATTGCAGCGCCGGGTAGACGAAAAAGAGCTGATGATTACAGCATCGTTGCCGGGCAGCGGAGAGTGGGGAACACAGCGTGCGGCGCTGGCGTTTGAGCAAGATGCCATTGCCCAGGAAACGGTGTTGCAATCGCTGTTGCTGCGCGAAAAAGTAGAGGCGTCGCGCAGAGCGATGCTGCTTTATCCGCAACAATTAAGCTGGAACTGGTGGGATGACGTTACCGTCGAGTTACGTTTCTGGCTGCCCGCAGGCAGTTTTGCCACCAGCGTAGTAAGGGAACTGATCAACACAATGGGTGATTATGCGCATATTGCTGAGTAACGATGACGGGGTTCACGCGCCCGGTATACAAACGCTGGCGAAAGCGCTGCGTGAGTTTGCTGATGTACAGGTCGTAGCCCCGGATCGTAACCGCAGCGGCGCGTCTAATTCCCTCACGCTGGAATCTTCGCTTCGTACTTTTACCTTTGATAATGGCGATATCGCCGTACAGATGGGGACGCCGACCGATTGCGTCTATCTGGGCGTTAATGCCTTAATGCGTCCGCGTCCGGATATTGTCGTTTCCGGTATTAACGCGGGTCCGAATCTGGGCGATGATGTGATCTATTCCGGTACAGTCGCCGCGGCGATGGAAGGTCGTCATCTCGGCTTTCCGGCATTAGCGGTCTCCCTTAACGGCTATCAGCATTATGATACGGCTGCAGCCGTGACTTGCGCGCTTTTGCGAGGGTTAAGCCGGGAGCCGTTGCGTACCGGGCGTATTCTCAACGTGAATGTCCCGGATCTACCGTTAGCGCAGATTAAAGGCATCCGCGTGACTCGCTGTGGTAGCCGCCATCCAGCGGATAAAGTAATCCCGCAGGAAGATCCGCGCGGTAATACATTGTACTGGATTGGCCCGCCGGGCGATAAATACGATGCCGGGCCGGATACCGATTTCGCGGCGGTGGATGAAGGCTACGTCTCCGTCACGCCGTTGCATGTGGATTTAACCGCGCACAGCGCGCATGATGTGGTTTCAGACTGGTTAGACAGCGTGGGAGTTGGCACGCAATGGTAAGTGGACGTGTACAGGCTCTTCTTGAACAATTGCGCGCGCAGGGCATCAGAGATGAGCAGGTGCTTAATGCGCTTGCCGCAGTGCCGCGCGAGAAATTTATTGATGAAGCGTTTGAACATAAGGCCTGGGAAAATATCGCTTTGCCGATAGGCCAGGGTCAGACGATTTCGCAGCCCTATATGGTGGCGCGAATGACGGAACTGCTCGAACTGACGCCGCAATCCAGGGTGCTGGAAATTGGCACCGGTTCCGGCTATCAGACGGCGATTCTGGCGCATCTGGTACATCACGTTTGCTCCGTTGAGCGGATTAAGGGGCTGCAATGGCAGGCGCGTCGCCGCCTGAAGCAGCTCGATTTACATAATGTTTCTACCCGTCATGGCGATGGCTGGCAAGGCTGGCAGGCGCGTGCGCCGTTTGACGCTATCATTGTGACGGCCGCGCCACCGGAAATTCCTACCGCGCTCATGGCACAGTTGGATGAAGGCGGCATTCTTGTTCTGCCCGTGGGCGATGAGCAGCAGTTTTTGAAACGCGTGCGTCGCCGGGGCGGCGAATTTATTATCGATACCGTGGAGGCCGTTCGCTTCGTCCCGTTAGTCAAGGGAGAGCTGGCCTAGTTTGCTCTGCAAACACCCACTCTTACGCCTGATGAAGCCGAAACGAATACCTGGAGTTTTCCTGGTTATTCCCGGTGGGTTAAGCGTATCGTGAACACATTTTCCCGTGTTCACTTAATGCGTTGCACGGTTCTTACGTCACTGGTTGTTAACCAAATTTTTTCCTGGGGGATAAATGAGCGCGGGAAGCCCAAAATTCACCGTTAGTCGCATTGCGGCACTATCACTGGTTTCACTATGGCTGGCAGGTTGTACCAGTTCGTCAAACCCTCCGGCGCCGGTCACGTCTGTGGACAGTGGGTCGTCATCAAATACCAATTCCGGGATGTTGATCACACCGCCGCCAAAAATGGGCGCGACGACGCAACAAACGCCGCAACAAGCGCCGCAAATTCAACCCGTTCAGCGTCCTGTAACGCAGCCCATGCAAACTCAACCGGTCACGGAACAACCCGTGCAGATGGAAAATGGGCGAATCGTATACAATCGCCAGTATGGGAATATTCCGAAAGGTAGCTATACGGGTGGCAGTACTTACACCGTGAAAAAGGGTGATACGCTTTTTTACATCGCCTGGATTACCGGGAACGATTTCCGCGATCTGGCCCAGAGAAACAGTATTTCTGCCCCGTATAGCCTGAATGTAGGGCAAACTTTGCAAGTTGGTAACGCATCCGGTACGCCAATTACTGGCGGAAATGCGATCACCCAGGCGGATGCAGCACAGCAAGGAGTTGTGACCAGGTCTGCACAAAATTCCACCGTTGCAGTTGCGTCTCAACCAACAATTACGTATTCTGAGGGCTCAGGTGAACAAAGTGCTAACAAAATGTTGCCAAACAACAAGCCTGCTGGGACGGTTGTCACAGCGCCTGTAACGGCACCAACGGTAAGCACGACCGAACCAAATGCAAGCAGTACGTCAACCAGCGCGCCGATTTCCGCATGGCGCTGGCCGACGGATGGCAAAGTGATCGAAAACTTTGGCGCTTCCGAAGGGGGCAATAAAGGGATCGACATTGCAGGCAGTAAGGGACAGGCTATCGTCGCAACCGCTGATGGGCGCGTCGTATATGCCGGTAACGCACTGCGTGGTTACGGTAATCTTATTATCATCAAACATAACGATGATTACCTGAGTGCCTACGCCCATAATGATACGATGCTGGTCCGGGAACAACAGGAAGTTAAGGCGGGGCAAAAAATCGCTACTATGGGTAGCACCGGCACCAGCTCTACACGCTTGCATTTTGAAATTCGTTACAAGGGGAAATCCGTAAACCCGCTGCGTTATTTACCGCAGCGATAAAGCGGCGGAACCAGGCTTTGACTTGCTAGTTCCGTCAAGGGATCACGGGTAGGAGCCACCTTATGAGTCAGAATACGCTGAAAGTTCATGATTTAAATGAAGACGCGGAATTTGATGAGAACGGAGTAGAGGCTTTTGACGAAAAAGCCTTGAGTGAAGAGGAACCCAGTGATAACGACCTGGCTGAAGAAGAGCTGTTATCGCAAGGGGCCACACAGCGTGTGTTGGACGCGACTCAGCTTTACCTTGGTGAGATTGGGTATTCACCACTGTTAACAGCCGAAGAAGAAGTCTATTTTGCGCGTCGCGCACTGCGTGGAGATGTCGCTTCTCGCCGTCGCATGATTGAGAGTAACCTGCGTCTGGTGGTAAAAATTGCCCGCCGTTATGGCAATCGTGGACTGGCGTTGCTGGACCTGATTGAAGAGGGCAATCTGGGGCTTATCCGTGCAGTCGAGAAGTTTGACCCGGAACGCGGGTTCCGCTTCTCAACATACGCAACCTGGTGGATTCGCCAGACAATCGAACGGGCGATTATGAACCAAACCCGTACGATTCGCTTGCCGATTCACATTGTTAAAGAGCTGAACGTATACCTGCGCACCGCACGTGAGTTGTCGCATAAACTGGACCACGAACCGAGTGCGGAAGAAATTGCAGAGCAACTGGATAAACCGGTTGATGACGTCAGCCGTATGCTTCGTCTCAACGAGCGCATTACCTCGGTAGACACCCCGCTGGGCGGTGATTCCGAAAAAGCGTTGCTGGACATCCTGGCCGATGAAAAAGAGAACGGTCCGGAAGACACCACGCAAGATGACGATATGAAACAGAGCATCGTCAAATGGTTGTTCGAACTGAACGCCAAACAGCGTGAAGTGCTGGCGCGCCGTTTCGGTCTGCTGGGATATGAAGCTGCGACACTGGAAGATGTAGGCCGTGAAATCGGTCTTACGCGTGAACGTGTTCGTCAGATTCAGGTTGAAGGCCTGCGCCGTCTGCGCGAAATTCTGCAGACGCAGGGGCTGAATATCGAAGCGCTGTTCCGCGAGTAAGTACCCTTGTCAAAAAAAGGCCAGTCGACAGACTGGCCTTTTTTTTACCGTTTGTCTTCTGCCAGCAGCGGCGGGATACTCGGCACCATTGGCGCGTCATCAATATCTTTTTGCGTCATGCGAAACGCTTGTGGATAGTGTTCGCGGCTGGTACGGCGTAACGGTTCGGTATCGCGCCAGGTATACAGACAATGCTGACACTGATATACCGTCCAGACTCCTTTTACCGGCGAAGTCGCCATGAGTTCAATATGTGCATCGGCACAGCGTGGACAAATCATCGGTTACTCCTTATTTACGGTTTGCCAGCATGGTGGTCAGCTTTTCAGCCCAGGCTTTAGTTTCCGGTAAATCAACAACCGGCTGGCTATAGTGACCACGGTTATCTGGCGCAACCGGCGTGGTGGCGTCAATGATCAGCTTGTCGGTAATCCCCGCCGGGCTTGAGCCCGGATCCAGTTCCAGGACGGACATATTCGGTAGCTGTACCAGATCGCCTGCCGGATTCACTTTCGACGACAACGCCCACATCACCTGTGGCAGATTGAATGGATCGACATCTTCATCGACCATGATCACCATCTTCACATATCCCAGACCGTGCGGCGTCGTCATCGCTCGCAGGCCCACCGCGCGGGCAAAGCCGCCGTAGCGTTTTTTGGTCGAGATGATGGCCAGCAGGCCGTGGGTGTACATGGCGTTTACCGCCTGCACTTCCGGAAATTCGGCTTTCAGCTGTTGATACAGTGGCACGCAGGTCGCCGGCCCCATCAGGTAGTCGATTTCTGTCCACGGCATACCTAAATAGAGCGATTCAAAAATGGGTTTGCTGCGGTAAGAGACCTTATCGATACGCACCACGGTCATGTTGCGACCGCCGGAATAGTGGCCGGTAAATTCGCCGAACGGTCCTTCAATTTCACGTTTACGGCTTTCGATGACCCCTTCAAGAATGACTTCAGATCCCCACGGCACATCAAAACCGGTCAGCGGCGCGGTGGCGATAGGATAGGGGCTTTCACGCAGCGCGCCTGCCATTTCATACTCTGACTGATCGTATTTCAGCGGCGTTGCGCCCATCAGGGTAATGATCGGATCGTTACCCAACGTGATCGCAATCGGCAGATCTTCCCCACGCTCTTCGGCTTTGTGCAGGTGCAATGCGATATCATGCATCGGCACTGGTTGCAGACCCAGCTTACGCTTGCCTTTAACTTCCATACGGTAGATGCCGACATTCTGCTTGCCGAAGTTATCGGGATCGAGCGGATCGCGTGATACCACACAGGCTTTATCCAGATAGAATCCGCCGTCGCCGTCGTTCAGACGAAACAGCGGCAGGATATCAAACAGGTTGATCGCGTCGCCGTCGACGGTATTTTCCGCCCAGCCCGGATTCGCCCGTCGTTCCGGCGCTACCGGAAAATTGTCCCAGCGGCGAATAAATTCATCGATCTGTTTTTTAACCGGCGTGTTAGGCGGCAAACCCAGTGAGATGGCATGGTTCTGCCAGGAACCGATGGTATTCATCGCCACGCGGGCGTCGGTAAAACCACGAATATTGTCAAACCACAGCGCGGGCGCGCCATCGCCGATTCGTCCCGTTGCGTTGGCAGCGGCGGCGAGATCCGGCTCCGCATTCACTTCCTCGCTGATTTTCAGCAGTTGTCCCTGCTGATCCAGCGCATGTAAAAAACTGCGCAAATCATCAAATGCCATTATCCATTCTCCTGTGAAAAATTTGCTGCCTGTCGCAGTCCTTGCCAGCGGCGCGTGCGCGTATGCTCCAGACCAAACTGGTCGAGAACGCGCGCTACGATGTGCTGGATAATATCGTCAACGGTTTGCGGCAGGTTGTAGAACGCGGGCATGGGCGGCACTATCGCCACCCCCATACGAGAAAGCGCAAGCATGTTTTCCAGATGAATCGTGCTGAGCGGCATTTCCCGCGGCACAAGCACCAGCTTGCGACCCTCTTTCAACACGACATCGGCAGCGCGTCCTACCAGCCCCTCGGCATAGCCGGCGCGAACCCCCGCCAGTGTTTTCATACTGCAGGGGATAATAATCATGCCGTCGGTACGAAATGAGCCGGAGGAAATGGTCGCCGCCTGATCGGCCGGGCTATGACAATAATCTGCCAGGGCGGCTACCTCAGCGGGCGTGTAGGGCGTCTCCAGTTCAATAGTGGTTTTTGCCCACTTTGACATTACCAGATGCGTTTCAACATCAGGTATCGCCCGCAATGCCTGGAGTAGCTCGACGCCAAGCGGCGCGCCGGTCGCACCGGTCATCCCCACAATCAATCTCATTTCTTACCTCAAATATCGTTCGTATACGAACATTTTGATCAAAATACGCCCACACGGTCTTTGCGACAAGATCGCTCCCGACGCCTGCGCACGTTTAGCTAAAGCATTCGTCATTAAAAAACCGTGCATAAGTCGTTATGATAGAAAAAGTTAATTTATCCGGAGCGCTCATGGAGTTACGAAACACCGCGTTTCATCTGTTACGCCAACTTTTTCAGCAACATACCGCACGCTGGCAGCATGAACTACCGGAGCTCACCAAACCTCAATATGCGGTGATGCGCGTTATTGCTGAACATCCGGGTATTGAACAGGTCGATCTGACCGAAGCGGCGGTCAGCACTAAAGCGACGCTGGCGGAGATGTTAAGCCGGATGGAAAATCGTGGGCTGGTAAAGCGAGAAAACGATCCGCTGGATAAACGTCGGCGTTTTGTCTATCTCACCGTTCAGGGCCAAACGTTGCTCGCCGCCGCGATACCACTGGGGGATCGCGTTGACGATGAGTTTTTGGGGCGACTGAGCGCTGAAGAACGCGAACAGTTTACGCAACTGGTTCGCAAGATGATGACGTAAGCGGCTTGCGCCGCTTTGCTATTTTTTGGCCATCAGCAGTGAGATATCCACTTTAGCCAGCGCCCGAATTGCGCTTTCCGGCAGGCCGTCATCGGTGACGATTTGGTTGAATTCCGCCAGCGGTAACGCCAGCCACGTCGCGACCTGGCCGTATTTGGTCGCGTCGCACACCAGAATTTTTTGGCGGCTGGCGCTGGCGACGGCCCGTTTCACCGTGACTTTATCTTCTGCCGGCGTTGAAATACCGCGCACGCTCCAGGACGAGGCGGAAATAAAGGCCTGGTCAATCATCAGCCCGCGCAAAAGCGTCGCCGCGGCTTCACCGACGCACGACCGGTTTTCCCGGCATACCGCCCCGCCAGTGTGAATAATTGTGCAACCGCTATTGTCCATCAGGTAATCGGCGATAACGAAATCATTCGTTACCACCGTAAGTTTATTCATCGTAACCAGCTGCCTGGCAATCGCCAGCGTGGTCGTACCTGCATCAAGGTAGATACAGCTTTCTGGCTGTACCAGGCTGGCGGCCAGTTTGCCAATCGCCGCTTTCTGCGGCGTCGCCAGTTCGGTTTTGATCTGATGCGAGGGTTCGTGCGCCACGCGAGTCGATGATTGCACGCCGCCAGAGACCTGGATTACCGCGCCTTGCTGCTCCAGTTTTTGTAAATCACGGCGGATAGTCATGTGGGATACATGCATGCGCTCGGTCAGTTCAGCGATACTGACGATGCCTTTCTCCGCCACCATATCAAGAATGATTTGTCGACGCTCAGTAGGTATCAACGTCTGCTCCTTTCTTTAGTCCTGTCGCGATTTTACGCGATTTCTCGTCACAGCGTGTGAAGTTCTATGAGGATTGCCTTCACAAAAAATAACACATTTTGTTATTTTTTGTGAAACAACTCACCGCAATTGTTTACAAAAACGCCTATATTCACATAACAAAACATAATATCACGTAAATTAACATGGAGTGATAATGACAACAGGAACTGATTTTCATGTCGGCATTGTGGGGCTTGGCTCAATGGGAATGGGCGCTGCGCGTTCATGCCTGCGCGCCGGGCTTTCCACATGGGGGGCCGATCTTAACCCGCAAGCGTGCGCGAATCTTCTCGCTGAAGGGGCTTGTGGGGCTGCCGCCAGCGCCAGGGAGTTCGCCGGCGTCGTGGATGCGTTAGTCATTCTGGTCGTCAATGCCGCCCAGGTCAGACAGGTGTTATTCGGTGAGGATGGCGTCGCCCATCTGATGAAACCCGGAAGCGCGGTGATGGTTTCGTCCACGATCTCAAGCGCCGACGCGGAAGAGATCGCCGCGGCGTTGACGGCATTGAATCTTAACATGCTGGATGCGCCGGTTTCCGGCGGCGCGGTAAAAGCGGCGCAGGGCGAAATGACGGTGATGGCCTCCGGGAGCGAGGCGGCGTTTACCCGCCTGAAGCCTGTGCTGGACGCCGTTGCCAGCAACGTTTATCGCATCAGCGATACGCCGGGCGCAGGCTCAACCGTCAAAATCATTCATCAACTGCTGGCTGGCGTGCATATTGCAGCGGCGGCCGAAGCGATGGCGCTGGCCGCGCGGGCCGGTATTCCTCTGGACGTGATGTATGACGTCGTGACCCATGCCGCCGGCAACTCCTGGATGTTTGAAAACCGTATGCAGCATGTCGTTGACGGCGACTATACCCCGCGTTCGGCCGTCGACATTTTTGTCAAAGATTTGGGGCTGGTTGCCGACACGGCGAAAGCGCTGCGCTTCCCCTTACCGCTGGCCTCTACGGCGTTAAATATGTTCACCAGCGCCAGTAACGCCGGTTATGGCAAAGAGGATGACAGCGCTGTGATCAAAATTTTCTCAGGGATTACTCTGCCTGGCGTCACGCCTGAGGAGCCGTCATGTTAAAAATTGGCGTCATTGCCGATGATTTTACCGGCGCGACTGACATCGCCAGTTTTCTGGTCGAAAACGGGATGCCGACAGTGCAGATCAATGATGTTCCAACCGGGACGCAACCGGAAGGATGCGACGCGGTGGTTATCAGCCTGAAAACCCGCTCATGCCCGGCGCAAGAGGCGATAAAACAATCGCTGGCGGCGCTGGTATGGCTAAAAAAACAGGGCTGCCAGCAAGTCTATTTCAAATATTGCTCGACTTTCGATAGTACCGCCGAAGGCAATATCGGCCCGGTCACCGACGCGCTGATGGTGGCGCTGGATACCTCATTTACCGTGATTTCTCCCGCGCTGCCGGTTAACGGACGCACGGTTTATCAGGGCTATCTGTTTGTCATGAACCACTTGCTGGCGGAGTCCGGTATGCGCCACCACCCTATCAATCCGATGACCGACAGCTACCTGCCGCGTCTGATGGAAGCGCAGGCGCAAGGGCGCTGCGGCGTTATTCCGGCTCAGACGCTTGATGAAGGCGTTGCCGCGACCCGTGCGGCGCTGTCGCGTTTACAGCAGGAAGGATATCGCTACGCGGTACTTGACGCGCTCAATGAGCGACACCTGGAAATTCAGGGCGAGGTTTTGCGTGATGTCCCGCTGGTGACCGGCGGTTCCGGGCTGGCAATGGGGCTGGCGCGTCAGTGGGCGAAGCACGGCGTTTCTCAGGCCCGTTCCGCAGGCTATCCGCTGAGCGGTCGCGCGGTGGTGCTTTCCGGTTCCTGTTCGCAAATGACGAATCAGCAGGTGGCCTTCTATCGACAACATGCTCCCACACGCGACGTTGATGTGGCGCGCTGCCTGCCATCCGAGACGCGCGAGGCCTACGCTGAAGCGCTGGCGCAGTGGGTGCTCAGTCAGGACAGCGAACTGGCGCCAATGATTAGCGCCACCGCCTCCACGCAGGCGCTGGCCGCCATCCAGCAGCAATATGGCGCTACCGAAGCCAGCCATGCGGTAGAGGCGCTCTTTTCCCTGCTGGCCGCTCGCTTAGCGGAAGGCGGTATCACCCGGTTTATTGTGGCGGGCGGCGAAACCTCGGGCGTGGTGACGCAAAGCCTCGGTATTACCGGTTTTCACATCGGACCGTGCATTTCACCCGGCGTGCCGTGGGTCAACGCGCTCCATGCGCCAGTCTCGCTGGCGCTAAAGTCAGGTAATTTTGGCGATGAATCCTTTTTCATCCGCGCTCAAAGGGAGTTTCAGGTATGACGATACTGGCAAAAGAAGAGCACGCTTTGCGAGAAGAGATGGTCAGGATAGCCGCCTCGTTTTTCCAGCGCGGCTATGCCACCGGCTCGGCAGGCAACCTCTCGCTGTTACTGCCGGACGGCAATATTCTGGCGACGCCCACCGGTTCGTGTCTGGGTAATCTCGACCCGCAGCGGCTATCCAAAGTGGACCCGCAAGGCGAATGGCTCAGCGGCGATAAACCGTCTAAAGAGGTGCGTTTTCATCTGGCGTTGTATCGCAATAACCCTTGCTGCAAGGCCGTGGTACATCTGCACAGCACCTGGTCAACGGCGCTTTCCTGTCTCGAAGGGCTGGACCCGCAAAATGTGATTCGCCCGTTTACCCCCTATGTGGTGATGCGGATGGGAGACATTCCGCTGGTTCCCTACTATCGCCCGGGGGATGACCGAATTGCTCGCGATTTGGCTGCGCTGGCGGCCCGGCATCAGGCCTTTTTACTGGCTAATCATGGGCCGGTCGTGTGCGGGGAGAATTTGCAGGAAGCCGCTAATAATACCGAGGAGCTGGAAGAGACGGCAAAGCTGATTTTTATCCTTGGCGAACGCCCGATTCGTTATTTAACCACCGAAGAAATTGCGCAGTTAAGGAGATAACCCGATGCCGCGTTTTGCCGCCAATTTGTCGATGATGTTTACCGAAGTGCCGTTTATCGAGCGTTTTGCCGCCGCTGCCGAAGCCGGTTTTCAGGCCGTTGAGTTTCTGTTCCCCTACGGCTTTGCCGCCAGCGAGATTAAAGCCCAGCTATCGCGTCATGATCTGACGCTGGCGCTGTTTAATACTTCGGCGGGCGATACCGCGGCGGGCGAGTGGGGACGTGCCGCGCTACCGGGGCGCGAACACGACGCGCGCGCTGATATTGAACTGGCTCTGGAATACGCTCTGGCGCTGGAATGCGAGCAGGTTCACATCATGGCGGGTGTAGTGCCGGATGGCGCTGATGGCGCACGTTATCGCGCCACGTTTATCGATAATTTGCGTTATGCCGCCGACCGGTTTGCTGCCCACGATAAACGTATTTTGATCGAAGCGCTGAGTCCCGGCGTTAAACCCGGCTACCTCTTTTCCAGCCAATATCAGGCGCTGGGCATCGCAGAAGAGGTTGACCGTCCGAATGTGTTCATCCAGCTCGACACTTTCCACGCGCAAAAAGTGGATGGCAATTTGAGTCACCTGATTCGCGAGTACGCGGGCCGCTATGCCCATGTACAAATCGCCTCGCTACCGGACAGACATGAACCGGATGATGGCGAGATCAACTACCCGTGGCTGTTCCGGCTGTTCGATGACGTAGGTTATCGCGGCTGGATAGGCTGCGAATACCAACCACGGAATACCACGCAGGACGGGCTTGGCTGGTTTAACGCCTGGCGCTAACCCTGAACTACCCTACACAACAATAAAGAGGACATCCGGATGCAGATTATCATTACCGGCGGGGGCGGCTTTTTAGGCCAGAAACTCGCAAGCGCCTTATTAAACTCATCGCTGGCGTTTAACGAACTGCTTCTTGTTGATTTAAAAATGCCTGCACGGTTATCAGATTCCCCTCGTTTACGCTGCCTGGAAGCTGACTTAACCCAGCCGGGCGTGCTGGAGAATGTGATTACCGCTAATACCTCTATTGTTTATCATCTCGCTGCGATTGTCAGCAGTCATGCGGAAGACGATTTCGATCTGGGATGGAAAGTTAACCTGGATCTTACCCGCCAGTTACTTGAGGCGTGTCGTCGGCAACCGCAGAAAATTCGTTTTGTCTTCTCCAGCTCGCTTGCCGTTTATGGCGGTACGCTGCCGGAATGCGTCACCGATACCACCGCGCTCACGCCGCGCTCGTCTTATGGCGCGCAGAAGGCCGCCTGTGAACTGTTGGTCAACGACTATACCCGCAAAGGCTATGTGGATGGGCTGGCGCTGCGTTTGCCGACGATCTGTGTTCGCCCGGGTAAACCAAACCGCGCCGCCTCTTCTTTTGTCAGCGCGATTATTCGTGAACCGTTGCAGGGCGAGACGACCGTCTGCCCGGTATCGGAAAGTTTGCGGCTGTGGATTTCCAGCCCGGCGACGGTGATCCATAACCTGTCGCTGGCCGCAACGTTACCCGCGCCTGGCGAGGCGAGCAGCATCAACTTACCGGGGATCAGCGTAACCGTGGGCGAGATGCTGGAAACGTTGCGTCAGGCGGGCGGTCAGGCGGCGCGCGATCGGGTTACGCATCAGCGCGACGAAGGCGTCGAGAAAATTGTCGCCTCCTGGCCGGGACGTATCGATAACCAGCGTGCGCTGGCGTTAGGTTTTGTCGCCGATAAACGCTTCGATGACATTATTGAACGCTTTCGACAAGATGATATGGAGGGGAGGTCATGACAAGTTTACCGACCCCAATTATCGGCCTGATCGTTGCCGTTTTCGTTCTGGTATGGCTGGTGTTACGCACCCGTGTTCATGCGCTGATCGCGATGCTGGCGGCGGCCTGCATCGCCGGTCTGTTGGGGGGAATGGGCATTGATAAAACGCTCTCTGTCATCACCAGCGGATTCGGTACGACGCTGGGCAGCATTGGCCTGGTGATTGGTCTCGGCGTAATGATGGGGCGCTTGCTGGAGGTTTCCGGCGCGGCGGAGCGTATCGCCTGGAGCTTTATCAAATGGCTGGGGAAACGCCGTGAAGAGTGGGCGCTGGCAATCACGGGTTATATTGTCAGCATCCCCATTTTCGTCGATTCCGCTTTTGTCATTCTTTATCCGGTGGCGAAAGCGCTGGCGAAAAGCGGTAAACGTTCGCTACTGACGCTGGGCGTCGCGCTGGCGGGCGGGCTGGTGGTCACTCACCATACGGTACCTCCGACGCCCGGTCCGCTGGGGGTAGCCGGGATTTTTAACGTCGACATCGGCGCAATGTTATTGACCGGGATGGCGCTGGCGGTGCCCTGTGTGATCGGCATTGTGTTCTATGCGCAGTGGCTGGATAAACGCTACCCTGATTTCGTGCCGCGTACGCTGAACGCCGATGAAGTCAATGCCGCGCTGGAGCAGTACAATAAAGAGAAAGAGCAAAAGGATCTGCCGAGCCTGACGCTCTCTCTGCTGCCTATTGTGGTGCCGATCGTGCTGATCTTCCTGAAGGCTATCTGTTCCACCCTCGCCACTGTAGAAGGATGGTCCGGCCTGGCGACGCATCCGGTGGTACAGGCAATCAACTTTGTGGGAAGTCCGGTGATCGCGTTGGCCATCAGCGTTCTGCTGGCGGTGTATACGCTGGTGCCGCGCATGGATAAACATACCACCGCAGAGCGTCTGGAAGAGGGCTTGCAAAGCGCCGGGATTATCTTACTGGTCACGGGCGCTGGCGGCGTGTTGGGCGCGATCCTGCGCGACAGCGGCGCGGGACAACAGCTGGCGGAGCAGGTTGCCAACCTGCCGATCTCGCCGATCCTGATCCCGTTTATCGTGGCGACGCTGGTACGCCTGATTCAGGGATCGGGGACGGTGGCGATGATCACTGCCGCCTCGATTTCCGCGCCGATCCTGGCGCAGATCCCCGGCATCAATATGTTGCTTGCCGCTCAGGCCGCAACGATGGGGTCGCTGTTCTT
The DNA here is from genome assembly GCF_046550775.1 of Salmonella sp. SAL04202. Lineage (NCBI taxonomy): Bacteria > Pseudomonadati > Pseudomonadota > Gammaproteobacteria > Enterobacterales > Enterobacteriaceae > Salmonella > Salmonella sp. SAL04202. The sequence continues at coordinate 193,254 of NZ_JBGDXK010000002.1, read as the reverse complement.
CGGCTACTTCAACGATAGCCTGTTCTGGGTGGTTAACCGCATGATGGGCGTCTCTGATGTCAAACAGCAGATGGTGGTTTGGTCTGTACCGACGACCATTGCCTGGGCGATTGGCGGCACCGGCGTGGCGCTGATTAACCTGCTGTTCGGTTCCGGCGGCAGTTGGCTCGATCCGTTACTGCCGATTGTCGTTCTGGCGGCAATTATGCTGTGGGTGCGTTGGCAGGCGCAGGGGATCAAAGACAAGCTGGTAGTTAAGGATTAAGACGGTATTATCCGTCCGGGAGCGCAATGCTCCCGGGCTGGCTACAATGATGGGGCGTGCTCCCCGCAATCCCATTGCGAACGTAAAAAATCAATAAATGCGCGTACTTTTGTCGATACATGGCGGGCGTCCGGATAAACGGCATAAATGCCCTGACGGGGAAAATGATAGTCGGGTAACACGTGAATTAACGTTCCATCCTCCAGTGCGGTGTTGACTAACCATTGCGGCAGTAATGCGACGCCGCTTCCCGCGAGAGCGAAGGCCATCAGCGAGCGCGCGCTGTCGACAGAAATTTTGCCGGCTTTGCTTATCTCCAGGCGTGAGTGTTGGCCATGATTATTCGTTACTGTCCACCGTAGCGGCGTAGGTAATCGCTCATGAATAATCCATTCCGCCTGGGCCAACGACTCCAGTGACGACACGGGGTGGCGGGCGAGCCACTGCGGCGCGGCGACCGGCAGAATGGTAAAGCGGGATATCAGCGCGGCGCGATAGCGGGAGTCCGCCAGCGAGCCAAGCCGAATCGCCACATCAAAGCGCTCGGCAATTAAATCGGCATGATGTGATGAGGACATATGCCGAATACGGAGATCGGGATGGCGCTGACTAAACTGCGCCAGTACCGGAATGACCACCTGTTCGCCAAACTCGGGCGTAGTGGTAATACGTAACTCGCCGCCCAGCCCACTATGGCTGGCACGCACTTCATCCTGCAAATTTTTCGCTGCGTTGAGTAAATTCACGCCTTTTTGGTAAAAGAGGACGCCGGCGTCTGTGAGCGTCAATCGTCGGGTGGAACGTAGCAGTAACGTTACGCCAAGCTCTTTTTCAAGCTGCCGAATATTAAAACTCACTACCGCTTTTGTTTGGCCCGATGCGGCCGCCGCCGCCGTGAAGCTGCCGCTATCTACCACGGCGATAAACAGCGACATACGCTGCAAATTGAGCATGGCGAGCTCCTTTACTGTCAAAATTATTTTGACAGTATATCGTTGAAGCGCGGACTTATCTGGCTTTCTCCGGACGGCTACATTAGCGCCTCTGACGGAGGATGCATAATGACGTATCGCAGTAAAGTGGCAGTGGTTTACCTGCTCGGCTTCTTTCTTGATCTGATTAATCTGTTTATTGCCAGCGTGGCTTTTCCTGCGATGTCCGTGGATCTGCATACGTCCATATCGGCGCTGGCATGGGTGAGTAACGGTTATATCGCAGGATTAACGCTGATCGTTCCGTTTAGCGCGTTTCTTTCGCGTTATCTCGGCGCACGACGGCTGATCATATTTTCGCTCATTCTGTTTAGCGTTGCCGCCGCTGCCGCAGGTTTTGCCGATTCCTTACACAGCCTTGTTTTCTGGCGTATTGTGCAGGGGGCGGGCGGTGGCTTATTGATCCCGGTTGGTCAGGCGTTAACCTGGCAACAGTTTAAACCGCATGAACGCGCTGGCGTGTCATCGGTTGTCATGATGGTGGCGCTACTGGCGCCGGCATGTTCGCCTGCGATTGGCGGGCTGCTGGTGGAAACGTGCGGCTGGCGCTGGATATTCTTTGCCACGCTGCCGGTGGCCGTTCTCACCTTATTGCTCGCTTATCGTTGGTTGAACGTCGCGTCGACGACAATGGCGTCAGCAAGATTGCTTCATCTGCCGCTGTTGACGGACAGGCTGCTGCGTTTTGCCATGATCGTCTATCTGTGCGTACCGGGTATGTTCATTGGTATCAGCGTGGTCGGGATGTTTTATCTACAGAACGTCGCGCAGCTATCGCCTGCGGCGGCGGGGTCGCTGATGCTTCCCTGGTCGATCGCTTCATTTGTCGCCATTATGCTTACCGGACGTTACTTCAATCGGCTTGGGCCGCGTCCGCTGATTATCGTCGGCTGTCTTCTTCAGGCCGCAGGGATACTGCTTTTAACTAACGTTACGCCTGCGACATCGCACCGTGTACTGATGATGATATTCGCCTTAATGGGCGCTGGCGGCAGTTTGTGCAGCAGTACCGCGCAGAGTGGCGCTTTCCTGACTATTGCTCGCCGGGACATGCCTGACGCCAGCGCGCTATGGAATCTTAATCGTCAGATCAGCTTTTTCCTTGGCGCGACGCTGTTGACGCTGCTGTTAAATGCGCTCCAGCGCGTTATGTCGCTTGAGGTTGCTTATCGCTGGACCTTTATTGCCGCCGCCGGTATCACCCTGCTGCCCCTTATTTACGCTGTCTGTCTAAACAATAGACAGGCGCTTCTGTGCCTGAAAAAGGAAAGACCATGAATCCATATAAAGAAGAAATTATTCACGCCCATGCGGCGATTGAGAACTGGCTTAGTAAGGGGATGGGGAGCCTGGCGGCGTTGATAGCGCGTTTTGCTGCTGATTTTACGATGATAACGCCAGGCGGTGTTTGTCTGGATTATCCGGCGCTGGGCGCTTTTTTCCAGGCGCAGCGCGCGTGTCGCCCGGGTCTGGTTATCGTGGTTGAGCACATTGACCTTGTGGCGGAGTGGCCGGAAGGCGCCGCGCTGCGTTATCGCGAGCGACAGCAACTGCCGGGCCAGGCTGAGACGGTACGCTGGTCGACGGTCATTTTAAAAAGGGAAAGAGGACGGATAGTCTGGCGTCATTTACATGAAACGACAGCCACAGCCTGAAAAGCCTGTTCCGGCGCGCAGACCCGATAGCGCGGCGCTATCGGGTCTGACACGTTTACACCAGACTTTTCAGCCGATAGATCCACTCCAGCGCCTGGCGTGGCGTCAGGGAGTCCGGATCGAGATTCTCCAGCGCTTCAACGGCAGGCGATGTCTCCTCCGGGGCGGCAAGCAACGACATTTGCGTGCCGTCCACCTGCGTTGCCGCCGCATTGGGCGAGATGCTTTCCAGCTCGCGGAGTTTTTGGCGCGCGCGTTTGATGACTTCTTTAGGGACGCCCGCAAGCGCCGCGACCGCCAGGCCATAGCTCTTACTTGCCGCGCCGTCCTGCACGCTGTGCATAAACGCGATAGTATCGCCGTGTTCCAGCGCATCCAGGTGGACGTTCGCCACGCCTTCCATTTTCTCCGGTAATTGGGTCAGCTCGAAGTAGTGGGTAGCGAACAGCGTTAACGCTTTAATCTTATTCGCGAGATTCTCCGCGCAGGCCCAGGCCAACGACAGCCCGTCATACGTGGAGGTACCGCGCCCGATTTCATCCATCAATACCAGACTGTTTTCCGTGGCATTATGCAGAATGTTCGCGGTTTCGGTCATCTCCACCATAAAGGTCGAACGCCCGGAGGCCAGGTCGTCCGCTGCGCCGACGCGGGTAAAAATACGGTCGATGGGGCCGATTTCCACGTTTTGCGCCGGAACGTAACTGCCAATATAGGCCAGCAGGGCGATCAATGCCGTTTGTCGCATATAGGTACTTTTACCGCCCATATTGGGGCCGGTAATGATCAACATCCGGCGCTGCGGCGACAGATTGAGCGGGTTAGCGATAAACGGCTCATTCAGTACCTGTTCAACTACCGGGTGGCGACCTTCGGTAATACGGATACCGGGTTTATCGGTAAATGTCGGGCAGGTGTAATTCAGCGTCCAGGCGCGTTCGGCCAGGTTAACCAGCACATCCAGCTCCGCCAGCGCGTTGGCGCTCTGCTGTAAATCGGCCAGATGCGGCAACAGCAGATCAAACAATTCGTCATATAGCTGTTTTTCCAGCGCCAGCGCTTTGCCTTTCGAGGTCAGAACTTTATCTTCGTACTCTTTAAGCTCAGGAATAATGTAGCGTTCGGCATTTTTCAGCGTCTGGCGACGCACATAATTGATGGGCGCCAGATGGCTTTGACCACGGCTAATCTGAATGTAATAACCATGTACCGCGTTATAGCCGACTTTCAGCGTATCCAGCCCGGTACGCTCGCGTTCGCGAATTTCCAGACGATCGAGATAATCGGTGGCGCCGTCCGCCAGCGCGCGCCATTCGTCCAGCTCTTCATGGTAGCCGGGCGCAATAACGCCGCCGTCGCGGACCAGTACCGGCGGCGCGTCAATAATGGCGCGTTCCAGGAGGTCGCGCAGTTCGGCGAAATCGCCCATTTTTTTACGCAACGCCTGTACCGGCGCGCTGTCAACGGTTTCAAGCTGAGCGTGCAATTCCGGCAACTGCTGGAAGGCGTGACGCATTCGGGCGAGATCGCGCGGACGCGCGGTGCGCAGCGCCAGACGCGCAAGGATACGCTCCAAATCGCCGACCTGACGCAGCACCGGTTGCAGTTCGCTGACGGTGTCCTGCAAGGCGCCGATGGTCTGCTGGCGTTCACGCAATATGTCGGTATTTCGTACCGGCATATGCAGCCAGCGTTTAAGCATTCGGCTACCCATTGGCGTCACGGTACAGTCAAGCACCGCGGCGAGGGTATTTTCGACACCGCCGGCCAGGTTCTGGGTAATTTCCAGATTGCGGCGGGTCGCGGCATCCATAATGATGCTGTCCTGCTGGCGTTCCATCGTAATGGAACGAATATGCGGCAGGGAGGTGCGCTGGGTATCTTTTACGTACTGTAACAGGCAGCCTGCCGCACATAATCCACGCGAGGCATTTTCGACGCCGAAACCGACCAGATCCCGCGTACCGAATTGCAGATTTAACTGCTGGCGGGCGGTATCAATCTCAAACTCCCACAACGGGCGACGGCGCAGACCCCGGCGTCCCTCTATTAACGCCATTTCAGCAAAATCTTCGGCATACAACAGTTCGGCGGGATTGGTGCGCTGCAGCTCTGCGGCCATCGTTTCACGGTCGGCGGGTTCGCTCAGACGAAAGCGCCCGGAGCTGATATCCAGCGTGGCGTAACCGTAGCCTTTACCATCCTGCCAGATAGCCGCCAGCAGGTTATCCTGACGCTCCTGTAACAGGGCTTCATCGCTGATGGTGCCAGGCGTAACGATACGCACGACCTTACGTTCAACGGGACCTTTGCTGGTGGCCGGATCGCCAATCTGTTCGCAAATAGCGACGGATTCGCCCTGATTGACCAGTTTCGCGAGGTAGTTTTCTACGGCGTGGTGCGGGATACCCGCCATAGGGATAGGTTCGCCAGCCGATGCGCCGCGTTTGGTCAGCGAAATATCGAGCAACTGCGACGCACGCTTTGCGTCGTCATAAAACAGCTCGTAAAAGTCTCCCATACGATAAAAGAGCAGGATCTCCGGATGCTGGGCTTTCAGCTTGAGATACTGCTGCATCATCGGGGTGTGGTTGGAGAAGTCCTTATCAAATGACTCATTCATATTGATTTTACTCGTTTTTTTATTCTTTCAAGTGCTCATGTGGCCCCGGGTAAAACCCTTATAAACTCACATAAACCCATAAATTTGTAGCTCACCTGTAGCCTAAAATGTGACAGGTTACATTCTCATCATTCCTGGACTACAACAGGGGTGATACTTTGAAAACAACTCTCAGCCAGCCTTTCATTATCAACAAGTTAAGTATCAATGTTAAGCCTGCACTCAGTCGCTCTGGAAAAGTCGTTTTCGAAGCTAACCCAGCTCAAAAACTCTACATTGTTTTCGATGACCACAGAGAAGCTCCTGTTAGTTTCGGGCTAAAAGCCAGTTTGACGAAAAAGACCTACGTAATCCAGCGAAGAGTAGCCTCGTCAGATCGTAATGTCAGTGAGGGTAGGAAGCCAAGTTCTGTCTTGAAAGTAAAAGTTGGAAATGTGTTCGATTTTCCAAATATTGACGAAACAAGGCAAGTAACCAGGCAATTAGTTCAGACCATGCTCGCAACAAAGAGAAATCCCAACAAAATTAAGAGGGAACTCGATCTTGCCGAATTGACGGTGAGTGAAGCTTTTGCCCAATACAGAAGTCACTTACTTGGCAGAACCAGGCCTGCTAAACCCAACACCCTAAATGTATTGGACAAAGCAGAAAATCGATTAAAAGAGTGGCAAAACCTTCGAATCAAGGATCTCACTGGTAATGAAATCCTTCGTAAGTTTGACGAGATTGCTTTAAGAGCAAGGACTGCCGTAGAACAAACCTTCCGATGGGCAAATGTTGCTGTCAGACATGCAATCGATATCGAAGCAAGTAATGCACAGACTCAACAACGGCAACCGTCACTGTCTTACAACCCTTTCAGCATCCTAATGGTACAAAAAAATTCAGGACTCGTTCCGAACTTGAGGATAATTATCGGGCTAAAGGTGTCAGAAATCCGCTTTCACCAAAAGATACTCTTGGGCGATTTTTAACAGCATTGTACAACAAGAGAAGCTTTAACCGGCTTGGGGGCGATTATTTGCTACTCACCATTCTCTTAGGTGCTTGTAAGGAAGAAACAGCTTCTCTGTGCTGGCGAGAGTCTCTTACCAAGGAAGAAGCTCAAACGACAAGTTATGTAGATCTTGAAAATCGGATCATTCGATTCTACGACACTAAGAACAGAAATGATCACGAGCTTCCGATTTGTGATGCTGTTAAAATTATTCTGGAAGACAGAAGGGACATAGTGAAGGATACGATATCCCTGACGGATAAACAGAAGTGGGTGTTTCCAGCCCGCTCTTCACGAAGCAAAGTGGGACATTACTCAGACAGCAAAAGTTTGAGAGAGTACCTTTGTGTAGAAGCAGGTATTGTCAAACTTGGTATGCACGATCTTCGCCGCACTTTTGGCCGTGTTGCTGAGGAACTTGTTACATATGCTGTTGTAAAGAGGCTACTAAATCACCGAAACACAACTGATCCGACTGAGAGATATGCCGTTCCTGACGAAGATCGAGTATTTGATGCATTACAAAAGATTGAGTTGCATATCTTGAAAAGTAGCCCTAAGTTGTATAATGATATTCTTACATCAGCAAAATACTCACCCCTAAACGAGTAAACAAATCACGCGAGGACTAAATTATGGGACCTATTACAACAGCAATAGTTTCAAGGGCTATCTATGATTTATTGGTGGCTGGAATATCTTTCACAAAAGATAATATTAAAAAGAAACTAACGGAATTTGTTACAAGCGATGAAAATGCTGAACTTTTAGCAGAAAAAATAGAAAAATTAAATGTTAATGATGATATGAGTGAAAAAGCTATTGAAAAACATTTAAAAGCCAGTCCAGAAGTGATGAATGTACTTGAAAATATCCCTAACGCATCAATAGTATCAATAAAACAAACACACTATGGGACTGGTGATAATATTGGAAGAGATAAAATCATTAATGGGAATAATGAGTAATGGGAAGTTTGAATCAAGAACATTATGGACAAGGAGATAATGTTGCTCGTGATAAAAATTTATTTATTGAGAATTATAACACTTTCATTAATTTAACAGTTCCAGAAGATCTTAGGGAACCTGTTAAAGAAATATTAAGTGACATTTCTAATAGGAAAATAGTTGATGCAAAAAAGAAAATCGATTTAATTGCATCTATCAAAAATCAAACTAAAGAAGTTAATGATCTTTTTTTATTACTGAGGATAAAAGCTGATTTAGTAGAAGACGCGAATTCTCATTCAGAATTTTCTATTCTTAATGAAATAGTTTTATCATCTAATAATGAAATGATAAAAGATCTATCTCTATCTTTATTATTAAGGCTCGAATTTAACAAGTTTGGCAAAGATAGAATGATGGACAGGTATAATGCAACAGATGTTAAAGGCCCTTTTAGTAGGGCTTTGTTGCTTGAGTTAACACTAAGTGAAGAAGTTTTGCAGGAGAGAGCTTCAACAGGGAAGCATGGTTTAACCGAAGAGGAATTGATTGGTCTGATATCAGGTTTGTTCAGAGTCAAAAACTTTGAGACTGCATTAGATGTAGCAATTTTTTTAGTAGACTATTTCCCAAGTTATAATTCCAGAGTTATACATTTGTTCGCAAGAGGTATGTTACTTAATCAAGACATAGTTGGTGACGATTACTGGCTGTTATCACAAAAAGAAAAAGATCGAATTACGAGCCTAATAGAAGAAACACTCAAATTATATACTGAGAGCGAGGGAAATGATTTTAGGCTTTTTAATGTAATTGTTCCCTGTTATTTGTTTACGAAAGAATCAGACGAGCGATTGAGAGATATATGTAAAAAAAATATAGAATCCGTTGACAAGATAGACCATGAATTTGCTAATGATTTTCGTATATTACACCTTAATGATCAAGAGCAAGAAAGTCATCCAGTTAATATTATTAAAAAATGTCAGCATGATAATGCTTATAAGGATAGTGTAATTAAAGGAGTTCTATCTAATGATTTGATTTCTTTATCAGACTTTATTCTTGTAAGAGGACTGATAGAAGATACCAGTTTAATTGATTGGATCGATAAAGGAGGTTTATTACAAACGGACACTGCAAAATTGAGTGAGTTGTTCTCAAAGTTGAAACTATATTTATATGTCGAGCAAAATGATGTAAGCCGAAGAAATAGTAAGATAGTAGATGATATTATTGAGGAAATCGTTAATTATGACAGCAACGATTTCAAATCAATAAATTCAACATTTATCTTTAATATTTCAGAGGATTTGAGAGTTGTTGAGAGAAATAATCATCTATGCGAAATAATGGGGAAATATTTCGACAATAAACATTCCTACTGGTGTTCTCCAATTGTCTACCAATATCTCATTGGATTGTTCGAAACAGGTTTGTATCAAGCATTCAGTTCTCTTTATGATATTGTTGATAACACAGATAAACCTATATTAATACATACAATGGCATTGTCTATCTATTATTCCCACAATGAAATGGAAAAGGCATTGTCGTTAATTGAAGAACATAATGCGAATCAAGATCTTGATTTTATAAGATTAAAACTCCATGTCTTTGAAAAAAGTGGAGATTTTTCAGCGATAGAAAAAGTTGTAAATAATATTGATTATAAAAACTTTAATGAGCCAACTAATAGTCTACTAAGATTAAGCGATAAAATAATATCGCTGGGATATACAAGTTTTGGTCATGATTTAGCGATTAAATTTTTTTTGGATTCTCCAGAAAAAAACTATATGTTTGTATCGCATATTTGTCTGCGAATAATGATGTCAAACAGAAGTAATCACGAGTTTATTCCTTCTGATGATGTTGAGGGGGTCGTTTGTGGTGTTAGCTACAATGATAATGGCAAAGAGCTAACAAAAATCATTGTTGCGGGCTCTTCGATTAATAGCAATTATTTTATGAGCAGTGATTCTCCTGTTGCAAAAGTATTACTAAATAGTAAGTTAGATGAAGTAAATAAAGTGGGGATGAAAAGGCTAATTTTAAAAGAAAGAATGCCTCCATATGTTGCGGTATTACGATTAGCTCACGAAATTAGAAATGAGTCAAATGATGGAACGGATCTATTCCAGTCTATTAGTTTACCTTCAGATCCTGAAGAGATGATAAATGTTATAAAAGATTTTTTACCTAAAAAAGAACCAAAGCAAGATTTAAACATAAATGAGAATATTCCAGTCAACTTTAGATTAGATCTAATTGCTAAGAACGAACAAGTTAAAGCATCACTGATCAGCCTAACTGATAAAAATATAAAGATAAAAGATTTTGAAGCAGGAGGTGATGATATCGAAGGTGATATATCAACAGATATTTTTACAATATGCTATATTTGCATCAACTCTTTTGTTAATTTTTTCATCGAGAAAGATATTAAATTTTTGCTCATAGAAGAAGATGCCAAGGCAATCAAGTTGTGGTTAGAAGCAATAGAAGAAGATGAATACAAGACTATCGGACTAAATGAAAATGGAAATATTAATATAAATACATCTGAAAGTATTAAAACTTATCACGGTGAATTCATTAAAAATCTCCATGATATTCAAAAGATAATAAGAATACATTATCCTAAGATCGGTAATATTCCTAATGAACTAAATATTCTTCGTAAATTTGTTGGGGATGACTATTTAAAAAACATCTATACAAGTATTACAAACAAAACACCATATTTCACAGCCGATTTGATGGCCAATATATACTTTCGCAAAGTGTTAAATATGAAGGTTATTGACTTTCATAAATATATCAATGAAGCAGTTAAATATACTCCTTACCGTGAACGGGAAAGGGGGGTGTTATTACATAGTGCTGGAATGTATCCTTACCCTTTGTCAATAGGAGATATTTATAATTTGGCATACTCTAAAAATGATGAAACAGGTTATTTTTTAGGAGAGTTAATCAAGCTATATTCTGGTCGATTCAATGATAATATAAATTTATATGCTCTTATGAGTCAGTTATTTTTTAGGTATTTACAGAAAACCTATATGAATAACCAAATATTTAACGGGGAAATTAAAAAAACTGATTTTTCTTTCATAAATCCCTATGGAGCAAAAATCGACAGAATCTTCTATATTTGCTGTGAGGCTATAATGAAAATGAAAAATGACCTAACATGTGAACAAAACTTAGCAAGATTCTTAGTTTTCCTCTTATGTCAATTTACATCGAACATGAAGTTTTTGAATTTAATATTTTGGCTTGCTTCTAACTTTATTTCCGGGCATTTTCTTAGTATGGATAAATTAAACGAGTGTTTGGAAGAACTGATGGTAATTGAAGAATAAACTTAAACCGAATCCAATGAGTGGAGGATGTATGCCTATAGTTGAAACCTTAAGGGACCACTCAGAAGCTTGGGAGTTATTTAAAGGCCTTCCTGATGATGCTACATTAAATGTTGAGCTTAGTGCTTTATACCTTTGTGTAAGTGTTAAAACACTTGCTCGCTATCGTCAAAATGGTGACGGGCCTGCTTATATTCAATATCAGGCAGGAAATAGCAAGGCTCGAAATCAACGGGTAAATTATTTGTTTAGTGATTTAAAAGCTTGGAGAAATAGTCATAAAGTTGTAAGTTCAATGCAAGCAGCACAAGTCCGTGGATTGGCTTTTACAAGCTTAAGTGATTTTACCAAATTGGAACCATTTTGGACTATTGATAATAAAATCTATTCCCATTCACTTACCATTTCTGACGAAGTATTTAGCGAATTATTCCAGTCTACTCGTTCGGAGGTCATCTGGATCTCTATTGAAAAGGTTTTATTTGAGGACTGGTGTAGTGCGAGGGAACGGCAGAGATGGAATGATTTGTTTATAGAATTCTTCGAAGAGCTTATAGAGGGATGTAAGGCTGGGCAACAAAAACATATTATAAGTAGTATATTAAACTAATTATAGATTAACAAGTAATGGAAATGAAAGTTGCTTTTTCGAATTAACGAGGAATCTATGGAAATTAAGCAGCAAGCAATAAAAAAATTGTCAAATTCAATGAGAGTATATGTTGAAACACATCTTGAGTTTCATAGACTGAAAGAAATTGATAAAGAAGAAGCAATAGATAACCTTGATTTGGCTTTTGAAACAAAATTAGAAGCATTCCATAGCCTATATGATATATCTAAATCTGGTATTGATTATTTCGAACATGGAGATACGGCCTGTTTGATACTAATGCGCAATGCTATACATCATAGAGACCATCTATTATTTAAAAGCTGGAATAGAGCAATTGCTCTTAATGATAATTATAAAAAATACTTGGGAGCGGAGTTTCTTCTTTGTGATTATCATGTGTTAGACTCACCTGCAAAGATGAGGTATTACTATAAACTTGAGGATTTTTATCTGAGACTTGATGAAAAACTTGGGTCACCATATCTCGAACGACGGATGAGTGCTGGTAATAGAATAAAGATAATAGAACTACTCGATAGAGAGTTAAATTTTTCTGATATTAAAAATTATGCAAACCTCAATCGTTATCCACTTAACCAAATTTATATCAATGTAATCCCAATTTTTATTTCTGCTGTATGCAGAGTGTTTAAAGAACTAAAACTAGACGGTATTGAATTTTTTGGATTTGATGCAAAGACGTATGAAGAACCATTCACTAATGAATTAAGTGTGGATTTCTCGAAGATTATTTATACACCATTGAGAATAATTTGACGATATAAAATATTTATTTGTTATGGAAGAACATGCCAGCTAAAAAATTAGGCATGTTCATTTCTTACTTATGCTGATGTTTATATTCATTTGTAAAAGCAGAAATTTATATATATTAAATACTTAAAGGTATTATTAATAACTATCGCAATGTTTTTTTTCGATTTTTTCTTAGGGTATATAAATTAAATGAGTTATCAAAATCTTCTGTTTCTGCTTTCGAACTCTTGAACTTGTCCATTTGTTCCTCATTAATTTATAAGGAATCCCTTTAACGCATAAATTAGAATTAAAATAAACATGGTCGTCTTCTGTATTGCGAATTAATATTCTCTTTTCAAATAACTCCTTGAACGCTCTTGAAACATTAGATTTTTGTAGTCCTAAATCTTTTGCTACTCTTGATTGAGAGAAATATTGTACTCTACTATTATTTCTTGAGTAATATTTATAAGAGGCACATTACCTTTATAACCAGTTTCAACCCAAGGAACTACACGTTCCGACCATGCTTTCTCTTTTTTCCATATAGTCCACGGAATTAATTTGTCGTATTCATTTTCATTAAGAAATAAAATGGATATTGAATCATTATGATTAAGAATTTGTGTAGGAAAACATTTATATGCGTGTTGTTCCCAGTGTGGAGTATTAATACATCTGTAATCGAAGAAAGAGACACAACCTTTCAGCCTAAAAAAACCGTTCACAGTGTTTCCAAATTCAGAATGATATAGCAGATGAGAGTTTGGAATTAAAGCACCTGTTTCTTTAATGCTCGGCATATTAGAAGTCGGGGTGACATGGAACACCTTACCTGAAACAATTGGTAGGATGTCATTAGAGTAATCAATTTTGAGATTATATTTTTTCATACTGACTATTATCGTTATAAAGCATTGGCGATTTTATTTATTTCAATATGTCGTAAAATTTAAAAAAATTCTGTGATAATGATCATTAAATAGAGATGTTTTCTTTAAATATTTAACAGATTGATACAATAACAAGGCGTGTGGTGAATTTTAAATATATTCAGATATGTTGGTTCTACTGATACATAGAGCATCAATTATTGTCTGTCATATTTTGATATTAATTTAATTAAAGAAATAGATTTAATAGTGTATACTTGGAATTATTTTTATTGAAGTGTTTCTTTGAGAAAATTCTGTACTGGCTTTTTCACAGAAAAATTTATAAAATTTATAGAGGGTAAAATGATAAAGATTGCTTGCAAAAGAACTGTTTCTGATTGGGAAAGTTTATCAGGAAGTTTAGTCGGTGAATTTTCTGAAAGTAATTGGGGCGAAGCTCTTCATTTTTTTGAAGATAGAATTAATGAACGTTATCTCAATCCTATTGAGAATATAAGAGGCGTTGGTGGGCATAATAATTTACTTGGAGCAGGTTTTGCCATTTGTACGTTGCTTTGTGCTTTAATTGAAAATCTGGAAACTTTTCATAGAGGTATAAATTTTAAGCGCTCACAACCAGGCGAATATGAATATGGAAATGGTTGTAGTAAAAAATTATTTACGGATTTTTTAAAAACTAAAGCACCATTTAAATATTTTTTTGAAAACGATCCTAATTTAGCTGACAGTTTTTATATTGGTGTACGTTGTTCATTGTTGCATGATGCTTCTACTTGTGATGGTTGGGTAATAAATATTGAGGAACATGAAATTATCATTGTCAGAGATGGTAAAAGAATACTTCATCGGTCATTGTTTATGGCTGGTATAATTCACTACATTAATGAATATAAGGCATTATTAATGCAACCTGAAAATGATGAGCTTCGTAGTGCTTTTATTAGAAAGTTTGATGGGATTTGTAAAGCAGCAAAAATTTAAAGTAAAATTTTATACTAAGGTACAGCAATATCTCGTGACAAGTTATTGCTGTGTTTGTAGGGAATATGTTATGGCTATAATTTATTCACTTCGATGATACAGGATAATTGCTATAACATCTGCTAATATCTTCTGGTGTGATTTTTCCATATCGTCAAAATGAAATTGGTGCCGATTTATTGCTGCTCTGATTCTTCCTGCAATTGAAAGACAGAGATTCTTTTGATCCTCATCACTAAATCCACCTTGTTCAAGTATGCTCACATATTCCATGCCACGCCAGAATGTTCCAGATTTAAAAATTGGCCAACGCAAGTATTGTTTACAGTATTCTGCGAGTTCGTCTTCATTATCATGGTAGGACTTCGGTGGTTGTAGTAAGCTTAGTTCAGTAAGCAGTTCATTAATAATTTCAGCATAGCTATCTTCTTCTTGTTAAAACTTTTCTTCTTTTTTTATCCCAGGTAAGCTCCCAGTTACTCTTTATATGGCTAAGTTGGCGAGTTACCATATGATCGAAAATATCACTAGAGCTAAAAAAACTTATAATTCTTCTATCCATATTTCCTCAGGCAATAAGTAGCTAATATTTATATATTATGTAAATATATGTGGAAATTTATATTTATTGTAAATGTATAGTGCAAAAGACTTAATATTTTTGTTTCCTCTTTTCCAACCTTAGGGCGGAAAAGCAAGGTCAACCCGAAGAAGCATACGCAGTATCTTCGTAGGGTTATCCCTTGCTTATCTTATAATTAGTATTACTCATTAAAGAACAATAAGATCTTCGCTTGCACAAGCGAAGCTATAATATAAATCTGGCGATTAATTATTATAAAATATTTAACCTGAACCTATTGACATAAACAAAATATAAGTTATTTACAAAGTATGCCATAAATAAAAGAGTTTTATGTCATACGTCTCCTGCACCATGTGCAGTTAATATACTACTTGCCCCATATATGGGGATATTGGGAAGGTTACTTTGTTTTTGAGTGACAGGTTACATTCTCATCATTCCTGGACTACAACAGGGGTGATACTTTGAAAACAACTCTCAGCCAGCCTTTCATTATCAACAAGTTAAGTATCAATGTTAAGCCTGCACTCAGTCGCTCTGGAAAAATCGTTTTCGAAGCTAACCCAGCTCAAAAACTCTACATTGTTTTCGATGACCACAGAGAAGCTCCTGCTGGTTTCGGGGTAAAAGCCAGTTTGACGAAAAAAACCTACGTAATCCAGCGAAGAGTAGCCTCGTCAGATCGTAATGTCAGTGAGGGTAGGAAGCCAAGTTCTGTCTTGAAAGTAAAAGTTGGAAATGTGTTCGATTTTCCAAATATTGACGAAACAAGGCAAGTAGCCAGGCAATTAGTTCAGACCATGCTCGCAACAAAGAGAAATCCCAACAAAATTAAGAGGGAAACGGATGCTTCCAAACTCGAGACTGTAATCAAGATTGTGTTGCATGAAGGCAAGCCGATCCATTTCGCCACCACGGTTATTGCGCTTTCTTCCGAAAGGTATCTTGAGATGTGCGATCTTTACTCGTCTCAGGCGATCGGGTAACTACCTGCGTCTGATTACGGCTTCGTTTTTTTGGCCTGCGATCTTAATGCTGAAATGGGCAGAAAAACGCGAAATTTAGACGCTATTACGAATGGGCAATGGTACTTATTGAAGGCTATATCATTGCCCATAATGCAGGGAGGGTTGATATTATATAATTCTATTTCCAGATTACTTTATTTTAAAAAAAGACAGATTGCCTGAACAGAAAGAACCTGTGTCAATGTAGATTTGATTGGCGAATGTTGTTGTGTAGTCAACAATCATATGGCCGAAGATGAAAGTATCTGCACCGCGTATTGGATGGATATTCCCCTGTAACGAACCAAGCAGACGATCGCGTGACCATAGAACGCTATCAATATCAACTTGCTTCCCATAATCGTAGCTATCATCTGGATAATCGGCATGGGCAATCACGTACTTCTTTGAGGACGTTTCAACCTCTATGATGTGAGGACGCTGCTTAAAAGTTAGTAATAGGTCAGTGGCTTCTTGCCTGTCTTTTTCGGTGACCGAGTCGTACCAGTAACCACCGTTTACATACCAGAAATTGCCATCCTGTGTTTCAAAAGCGTCAAGCGCCATAGCTTCATGATTACCCACTACAGAAATAAACCATGGGGTATTTAACAGTCTCAGTGTTTCAAGGTTTTCTTTTCCTCGATCAATGTTATCTCCAGTGGAGATCAAGAGATCGTTATCAGGAGAGAAATTTAATTGAGCCAGTCTGGTTAACAATAAGGAGTAACATCCATGAATATCACCAACGACCCAAATGTGGCGATAGAGATCGCTGTTGATGTCAGCATAACGAATTAATTCCATGATGTTCCTATAGCACAATTTTGGAGGCTGGTATTATAACAAAGAAGTAGGGTAATATTAATTTTTATTGTTTAAAATACACAGTTATTAAAATAGCCTACAAGCTAGAAATGAACAGAGAATATATATTTTATGAATCGGTTAATTAAAGTAGACGATGTGCTTGAAAGATGCACGATTTCTCGCGCAACACTTTCCTGATTAATTGCAAAGGCATACTTTCCCGCTCAACGGAAGCTCTATCCCGAAGGGGCTTTGTTGAATAAAGAGATTGGCGGATCTGATCGTTACTGTCGTTTCAGCATCGGGTTCCCATGGCAAAGCAAAAGTTTAAAATCAACATCGGAGCGGCAGCAATGAGGTCTGGAAAAGAAAGTGGGCTATCACCGTCGTTCAGTAGTGGAAACAGCGATGTTCCGTATCAAAACCTTGCTGGGCGGCCATCTGAGCCAGCGGAACTATGGTGCGCAGGTGGGTGAAGCGATGGCGATGGTCAAAGCGCTGAACCGGATGACGTTGTTGGCAATGCCGACCAGCGTCAGGCTCGTATAACGAGTGCTCCGATGGGAGTCCTGTATCCTTATCGTTGGCCGATTCTGAATTATTCAACAAAGCCTCATGTTGTCATAACCTACCAGATGCAGATAAAGCAGCATAAAGCGTTTTAAACGACAGCAACAAGGAAAGGGGTTGATCGTTTAATGGTACTGCGCCAAATCCTTTGTACCAGTCGCAGACCTGTTTATTTTTGGCATCAATAAGCAGGGCTACGCCGCCGACCTGCAAAGCCGCCTGTATGCAACGCTTTCCGGCAGATAACAAAAGTTGTGCTCCCAGCCCTTGCCCCTGCATAGATTTGTCTACGGCTAAACGACCCAGACGAAACACTGGCACATCGTGTCTCCCTAATCCTTTGCTTATTGCGCCGGGAACCTGTGCATATATCAGTGATGCAGGACTGACTGAGTAAAAGCCATGGATACGTGTAACATCCGAATTATCAAGCGCAACATAGGTTTTCGTTGTCCCTTTCTCATGATTTTGTCGTGCATGGCGTTGCAGGAATTGGTTCAGATCGGCATCCCCACAATCAAAATTCATTCGATTGTGGGTTTTCCCTATCGCGGCCTCATGCCAGTCTGTAAACATCATTTCTTCATGTCCGGCAGGGCGAAAGCAGCAGCAAGAAGCTTTTCATTCGGCGCTGGCGGGTTATCTAAAATTTCCATGATCATTTGAGTATCACGCTCCGTCAGATATACCCGTTCGGCGGCATCAACAATCTTCTGTGCGACAGGTAGTACGTTACTGACCACAAAATCCGTCAGGTTGGTTTGCTGGATTGCCGCAGCGCGGACTATCAACTTTTTGGCATCCGTCGATACACGTAACGACAGTCTTTCGTTAGATTCTATAGCTATCTGAGGCATGGTTTTCATCCTCCTGTTTATGAACAATATGTACAATTATAATACATATTTGTACGCTTTCAAGGCGTACATGTGAGGCTAATATAGTCCAGACATGGCAAGAAGGTCGTTCACTGTCTTTAAACAGGGGATTAACTTCGGTTTATCGCGATTGCATTACTTTAATCTCACTGATTACGTATCATCAGGGAGTTTGCTAAATATATTCATGATTCTCTTTTTTGCCGTAACTGCTTGATTGATCCTACCCGCGTAATAGGGACACAACCCTAAGCGGCGGACATCTTCTGCTCACGTTCAGAAGAAGAGAGCTGAGTTTGCTGTTTGCTTCGCCAGCTGTAGAGCTATGATTCATACAGGTTAAGCTCGCTGGTGGCAGCGGCCACCCCAATGCGTTCCGCCAGTTTCAGGGCTTCCTGACGAAATTCAGGCGTGTGCTACTTGCGTAGCTTTTTGGTGGTTGATGCTGGTTTTGTCATGTGAGTCACCTCTTGCTTGAGCGTTTACTCACTTAGTTGCGTGTCCACTATTGCTGAGTAAGATCAGATGGTTAAAAATCAACAAAGGCCCAACGGCGTGCATTAGGCCCTGGTGATGAAGGTGGCATACGGGAGGATGTATATCCTACACTTTCATCCGGATGATGTAACAAAAATACAGATATCGGTAATGAAAGGATCATCACCGTTTAATAGAGGCCCATATATTGAGGTTCCATAATGGAAGAAGTTAACGCTGAGTTCACAATCGTTGTTGAGTCTGATCTGGATAAATATGAGTTAATTGATTTTTTATCCCAAGGGATTCCAGACATAATAAAAGTGAATTCATTATATTTAAGATACGAAAACACAATGATTACAATAGAAAGAAATTATGACTGGAATCCTAAGTTGATAAATGTGAATGATGGTTGGCTGTATTATAAATATGAATTAACAGTATTTTTCATGGAGAATACCTCGTATGAATATCAGTATGAATTAGCGAATAAAATTATGAATGCTCTACGTGAGGCGGGATATCTGGCAGAATCAATTTGGTAATATACCGGTACCTATGTAACAGCATCGTCGCCACCATACATGCAGGCTAAAAAAGAGTGAATAGTCAAGCAGTTCAGAAATGTCTACTCGCGATATACACCAGAACAAAATGGTCAATTTGAAACGGATGGCGTCAAAGTTACTGGTGGTCGAAAGGTAGATACAACAAACTATTTTAATTTGAAAATCATATGAAATTTACTACTTTTAATTTTAATCGATTAACAAAATTCATAATAATTAACCCCTGATTAATCCGAAATATTTTTCATTAATCATAAAGCCATTTCCCAGCTTTCGCTGACTCAGAAAACATTCTGATTGTTAAAGGTGTACGAGTTCGTTCTACATCTTCCCGTTTTAATTTAAACCATCGTGTAAGCAGTGGAGTATTCTCCCAGGGAAAATAACACGACCATTTAACTTGTGATAAATCTACATTAAATTTTTTTTCAAATTTATCCAAAGCTTCATGCAGGTCATCGCCTGGAGCTTCAAATAAATCAGAATCAAGTTCTAAAGGGATTTCTTTCCAATTGCTGTCTAAATATCCGGGAATCTCTTCACGGAAGAGTGCTAACACCTCTTGCTGAATTGTGTCCATCAAAAGGATGTCCATTGTATACGATCTTTAGGGCGTGCTATTAGGTTGTATTTTGCCTGAGTTCTCCTTGATACCTGGTAAATTGAATTCACAAGACCAACCCAACCTAACCATGGAACATATCGTGCTATGACTGCGGCAAGATTATTTGTTTTTCGCATTCTTATACCAACGGGTGTAGGAATTCTAATACCAAAAGGAGTTCGTGCATTTCGTAAAAGCATTCTCCCATACCTGGAGATAACACTTGTCCCTTTGATTGCCTCTCCCGGTTTCGTTCTGGTTTTTAACCACGGTTGCCCGGCGAGGATAGCAGCACCTGACTCAATGCCAATCCCTGGTTCATCACAAAATTGCTCAAGGAAAATTACATCAAATAGTTCACCTGCTGACAGGTTCGATTGTCCGTGGTAGAAGTAGGTTCCGTTTAGTTCTTCTGTCGTATCCATTCAATCACCTTATAGACTGTTTGCCATTCATTCCAGACATCGGGACGTTTCTGCCGCTATACTAGCCTGGTCGTCAATACGCTGTCACAGGTAAAAAGAACGTTGGATGGGGTATCGTAAGAATGCCAACATGTGGGGCAAGAGGGGGATGTCAGTTTATCGCGATATACGAGACGATAGTTTGTCAGTATAAGTTTCGGCTATTTTCCCGAGTCTGGGAGGCAGTTCTTTATCGCAAATAAAAAAAGCAGCAGCGAGGTGCTGCTGTATCAAAAAGCAGATTGATAAATGCAACGTAAGAGACAAATGGCCAACCGTAAAAGTGACCATAGCTATAATAATTATATTGATATTAAGTGGCAATGCAAAATATGGTCTTAATTATATCATGATGAGTTCAGCCAACGGTGATATGGCCTTATAAGGCTTGCAGTCTTTCATGGGCAGCAAGTAACGTCTGATATATGCTTAAATTCTTACTTCCGGGTTCAAGCAAAACTTTTTTAAATTCGGTCATGAGTTGCTCTTCATCTTCTTTCGAACGCATGTATTGTGGATGTTCCTGGAAGAAGGTGAGCGCCTGCTCTTTGGTTTGTTTATATTTTTCGCAAAAAATGCTTGAGCTGATTGCGCTATTTTTTGATGCGGAATTATCAGCGTTCTGGTTTGATAATGATTTATTCTTCGCAAGGTCTGACGGCACATACGGAAGAGACTGACACTCATCAATACTATTTGCGTTGGCCAGTTGCTCTTTCTGAGCGCCAGGTTGCTGTACCGGTTTGCTCACGGAGGAAGGGAGGGGCACTTGGGCACAGCCGATCAGTAAAAAGACAGGAAGACAGCTATAAAATTTTTTCATATTAACTCCAACTACAGAAGAATGAGGCGCCATGTTTTTACACAACCGTCAGAACGTTATCTGACAATAGTTATAAGGGGGCGAATGCGTTTCAGGAATGCTAGCAAAAAAAACTCCTGATATAAATAATTAATTCTCCATCCCGATGACAATATCTGAATTTTTGCTGCTGTAGAACAATAAGCCAGAATTTATATACTATGAGCTGATTTTCTATTTTAAATCAGCGGGTGCTGTGCAAGTTGGCTAATTTAATTAGCGGGTGGCATCAGTTTCATAATGATTGCATCAGGATTTTGCCACCCGCTCCCGGTATTGTTTACATATTAAAATGATTTTTAACTGGTGCTGACAACTATGCTAAATACGCAGGAAGTACTTAAAGAAGGAGAGAAGCGGAAAATCCGCAGCCCGGAAGCATGGTTTATACAGACGTGTTCCGCGCAAAAGCTGCATATGTCATTTTCTGAAAGCCGACACAATGAAAACTGCCTGATTCAGGAAGGCGCGCTGCTTTTTTGCGAGCAGGCCGTTGTCGCACCAGTATCAGGAGACGTGGTTTTTCGACCGTTAAAAATTGAAGTACTCAGCAAATTACTGGCATTTATCGATGGCGCAGGATTCGTGGACACGACATATGCTGAATCCGATAAATGGGTTTTGCTGAGTCCTGAGTTTCGCGCTATTTGGCAAGATCGTAAACGCTGCGAGTACTGGTTTTTGCAGCAAATTATTACGCCTTCTCCGGCCTTCAATAAGGTACTGGCGCTGTTACGAAAAAGCGAGAGTTACTGGTTGGTTGGCTATTTACTCGCTCAGTCAACCAGCGGCAACACGATGAGAATGCTGGGAGAAGACTATGGCGTTTCTTATACCCATTTTCGTCGTTTGTGCAGCAGAGCGTTGGGCGGAAAAGCGAAGAGTGAATTACGAAACTGGCGTATGGCGCAATCGCTGCTGAATAGTGTAGAAGGCCACGAGAACATCACCCAATTAGCCGTTAATCATGGTTACTCATCGCCTTCACATTTTTCTAGTGAGATCAAAGAGCTGATCGGCGTTTCGCCGCGGAAATTATCAAATATTATTCAATTGGCAGACAAATGAAGACACATATTCTTTTGGCCAGAGTGCTGGCATGTGCCGCGCTTGTTCTGGTTGCACCTGGTTATTCTAGTGAAAAAATACCTGTAACGGGAAGTGGGTTTGTTGCGAAAGACGATAGCCTGCGGACATTTTTCGATGCCATGGCGCTACAGCTAAAGGAGCCTGTCATTGTTAGCAAAATGGCGGCACGAAAAAAAATTACGGGCAACTTTGAGTTTCACGATCCTAACGCATTACTGGAGAAGCTTTCCCTACAACTGGGGCTGATTTGGTATTTCGATGGGCAGGCTATCTATATTTATGACGCCAGTGAAATGCGCAATGCCGTGGTTTCTTTACGCAACGTCTCACTCAATGAGTTCAACAATTTTCTAAAACGCTCAGGTTTATATAACAAAAATTACCCGCTACGTGGCGATAACCGTAAAGGAACATTCTATGTTTCAGGGCCACCCGTCTATGTTGATATGGTGGTCAACGCCGCCACCATGATGGACAAGCAAAACGATGGTATTGAGCTGGGACGTCAGAAAATAGGGGTGATGCGTCTGAACAATACCTTCGTGGGCGATCGTACCTACAATCTGCGCGATCAGAAAATGGTTATCCCCGGTATTGCCACGGCCATTGAAAGGTTGTTGCAGGGAGAAGAGCAACCCTTAGGTAATATTGTCAGTAGCGAACCCCCGGCGATGCCAGCGTTTTCAGCGAATGGAGAAAAAGGTAAAGCAGCAAATTATGCCGGTGGCATGAGTCTGCAGGAAGCTTTAAAGCAAAATGCCGCGGCGGGCAATATTAAAATCGTGGCCTATCCGGATACCAACAGTTTGTTAGTAAAGGGAACGGCTGAGCAGGTGCATTTTATCGAAATGCTGGTTAAAGCGCTGGATGTCGCCAAACGTCACGTAGAATTATCCCTGTGGATTGTCGATCTTAATAAAAGCGATCTGGAGCGTTTGGGCACTTCATGGAGCGGCAGCATTACTATTGGGGATAAACTTGGCGTGTCATTAAACCAGTCTTCAATAAGTACCCTCGATGGCAGTCGATTCATCGCCGCGGTAAATGCGTTAGAAGAGAAGAAACAGGCGACGGTGGTTTCGCGCCCGGTATTACTGACTCAGGAAAATGTTCCCGCTATTTTTGATAACAAC
Source organism: Salmonella sp. SAL04202 (assembly GCF_046550775.1). Classification (NCBI taxonomy): domain Bacteria; kingdom Pseudomonadati; phylum Pseudomonadota; class Gammaproteobacteria; order Enterobacterales; family Enterobacteriaceae; genus Salmonella; species Salmonella sp. SAL04202. The sequence goes on along the minus strand of NZ_JBGDXK010000002.1, from coordinate 170,097 downwards.
AGAACGTTTTACACCAAGCTGATTGGGGAACGTAATGTGGCGCTTGAGCATGTAACATACGGAACAATGATCCGAGTGCTGCCCCGTTTTTCCGCAGATGGTCAGATAGAAATGTCGCTGGACATTGAAGATGGCAACGATAAGACGCCGCAATCCGATACTACCACCTCCGTAGATGCGTTACCCGAAGTCGGGCGAACGTTAATTAGCACTATTGCAAGAGTGCCGCACGGAAAAAGTTTGCTGGTCGGTGGTTATACACGGGATGCAAATACCGATACTGTCCAAAGTATTCCGTTTTTAGGCAAATTACCGCTTATTGGTAGCCTGTTCCGTTATTCCAGTAAGAATAAAAGTAATGTTGTTCGTGTGTTCATGATTGAACCAAAAGAAATTGTCGACCCGTTAACGCCGGATGCCAGCGAATCGGTAAACAATATTCTGAAGCAAAGCGGTGCCTGGAGTGGGGACGATAAGTTACAGAAATGGGTTCGTGTTTATCTGGATAGAGGTCAGGAGGTAATTAAATGATTCCTGGCTCAACCTCTGGTATTTCATTTTCCAGAATATTGTCCCGGCAGGCATCTCATCAGGATGCGACCCAGCATACTGATGCGCAACAGGCGGAAATACAACAGGCCGCAGAGGATTCGTCTCCAGGGGCGGAAGTACAAAAATTTGTCCAGTCGACGGACGAAATGTCAGCGGCGCTGGCGCAATTTCGTAACCGTCGCGATTATGAAAAAAAATCCAGTAATTTATCTAACAGTTTTGAACGCGTGCTGGAGGATGAGGCTTTACCGAAGGCGAAGCAAATATTAAAGCTAATTAGCGTACATGGCGGCGCGTTAGAAGATTTTTTACGTCAGGCGCGTAGCTTATTTCCTGACCCCAGTGATTTAGTCCTTGTGTTACGCGAATTGCTTCGTCGTAAAGACCTGGAAGAGATCGTGCGGAAAAAGCTGGAGTCGTTACTTAAGCACGTTGAAGAGCAAACCGATCCGAAGACCCTCAAGGCAGGGATTAATTGTGCGTTGAAGGCCCGGCTTTTTGGGAAAACATTATCGTTAAAACCAGGCTTATTGCGCGCCAGTTATCGGCAATTTATCCAGAGTGAATCACATGAAGTGGAGATTTACTCTGACTGGATAGCCAGTTATGGCTATCAACGTCGACTAGTGGTACTGGATTTTATCGAGGGTTCGCTATTAACCGATATTGACGCGAATGACGCCAGCTGTTCGCGTCTGGAGTTTGGCCAGCTTTTACGACGCCTGACGCAACTCAAAATGTTGCGCTCCGCTGACCTACTGTTTGTGAGTACATTGTTGTCGTATTCGTTTACCAAAGCGTTTAATGCGGAGGAGTCGTCGTGGCTACTACTGATGCTTTCGCTATTGCAACAGCCACATGAAGTGGATTCGCTGTTAGCCGATATTATAGGTTTGAATGCGTTATTGCTTAGTCATAAAGAACATGCATCCTTTTTGCAGATATTTTATCAAGTATGTAAAGCCATACCCTCTTCACTCTTTTATGAAGAATATTGGCAGGAAGAATTGTTAATGGCGTTACGTAGTATGACCGATATTGCCTACAAGCATGAAATGGCAGAACAGCGTCGTACTATTGAAAAGCTGTCTTAATTTAATATTAACAGGATACCTATAGTGCTGCTTTCTCTACTTAACAGTGCTCGTTTACGACCTGAATTACTGATTCTGGTACTAATGGTGATGATCATTTCTATGTTCGTCATTCCATTACCTACCTATCTGGTTGATTTCCTGATCGCACTGAATATCGTACTGGCGATATTGGTGTTTATGGGGTCGTTCTATATTGACAGAATCCTCAGTTTTTCAACGTTTCCTGCGGTACTGTTAATTACCACGCTCTTTCGTCTGGCATTATCGATCAGTACCAGCCGTCTTATCTTGATTGAAGCCGATGCCGGTGAAATTATCGCCACGTTCGGGCAATTCGTTATTGGCGATAGCCTGGCGGTGGGTTTTGTTGTCTTCTCTATTGTCACCGTGGTTCAGTTTATCGTTATTACCAAAGGTTCAGAACGCGTCGCGGAAGTCGCGGCCCGATTTTCTCTGGATGGTATGCCCGGTAAACAGATGAGTATTGATGCCGATTTGAAGGCCGGTATTATTGATGCGGATGCTGCGCGCGAACGGCGAAGCGTACTGGAAAGGGAAAGCCAGCTTTACGGTTCTTTTGACGGTGCGATGAAGTTTATCAAAGGTGACGCTATTGCCGGCATCATTATCATCTTTGTGAACTTTATTGGCGGTATTTCGGTGGGGATGACCCGCCATGGTATGGATTTGTCCTCCGCTCTGTCTACTTATACCATGCTGACCATTGGTGATGGTCTTGTCGCCCAGATCCCCGCATTGTTGATTGCGATTAGTGCCGGTTTTATCGTGACTCGCGTAAATGGCGATAGCGATAACATGGGGCGGAATATCATGACGCAGCTGTTGAACAACCCATTTGTATTGGTTGTTACGGCTATTTTGACCATTTCAATGGGAACTCTGCCGGGATTCCCGCTGCCGGTTTTTGTTATTTTATCGGTGGTTTTAAGCGTACTCTTCTATTTTAAATTCCGTGAAGCAAAACGTAGCGCCGCCAAACCTAAAACCAGCAAAGGCGAGCAGCCGCTCAGTATTGAGGAAAAAGAAGGGTCGTCGTTAGGACTGATTGGCGATCTCGATAAAGTCTCTACAGAGACTGTACCGTTGATATTACTTGTGCCGAAGAGCCGGCGTGAAGATCTGGAAAAAGCTCAACTTGCGGAGCGTCTACGTAGTCAGTTCTTTATTGATTATGGCGTGCGCCTGCCGGAAGTATTGTTACGCGATGGCGAGGGCCTGGACGATAACAGCATCGTATTGTTGATTAATGAGATCCGTGTTGAACAATTTACGGTCTATTTTGATTTGATGCGAGTGGTAAATTATTCCGATGAAGTCGTGTCCTTTGGTATTAATCCAACAATCCATCAGCAAGGTAGCAGTCAGTATTTCTGGGTAACGCATGAAGAGGGGGAGAAACTCCGGGAGCTTGGCTATGTGTTGCGGAACGCGCTTGATGAGCTTTACCACTGTCTGGCGGTGACGCTGGCGCGCAACGTCAATGAATATTTCGGTATTCAGGAAACAAAACATATGCTGGACCAACTGGAAGCGAAATTTCCTGATTTACTTAAAGAAGTGCTCAGACATGCCACGGTACAACGTATATCTGAAGTTTTGCAGCGTTTGTTAAGCGAACGTGTTTCCGTGCGTAATATGAAATTAATTATGGAAGCGCTCGCATTGTGGGCGCCAAGAGAAAAAGATGTCATTAACCTTGTGGAGCATATTCGTGGAGCAATGGCGCGTTATATTTGTCATAAATTCGCCAATGGCGGCGAATTACGAGCAGTAATGGTATCTGCTGAAGTTGAGGATGTTATTCGCAAAGGGATCCGTCAGACCTCTGGCAGTACCTTCCTCAGCCTTGACCCGGAAGCCTCCGCTAATTTGATGGATCTCATTACACTTAAGTTGGATGATTTATTGATTGCACATAAAGATCTTGTCCTCCTTACGTCTGTCGATGTCCGTCGATTTATTAAGAAAATGATTGAAGGTCGTTTTCCGGATCTGGAGGTTTTATCTTTCGGTGAGATAGCAGATAGCAAGTCAGTGAATGTTATAAAAACAATATAAGGGCTTAATTAAGGAAAAGATCTATGCAACATTTGGATATCGCTGAATTAGTTCGTTCCGCACTGGAAGTAAGTGGTTGCGATCCTTCACTCATCGGAGGAATAGATAGCCATTCAACAATTGTTCTGGATTTATTTGCATTGCCAAGTATCTGTATCAGCGTCAAGGACGATGATGTATGGATCTGGGCGCAATTGGGTGCTGACAGCATGGTGGTATTACAACAGCGGGCTTATGAAATCTTAATGACCATAATGGAAGGATGCCATTTTGCCCGCGGCGGGCAATTACTACTGGGGGAGCAGAATGGGGAGCTAACGCTTAAAGCCTTAGTGCATCCGGATTTTTTATCTGACGGTGAAAAGTTCTCTACTGCCTTGAATGGGTTTTACAACTATCTGGAAGTTTTTAGTCGGTCGCTAATGAGATGAAAACACCTCGTTTACTGCAATATCTGGCCTACCCACAAAAAATAACCGGCCCAATTATTGAGGCGGAATTGCGCGATGTAGCCATTGGCGAACTGTGTGAAATACGCCGTGGCTGGCACCAAAAACAGGTTGTTGCACGTGCGCAGGTGGTTGGCTTACAGCGGGAACGCACCGTGCTGAGCCTTATCGGCAATGCCCAGGGGCTGAGCCGCGATGTCGTGCTTTATCCCACTGGACGTGCGTTATCGGCGTGGGTGGGATACTCGGTATTAGGCGCGGTGTTGGATCCGACGGGGAAAATCGTTGAGCGTTTTACCCCTGAAGTGGCGCCGATTAGCGAAGAACGCGTTATTGATGTCGCACCGCCGTCTTACGCTTCGCGCGTTGGCGTCCGTGAACCGCTGATTACCGGTGTGCGCGCGATTGACGGGTTATTGACCTGTGGCGTAGGCCAGCGAATGGGCATTTTTGCCTCCGCAGGATGCGGTAAGACCATGCTGATGCATATGCTGATCGAGCAAACGGAGGCGGATGTCTTTGTTATTGGTCTTATCGGTGAACGAGGCCGTGAGGTCACTGAATTCGTGGATATGTTGCGCGCTTCGCATAAGAAAGAAAAATGCGTGCTGGTTTTTGCCACTTCCGATTTCCCCTCGGTCGATCGCTGCAATGCGGCGCAACTGGCGACAACCGTAGCGGAATATTTTCGCGACCAGGGAAAACGGGTCGTGCTTTTTATCGATTCCATGACCCGTTATGCGCGTGCTTTGCGAGACGTGGCACTGGCGTCGGGAGAGCGTCCGGCCCGTCGAGGTTATCCCGCCTCCGTATTCGATAATTTGCCCCGCTTGCTGGAACGCCCCGGGGCGACCAGCGAGGGAAGCATTACTGCCTTTTATACGGTACTGCTGGAAAGCGAGGAAGAGGCGGACCCGATGGCGGATGAAATTCGCTCTATCCTTGACGGTCACCTGTATCTGAGCAGAAAGCTGGCCGGGCAGGGACATTACCCGGCAATCGATGTACTGAAAAGCGTAAGCCGCGTTTTTGGACAAGTCACGACGCCGACACATGCTGAACAGGCATCTGCCGTGCGTAAATTAATGACGCGTCTGGAAGAGCTCCAGCTTTTCATTGACTTGGGAGAATATCGTCCTGGCGAAAATATCGATAACGATCGGGCGATGCAGATGCGGGATAGCCTGAAAGCCTGGTTATGCCAGCCGGTAGCGCAGTATTCATCCTTTGATGACACGTTGAGCGGTATGAATGCATTCGCTGACCAGAATTAAAGTATTGCAGCGGCGCTGTACGGTATTTCATTCACAGTGTGAGTCGATATTACTTCGCTATCAGGATGAGGACCGCGGGCTGCAGGCCGAGGAGGAGGCGATCCTTGAACAAATAGCGGGTCTGAAATTGTTATTAGATACGCTGCGTGCAGAAAACAGACAGCTCAGTCGTGAGGAAATTTATACGTTATTACGTAAGCAGTCTATTGTTCGCCGGCAGATAAAAGATTTAGAACTCCAGATTATACAAATTCAGGAAAAACGGAGCGAGCTGGAAAAGAAAAGGGAAGAGTTTCAGAAAAAAAGTAAATATTGGTTGCGCAAAGAAGGGAACTATCAACGCTGGATAATCCGTCAGAAAAGACACTATATCCAGCGAGAGATACAGCAGGAAGAGGCCGAGTCAGAGGAGATAATTTAATGGGCGATGTGTCAGCTGTCAGTTCATCCGGGAACATTTTACTGCCGCAGCAGGATGAGGTTGGCGGTTTATCAGAAGCATTAAAAAAAGCGGTGGAAAAACATAAGACAGAATATTCCGGTGATAAAAAAGATCGCGACTATGGCGATGCTTTCGTAATGCATAAAGAAACGGCTTTACCGGTATTACTGGCGGCATGGCGACATGGCGCGCCAGCGAAATCAGAACATCACAATGGCAACGTTTCTGGTCTGCATCATAACGGAAAAGGCGAACTCAGGATTGCTGAAAAACTGTTGAAAGTCACTGCTGAAAAATCTGTCGGTTTGATTTCTGCGGAGGCCAAAGTAGATAAATCCGCAGCGTTGCTATCGTCTAAAAATAGGCCGTTAGAAAGCGTAAGCGGTAAAAAATTATCTGCTGATTTAAAAGCCGTGGAATCCGCTAGTGAAGTAGCCGATAACGCCACGGGAATCTCTGACGATAATATCAAGGCATTGCCTGGGGATAATAAAGCCATCGCGGGCGAAGGCGTTCGTAAAGAGGGCGCGCCGCTGGCGCGGGATGTCGCACCTGCCCGAATGGCCGCAGCCAATACCGGTAAGCCTGACGATAAAGATCATAAAAAGGTTAAAGATGTTTCTCAGCTTCCGCTGCAACCAACCACTATCGCCGATCTTAGCCAATTAACCGGCGGCGATGAAAAAATGCCTTTAGCGGCGCAATCAAAGCCGATGATGACTATTTTTCCCACTGCCGATGGCGTGAAAGGAGAGGATAGCTCGCTGACTTACCGTTTTCAGCGCTGGGGAAATGACTATTCCGTCAATATTCAGGCGCGGCAAGCAGGGGAGTTTTCGTTAATACCGTCAAATACGCAGGTTGAACATCGTTTGCATGATCAATGGCAAAACGGTAATCCCCAGCGCTGGCACCTGACGCGAGACGATCAACAAAATCCGCAGCAGCAACAGCACAGACAGCAATCTGGCGAGGAGGATGACGCCTGATGTCATTGCGTGTGAGACAGATTGATCGTCGCGAATGGCTATTGGCGCAAACCGCGACAGAATGCCAGCGCCATGGCCGGGAAGCTACGCTGGAATATCCGACGCGACAGGGAATGTGGGTTCGGTTGAGCGATGCAGAAAAACGGTGGTCGGCCTGGATTAAACCTGGGGACTGGCTTGAGCATGTCTCTCCCGCTCTGGCGGGGGCGGCGGTTTCTGCTGGCGCTGAGCACCTGGTCGTTCCCTGGCTTGCTGCAACAGAGCGACCGTTTGAGTTGCCCGTGCCGCATTTGTCCTGTCGGCGTTTATGCGTAGAGAACCCCGTGCCGGGAAGCGCGCTGCCGGAAGGGAAATTGTTGCACATTATGAGCGATCGGGGCGGCCTGTGGTTTGAGCATCTTCCTGAACTGCCTGCAGTCGGGGGCGGCAGGCCGAAAATGCTGCGTTGGCCGTTGCGCTTTGTAATCGGTAGCAGTGATACGCAGCGTTCGTTGCTGGGCCGAATCGGGATCGGAGATGTACTCCTGATTCGTACTTCCCGTGCGGAAGTTTATTGCTACGCGAAAAAGTTAGGTCATTTCAACCGTGTTGAAGGGGGAATTATTGTGGAAACGTTAGATATTCAACATATCGAAGAAGAAAATAATACAACTGAAACTGCAGAAACTCTGCCTGGCTTGAACCAATTGCCCGTCAAACTGGAATTTGTTTTGTATCGTAAGAACGTTACCCTCGCCGAACTCGAAGCCATGGGGCAGCAACAGCTATTATCACTGCCGACCAATGCTGAACTTAACGTTGAAATTATGGCGAATGGTGTTTTGCTGGGTAATGGCGAACTGGTACAGATGAATGACACCTTAGGCGTTGAGATCCATGAATGGCTGAGCGAGTCTGGTAATGGGGAATGATATCTCATTAATTGCCTTACTGGCATTTTCCACCCTGTTGCCATTTATTATTGCGTCAGGAACCTGTTTCGTTAAATTTTCTATTGTATTTGTCATGGTGCGTAACGCCCTGGGATTGCAGCAGATACCTTCAAATATGACGCTTAACGGCGTCGCATTGCTGCTTTCTATGTTTGTTATGTGGCCAATAATGCATGATGCCTACGTCTATTTTGAGGACGAAGATGTCACCTTTAATGATATTTCGTCATTAAGTAAACACGTTGATGAAGGTCTGGATGGTTATCGCGATTATCTGATCAAATATTCAGATCGCGAGTTAGTTCAGTTTTTTGAAAACGCGCAACTGAAGCGTCAGTATGGAGAAGATACCGAGACGGTAAAGCGTGACAAAGATGAAATTGAAAAACCATCAATATTTGCGTTATTACCTGCTTATGCGCTGAGCGAAATAAAAAGCGCGTTTAAAATTGGTTTTTATCTCTATTTACCCTTTGTCGTCGTCGACCTGGTGGTATCCAGCGTGCTACTGGCGCTGGGGATGATGATGATGAGTCCGGTGACGATATCTACACCTATTAAGCTGGTGCTTTTTGTCGCGCTTGATGGCTGGACCTTACTGTCTAAGGGATTGATATTACAGTATATGGACATTGCAACATGACATCATTACGAGACGGGATAGTTAAATGGATGATTTAGTGTTTGCAGGTAATAAGGCGCTCTATCTTGTTTTGATCCTGTCAGGGTGGCCGACGATTGTCGCAACGATTATCGGCCTCCTGGTAGGGTTATTCCAGACGGTAACGCAATTACAGGAACAGACGCTGCCTTTTGGCATTAAATTACTTGGCGTGTGTTTATGCTTGTTTTTACTGTCTGGCTGGTATGGCGAAGTTTTACTCTCTTACGGGCGTCAGGTGATATTCCTGGCGTTGGCTAAGGGGTAAAAAATGTTTTACGCGTTGTACTTTGAAATTCATCACCTGGTTGCGTCTGCGGCGCTAGGGTTTGCTCGCGTGGCGCCGATTTTTTTCTTCCTGCCGTTTTTGAATAGCGGGGTATTAAGCGGTGCGCCGAGAAACGCCATTATCATCCTGGTGGCATTGGGAGTATGGCCGCATGCATTGAACGAGGCGCCGCCGTTTTTATCGGTGGCGATGATCCCGTTAGTTCTGCAAGAAGCGGCGGTAGGCGTCATGCTGGGCTGTCTGCTGTCATGGCCTTTTTGGGTTATGCATGCGCTGGGTTGTATTATCGATAACCAGCGAGGGGCAACGCTAAGTAGCAGTATCGATCCGGCAAACGGTATTGATACCTCGGAAATGGCTAATTTCCTGAATATGTTTGCCGCTGTCGTTTATTTACAAAACGGCGGTCTGGTCACGATGGTTGACGTGTTAAATAAAAGCTATCAGCTATGCGATCCGATGAACGAGTGCACGCCTTCATTACCGCCGCTATTAACGTTTATTAATCAGGTGGCTCAAAACGCGTTGGTTCTGGCCAGCCCGGTGGTATTAGTGCTGTTGCTGTCAGAAGTATTCCTGGGTTTATTGTCGCGCTTTGCTCCGCAAATGAACGCTTTTGCGATTTCACTGACGGTAAAAAGCGGCATTGCCGTTTTAATTATGCTGCTTTATTTCTCTCCGGTACTACCGGACAATGTACTGCGACTCTCTTTCCAGGCCACAGGGTTAAGCAGTTGGTTTTACGAGCGAGGGGCGACGCATGTCCTCGAATAAAACAGAAAAACCGACTAAAAAACGGCTGGAAGACTCTGCTAAAAAAGGCCAGTCATTTAAAAGTAAAGATCTCATTATCGCCTGCCTGACGCTGGGAGGAATTGCCTATCTGGTGTCGTATGGCTCATTTAATGAGTTTATGGGGATAATTAAGATCATTATTGCGGATAATTTTGATCAGAGCATGGCTGATTACAGTTTGGCCGTTTTTGGGATAGGATTAAAATATCTGATTCCATTTATGCTGCTCTGTTTAGTGTGTTCCGCATTACCGGCGTTATTACAGGCCGGTTTCGTGCTGGCGACAGAAGCATTAAAACCTAATTTATCGGCGTTAAACCCGGTAGAAGGGGCGAAAAAACTTTTTAGTATGCGCACGGTTAAAGATACGGTCAAAACCCTACTGTATCTCTCATCCTTTGTGGTGGCCGCCATCATTTGCTGGAAGAAATATAAGGTTGAAATCTTTTCTCAGTTAAATGGCAATGTTGTGGATATTGCCGTCATTTGGCGTGAACTTCTCCTCGCATTGGTATTAACTTGCCTTGCTTGCGCATTGATTGTCTTATTATTGGATGCTATTGCGGAATATTTCCTGACCATGAAAGATATGAAAATGGATAAGGAAGAAGTGAAGCGTGAAATGAAGGAGCAGGAAGGGAACCCAGAGGTTAAATCTAAAAGACGTGAAGTTCATATGGAAATTCTGTCTGAACAGGTGAAATCCGATATTGAAAACTCACGCCTGATTGTTGCCAACCCCACGCATATTACGATCGGGATTTATTTTAAACCCGAATTGATGCCGATTCCGATGATCTCAGTGTATGAAACGAATCAGCGCGCGCTGGCCGTCCGCGCCTATGCGGAGAAGGTTGGCGTACCTGTGATCGTCGATATCAAACTGGCGCGCAGTCTTTTCAAAACCCATCGCCGTTATGATCTGGTGAGTCTGGAAGAAATTGATGAAGTTTTACGTCTTCTGGTTTGGCTGGAAGAGGTAGAAAACGCGGGCAAAGACGTTATTCAGCCACAAGAAAACGAGGTACGGCATTGAGCCGCGTAAAGCAGTAGCGATGTATTCATTGGGCGTTTTTTGAATGTTCACTAACCACCGTCGGGGTTTAATAACTGCATCAGATAAACGCAGTCGTTAAGTTCTACAAAGTCGGTGACAGATAACAGGAGTAAGTAATGGATTATCAAAATAATGTCAGCGAAGAACGTGTTGCGGAAATGATTTGGGATGCCGTTAGTGAAGGCGCCACGCTAAAAGACGTTCATGGGATCCCTCAAGATATGATGGACGGTTTATATGCTCATGCTTATGAGTTTTATAACCAGGGACGACTGGATGAAGCTGAGACGTTCTTTCGTTTCTTATGCATTTATGATTTTTACAATCCCGATTACACCATGGGACTGGCGGCGGTATGCCAACTGAAAAAACAATTTCAGAAAGCATGTGACCTTTATGCAGTAGCGTTTACGTTACTTAAAAATGATTATCGCCCCGTTTTTTTTACCGGGCAGTGTCAATTATTAATGCGTAAGGCGGCAAAAGCCAGACAGTGTTTTGAACTTGTCAATGAACGTACTGAAGATGAGTCTCTGCGGGCAAAAGCGTTGGTCTATCTGGAGGCGCTAAAAACGGCGGAGACAGAGCAGCACAGTGAACAAGAAAAGGAATAATTATGGTAAATGACGCAAGTAGCATTAGCCGTAGCGGATATACCCAAAATCCGCGCCTCGCTGAGGCGGCTTTTGAAGGCGTTCGTAAGAACACGGACTTTTTAAAAGCGGCGGATAAAGCTTTTAAAGATGTGGTGGCAACGAAAGCGGGCGACCTTAAAGCCGGAACAAAGTCCGGCGAGAGCGCTATTAATACGGTGGGTCTGAAGCCGCCTACGGACGCCGCCCGGGAAAAACTCTCCAGCGAAGGGCAATTGACATTACTGCTTGGCAAGTTAATGACGCTACTGGGTGATGTTTCGCTGTCTCAACTGGAGTCTCGTCTGGCGGTATGGCAGGCGATGATTGAGTCACAAAAAGAGATGGGGATTCAGGTATCGAAAGAATTCCAGACGGCTCTGGGAGAGGCTCAGGAGGCGACGGATCTCTATGAAGCCAGCATCAAAAAGACGGATACCGCCAAGAGTGTTTATGACGCTGCGGCCAAAAAACTGACGCAGGCACAAAATAAATTGCAATCGCTGGACCCGGCTGACCCCGGCTATGCACAAGCTGAAGCCGCGGTAGAACAGGCCGGAAAAGAAGCGACAGAGGCGAAAGAGGCCTTAGATAAGGCCACGGATGCGACGGTTAAAGCAGGCACAGACGCCAAAGCGAAAGCCGAGAAAGCGGATAACATTCTGACCAAATTCCAGGGAACGGCTAATGCCGCCTCTCAGAATCAGGTTTCCCAGGGTGAGCAGGATAATCTGTCAAATGTCGCCCGCCTCACTATGCTCATGGCCATGTTTATTGAGATTGTGGGCAAAAATACGGAAGAAAGCCTGCAAAACGATCTTGCGCTTTTCAACGCCTTGCAGGAAGGGCGTCAGGCGGAGATGGAAAAGAAATCGGCTGAATTCCAGGAAGAGACGCGCAAAGCCGAGGAAACGAACCGCATTATGGGATGTATCGGGAAAGTCCTCGGCGCGCTGCTAACCATTGTCAGCGTTGTGGCCGCTGTTTTTACCGGTGGGGCGAGTCTGGCGCTGGCTGCGGTGGGACTTGCGGTAATGGTGGCCGATGAAATTGTGAAGGCGGCGACGGGGGTGTCGTTTATTCAGCAGGCGCTAAACCCGATTATGGAGCATGTGCTGAAGCCGTTAATGGAGCTGATTGGCAAGGCGATTACCAAAGCGCTGGAAGGATTAGGCGTCGATAAGAAAACGGCAGAGATGGCCGGCAGCATTGTTGGTGCGATTGTTGCCGCTATTGCGATGGTAGCGGTCATTGTGGTGGTCGCAGTTGTCGGGAAAGGCGCGGCGGCGAAACTGGGTAACGCGCTGAGCAAAATGATGGGCGAAACGATTAAGAAGTTGGTGCCTAACGTGCTGAAACAGTTGGCGCAAAACGGCAGCAAACTCTTTACCCAGGGGATGCAACGTATTACTAGCGGCCTGGGTAATGTGGGTAGCAAGATGGGCCTGCAAACGAATGCCTTAAGTAAAGAGCTGGTAGGTAATACCCTAAATAAAGTGGCGTTGGGCATGGAAGTCACGAATACCGCAGCCCAGTCAGCCGGTGGTGTTGCCGAGGGCGTATTTATTAAAAATGCCAGCGAGGCGCTTGCTGATTTTATGCTCGCCCGTTTTGCCATGGATCAGATTCAGCAGTGGCTTAAACAATCCGTAGAAATATTTGGTGAAAACCAGAAGGTAACGGCGGAACTGCAAAAAGCCATGTCTTCTGCGGTACAGCAAAATGCGGATGCTTCGCGTTTTATTCTGCGCCAGAGTCGCGCATAAAAACTGCCAAAATAAAGGGAGAAAAATATGTTAATTAGTAATGTGGGAATAAATCCCGCCGCTTATTTAAATAATCATTCTGTTGAGAATAGTTCACAGACAGCTTCGCAATCCGTTAGCGCTAAAGATATTCTGAATAGTATTGGTATTAGCAGCAGTAAAGTCAGTGACCTGGGGTTGAGTCCTACACTGAGCGCGCCTGCGCCAGGGGTATTAACGCAAACCCCCGGAACGATCACGTCCTTTTTAAAAGCCAGTATTCAAAATACCGACATGAATCAGGATTTGAATGCCCTGGCAAATAATGTCACGACTAAAGCGAATGAGGTTGTGCAAACCCAGTTACGCGAGCAGCAGGCAGAAGTCGGAAAGTTTTTTGATATTAGCGGAATGTCTTCCAGTGCCGTTGCGCTGTTGGCTGCCGCGAATACGTTAATGCTGACGTTGAACCAGGCTGATAGCAAACTGTCTGGTAAGTTGTCATTAGTCAGTTTTGATGCAGCTAAAACGACGGCAAGCTCCATGATGCGCGAAGGGATGAATGCGTTGTCCGGTAGTATTTCCCAGAGCGCGCTTCAGTTGGGGATCACTGGCGTGGGCGCCAAACTGGAATATAAGGGGCTGCAGAATGAAAGAGGCGCGCTTAAACATAATGCCGCGAAGATCGATAAACTGACCACTGAAAGCCACAGTATTAAAAACGTGCTGAACGGGCAGAATAGCGTCAAACTCGGTGCTGAAGGCGTCGATTCTCTGAAATCGTTAAATATGAAGAAAACCGGTACCGATGCGACGAAAAATCTTAATGATGCGACGCTTAAATCTAATGCCGGAACCAGCGCCACGGAAAGTCTGGGTATTAAAGACAGTAATAAACAAATCTCCCCTGAACATCAGGCTATTCTGTCGAAACGTCTTGAGTCTGTCGAATCCGATATTCGTCTTGAGCAGAATACCATGGATATGACCCGAATCGATGCGCGCAAGATGCAGATGACGGGCGATCTGATTATGAAGAACTCGGTCACGGTCGGTGGTATTGCAGGGGCGTCCGGGCAGTACGCCGCTACTCAGGAACGTTCCGAGCAGCAAATTAGCCAGGTTAATAACCGGGTTGCCAGCACCGCATCGGACGAAGCCCGTGAAAGTTCACGTAAATCGACCAGCCTGATTCAGGAAATGCTGAAAACAATGGAGAGCATTAACCAGTCGAAAGCATCCGCACTTGCTGCTATCGCAGGCAATATTCGCGCTTAATCTGAAAGGTCATCTATACGCCATCAGGGGGGGGATTTAATCGCGCTCCTGATGGCGAACTGGGGATATTATGCTTAATATTCAAAATTATTCCGCTTCTCCTCATCCGGGGATCGTTGCTGAACGGCCGCAGACTCCCTCGGCGAGCGAGCATGTCGAGGCTGCCGTGGTACCGTCTACCACAGAACATCGCGGCACAGATATCATTTCATTATCGCAGGCGGCTACTAAAATCCAGCAGGCACAGCAGACGCTGCAGTCAACGCCACCGATTTCTGAAGAGAATAATGACGAGCGCACGCTGGCGCGCCAACAGTTGACCAGCAGCCTGAATGCGCTGGCGAAGTCCGGCGTGTCATTATCCGCAGAACAAAATGAGAACCTGCGGAGCGCGTTTTCTGCGCCGACGTCGGCCTTATTTAGCGCTTCGCCTATGGCGCAGCCGAGAACAACCATTTCTGATGCTGAGATTTGGGATATGGTTTCCCAAAATATATCGGCGATAGGTGACAGCTATCTGGGCGTTTATGAAAACGTTGTCGCAGTCTATACCGATTTTTATCAGGCCTTCAGTGATATTCTTTCCAAAATGGGAGGCTGGTTATTACCAGGTAAGGACGGTAATACCGTTAAGCTAGATGTTACCTCACTCAAAAATGATTTAAACAGTTTAGTCAATAAATATAATCAAATAAACAGTAATACCGTTTTATTCCCAGCGCAGTCAGGCAGCGGCGTTAAAGTAGCTACTGAAGCGGAAGCGAGACAGTGGCTCAGTGAATTGAATTTGCCGAATAGCTGCCTGAAATCTTATGGATCCGGTTATGTCGTCACCGTTGATCTGACGCCATTACAAAAAATGGTTCAGGATATTGATGGTTTAGGCGCGCCGGGAAAAGATTCAAAACTCGAAATGGATAACGCCAAATATCAAGCCTGGCAGTCGGGTTTTAAAGCGCAGGAAGAAAATTTGAAAACCACATTACAGACGCTGACGCAAAAATATAGCAATGCCAATTCATTGTACGACAACCTGGTAAAAGTGCTGAGCAGTACGATAAGTAGCAGCCTGGAAACCGCCAAAAGCTTCCTGCAAGGATAACAGAAGAGGATATTAATAATGGTTACAAGTGTAAGGACTCAGCCCCCCGTCATAATGCCAGGTATGCAGACCGAGATCAAAACGCAGGCCACGAATCTTGCGGCGAATCTTTCCGCAGTCAGAGAAAGTGCCACAGCGACGCTGTCAGGGGAAATTAGAGGCCCGCAACTGGAAGATTTTCCCGCGCTGATCAAACAGGCGAGTCTGGATGCGTTGTTTAAATGCGGGAAAGACGCTGAGGCGTTAAAAGAAGTTTTTACCAATTCAAATAATGTCGCCGGTAAGAAAGCGATAATGGAGTTTGCCGGGCTCTTTCGTTCAGCGCTCAACGCCACCAGTGATTCTCCTGAGGCGAAGACGCTACTGATGAAGGTGGGGGCAGAGTATACCGCGCAAATCATAAAAGATGGCCTGAAAGAAAAGTCAGCTTTTGGACCATGGATGCCAGAAACAAAGAAAGCGGAAGCGAAGCTGGAAAACCTGGAAAAGCAGCTGTTAGATATCATCAAAAATAACACTGGCGGTGAATTAAGTAAATTATCGACGAATCTTGTTATGCAGGAGGTGATGCCCTATATTGCCAGCTGCATTGAACATAACTTTGGCTGTACGTTGGATCCGTTAACCCGCAGCAGTCTTACGCAGCTTGTTGACAAAGCGGCGGCGAAGGCGGTTGAGGCGCTTGATATGTGCCACCAAAAATTAACGCAAGAGCAGGGTACCAGCGTAGGACGGGAAGCCCGGCACCTTGAAACGCAAACGTTGATACCCCTGCTGCTACGTAATGTTTTTGCACAAATTCCTGCAGATAAACTGCCTGACCCTAAAATTCCGGAACCTGCGGCTGGACCAGTACCTGATGGTGGGAAAAAAGCAGAACCTACGGGTATTAATATCAATATTAATATTGATAGCAGTAGCCATAGCGTGGATAACAGTAAGCATATTAACAATAGCCGAAGCCATGTCGATAATAGCCAGCGCCATATCGATAATAGCAACCATGATAATAGCCGGAAGACGATTGATAATAGCCGAACATTTATTGATAACAGCCAACGCCATGGCGAGTCACACCATTCGACTAACAGCAGCAACGTAAGTCATAGTCATTCGCGTGTGGATTCGACTACGCATCAAACGGAGACGGCACACAGCGCCAGCACAGGGGCAATTGACCATGGCATCGCGGGTAAAATTGACGTCACGGCTCATGCGACGGCAGAGGCTGTGACCAACGCTTCATCTGAAAGTAAAGATGGAAAGGTGGTCACGTCAGAAAAGGGCACTACGGGTGAAACACCCTCTTTTGATGAAGTCGATGGCATAACCAGCAAGAGCAGTATCGGCAAGCCGGTACAGGCCACGGTGCACGGCGTTGACGATAATAAACAGCAAAGCCAGACGGCAGAGATTGTGAATGTGAAGCCGCTTGCCAGTCAATTGGCTGGCGTCGAGAATGTTAAAATCGATACCTTACAATCAGACTCGACGGTAATTACAGGTAATAAAGCCGGTACGACCGATAATGATAATAGCCAGACAGATAAGACTGGCCCATTTTCTGGTTTGAAGTTTAAGCAAAATAGTTTCCTCTCAACAGTACCGAGCGTTACGAATATGCATTCAATGCATTTCAACGCCCGTGAGGCGTTTTTGGGTGTGATACGTAAAGCCCTGGAGCCGGATACCTCCACACCGTTCCCTGTACGCAGAGCGTTTGACGGCTTGCGTGCGGAAATATTACCCAATGACACGATAAAGAGTGCAGCGTTGAAAGCGCAATGTAGCGATATTGACAAGCACCCAGAATTGAAAGCGAAAATGGATACGCTTAAAGAGGTCATTACTCATCATCCACAAAAAGAAAAACTGGCTGAGATTGCACTGCAGTTTGCCAGAGAGGCGGGGCTGACCAGGCTAAAAGGGGAAACTGACTATGTGTTAAGTAATGTGCTGGACGGCCTTATCGGAGACGGTAGCTGGCGAGCTGGCCCGGCTTACGAGTCATACCTGAATAAACCTGGCGTGGATCGGGTTATTACTACCGTTGATGGCTTGCACATGCAGCGTTAATTAACCGGGAAAGATGCGATGAATATGGATATTGAAGCAAGAGTCAAAAAAGTGATCACCTCTTGTATTGCCGTTGATGTTGATAGTATCAATGGTCAGACCCATCTGGTTGAGGATCTTTACGCTGACTCATTGGATTTAATTGATATTGTATTTGGTCTTAGTGAGGAGTTTGACATTAGTTGCAATGAAAACGATCTTCCTGATATGACGACCTTTGCGGATATATGCCGTGTTGTTAAAAAAAGTCTTGAGTCCAGGGTGTAGTATTTTTCTCTCGCTCGACAACAATTGAACAAGATTAATTGTTATGAAAATCATCACACATGTAGTACCCGGTTCAGGTATGGCTGCAATATATGATGATATTGCTGACAGTCCGCGTTTTGTTATTAAAGGCAAGTTACGTCATGTTGAAAATGATCCGAAGGAGCTGCTGATATGTGTTCCGATGCGTAGTGAATGGCTATTCTACTGGATTAAAGGAGAGAAATATTGCGCCCGGCGATGGGCGCGAAAATGCATCAAAACATCATGTAACCAGATTAAATTTGAAGAAGCAATCTTATAAAAGATATAATTCAAGAGGAAAGTAAATTGCAAGCACACCAGGATATTATCGCTAATATTGGTGAGAAATTGGGTTTACCGCTCACTTTTGACGACAACAATCAGTGCTTATTACTACTCGATAGCGATATTTTTACGTCTATTGAAGCTAAAGATGATATCTGGTTATTGAACGGTATGATTATACCGTTATCGCCTGTTTGTGGCGATTCTATCTGGCGGCAGATTATGGTGATTAATGGTGAACTGGCTGCGAATAATGAAGGTACGTTAGCGTATATTGATGCTGCAGAGACGTTGTTGTTTATACATGCAATTACCGATCTGACAAATACTTACCATATTATATCGCAGCTTGAGTCATTTGTGAATCAGCAGGAAGCGCTCAAAAACATACTGCAGGAATATGCTAAAGTATGAGGAGAGAAAATTGAATAATTTAACGTTGTCTTCGTTTTCAAAAGTTGGTGTGTCGAATGATGCCCGACTTTATATTGCTAAGGAAAATACTGATAAGGCATATGTTGCGCCTGAAAAATTTTCGTCAAAAGTATTAACCTGGCTTGGAAAAATGCCGTTATTTAAAAACACTGAAGTGGTGCAAAAACATACGGAAAATATCAGAGTACAGGACCAAAAGATTTTACAGACATTTCTCCATGCACTAACGGAAAAATATGGGGAAACAGCGGTTAATGACGCACTGTTAATGTCCCGTATAAATATGAACAAACCCCTTACCCAACGTTTAGCAGTGCAGATCACGGAGTGTGTAAAAGCTGCTGACGAAGGGTTTATAAACCTTATTAATAGCAAGGATAATGTTGGTGTCAGGAATGCCGCTTTAGTCATAAAAGGCGGCGATACAAAAGTGGCAGAAAAAAATAACGATGTTGGAGCAGAAAGTAAGCAACCTTTACTCGATATCGCGCTAAAGGGACTTAAAAGAACATTACCGCAACTGGAACAAATGGATGGAAATAGCCTGCGAGAAAACTTCCAGGAGATGGCTTCAGGTAACGGCCCGCTGCGTTCATTAATGACGAATTTACAGAATTTAAATAAAATTCCAGAGGCTAAACAACTTAATGATTATGTTACAACGTTAACAAATATTCAGATAGGAGCAGACAGGTTCTCACAATGGGGAACCTGTGGGGGAGTGGTTGAGAGGTGGATTGATAAAGCCTCTACCCATGAATTAACCCAGGCTGTAAAAAAAATTCACGTTATTGCTAAAGAACTGAAAAACGTTACAGCTGAACTTGAGAAAATAAAAGCCGGCGCGCCAATGCCACAGACGATGAGCGGACCGACACTGGGCCTGGCACGGTTTGCGGTCAGCAGCATTCCAATTAATCAGCAAACCCAGGTGAAACTGAGCGATGGAATGCCTGTGCCAGTGAATACGTTAACTTTTGACGGTAAGCCTGTGGCATTAGCCGGTTCGTACCCAAAAAATACGCCGGATGCGCTGGAAGCGCATATGAAAATGCTTCTTGAAAAAGAATGCTCGTGCCTGGTGGTGTTAACGTCGGAAGATCAGATGCAGGCAAAACAATTACCACCCTATTTCAGAGGGAGCTACACCTTTGGCGAGGTGCATACCAACAGCCAAAAAGTGAGCTCAGCCAGTCAGGGAGAAGCGATAGACCAATACAATATGCAACTGTCCTGCGGGGAAAAGCGGTATACAATCCCGGTATTGCATGTGAAAAATTGGCCAGATCACCAGCCATTACCGTCTACGGATCAGTTAGAATACCTGGCGGATAGGGTGAAAAATAGTAACCAAAATGGCGCGCCGGG
Organism: Salmonella sp. SAL04202; assembly: GCF_046550775.1. Lineage (NCBI taxonomy): Bacteria > Pseudomonadati > Pseudomonadota > Gammaproteobacteria > Enterobacterales > Enterobacteriaceae > Salmonella > Salmonella sp. SAL04202. The sequence goes on along the minus strand of NZ_JBGDXK010000002.1, from coordinate 150,269 downwards.
GCGTAGTTCATCAGATAAGCATTTACCGATGATTCATTGTCTGGGCGGAGTGGGGAGAACCGGAACGATGGCGGCGGCCCTTGTACTTAAGGATAATCCTCATAGTAATCTGGAGCAGGTACGTGCAGATTTCCGGAATTCACGGAACAATAGAATGCTGGAAGACGCCTCACAGTTTGTACAACTAAAAGCAATGCAAGCCCAGTTGCTTATGACGACGGCAAGCTGATAAAAACATAGCTTACTTTTAGAACTATCTGAAAGTAAGCTATTTCTGTATAATTATTTGTTTACCGCGATAGAAAGTTTTTTGTTTTTCTCTTCTGCTGGCATCCCTTTTAATCTTCTGTAATTCTCCCAAATTTTCTTAGCATAACGTTTCCTTATATCCGATCGTTTCGGTGACGTCCCCGCATTATAAGCGCCAACGGCCTCCCAGCTATAACCGTAGATTTTCATCATATCTGATAAAATGGATGCGCCCACAATGACAGAAATGCAGGGGTCCTGTAACAACTGTTTTTCACTAATCCCCATTTTTTTCAGCCTTTTCATATGGAAGCTGTTAATTTGCATCAGGCCAAGATCGGTTGAACCATCTCGGTTATGACCAATGGCGCCTGGTTTCATCGCCGATTCCTGCTGGGCGATAGCGTAAAGTAGTTCGGATTCAATATTGAACATTTTTTCAGCCTGAAGCCAGCAATCAGCCCATGCTGTATTTATGCTAAGCAACCAGATTACGATGATAAAAAAATAATGCATATCTCCTCTCTCAGATTTTACCGTAATTTAATCAAGCGGGGATCCTGTTTCCATCTTTTGAACCAAATATTGTCTTCGTTTTTAAATTTATTCCACATTTTCTCGGCAATAGCTTCGCCGTGGGCAACCAGCACTAACGGTAATAATCCCGGATTATTATCAATACGCTGTTCGCTTTCCAGAAACTCTCTTATCGTCGGTAAGGCACGCTCGCTATTCTGACAGTATTCAGCATAAAGAAGATTAACAGCAATAAGTCCTGTTATTTCCTGCGTGGATATTTCTTTAGTTAATTTTCGTGCCAGTTCATGTTTACCTTTAAGCGAAAGAAACATAACCTGCATACTTAATAATATTGGATTATCCTGCAGGTGTTGTGAGCGTAATTCATCGCCTAAACGTATAGCATCATCAATACCGGTATGATAATAGGTAATCCACAGCTTAGTGATCCCTGCGGCTGCGCGCGTTGGATCCAATTTTAAACACTCGTTAATCGTTTGTAAGGCCTCCTCCAACTGACCAGCCATGAAAAGATTCCAGCCATAATAATATTTAATATCTGCAGAGATGGGCGAAAGTAAGTTAGCTTGTTTGAATAGCAAACTCCCGACGATGTATTCTGAATGAATCGTATTAATTAGCCCCAGTAATCCTAAAGCTTGTGGATTATTGTGGTCCAGCTCTGTCGCCTTAATCGCATGTTCTTTAGCTTTGATCATGGCATTTTGTTTATCAAAAATCCCCATTTGCGCCATGCTGAGGTAGCATTCTGCCAGCGCACAGTAAGGCGCAATGCTGTTTGGCGACATGTTAACGCATTGAGTCAGCAATTTAAGCGCTTGCTGTAAGCTATAGGGGGTGTATTGATTTAACTCATGCTTACCGCGTAAGTAAACCATAGTACTGTCAATCGAATTTAGCTCGCTAATCTGCTTTGTGTCCCAGCGAAGTCCGGGAATACATCTGAGCAAAAGATTCGCAATTTTGTTTTGCAAGAGAGAAGCGGGTTGGTGTTCTATCAACTTAATGCTTTCCTGGTGCAGCAGGTGATAACCTTTAACCCGAACTATCTCGATCTGTACAATGTTATCATTACCATCGGGTATCATCTGCCCGGAGATATAATAATCGGGGCGTAATTGATCCATGAGCTCGAGAATATCCTTAACACTACGGCAGTTCTTCGTAATGGTCACCGGCAGCACGCTCAGGCCAAAGGGCGCATACTGCGATAATCCCTTCACGATAGAGTAATGCAGACTCTCGGATTGAACCTGATCCTGCATCTGAAAAGGAAGTATCGCCAATGTATGAGTTGTAGGTTGCGGCGCTGGCGGAGACACCACTACGACCGGACGATTAAACCGATAGCCCTGTCCGTACAGTGTTTCAATGTAACGATGCTCTTTATCTTCCGACAGAATACGTCGTAAGGCATAAATACAGCGGGTAAGAGATTCTTCGTTAACTTCCGCGTCGCCCCATACCTGGTCCAGTAAGGTGTTTTTACTCACAATCTCGCCGGCGGCTTCGAGCAGGATGACCAGAACGGCATATTCTTTTGGCGGAATATTGACTTTCTTTTCTGAGCGTAGCAGGGAGCCGTCCATGTTGAGTATGAAATCATCAAAGACGAATTTTTTATTCGATACAGGAACAGGATTAAAATGTGGCATGATAATAGTGTATTCTCTTACAGGGTGAAAAGTTATAATAGCTAATACAAGTCGTTAGGATAGAATCTACTGTTTCAGTAATTCTGCTGTTAGTACTAACGGTCAGGTTGAGCTTTTATTATGAGCTTAATGTCATATTGTACGGGCTCGGGTTTATATATTTTTAACATTTGATTATTTAGCTTATGCCTGTGCTTTAAATAAATGACATGTTGGTAATAATATTGTTATAACTAACCGTGATTATCGAATGGACGCTGTCGTATATCCTGGAGCAGAGAGTCAGCGCGGGCATCTAAATATTTACATATTTAACTTGGCCTCATTGCAATAGAGATTAGTTTTGTAGCTATCTTACTGCATTTTTTGGGGGTGTAAATGCTGCTTATTATATCTTCATGGTTAATGGTCTGATAATTACACCATCAGAACCATTTTTCTCGAAGATTTCCACTAAATGACCATTCGTTGAAAGTTTAAGAGTGTAATTTGTCTTAGGTGTCAAAATATAAATGAAAGACTGTTTTTAATGGTGCGCTTATTTTTATATTTTTTTGCAAAATAATGATATCGTCTTTTCTTTACTCCTTTCAGCTATAGCGCCAAAAAGGCAGGGGGGTTATGAGCAGTATCATCCTCAGGCTGGCCCCCAGGCATTATATCGATATCAGGAGGAAGAGAAGAGGTATGCCAGGCAGAAGCTAACAAGCGTGACTGTTTCGGTGTAGACCGTTCAGGCAAATAGTTCTCAGAGGGAACGGATGATGTATAAATATGAATAAAATGCCGGCCTTAATCCACAGGGTTAAAGCCGGAAGGAGATAGTGTCATCTGGACGAATTCTTACGCTGTGAATAAGGCAATATCGGTTTACCCGTCATCATAGCGATGACAAGTTCACAAAAATCGTGTTATATAATCAGCCTTACTTTAAATTACCAGAGATATCAGTATAAGCTGTCTTCCGGACAGAACAATGATATTAAATAGCCTCCCATCCTGATATAGCGTGTTAATGCGCAGTCTGAATTTTAAATTATTACAATTTTAATAAAAATCTTTACTTGAGTGACAGATACAAAAAATGTTAATGGTTCGCCATTTTTATGAATGTCGATGGCGTAGTTTTAAAATATTTTTTGAAACATTGAATGAAGTAGGACGTGCTGTCATAACCACATTTTAATGCTACAGCATTAACATTATGGTTGCCTATGCGTAAAAGTTTTGCTGCCTGATTCATTCTTGCCGATAAGTAGATGTCGCTAAAGCTGGTACCTTCTTCTGCAAGTTTCCGTTTGAGCGTTGACGTACTCATAAATATATGATCGGCAACATCCGTAAGCTTCCACTGTCTACTGGGTGACGAAGATATAATGTTGTAAACGCGCTCCTTTAACGTTATCTGAGCCGAGCTAAGGATGATCTCATAACTCTCCGGGAGTCGGAGAAAAGCAGTAAGCAGGAACAGCAGAAAATAAGGAATTAACTCTTCATTTTCAATACAACTCTTGTTGTTACAGTTACTGCAACCTTTGCTTGTATCCTTCGTACAGGAGAACGCCGTTTTCAGATGTTCAAATACCTCTCTTCTGGCAGGAAAGTCAGGCGTATAGAAGATTTTCTGCGCTTTCTCTGTGGGTACCGCCATTTTGGTTTGCTGCTCGTTTGGGATAAGTGCATAGAGAGCGCCAAGTCGTTGCGTCGGTATCTCGAGTATATCGAAATCCATGTGGCCATTGACCTCTTCAAGCGTCACGTTAACTACCTGCTCTTTTTTGAGCACCAACATCCCAGGTTCGTCACAGTAAATCGTATCGTGATTATTGCTAATCGTCAGTTTACCGCTCCGAAAGCAAACTAAAGTGAAACTGCTTACATAAAGATTTTTGATGGTAACCTGCTGAGTCTGACTTTTAATTTGCTGCCGGGTATTTGTCAAAAGTGATTTTAATTTCTGTAAGTTATCTGCGGCAGGACGCTGATGACTATTACTTACAAAGGTTACATTTTCCATATTATCCCTTTGTTGATGTTATTTTAATGTTCCTTACTGGTATCCTACTGAAAAAATCTGAGTTGTAAATGCTCTTTATTAGCGTGTGTTGGCAATGGTCTGATTGTTACACCAAAAGAACCCAAATTTGGGTAATTTATCTACAGTAGTTTAAGCCCCAATGGGGATGATGGTTCTTTTAATATGTGTTGAGACGCATTATACAGAATAAATTGATTTTATTTCTCACTTTTCATTCTATTTTCATCAGGAATCCCTGTGTCCTGTGCGGTAATCTGCTGCTATCGAGAACGACAGACATCGCTAACAGTATATATGGAAACATCAAAAGAGAAGACGATAACAAGCCCAGGGCCATACATAGTTCGATTACTTAACAGCTCACTGAACGGCTGTGAGTTTCCATTGCTGACAGGCCGAACACTCTTTGTGGTAGGTCAGAGTGATGCGCTCACTGCTTCAGGCCAACTCCCTGATATACCTGCCGATAGCTTTTTTATCCCGCTGGACCATGGCGGAGTAAATTTTGAAATCCAGGTGGATACGGATGCGACCGAAATTATACTCCATGAGCTGAAAGAAGGAAATTCTGAATCTCGTTCGGTGCAATTAAATACGCCAATACAGGTCGGTGAATTGCTTATCCTGATTCGCCCGGAAAGCGAGCCGTGGGTGCCCGAGCAGCCTGAGAAGTTAGAAACGTCTGCAAAAAAGAACGAGCCGCGTTTTAAAAACGGAATTGTAGCAGCACTGGCCGGGTTTTTTATATTGGGAATTGGGACGGTGGGGACGTTATGGATACTTAACTCGCCGCAGCGGCAGGCCGCAGAGCTCGATTCGTTATTGGGGCAGGAGAAGGAGCGTTTTCAGGTGTTGCCAGGCCGGGACAAAATGCTCTATGTCGCTGCGCAAAATGAAAGAGATACGCTGTGGGCTCGTCAGGTTTTAGCGAGGGGCGATTATGATAAAAATGCGCGAGTGATTAACGAAAACGAAGAAAATAAGCGTATCTCTACCTGGCTGGATACCTATTATCCGCAGCTGGCTTATTATCGGCTTCATTTCGATGAGCCGCGTAAACCCGTTTTCTGGCTAAGCCGCCAGCGAAACACGATGAGCAAGAAAGAGCTCGAGGTGTTAAGTCAAAAGCTGAGAGCGCTAATGCCTTACGCGGATTCGGTTAACATCACGTTGATGGACGATGTTACCGCAGCAGGCCAGGCGGAAGCGGGGCTAAAACAGCAGGCGTTACCTTATTCCCGCAGGAATCATAAAGGGGGCGTAACGTTTGTTATTCAGGGGGCGCTCGATGATGTAGAAATACTCAGAGCCCGTCAATTTGTCGATAGCTATTACCGCACATGGGGAGGACGCTATGTGCAGTTTGCGATCGAATTAAAAGATGACTGGCTCAAGGGGCGCTCATTTCAGTACGGGGCGGAAGGTTATATCAAAATGAGCCCAGGCCATTGGTATTTCCCAAGCCCACTTTAATTTAACGCAAATAAGGAAGTCATTATGGCAACACCTTGGTCAGGCTATCTGGATGACGTCTCAGCAAAATTTGATACGGGCGTTCAGGATCTACAAACGCAGGTAACAGATGCGCTGGATAAATTAGCAGCAAAACCCTCCGATCCGGCGCTACTGGCGGCGTATCAGAGTAAGCTTTCGGAATATAACTTGTACCGTAACGCGCAATCGAACACGGTAAAAGTCTTTAAGGATATTGATGCTGCCATTATTCAGAACTTCCGTTAATCAGTTATAAGGTGGATTATGTCGATTGCAACTATTGTCCCTGAGAATGCCGTTATAGGGCAGGCGGTCAATATCAGGTCTATGGAGACGGACATTGTCTCGCTGGATGACCGGCTACTCCAGGCTTTTTCTGGTTCGGCGATTGCCACGGCTGTGGATAAACAGACGATTACCAACAGGATTGAGGACCCTAATCTGGTGACGGATCCTAAAGAGCTGGCTATTTCGCAAGAGATGATTTCAGATTATAACCTGTATGTTTCTATGGTAAGTACCCTTACTCGTAAAGGAGTCGGGGCTGTTGAAACGCTATTACGCTCATGATTCGTCGATATCTATATACCTTTCTGCTGGTAATGACCCTTGCCGGCTGTAAGGATAAGGATCTTTTAAAAGGACTGGACCAGGAACAGGCTAATGAGGTCATTGCCGTTCTGCAAATGCACAATATAGAGGCGAATAAAATTGATAGCGGAAAATTGGGCTATAGCATTACCGTTGCTGAGCCTGATTTTACCGCTGCGGTGTACTGGATTAAAACTTATCAGCTTCCTCCCCGGCCACGGGTGGAAATAGCGCAGATGTTCCCGGCGGATTCGCTGGTATCCTCTCCGCGAGCTGAAAAGGCCAGGTTATATTCGGCTATTGAACAGCGACTGGAACAGTCATTACAGACGATGGAGGGCGTGCTCTCCGCCAGGGTCCATATTAGTTATGATATTGATGCTGGTGAAAATGGCCGCCCGCCAAAACCTGTTCATCTGTCGGCATTAGCCGTATATGAACGAGGTTCGCCGCTTGCGCATCAGATCAGCGATATCAAGCGTTTCTTAAAGAATAGTTTTGCCGATGTGGATTATGACAACATTTCTGTTGTGTTGTCAGAACGTTCTGATGCCCAATTACAGGCTCCCGGCACACCAGTAAAACGTAATTCTTTTGCAACCAGTTGGATTGTGTTGATTATTTTGTTATCCGTGATGTCAGCAGGCTTTGGCGTCTGGTATTACAAAAACCATTATGCCCACAATAAGAAAGGCATAACGGCTGATGATAAGGCGAAATCGTCAAATGAATAGGCAGCCATTACCCATTATCTGGCAAAGAATCATTTTTGATCCGTTATCGTATATCCATCCTCAGCGGTTGCAGATAGCGCCGGAAATGATTGTCAGACCCGCCGCCAGGGCGGCGGCAAATGAGTTAATACTGGCGGCATGGCGGCTTAAGAACGGAGAAAAGGAGTGTATTCAAAACTCACTGACGCAGCTGTGGCTGCGTCAGTGGCGCCGACTGCCGCAAGTAGCGTATTTACTCGGTTGCCATAAACTGAGAGCCGATCTGGCAAGGCAGGGAGCCTTGCTTGGCCTGCCGGATTGGGCGCAAGCATTTTTGGCAATGCATCAGGGAACAAGTTTATCTGTCTGCAATAAGGCGCCGAATCACCGGTTTTTACTTAGCGTCGGGTATGCACAGTTAAATGCCCTGAATGAATTTTTACCTGAATCTTTAGCACAGCGTTTTCCTTTGCTTTTTCCTCCATTTATTGAGGAGGCATCGAAGCAGGATGCTGTAGAAATGTCAATTTTGCTACTGGCCTTACAATATGCTCAAAAATATCCCAATTCCGTCCCCGCTTTCGCCTGTTGAGGGGATACTGATAAAGCGTAAAACGCTGGAACGTTATTTCTCTATTGAAAGATTAGAACAGCAGGCGCATCAACGGGCTAAGCGTATTTTGCGAGAGGCGGAAGAAGAGGCAAAGACCTTGCGGATGTACGCCTATCAGGAAGGTTACGAGCAGGGAATGATAGACGCGTTACAGCAGGTCGCCGCTTATCTTACTGATAATCAGACAATGGCCTGGAAGTGGATGGAAAAAATACAGATTTATGCCCGCGAGTTATTTTCAGCTGCGGTCGACCATCCCGAAACGCTTTTAACCGTCCTGGATGAGTGGCTAAGGGATTTCGATAAGCCTGAGGGGCAACTTTTTTTAACACTACCAGTTAACGCGAAAAAAGATCACCAAAAACTGATGGTGTTGCTTATGGAGAACTGGCCAGGCACTTTTAATCTTAAATATCATCAGGAACAGCGCTTTATCATGAGTTGCGGCGATCAGATCGCAGAATTTTCACCTGAACAATTTGTTGAAACGGCAGTAGGCGTCATTAAGCATCATCTTGATGAACTTCCACAAGACTGCCGGACGATTTCTGATAACGCCATTAACGCACTTATTGATGAATGGAAGACAAAAACGCAAGCATTGTAAAATGGAGGCTATAAGGTGATACCGGGTACGATTCCGACTTCTTATTTGGTCCCGACAGCGGATACTGAAGTGACGGGTGTGGTTTCGTTGAGTGCCAGGGCCGCTATGCTGAATAATGTGGATAGCGCGCCTTTAAGCAATGGCGGCGACGTTGATCTTTATGATGCATTCTACCAACGACTTTTGGCGCTTCCTGAGTCAGCCTCTTCTGAAACGCTTAAAGATAGCATTTATCAAGAGATGAATGCCTTCAAAGATCCTAACAGTGGTGATTCGGCTTTTGTTTCTTTTGAGCAGCAAACGGCTATGCTACAAAACATGTTAGCAAAAGTTGAACCGGGCACTCATTTATATGAGGCTTTAAACGGGGTATTAGTTGGTACAATGAATGCACAGTCACAAATGACCTCCTGGATGCAGGAGATCATTTTATCGGGCGGGGAAAACAAAGAGGCAATTGACTGGTGAACCCCCCATTGCTGGCGATTTGTGATAAGGTATGGTGTATATATTAGCAAATAATGCAGAAAATGCACCATTCCAGTGTATCTATCTTATTGATGTATATGGATTATTAAGGTATCTACCAGGCGTTTTATTCTGAAATGATTATATTAATATTGTAAGCTTCCATTACAAAATTGTGCATAAAGTTTGTAAGAGTATCTTTTTGTGACGAAATGAACGCGCGTTGGAATGTAATTATTGGCTATAATAATAAAAAAATCGGATTTAAATCATCTCTGTGAGTTTTAATTATTTGTTTATAAGAATATAACGATTTTGAGTTCCTTATAGCACACAGGATAAAATATGGTATTGCCTTCAATGAATAAATCAGTTGAGGCCATTAGCAATAATCACCTTCAACAGCCGAACAAATTTCCATTAATAAATGGATTAGCTGACGTAAGAGACTATTATGTCGCAAACTGCTTATTATTTAAACTTAATAAAGGCAGTTTGCGAATTGAAAACGAATTTGGGGAGTTCATCGAACAATCTGCGCCGTGTTTATTTTTATTGGAAAAAGATCAAACAATCACTCTTAGTATGAGCGAAATAGAAGGGCATATTGATTTTTCTTCACTGGAAGTTTCCTATGACTTAATGCAAAAATTCTACAAAGTTTTTTACAGTACAAGAAACTATAATGATCGAGAGCTATCATTAAAAACGAAACCAAAGTATTTTTTTCATGCGGACTTGTTGCCAGGGATGAGTGATACTTTTGACTCTATTTTGCATGGTGTGGCATGTCCACGGGTTTGTAGTAATGTGAGTATTGATGATCATGATTATTCATATTTCTCATTGATGTATCTTATATCGGCATTTGTACGTAAGCCCGGTGGGTTTGATTTCCTTGAGCGAGCAATAAAAATTACGACAAAAGAGAAAGTTTATAACATTATTATCAGCGATCTCACCCGCAAATGGTCACAGGCTGAGGTGGCAGGAAAGCTGTTTATGAGCGTATCAAGTCTGAAGCGAAAACTGGCCGCTGAAGAGGTGAGTTTTAGCAAAATATACCTGGATGCTCGTATGAATCAGGCTATAAAATTATTACGTATGGGGGCTGGGAATATTTCACAAGTCGCGACGATGTGTGGCTATGATACGCCTTCTTATTTTATCGCTATTTTTAAACGGCATTTTAAGATTACACCGCTTAGCTTTATGCGTACGATGAACCATTGATTTGTGAAATTATTTTAAACGTTACTATCTGTTTGCGTTACAGATACCAAATATTTTTTTAATCGTAGTGTATATTTCAGTATCGCTACACCAGTGATATATAGTTAATGAAAGGGAATCGAAAGCGTTCATTGTCAGACATACATGGCCACCAGGCGTCGGGCAATCGTTGTACTCTAAGAGATTACAGTAAAGTAAAACAGCAAATTTAATCATTATCAGATTTGTAAAAGGAATTCATTTCGGTAACGACATTGCGCATGTAATAACGTATCTGGTCTTATTACCTTTGTAGTAAGAAGGCGTTATCTACTTGCGCAGTAGTCGCCCAGGAAGAAAAATCATTACCGAAGCTGTGGTCAGTTTTCAAAAAAGGATAAATAAATGAGAAATGTAATTATATACGGTATTAACTGGACTAATTGTTATGCCCTTCAGTCTATTTTTAAGCAAAAATATCCGGAAAAGTGCGTTAAAACGTGTAACTCATTAACCGCACTTTTGCATTCTCTATCCGATATGCCGGACGCCGGGCTGATTTTAGCTTTGAACCCGCATGAGCATGTTTATCTTTTTCATGCGTTGCAGACGCGGTTGCAGAACCGTAAAGTTTTGGTTGTGGCAGATCGCTTGTATTATATCGATCGCTGTGTGCTGCAATATTTTGGCGTTATGGATTATGTTTTAAAAGACGAACTATCCTGCGCTATCCGCTCGGATCGAGAGAAGCTCCGTCTTCCGGAAGCCTGGCTGCGTTTCTGCCACAGGCCACAAAAGAAAACCGTGGCTGCTACGTATGCTTTTAATGCCGGCGAGACGCCGGAAGAGGTATTGTTTAATATCAATCAATACGCCTGGTGGAATCTACCTCCCGGCGTCACTCAGGCGAAATATGCGCTGCTGATATTATTATCCTCCGGACATCCGGCAATTGAACTGGCGAAAAAATTTGGTCTGGGAACAAAAACCGTCAGTATTTATCGTAAGAAGGTTATGTATCGTTTGGGGATGGACTCTTCACCGCTATCGCTGTTCCGGGGACTGAAACTTGACGCGCATTTACAGCGCACTGCTTTTGCACATAACCCTGGTGTACCTGACGATAATTGCGCGTTACCGATTGCGGTAGGAATGAATTAAAATATTTTTTATCATTTATGACCATGTGTTGAGCTTTTATTATAAAAAAGATTTTTTGAGTAGTAATTCGTATATATAATCATCTGGAGGTGATTGGTTGCCTGGCTCAATCATTGAGGCATATTTTTGCGGGCAATATATTGAATCTGAAAAGTTAAAGATGATATTTTCGGTGCAGGAGCTATCATGTGGAGGGAAAAGTATGCTAAGTCCTACGGCTCGTAATATGGGGGCGAGTTTATCGCCTCAGCCTGACGTCAGCGGGGAGCTAAACACCGAAGCATTGACCTGTATTGTTGAGCGTCTGGAAAGTGAAATTATAGATGGCAGCTGGATTCATATCAGTTACGAGGAAACCGATCTCGAAATGATGCCTTTTCTTGTTGCACAGGCCAATAAGAAGTATCCAGAGTTAAATCTTAAATTTGTTATGTCAGTCCATGAGCTTGTTTCCTCTATAAAGGAGACCAGAATGGAAGGCGTTGAATCTGCCCGATTTCTCGTAAATATGGGAAGTTCAGGTATCCATATTTCAGTCGTCGATTTTAGAGTTATGGACGGAAAAACATCGGTGATTTTGTTCGAACCAGCAGCGTGTAGCGCTTTTGGACCTGCTTTACTGGCGTTGAGGACCAAAGCAGCTCTTGAACGTGAACAACTGCCTGATTGTTATTTTGCTATGGTCGAGCTGGACATTCAACGAAGCTCTTCTGAATGCGGTATTTTTAGCCTGGCGCTCGCAAAAAAACTTCAGCTTGAATTTATGAACTTAGTAAAAATTCATGAAGATAATATTTGTGAACGTCTGTGTGGTGAAGAACCTTTTCTCCCGTCCGATAAAGCAGACCGCTATCTGCCGGTGAGTTTTTACAAACATACTCAAGGCGTACAACGATTAAATGAATATGTGGAGGCCAATCCGGCGGCGGGAAGCAGTATAGTAAACAAAAAGAATGAAACGCTTTATGAGCGATTCGATAACAATGCCGTTATGCTAAACGATAAAAAACTCTCTATATCCGCTCATAAAAAAAGGATAGCTGAATATAAGTCTTTACTTAAACCGTAATGAAATTATAAGGTTGCCTGCCAGAGGAAAGCCTTCCAGCGCCATAAGACTACTCTATATTATGACCGTATGTTTCCTGAATAGCAGGCAAAAAAGTGTTAACCTTGCGCCTCTGGTACGATTTCATTACGCCTGTCACGCCATGTTGCGTAAATAAATACCGCAATAAACACGATGGCAAATAATACCACGATGGTCGGCGCTGGCGCGCTATCAAGATAAAAAGACAGATAAACGCCCGCAAAAGCGGTAATAACTGACAGACTCACCGCTAATCCTAGCGCGCGCGCAAAGCGTCGCGTCAGCAAAATGGCAATTGCGCCGGGGGCGATAAGCAATGAAATCGACAGAATAATGCCCACCGATTTCAGCGTGGCGACGATAGTCAGCGCAATCATACATAGCAGGCCATAATGCAGTAGTGTCGTATTCAGCCCGCTGGCTTTCGCCTGGTGCGGGTCAAAAGCGTGTAGCAGGAGATCTTTCCATTTCAGCCCAATGATTAACGCAATACCCAGTGCAATAACTGACGTTTGTACGATATCCCCCAGCGATACGCCCAGCATATCCCCAAACAGGATGTGATCCAGATGCACTTCCGATTGAATAGAAACATAGAGCACCAGACCTGCGCCAAACATCCCGGAAAAGACGATGCCCATCACCGTATCACGCTTGATGCGGCTGTTATCGTCCAGATAACCGGTCGCGATAGCGCAAAATAATCCGGCAATGAAAGCGCCAATCGCCAGGGGGATCCCCACAATATATGCCAGCACGACCCCGGGGAATACCGCATGACTCATTGCGTCGCCCATTAACGCCCAGCCTTTTAACACTAAAAACACGGACAGTAAGGCGCAGGGAATCGCCACAATGACCGAAACCATAAGGGCGTTCACCATAAAATCAAACTGAAAGGGTTCCAGTAACGTTGTTAAGAACATGTCGGCTCCTTCTGCAGGCGGGCGCGTCGACGGTTGGCTAACAGACCGTGTTTCGGGGCGAAAATAAAGGCTGTGATGAACAGTAAGGTTTGCATGACGACAATAATTCCACCCGTGGCGCCATCCAGCCAGTAGCTAAGCCATGCGCCCAGAAAACTGGTCAGGCTACCAATCACGACGGCAATCATGAGCAGACGTGGAAAACGGTCGGTGAGTAACCAGGCCGTCGCGCCCGGCGTGACGACGAGACAGATCACCAGGAACGCCCCAACGGTTTGCAGGGCCGCCACGGTAGAGACGGACAATAGAGTGAAAAACAACAGCTTTAGTCGACCCGGATTAAGCCCGATAGAACGCGCATGGGTCTCATCGAAAAAGACGACCATCAGATCTTTCCACTTTAACAGCAGAATCGTCAGCGAGACTGCGCCGATAATCGCCAGTTGCGCAATATCCGCTGGCGCGATCGCCAGCACGTTGCCGAGAATAATCGTCTGGATATTCACCGACATCGGATTGAGCGACACCATAAAAAGGCCGACGCCAAAAAAAGAGGAGAAGATAAGCCCGATAATCGCGTCTTCTTTCAGGCGTGAGCGTTGGTTAAGAAAGAGCATACTGCCTGCCGCCAGTCCGCCGGAAAGAAACGCGCCGAGCGAGAAGGGCAGCCCTAACATCCAGGCGCCAGCGACGCCAGGCACAATAGAGTGAGATAGCGCATCGCCAATGAGCGACCAGCCTTTGAGCATCAAATAGCAGGAGAGAAACGCGCACAGACCGCCCACCATCGCGGAGACCCACATCGCGTTGAGCATATACTGGTAGCCAAACGGCTCAACAAGCCAGTTCATGACGATTTTCCTCCGCTGGCCACGCGCCGGGAAATAAAGGGGCGCTCGTCATCGGTGATGATGTGCTCTTCACCTCCGCTTAGCGCGATATGACGTAGAACGCCGCTAAACGCCTGTTCCAGATTCGCGGCGGTAAACGTGGTTTCGGTAGGGCCGCTGGCTAGTACGGTTCCTTTAATCATTACCGTATAGTCGCAAAACTCGGTGACGGAGCCGAGATTATGCGTTGAGACCAGCATCGTGCGGCCTTCATCGCGCAGTTCTCGCAGTAGATCGATGATTCGCGCTTCGGTTTTTACATCCACGCCGGTAAAAGGTTCATCCAGCAGGATTACCTGTCCATCCTGAGCGATGGCCCTGGCAAGAAACACACGTTTTTTCTGCCCGCCGGACAGCTCGCCAATCTGCCTGTGACGATATTCTTGCATATCCACCCGCGCCAGCGCGGCGTCAACACAGGCGTGATCATGCGCTGTGGGACGGCGTAGCCAGCCCATATGGCCGTAGCGTCCCATCATCACCACATCTTCTACCAGCACAGGAAATGACCAGTCCACTTCTTCCGATTGCGGAACATAAGCAATGAGGTTTTTTTTCAGCGCCTTGTTGACTGACTGTTGCAGGATAGTGATATCGCCCTGCGCAAGATGCACAAAGCCCATTAACGCTTTAAATAACGTAGACTTACCGGAACCATTTACGCCTACCAGCGCGGCGATTGAACCGCCAGGCACCTGAAAAGTGGCGTCCCGTAGGGCGGTATGACCGTTGCGATACGTCACCGTGACTTGATCAACGGTAATCGCAGATTGACTCATTGTTGACTCCTCAGTCCGTCGTTAATGCCGTTGACGATGGTTTCGGTCGTGACGCGCAGTAGATCCAGATAGGTTGGCACAGGGCCGTCAGCGGCGCTCAGAGAATCGACATACAGCACGCCGCCATAATGCGCGCCGGATTCACGCGCGACCTGGCGGGCCGGTTTATCGGAAACCGTACTCTCGCTAAAGATGGCGGGAATATGGTGCTTTTTAATGGTATCAATCACTTTACGCACCTGTTTTGGCGTACCCTGTTGATCGGCGTTAATTGGCCAGAGATAAAGCTCTTTCATGTCGTTATCGCGCGCCAGGTAAGAGAACGCGCCTTCACTGGTGACCAGCCAGCGCTGATCGGCGGGAATTTTTTCCAGTTCGGCACGCAACGGATCGGCCATCTGGCGAATTTTCGCTTTATAGCGTTCGGCATTTTGCTTATAGATCTGCGCATTATCCGGATCGTACTTCACCAGGGCGTCGCGAATGTTATCGACATAAATCAGCGCGTTTTCTGCCGACATCCAGGCGTGCGGGTTCGGTTTACCGTTATACGGGCCTTCGGTAATGCCCATCGGTTTGACACCGGTGGAGACGACGACTTCCGGCACGCCGGAAAGGTGCTGATAAAAGCGGGCGAACCATCGCTCCAGGTTCAGACCATTCGCGAGGATAAGCTGCGCCCCCTGCGCTCGTTTAATATCGCCGGGCGTTGGCTGATACTCATGGATTTCAGCGCCGGGCTTGGTAATCGAGCTGACTTCCGCTGCGTCGCCCGCCACGTTTTTCGCCATGTCGGCAATAACGGTAAACGTGGTGATGACTTTAAATTTCTCTTTTGCATAGGCTGGCGATAGCGCGAGTATCGCGACAATACCGGCAATCAGGAGTGTTTTCAGACGATGTAGATTCGTCATAGTATCCCTCGCAACAATGTGGTTAATTAATCATCGAATATAGCCTTTGCTATGTTATATAGCACAAGGCATGAATAAATGAAAATAATTCTTATTTGCGAAATGGCGACGATATGCAGTGATAGTGCTAAAGAGGGATAAGGTGTAAAATAAATACACCTTAATGTTCGGAGAGAGCACGATGCCTGGTAAACGTATCGCTCGTGAAAAACTGACGATCAAAAAAATGATCGCGCTGTATGAAAGCCAGTGCCCACAGGCGTCAGCGGTGCAGGGGCATTACGAGGCGCTGTACGCCTACGCGCAAAAACGTCTTGATAAATGCGTATTTGGCGAGGAAAAACCCGCCTGTAAGCAGTGCCCGGTGCACTGCTATCAGCCGGCTAAACGCGAGGAGATGAAGCAGATTATGCGTTGGGCAGGTCCGCGAATGCTTTGGCGACACCCTGTCCTGACCGTGCGGCACCTTATCGACGATAAGCGCCCCGTTCCGGAATTGCCGGAAAAATATCAGCGCAAGAAGTGAAGGGGAAGCGCCAGGCCTACGGCGCGCATCATCTCCAGGCCGGATCAGATCCGGCAACCCGTTACGCTAACGCGTCTTTATCAATACCCAATCGCTTCATACGCGACAGCAGGGTGGTTCGTTTAAGCCCCAGACGCTGCGCCGCGCCTTTTGGTCCAGCCACTACGCCATTGGTCTCTTTCAGCACGCGTATAATAAGCTGATATTCATCTTCGCCTTCTTTGGCGCTTTCAGTCGCAACAGGCGAGGTATCGGGCGTTACGGCGGTAATATCCGGCAGCGACAGTTGTAGCACATTGCCGCGCGTCAGCAGCACGGCGCGCTCGACGACATTCTCCAGCTCGCGAACGTTCCCCGGCCATTCCATGCTGCTGAGCGTGCGCAGCGTTTCGGCGGGAATGCTGTCGATATTACGCCCCATTCGGCGGGCGATTTTGAAGGTGAATGCTTTGACCAGTAGTGGTATATCTTCCGGACGTTCGCGTAACGGAGGAAGCTGGATCGGAAAAACATTCAGCCGATAGTAGAGATCGTTACGGAATTCGCGATCGGCGACCATTTTTTTCAGATCGCGGTTAGTCGCGGCGATCAGCCGCACGTCGGTCTGGATCAGTTTATTGCTGCCGAGACGTTCAAACTCTTGCTCCTGAAGGACGCGCAGCAGCTTAGGCTGTAGCTCCAGCGGCATGTCGCCCACTTCATCCAGAAACAGCGAGCTTTTATCCGCCAGCTCGAAACGGCCAATCCGCTGCGCGCTGGCGCCGGTAAACGCGCCGCGCTCATGACCAAACAAATCGCTTTCCAGCAGCCCCGCCGGCATCGCGGCGCAGTTCATCTTTACCATCCTGCGCCCGCTACGTCCGCTCAGGTTGTGAATGGCGCGGGCAATCAACTCTTTACCGGTTCCCGTTTCGCCCAGAATCAGTACGGTACTGTCGCTCTGCGCCACCATCTCAACCTGCTTTAGCACGTTGTACATCGCTTCGCTGCGTCCGATGATCTCGCCAAACTCGCTGTCGACGTTATTAAGCTGCTCCGTGAGCGCCAGATTTTCGTCGACCAGGCGTTCCTTCAGACGGTGGATTTCCTGATAGGCCAGCGCATTATCCACGGCAATGGCTACCCGTTCGGCAATCTGACGCAGCAGCTTGAGGTTGGCGGTGGTAAACACTTTTTCTTCGCACTGGGCCAGTTTGAGCACGCCAAGCATCGTCTTGCCGGACATCAACGGCAGCAGGCAAAGCGTCTGGATCTGATTGCCCCAGGTATCGAACAGCATGCGTTCGTAGGGAGCAAGCGGATCGCGTTCGTTGAGGTTGATAAGCAGCATCTCTTTACTTTTAAAGACGCGCTCCGTGAGCGTGCCGGCTTCGTCGACTTCGCTCTGTTCGTGCGCCGGATGATGCTCATCAAGGTAGTGGGTGGAGTAGATATTCAGCTTATTTTTGCGATGGCTGCGCAACACGATGCTGATTGCGTCGATATTGAAATAGTGGTGGATCTCTTTTGCGACTTCGCTTACCAGCTCATCAATATCCAGACGCGACAGGACGGCGTTGGTGATCGCAACCAGAATACGGAAGTTATCGCGTTCGCGGCACAACAGATCATAATCGACATTATTGTTTACCCGGTTTTGAATTTGCTCGGCGACCACGCCGACAATTTGGGTAAACGTATGCAGACGGTCATATTCCTTTTCACTCCAGGGGCGATCTTCCTGACGGATGAATTCGCAGCCGCCGAAAATACGGCCCTCCGCGGCTAAAGGAAGCAGACAGTAATGACCAAATTCAGGGTAGAGGCCGCTCGCGGCAAGCTGCGGCCAGGTTTCGGTAAACTCATGGAAATTACAGTGCAATGCATCGGGGCGAGAAAGGATGCGACGTACCGGGCCGTGCGCCAGTACGGTTTCATCTTCATATTCAACAGGACGGCCATTTTCTCGCGTCGCATAATATTGTGCGCGTTGCGACTGCGCCTGCCATAGCACAATGCCGGCGCTGTCGGCGAGCGCTGAACGCTTTACCAGTTGCGAAAGCGCTTCACTGAGCGACGCCAAATCGGGCTGCTGCAATAAGGTACGAGTGATATCGAACAAGCCTTGCTGTCCAAGATCGCTCATGGGTGTATACGACATGTTGCTTTTCCAGGAAAATACCGCAAAACGGTGCGAAAACGGTAAATGAATTATAGGTATAAGTCGTAAGTTATTGCCGGATGGCTGACCGCAAACTCGCTGGTCACACACTCCGTAGGCCTGATAAGCAAAGCGCCATCAGGCGTTAATGCAGCGTTAATGCCGGATGTCGACGCAAATGCGTCTTATCCGGCCTACAGTATGCTGCCAACAGGCTGCTAGCATATACGAGGTAATGGTTCGGCGTGTGGCAAATCAAGGGTTCGCTTCACGCCATAGAGTCCGGCTAAGCGAACGCCTTTGCGTTCCACGACTTCGCCAATCAGCGCCGCATCACGTCCCAGCGGATGCGCGCGTAATGCCGCCAACGCCCGATCTGCGGCCTGCCGTTCAACGGCAATCACCAGTTTTCCTTCGTTGGCAAAGTTCAGGGCATCCAGCCCCAACAGCTCGCAGACGCCGCGCACGGCAGGTTTGAGCGGCAGTGCGGATTCGGACAATTCAATACCGTAACCGCAGGACGCCGCAAACTCATGGGCGACCGCATTCACGCCGCCGCGCGTGGCGTCACGCAATGCCTTCACTCCGTCAATATGACGCAGCGTCTGAATTAGCGGCGTTAATACTGCGCAGTCGCTCGCCAGCTCGCCATCCAGTCCCAGTTGCTCACGCAGGTTGAGGATAGTGGCGCCGTGATCGCCAAGCGTACCGCTGACTAACAGCACATCGCCAACGCTCAGCGTTTGCGCGCCCCAGCGAAGATCGGCGGGAATCGCCCCCATGCCGGCAGTGTTGATAAACAATTTATCCGCCGCGCCGCGCTGCACAACTTTGGTGTCGCCGGTTACAATGGCGATACCCGCTTCCCGCGCGGTCGCCGCCATGCTATTGACCACGCTTTTTAACGTCTCCATCGGCAGCCCTTCTTCAAGGATAAAGCCGCAGGAGAGATAGCGGGGGATCGCGCCGCTCACCGCAACGTCGTTCGCCGTACCGCAAATCGCCAGTTTGCCGATATTGCCGCCGGGGAAAAAGAGCGGATCGATCACATAGCTATCGGTAGAAAACGCCAGACGGTCGCCCTCCGCCGTCAGCTGCGCCAGCTCCAGACGCGCCTGATCTTCTTGTTCCGCCAGCCACGGGTTGGCAAAGGCCTCCATAAACAGGCTATTAATCAACTGTTGCATAGCCTGGCCGCCGCTGCCGTGGGCGAGTTGTATATTGTTCAAACTTCACACTCCTGCTGACGATACTGATACCAGGCGGCGCATGCGCCTTCGGAAGAGACCATCAGCGCGCCGAACGCGGTCTCTGGATTACATGTTTTACCAAATAGCGGGCACTGATGCGGCTTGCATCTGCCGGTCAGCACTTCGCCGCAGCGGGCGCGCGGATCGTCATAGACCTGTTGTGGCGCTGGGCGGAAATGCGCTTCGGCGTCAAAGCGCTGATACTCTGGCGTCAGGTGGACGCCGGAGGATTCAATCACGCCCAGACCGCGCCACTCGCTATCGCCATTAACGCAGAACACATCGGCGATGGCCTGCTGCGCCAGCATGTTTCCGGCATCCGGCACCACGCGACGGTATTGGTTTTCAACCTGGCTTAGGGCCGCTATTTTCTGCTCAACCAGCATGACCACGCCTTGCAGTAGATCAAGCGGTTCGAATCCAGCCACCACCAGCGGGCGATTAAAATCGGCGGCGATAAACTGGTACGCCTCGGTGCCGATGACCATGCTGACGTGGCCTGGCGCAAGAAAGGCGTCAATGCCGTTGTCCGGCTGCTCCAGTAGGCTACGCAGCGTCGGGATCAGCGTAATGTGCTGGCAGAAAAAGTAGAAGTTTCGCACGTCACGCTGTTTTGCCTGCTGTAGCGTGATGGCGGTGGTCGGCATGGTGGTTTCAAAGCCCAGCCCGAAAAATACCACTTTGCGGGTCGGGTTATCCTGCGCCAGCTTCAGCGCGTCCATCGGAGAGTAAACAATACGGACATCCGCGCCGCGCGCTTTAGCCTGCAACAGAGAACCCTGTTTCCCCGGCACGCGCATGGCATCGCCAAAGGTGCAGAAAATCACCTCCGGATGGCTGGCGATTTCCACGCAACTGTCGATGCGTCCCATCGGCAGCACGCAGACCGGACAACCGGGGCCGTGAATAAATTCCACGTTTTCGGGCAGTAACTGATCGAGACCAAATTTAAAAATTGCGTGGGTATGACCCCCGCAGACTTCCATAATGCGCAACGGACGTTCGGCAGTGTAAGGAAGAAGGGCGGCGCGTTCACGCAGGTGTTCAATGAGCTGCATTACCTGTTCCGGCGCACGGTACTCGTCAACAAAACGCATTATCTCTCCTCACCATACAGCAGTGCGCCGACGTCCGGCTCAACATCAAACATATTTTGTAGCGCGTCGAGCGTGTCGCGCGCTTCCGCTTCGTTAATGACGCTCATGGCGAATCCGACATGAACCAGCACCCACTGACCCAGACGCGGCTGACCGTTTTCATCACAACTGCCGACTAATGTGAGATCGACGTCGCGCTGAATGCCGCAGACGTCAACTTTTGCCTGATTGCCGTCAATGGCGCGGATTTGACCCGGCACGCCTATGCACATCGCTGCGCCTCCAGCCAGGCCAGCCACTGATCCATGCCTTCGCCGCTGGTGGCGGAAATCAGGATAATTTCAATCTCCGGGTTCACTTCACGCGCGCTGGCGATGCACTTCTCAACGTCAAAATTGAGGTAGGGCAGCAGATCGACTTTATTGAGCAGCATGAGCGACGCAGCGGCAAACATATGGGGATATTTCAGCGGCTTATCTTCACCTTCGGTCACGGAAAGCACTGCGACTTTATGCTTTTCGCCCAGATCGAAGCTGGCCGGGCAGACAAGATTACCGACGTTTTCGATAAACAGAATACCGCGGTCATCCAGCGGCAGGCGCGGCGCGGCGTCGGCGATCATTTGCGCGTCAAGATGGCAGCCTTTACCGGTGTTGACCTGAATGGCGGGCGTGCCGGTAGCGCGGATGCGGGCGGCGTCGTTCACTGTCTGCTGGTCGCCTTCAATCACCGCGCACGGTACACGGTCTTTCAATTTCATCAGCGTTTCGGTCAGCAGGGTGGTTTTACCGGACCCGGGGCTGGACACCAGGTTGAGCACCAGTTGCTGGCGGGCGGCGAAACGGGCGCGGTTGCGCTCAGCCAGACGATTATTTTTGTCCAGCACGTCGATTTCAACCTCCAGCATCCGCCGCTGACTCATACCAGGCGCGTGGGTTCCGGCTTCGCCGTGGCCGTAATGCAGATCGCCTTCTGCGGTCTGACTTGGGGCAAAGTCAGGCGTTTTAATGCCGGTAATATTCAGCGCCGGGCGAGCCGCTGGGGCAAAGGGCGCGCTACGAAACGCTGAGTGCGGATTATGTTCATCGCCTTCTATATAAAGGTTGCCTTCAGCGCAACCGCAAGTCGTACACATCGCTTACTCCTGATCTTTTTCTTGTTACAGGCTTTCTGCCGGATGGCGACGCGAGCGTCTATCCGGCATTAATCTTCAGTTTCATCAATCTCTATGCGCCGAATTTGTAAGCCGTCATCGGCCACAATTCGCAGTGTATCGCTATGACATTGCGGACAACGACGTACACGGTGGGTTAACAACGTGACATATTGTTGACAATGCTCACACCAGCATTCGGCTTCCTGTTCTTCGAGGTGCAGTTTACAACCTTCTGCTATCGTGCCGCGGCATACCAGATCAAAACAAAAGGAAAGAGCGCTGGTTTCCACGCAAGAAAATGCGCCAATTTTGATCCAGACGGCTGTCACACGTTTTGCACCGTATGCTGAAGCCTGTTGTTCAATCAATTCCAGTGCCCGTTGGCAGAGGGTGATTTCGTGCATATCGCCTCCCGTAGTGGTTGCCCCTGTAAAGCAATATTTATGCCAATATTTTTATCCCCTGGCAGGTTAATGTCGACGATGACGAAATGACATGTCGTCACCGCGTCGAAACGGCAGTAACTGCGCTCGTCTGCCATTAAAAACAATAAGTTAAAAATTGGCATGGAAAATGCTTAACGCAGGCATCTCTGTTAAACGGGTAACCTGACATGACTATTTGGGAAATAAGCGAAAAGGCCGATTACATCGCGCAACGGCATCGTCGCCTACAGGACCAGTGGCATATTTACTGCAACTCGCTGGTTCAGGGGATCACCCTCTCGAAAGCGCGCCTGCATCACGCAATGAGCTGCGCGCCGGAAAGGGATCTTTGCTTTGTCCTGTTTGAGCACTTTCGTATTTACGTCGCGTTGGCGGATGGTTTTAACAGCCACACCATTGAGTACTACGTTGAAACCAAAGATGGCGAAGATAAACAATTGATTGCACAGGCGCAGCTCGATATCGACGGCAAGGTTGACGAACGGGTTAACAACCGCGATCGCGAGCAGGTGCTGGAGCACTATCTGGAAAAAATCGCCAGCGTTTACGACAGCCTCTATACCGCTGTAGAAACCAACTCGCCGGTTAATTTGCGTCAATTGGTAAAGGGAAACAGCCCGGCGGTATAAGCCTGAGGCGTTGCCCGCTTTGATTCGCGATGTGGCGTTGCGCCACGTCATGAATGTTTTGGGGATGGGCGTGTCGATAAGTGTCGAAAATGACATTTCAACGGCATGTTTTCGTCAAAAATGACAATCACCTGAGGAATGCCTGGTGAATCGTTTTGTAATTGCTGACTCCACTCTCTGTATCGGCTGCCACACCTGTGAGGCCGCCTGTTCAGAGACGCATCGCCAGCATGGCCTGCAGTCAATGCCGCGCCTGAAAGTGATGCTGAATGAAAAAGAATCTGCGCCGCAGCTTTGTCACCACTGTGAAGATGCGCCATGCGCCACGGTATGCCCGGTTAACGCGATTAATCGCGTTGACGGCGCTGTCCAGCTTAATGAAAGCCTGTGCGTGAGCTGCAAACTGTGTGGTATTGCCTGTCCGTTTGGCGCTATTGAGTTTTCCGGCAGCCGTCCGCTGCATATTCCAGCGAACGCCAATACGCCGAAAGCGCCGCCCGCGCCGCCAGCGCCTGCGCGCGTCAGTACGTTGCTCGACTGGGTGCCGGGCGTACGCGCTATCGCGGTGAAATGCGACCTGTGCAGCTTTGACGAGCAAGGCCCGGCCTGTGTGCGGATGTGCCCGACTAAAGCGCTACACCTGGTGGAGAACACGGATATCGCCCGCGCCAGCAAACGTAAACGTGAGCTGACGTTTAATACCGATTTTGGCGATCTCACCTTGTTTCAGCAGGCTCAGAGTGGGGATGCATAATGAGTTCACTTTCACTGATTACTAGCGGCGTCGCGTGGTTTGCCGCCGCCGCCGTTCTGGCGTTTCTGTTTTCGTTTCATAAAGCGCTGAGCGGCTGGATTGCCGGTATCGGCGGCGCGGTCGGCAGCCTGTGTACGGCTGGCGCGGGGTTCACCGCACTGACCAGCGCCGTTACGGTGAGCGGCGTGATGCCGTTTACCGGTCACATGCTGCAAATAACGCCGCTGAATGCTATCTGGCTGATTACGCTGGGGCTGTGCGGTCTGTTCGTCAGCCTGTTCAATATCGACTGGCATCGCCATCCACAGGTAAAAGCCAACGGACTATTGATCAACCTGCTGATGGCGGCAGCCGTCTGCGCCGTGGTCGCCAGTAATCTGGGGACGATGGTGGTGATGGCGGAAATCATGGCGCTCTGCGCCGTGTTCCTCACCGGCGGTAGCAAAGAGGGCAAACTGTGGTTTGCGCTGGGCCGTCTCGGTACGCTGCTGCTGGCAATCGCCTGCTGGTTGGTGTGGCAGCGCTACGGCACGCTGGATCTGGGGCTGCTGGATCAACGTGCTCAGCAACTGCCGCTGGGCTCCGATATCTGGCTGCTCGGCGTTATCGGCTTTGGTCTGCTGGCCGGGATTATCCCGCTACACGGTTGGGTGCCGCAGGCGCACGCCAACGCCAGCGCTCCCGCCGCCGCGCTGTTCTCGACCGTGGTGATGAAAATCGGGCTGCTGGGCATTCTCACGCTATCTCTGCTTGGCGGCAATGCGCCGCTGTGGTGGGGCGTGGCGCTGTTGGTGCTTGGGATGATCACCGCCTTTGTCGGCGGTCTGTACGCGCTGATGGAGCATAACATTCAGCGCCTGCTGGCCTATCACACGCTGGAAAATATCGGCATCATTTTGCTCGGTCTGGGCGCAGGCGTTACCGGGATTGCTCTCAATCAGCCGGTACTGATCGCGCTGGGTCTGACCGGCGGGCTCTATCACCTGCTGAACCATAGCCTGTTCAAAAGCGTGCTGTTTCTGGGCGCGGGCAGCATCTGGTTCCGTACCGGTCATCGCGATATCGAAAAACTGGGCGGTATTGGTAAACGGATGCCGGTTATTTCTATCGCCATGCTGGTCGGTCTGATGGCGATGGCTGCGCTGCCGCCGCTGAACGGCTTTGCCGGCGAGTGGGTGATTTACCAGTCCTTCTTCAAACTGGGCAACAGCGGCGCATTTGTTGGTCGTCTGTTAGGACCGCTGCTGGCGGTTGGCCTGGCGATTACCGGCGCGCTGGCGGTGATGTGTATGGCGAAAGTGTATGGCGTGACGTTCCTTGGCGCGCCGCGCACGAAGGAAGCTGAAAATGCCAGCTGCGCGCCGATCCTGATGGGCGTCAGCGTGGTGGCATTGGCGATTTGCTGCGTACTGGGCGGGGTTGCCGCGCCGTGGCTGCTGCCGATGATTTCCACTGCGGTACCGTTGCCGCTGGAAACCGCGCACACCACCGTATCGCAGCCGATGATCACGCTGCTGTTGGTCGCCTGTCCGCTACTGCCGTTCATCATTATGGCGATGTTCAAAGGCAACCGTCTGCCGTCGCGTTCTCGCGGCGCGGCCTGGGTGTGCGGCTACGACCATGAGCAGTCGATGGTGATTACCGCGCACGGTTTCGCCATGCCGGTGAAAGAGGCCTTTGCCCCGGTACTCAAACTGCGTAAATGGCTCAACCCGGTATCGTTGATTCCGGGCTGGCAGAACGCGGCGGCCGCGGTGCTGTTCCGTCGTCTGGCGCTGATTGAGCTGGCGGTGCTGGTGGTGATTGTGGTTTCACGAGGAGCCTGAAAATGAGTGTGTTTTATCCGTTAATTCAGGCGCTGGTGCTATTTGCCGTTGCGCCATTGCTGTCCGGTATTACTCGCGTGGCGCGCGCCCGTCTACACAATCGCCGTGGGCCGGGCGTGTTGCAGGAGTACCGCGACATTATCAAACTGCTCGGTCGTCAGAGTATTGCGCCCGCGGATTCCGGCTGGGTTTTTCGCCTGACGCCGTTTGTGATGGTCGGCGTGATGCTGACTATCGCCACCGCGCTGCCGGTCGTCACCGTTGGATCTCCGTTGCCGCAACTGGGTGATTTAATCACCCTGATTTACCTGTTCGCCATCGCGCGCTTCTTCTTCTCTATTGCAGGCCTGGATACCGGCAGTCCGTTCACCGCGATCGGCGCCAGCCGTGAAGCGATGCTCGGCGTGCTGGTGGAGCCGATTCTGCTGCTGGGTCTGTGGGTCGCCGCGCAGGTGGCGGGTTCAACTCATATCAGCAATATCGCCGATACCATTTATCACTGGCCTGTCGCGCGCAGTATTCCGCTGATTCTGGCGCTGTGCGCCTGCGCCTTCGCCACCTTTATCGAAATGGGCAAGCTGCCGTTCGACCTGGCGGAAGCGGAGCAGGAGTTGCAGGAAGGGCCGTTGACCGAATACAGCGGTAGCGGCTTTGCGGTGCTGAAATGGGGCATCAGCCTTAAGCAACTGGTGGTGCTGCAAATGTTCGTCGGCGTGTTTTTGCCGTGGGGACAGATGGAAACCTTCAGCGCAGGCGGACTGTTGCTGGCGCTGGTGATTGCCGTCGTCAAGCTGATTGTCGGCGTACTGGTGATCGCCCTGTTTGAAAACAGCATGGCGCGACTGCGTTTTTGCGCCACTTCACGCGTGACCTGGGCCGGTTTTGGGTTTGCGTTTTTAGCCTTCGTCTCCTTGCTGGCGGCGTGATTTAAGAGAGTTTGAGCATGTCTGAAGAAAAATTAGGTCAACAATACCTTGCGGCGCTGCACCAGGCGTTTCCGGGCGTCGTGCTGGACGAAGCCTGGCAGACCAAAGATCAGCTGACTATTACGGTGAAAGTAAACTATCTGCCGGAAGTGGTGGAGTTTCTTTACTACCAGCAGGGTGGGTGGCTGTCGGTGCTGTTCGGTAATGACGAACGCCAGTTGTGCGGCCACTATGCCGTTTATTACGTACTGTCGATGGAGCAGGGCACGAAGTGCTGGATTACCGTTCGCGTTGAAGTGGATGCCCATAAGCTGGAATTCCCATCCGTTACGCCGCGCGTGCCGGCTGCCGTGTGGGGTGAGCGCGAAGTACGCGACATGTACGGTTTAATCCCGGTCGGTCTGCCGGACGAGCGCCGTCTGGTGCTGCCGGACGACTGGCCGGATGAACTCTATCCGCTGCGTAAAGACAGTATGGATTATCGTCAGCGCCCGGCGCCGACCACCGATGCGGAAACCTACGAGTTCGTTAACGAGCTGGGTGACAAGAAAAATAACGTGGTGCCGATTGGCCCGCTGCATGTTACTTCCGATGAACCGGGCCACTTCCGTCTGTTCGTCGATGGCGAAAACATTATCGACGCCGACTACCGCCTGTTCTACGTCCACCGTGGTATGGAAAAACTGGCGGAAACCCGCATGGGTTATAACGAAGTCACCTTCCTGTCGGATCGCGTGTGTGGTATCTGCGGTTTCGCGCACAGCACTGCCTACACCACTTCCGTGGAAAACGCGATGGGCATTCAGGTGCCGGAGCGTGCGCAGATGATCCGCGCCATTCTGCTGGAAGTGGAACGCCTGCACTCGCACCTGCTGAACCTAGGCCTCGCCTGCCACTTTACCGGCTTTGACTCCGGCTTTATGCAGTTCTTCCGCGTGCGTGAAACCTCCATGAAGATGGCGGAGATCCTTACCGGGGCGCGCAAAACTTACGGTCTGAACCTGATCGGCGGGATTCGCCGCGATCTGCTCAAAGAGGACATGATCCAGACCCGTCAACTGGCGCAGCAGATGCGTCGTGACGTGCAGGAGCTGGTGGACATGCTGCTGAGCACGCCGAATATGGAACAGCGTACCGTGGGTATCGGCCGTCTGGACCCGGAAATTGCCCGCGACTTCAGTAATGTCGGCCCGATGGTGCGCGCCAGCGGTCACGCCCGCGACACCCGCGCCGACCACCCGTTTGTCGGTTACGGTCTGCTGCCGATGGAAGTACATAGCGAGCAGGGCTGCGATGTGATTTCTCGTCTGAAAGTTCGTATCAACGAAGTTTACACCTCGCTGAATATGATCGATTTCGGTCTGGATAATCTGCCGGGCGGCCCGCTGATGGTGGAAGGCTTTACCTATATTCCGCACCGTTTTGCGCTCGGCTTTGCCGAAGCGCCGCGTGGCGATGATATCCACTGGAGCATGACCGGCGACAACCAAAAGCTTTACCGCTGGCGCTGTCGTGCGGCGACCTACGCCAACTGGCCGACGCTGCGCTATATGCTGCGCGGCAACACCGTCTCCGATGCGCCGCTGATTATCGGCAGCCTCGACCCGTGCTACTCCTGTACCGACCGGATGACCGTGGTCGATGTGCGTAAGAAGAAGAGCAAAGTCGTGCCGTACAAAGAACTTGAGCGCTACAGCATTGAGCGTAAAAACTCGCCGCTGAAATAAGGAATCGCCATGTTTACCTTTATCAAAAAAGTTATCAAAACCGGCACGGCGACCTCGTCTTATCCGCTGGAGCCGATTGCGGTTGATAAAAACTTCCGCGGCAAGCCGGAACATAATCCGCAGCAGTGCATCGGTTGCGCCGCCTGTGTTAATGCCTGCCCGTCGAACGCGCTGACGGTGGAAACCGATCTTGCGACTAATGAGCTGGCGTGGCAGTTCAATCTTGGCCGCTGCATCTTCTGCGGTCGCTGCGAAGAAGTTTGCCCGACGGCGGCGATCAAACTGTCGCAAGAATACGAACTGGCAGTGTGGAAGAAAGAAGACTTCCTGCAACAGTCCCGCTTCGCGCTGTGCAACTGTCGCGTGTGTAATCGTCCTTTCGCCGTACAGAAAGAGATCGACTATGCCATTGCGCTGCTTGCGCACAACGGCGACAGCCGCGCGGAAAACCACCGCGAAAGCTTTGAGACCTGCCCGGACTGTAAGCGTCAGAAATGCCTGGTGCCGTCCGACCGTATTGAACTGACTCGCCATATGAAAGAGGTCAGCTAATGAGCAATTTATTAGGCCCGCGTGACGCCAACGGCATTCCGGTACCGATGACGGTGGATGAATCCATCGCCAGCATGAAGGCGTCTCTACTGAAAAATATTAAGCGTTCGGCATACGTTTACCGCGTGGACTGCGGCGGCTGTAACGGCTGTGAAATCGAAATCTTTGCGACGCTTTCGCCGCTGTTTGATGCCGAGCGTTTCGGCATCAAAGTGGTACCGTCGCCGCGTCATGCCGATATTCTGCTGTTTACCGGCGCGGTGACCCGCGCCATGCGCTCTCCGGCGCTGCGCGCCTGGCAGTCGGCGCCGGACCCGAAAATTTGTATCTCTTACGGCGCCTGCGGCAACAGCGGCGGCATCTTCCACGATCTCTACTGCGTGTGGGGTGGTACCGACAAAATCGTCCCGGTGGATGTGTATATTCCAGGCTGCCCGCCAACGCCTGCGGCGACGCTGTATGGCTTTGCGATGGCGCTTGGCCTGCTGGAGCAGAAAATCCACGCCCGCGCGCCGGGTGAGCTGGACGAGCAGCCCGCAGAGATCCTGCATCCGGATATGGTGCAGCCGCTGCGCGTGAAGGTGGATCGCGCGGCGCGCCGGCTGGCGGGTTATCGCTATGGTCGTCAGATCGCCGATGATTACCTGACACAGTTGGGGCAGGGCGAGCAGCAAGTGGCGCGTTGGCTGGAAGCGGAAAACGATCCGCGTTTAACCGAAATTGTCACCCATCTCAATCATGTTGTTGAAGAGGCGCGTATCCGATGAGCGAACAGGTGGTGTTCAGTCAACTGAGCCGTAAGTTTATTGATGAGAACGATGCGACGCCTGCCGAGGCGCAGCAGGTTGTCTATTACAGCCTGGCGATTGGTCACCACCTGGGGGTTATCGATTGTCTGGAGGCCGCGCTCACCTGCCCATGGGATGAGTATCTGGCGTGGATCGCCACCCTGGAAGCCGGTAGCGATGCCCGGCGTAAAATGGAAGGCGTGCCGAAGTATGGCGAGATCGTCATCGATTTCAACCATGTGCAAATGCTGGCGCGCGCGTTTGATGAGGCGCGCGCCGCGCAGACCCCGCAGCAGCAAGAATGGAGCAAACTGATGCTCAGTATGCTGCATGACATTCATCAGGAAAGCGCCATCTACCTGATGGTGAGGAGGCTTCGTGACTGACGTTTTACTCTGTGTCGGCAACAGCATGATGGGCGACGACGGCGCAGGCCCGTTACTGGCGGAAATGTGCGCGGCGCAGCCGAAGGGCAACTGGGTTGTCATCGACGGCGGCAGCGCGCCGGAAAACGACATTGTGGCGATTCGCGAACTGCGCCCGCAGCGTCTGTTGATTGTCGACGCCACCGATATGGGGCTTAATCCGGGCGAGATCCGCATTATCGATCCGGATGATATCGCCGAAATGTTTATGATGACCACCCACAATATGCCGCTGAACTACCTTATCGATCAGCTCAAAGAGGATGTCGGCGAGGTGATTTTTGTTGGTATCCAGCCGGATATCATCGGGTTTTATTATCCGATGACTCAACCGATTAAGGACGCGGTAAATATCGTCTATCAGCGCCTGGACGGCTGGCAGGGAAACGGCGGATTTGCCGCGCTGGAAGCGCCGGAGGCGTAAAATGCGTACATATTTAGGGAGAATTTGTGTTACCCGGCATAGGCGGTAAGAAGAACGTGAAGATTATCGTATGGTGCGGACTGCTATTTTTCTGCATCGCCGCGCGCGCACTGGCCACCGGTTTTGTCGGTTACCTGCCGATGAGCGACGGTGAATATGCGCAAAAGCGTGCGCTGAAGCCGCTGTTGACCCTGCCTTATTCTGTATCGCCCGACCAGACCTGGTATTTTCGCCAGGTCGGAGTCAGTGGCGTGACGCTACTGCCGGAGCCGAAAAAAGATAACGAATGGCGGATTAGCGGAAAAGACAGAGCCGGTAATTCGTGGGTTGTCCCGGTGGGAATGCTGATTAATTTGGCGGGTAATGCGCAATTTTATCGCGCTGACCTCGATCGTAACGGCATTCAGGATCTGGTTATCTGGTTGGGTAATCCTGGGTTGGGCCTGGCGCCGAGCGCGCAATACATCATTTTCACCTTTCTCAAGAATGGCCGCCCCTGCGTCTTTGAACCGTGGGGGTTTTATACCGCCACCGATACTGGCGTCGATGATTTGCTTGATTTACAGGGCAATGGGCGCACGCAACTGTTGGATATGCAGTTTGACTCAGGCTACTGGATAACCAATTTATATCAGGTGAAGGACGCCCGCTGGCAGCGCGTACACGGCTGGTTTGGCCGGTTGAGTTATCCGGCGCTGACCCGTTTTAATCACTATCCTGGCCGTAAATTAATTATCAAACCTATTGCCGGAAGGAATCCGCAAACGGACGATCTTTCCCTTACGCAGCGCTGTTTAATACGCGGTAACGTATTGCCAGGCGTTAATCAGGATTGATGCCAGTTGCGGTGCAGAGTTGGCTGGCTATCACTGCAAATCTTGACCACCACTGGCGACATTTCGTGTCATCGACACTTGTGACGATGACACGTAAATGCTCACGAAAATAGAAATAATATTCTTAAATAACAATGAAATAAAAATTGGCACGATTCGTGTATATATCGGCACATCATCTGTTATTGCTGGAGAATTTGATGAACCGTTTCATCATTGCAGACGCGAGTAAGTGCATTGGTTGCCGTACCTGTGAAGTGGCTTGCGTCGTATCCCATCAGGAAAATCAGGATTGCGCATCGCTGACCCCTGAAACCTTTTTACCTCGTATCCATGTCATCAAAGGCGTGAATGTTTCCACGGCAACGCTGTGTCGCCAGTGTGAAGACGCGCCGTGCGCCAACGTTTGCCCGAATGGCGCCATCAGCCGTGACAAAGGCTTTGTTCATGTGATGCAGGAACGCTGCATTGGCTGTAAAACTTGCGTAGTGGCATGTCCTTACGGCGCCATGGAAGTGGTGGTACGTCCGGTGATTCGCAATAGCGGCGCGGGGCTGAACGTGCGTGCCGAAAAAGCCGAAGCCAACAAGTGCGATCTGTGTCACCACCGTGAAGCCGGTCCGGCCTGTATGGCCGCTTGCCCAACGCACGCCCTCATCTGCGTGGACCGCAATAAGCTCGAACAGCTAAGCGCGGAAAAACGCCGTCGTGCGGCGCTGGATTCAACGGCATCGCTGCTTTTCTGATTTCTGCGATTGCGCGTAGAATACACCACAAAGCATTGCCGGATGGCGGCATCAATGCCTTATCCGGTCTACGGTCCGTGCGGTTGTAGGCCTGATAAGCGTCGCGCCATCAGGCATCCGGGTTCGATGATGGCGGGAAAATAAGATGGCGATAGACACACCTTCCGGCGTACAGCTACGCATTCGGGGCAAAGTACAGGGCGTCGGTTTTCGTCCTTTTGTCTGGCAGCTGGCGCAGCAGTTGCGATTACACGGCGACGTGTGTAATGACGGCGACGGCGTCGTCGTTCGGCTGCTGGAAGATCCGTCGCAATTTATTGCCGCGCTCTATCAGGATTGCCCGCCGCTGGCGCGCATTGACAGCGTTGAACACGCGTCGTTGGTATGGGAGCGCGCACCGACGGATTTCACCATTCGTCAGAGCGCAGGCGGTTCGATGAACACGCAAATCGTGCCGGATGCGGCGACCTGCCCGGCATGTCTTGCCGAGATGAATACCCCAGGCGAGCGGCGCTACCGTTATCCTTTCATCAATTGCACCCACTGTGGACCACGCTTCACCATTATTCGCGCTATGCCCTATGACCGGCCATTTACGGTGATGGCGGCGTTTCCCTTGTGTCCGGAATGCGACAGCGAATACCGCGATCCGTACGATCGCCGTTTTCATGCCCAGCCCGTTGCCTGTCCGTCATGCGGGCCGCATCTTGAGTGGCGGAGCCAACATGAACGAGCGGAAAAAGAGGCGGCTTTGCAGGCGGCGGTCGCCCAACTGAACGCCGGAGGCATTATTGCCGTTAAAGGGCTGGGTGGTTTTCATCTGGCCTGCGATGCGCGCAACGCTAACGCAGTGGCGATGCTGCGGGCGCGTAAACATCGTCCGGCGAAACCATTGGCGGTGATGTTGCCCACGGCGCAAACGCTGCCGACCGCGGCGCGTTCGCTGCTGACCACGCCAGCGGCCCCGATTGTACTGGTGGATAAGCAGTATGTACCTTCGATGAGTGAGGGCATCGCGCCAGGACTTACGGAAGTGGGTGTGATGCTGCCAGCCAATCCATTGCAACATCTCTTGTTGCAGGCGCTCAATTACCCGCTGGTGATGACATCCGGCAACCTGAGCGGCAAACCGCCCGCCATCACCAACGAACAGGCGCTGGACGATTTACACGATATTGCCGATGGTTTTCTGTTGCACAATCGCGACATTGTTCAGCGCATGGACGACTCTGTCATACGCGACAGCGGCGAAATGCTGCGTCGTTCGCGGGGATACGTGCCGGACGCGATTGCGTTGCCGCCCGGATTTCGCGATGTGCCACCGATACTTTGTCTGGGCGCGGATCTGAAAAACACGTTCTGTCTGGTACGCGGCGAACAGGCGGTTGTCAGCCAGCATTTGGGCGATCTCAGCGATGACGGTATCCAGGCGCAGTGGCGCGAGGCATTGCGTTTGATCCAGTCAATCTACGATTTTACCCCAGAGCGTATCGTCTGTGATGCGCATCCGGGCTATGTTTCCAGTCAGTGGGCCAGTGAGATGCGTCTGCCGACAGAGACGGTGTTACACCATCATGCCCATGCGGCGGCTTGCCTGGCCGAGCATGGTTGGCCGCTGGACGGCGGAGAGGTGATTGCCCTGACGGTAGACGGTATCGGCATGGGTGAGAATGGCGCGCTATGGGGCGGAGAATGTCTGCGGGTCAATTATCGCGAGTGCGAACATTTAGGCGGTTTACCCGCCGTGGCGCTGCCGGGAGGCGATCTGGCTGCCAAACATCCGTGGCGTAATCTGTTGGCGCAGTGCCTGCGCTTTGTGCCGGACTGGCAGGATTATCCGGAGACAGCGGGGCTGCAACAGCAAAACTGGAATGTCCTGGCGCGTGCCATTGAGCGCGGCGTCAATTCCCCGTTGGCCTCTTCCTGCGGGCGGTTGTTTGACGCGGTGGCTGCCGCGCTTCGCTGCGCGCCAGCATCGCTTAGCTATGAGGGCGAGGCCGCCTGCGCGCTGGAGGCGCTGGCCTCTCAATGCGCTAACGTTGAGCATCCGGTAACGATGCCGCTTAACGGCGCTCAACTGGACGTCGCTGTTTTCTGGCGGCAATGGTTGAACTGGCAGGCCACGCCCGCGCAACGCGCCTGGGCTTTTCATGATGCGCTGGCGTGCGGGTTTGCCACGCTAATGCGCCAGCAGGCTACGGCGCGGGGGATAATCACTCTGGTCTTCAGCGGCGGGGTGATACACAACCGCTTACTTCGCGCGCGTCTTGCCTTTTATCTTTCTGATTTTAAATTGTTATTTCCGCAGCGGTTACCAGCGGGCGACGGCGGGCTGTCGTTTGGACAGGGCGTGATTGCCGCAGCGCGAGCGTTAAGTGAAGTGTAGGGCGCCGGATGGCGGCTGCGCCTTATCCGGCCCAGATGCTCACTCGTAGGCCGGATAAGACGCGAAGCGGCGCCATCCGGCATCACAGGCTTATACGGACAACGTTTTCAGCAGTGCAAAGGCCTCTTTCATGCGGTCTTCACTCACCACAAAGGCGCGTAGTTGGCCTTCTCCGCTCATGCCTTTGGCAATCATACCGTTAGATTCTGCGGTAATCTGCCAGCTTAAATCACGGCGCTGAGTTTCTCCCGCCAGATGCAGCGGCAGTTCCGGCGTTTTGACTTTGACCAGCATCGCCGGTAGCTTCAGCGGCGCGTTGCCGCCAAGCAGATTTTTCGCCAGGTACATCGCGCTTAACTGGATCGGTTGCAGGAAGGGCAGTACCTGACCATTGATCTCCGCGCAGTCGCCGATCGCATAAATATCCGGGTGACTGGTCTGTAGATAGCTATCCACGCAGACGCCGCGGTTGACGACTACCCCGGCGCGGCGCGCCAGAGCGGTTTCCGGGCGTAAGCCGGTGGCGGCAATCACCGCATCGACCTCAATACTATGCTGGCTTACCAGCGTAGCGCGGATACCGGCTTCGGTTTTCTCCAGTTTTTGCAACTGCGATTTCAGCAGCAGATGCACCCCCATATCGGTCAGGTGATGCTGTAAGCGACTGCTCACTTCCGGTGGCATCAGTGAGGCGAGAAGGCTGGCGGCGTTATCCATCAGCGTTACCGTTTTCCCGGCGCGGCAGAAATCCATCGCTAATTCACTGCCAATGAGACCGCCGCCGACAATCAGCACTCGCTGCGCGTCGCGCAGTTGTGTCTCACAGGCGCGGTACTCCTGCTGGCTATTCAAAGTAAGCATTAACTCACGTCCTGTAATCGGCGGTACAAAGGCTGTCGCCCCGGTCGCCAGTACCAGCTTGTCGTACTGCCACTGCTTATCCTGACTTTTCACCACATGGGCATCGGCATCAATGTCAGCAACCCAGGTATGCGGGAACAGTCGCAGATTAAACTGTTCAGCAAATTCCCCCGCTAACTGGCGGGTGAGATCATCGGCGCGCTGCGACTGGCTGATAACGTGGCTGAGATCGGGCTTGTTGTACTCATCCATGCTGTCCGCCGCAATCAGAGTTAACGGCACATGCGCATCTTGTTTACGGATATTTTTGACGAGCTGGCGGGCGGCGAAGCCCGACCCAATAATGATGATCCCCCGACTCATTTTGCCTCCGTCGCCAGTACGTCGAACACGTCTTTACCTAATGAACATTCCGGGCACAGGAAGTTATCCGGCACGTCGCTCCACGGCGTACCCGGCGCGACATCCTGCAACGGCTCGCCCAGCGCAGGGTCGTAAATCCACTGGCATACGCTGCATTGCATTTTGGGGCCGAGGTCTGCGGCGGCGCAGGTTGTGATTTCTTCGGCTGGCGCGGTTTTCTGTGTGGTTTCCGGCAGCGGAGCAAGCGCCCACTGACGCGCGATGTCGCGACCGTGCTGACGGCACAGCTCCAGCGCATCCAGATCCGGACGCCATTTCGCTTTCAGACTCAGGGACATTTCAAAACCGGCATCCTGTAAGCGCGTGGACAGTCGATCCACCGCGCCGCCGCTCCAGCCATGAGAACCGAAGGCGCTGGCGCGTTTGTTGCGAAAGCGCAGGCCGGTCATCTCTTCCACCAGACCAGCGATTTTCGGCATCATCACGTTGTTCATGGTAGAAGTGCCGACCAGCACGCCTTTCGAACGGAAGACGTTGGTCAATATTTCATTTTTATCGCTGCGGGCGACGTTAAAGATTTTGACCGCCACGTTGGGGTCCACTTCGTTGATACCCTGCGCGATGGCATCCGCCATCATGCGAGTATTGTTCGACATGGTATCGTAGAAAATAGTGATACGGTCTTCCTGATAATCTGCCGCCCATTTCAGATACAGTTCCACGATTTGCGTTGGGTTGTCGCGCCATACCACGCCGTGTGAGGTGGCAATCATATCCACCGGCAGGTTGAAGCCGAGGATTTCGGTAATTTTTGGCGTTACCAGACGGCTGAACGGCGTCAGGATATTGGCGTAGTAGCGCTGGCATTGTTCAAACAGTTCAGTTTGGTCCACTTCATCATTGAACAGGCGCTCGTCGCAGTAGTGCTGACCAAAGGCGTCGTTGCTGAATAACACCGCGTCGCCGGTCATATAGGTCATCATGCTGTCCGGCCAGTGCAGCATCGGCGTTTCCACGAAGATCAACTGCTTGCCGTTGCCGATATCCAGCGTATCGCCGGTTTTCACCACCTTAAAATTCCATTCCGGGTGATGGTGATGGCCGTTGATAGAGTCAATGGCGTTGGCGGTACAGTAGATAGGCGTGTCCGGGATCTGCGCCATCAGTTCGGTCAGCGCGCCTGCATGGTCTTCCTCGGCATGGTTAATGATGATGTAGTCGATATCCGCGAGGTCGATTTCACTGCGCAGGTTTTGCACAAACTCACGGCTAAACTTATGATCGACGGTATCGATCAGCACATTCTTTTCTTCACGAATGAGATAGCTGTTATAGCTGCTGCCGCGCAGCGTTTTGTATTCAGTGCCGTGAAAATCACGTACTTCCCAGTCGCGCTGGCCAACCCAATGAATATTATCTTTAACCAGAATAGACATAACCACCTCAATTCATTCAACGTTTACAAAAAGTTGTTTTGCTTATTGCAGGTAGTGTGCCAACTTTTCATCTGATTGATTTATATGAAATTATAATAATTTTGTATTTTTGATAT
Organism: Salmonella sp. SAL04202; assembly: GCF_046550775.1. Taxonomy (NCBI): domain Bacteria; kingdom Pseudomonadati; phylum Pseudomonadota; class Gammaproteobacteria; order Enterobacterales; family Enterobacteriaceae; genus Salmonella; species Salmonella sp. SAL04202. Next base: position 112,919 of record NZ_JBGDXK010000002.1, on the reverse strand, counting down.
AGTCAAAAAGACTATAAATGATGCTGTCAATATGACACTATAGGTTGTCAAAATGACAATGAGGTAACCATGAGTTTTTCCGTGGAGGTATTGGCGGGCATCGCCATTGAGTTACAACGCGGCATTGGGCATCAGGATCGTTTTCAGCGGCTGATTACTACGCTGCGTCAGGTGCTGGCGTGCGACGCCTCGGCGCTGCTGCGCTATGAATCACGACAATTTATTCCACTGGCGATTGATGGCCTGGCGCAGGACGTTCTCGGCAGACGTTTTACCCTGGAAGGGCATCCGCGCCTGGAAGCCATCGCCCGCGCGGGGGACGTGGTGCGTTTTCCGGCTGATAGCGATTTACCCGATCCGTATGACGGGTTAATTCCCGGACAGGAAAGCCTGAAAGTCCACGCTTGTGTTGGTCTGCCGCTGTTTGCCGGGCAGAACCTCATCGGTGCGCTGACCCTTGATGCTATGACGCCGGAGCAGTTCGAGGTATTTAGCGATGAAGAGTTGCGGCTTGTCGCCGCGCTGGCCGCCGGGGCATTGAGCAATGCGCTGTTAATTGAACAACTGGAAAGCCAGAACATGCTGCCGGGGTCGTCAGGCGTGTTTGAACCGATAAAAGAGACGCACATGATCGGCCTGTCGCCGGCGATGACGCAGTTGAAAAAAGAGATCGAGATTGTGGCGGGCTCCGATCTTAACGTGCTGATCGGCGGTGAAACGGGGACTGGTAAAGAGCTGGTGGCGAAAGCCATTCACCAGGGATCCCCCAGAGCGGTCAATCCGCTGGTCTATCTCAACTGTGCCGCGCTGCCGGAAAACGTGGCGGAGAGCGAGTTGTTTGGTCATGTAAAAGGGGCTTTTACCGGGGCTATCAGTAATCGTAGCGGTAAGTTTGAAATGGCCGACAACGGTACGCTGTTTCTGGATGAGATTGGCGAACTGTCGCTGGCGCTACAGGCCAAGCTACTTCGCGTGTTGCAGTATGGCGATATTCAGCGCGTCGGCGACGATCGTAGCCTGCGCGTGGATGTGCGGGTGTTGGCGGCGACCAACCGTGACCTGCGTGAAGAGGTGCTGGCGGGGCGTTTTCGCGCCGACCTGTTCCATCGCCTGAGCGTTTTCCCGCTCTTTGTGCCGCCGCTGCGCGAGCGCGGCGATGATGTGGTGTTGCTGGCGGGCTATTTTTGCGAGCAGTGCCGACTGCGGCTGGGGCTGTCCCGCGTGGTACTGAGTCCCGGCGCGCGCCGCCATTTGCTCAACTATGGCTGGCCGGGCAACGTCCGGGAGCTGGAACATGCCATTCACCGTGCGGTTGTACTGGCGAGAGCGACCCGGGCAGGGGATGAGGTGGTACTGGAGGAGCAGCATTTTGCCTTGTCAGAGGACGTTTTACCCGCGCCGTCTGCGGAAAGCTTTCTGGCGCTGCCGGCCTGCCGCAATTTGCGCGAATCGACGGAGAACTTCCAGCGAGAGATGATTCGCCAGGCGCTGGCGCAAAATAATCACAACTGGGCGGCCAGTGCGCGGGCGCTGGAAACCGACGTCGCCAACCTGCATCGGCTGGCGAAGCGTCTGGGACTGAAGGATTAGATAATCCCCGCCTGGTAGAAATCCTGCAGGTTAATGGCGCCGGTGAGTTTGCCGTTTTCATCGACCACCGGCGCGGCGGTAATTTTGCGTTTCATCAGGAGCTCTTTGGCGTCAATGGCGCGGCTTTGCGCCTGGAGCGTAATACCGTTGGGCGTCATGGCTTCGCTTACCGGCGTGGTGAGCGCGCCGCCGCCCACCAGCCAGCGACGCAGGTCGCCGTCGGTAAAGACGCCTTTCACAACATGTTGCTCATCGCAAACCGCCACCAGCCCCAGCCCGGTACGGCTAAGTTCCAGCATGGCATCCATCACGCTGGTGGCGAGCATTACCTGCGGTATTGCATCGCCCTGGCGCATCAGGTGATGCACATTATTGAGCAAACGCGCGCCCAGTGCGCCAGCCGGATGCGAACGGGCGAAATCTTCTTCGTTAAAACCGCGCGCCTGCATGACCGCCATCGCCAGCGCATCGCCCATCATCAGCGTATTGACGGTACTGGATGTCGGCGCCAGATGCATCGGACAGGCTTCACGCTCGACGGAAATATCCAGAACGGCTTTTGCCGCTCGCCCCAGCGGAGAGTGAGGTTTACTGGTCATCGCCAGCAGCGCGACGGATTTATCTTCCAGACGCGGGATGATGAGGTCGAGTTCTTTTGCGCCGCCGGAATAGGAGATAAATAACATCACGTCGCGGCTTTCAATCATCCCCAGATCGCCATGCAGTGCTTCCGCCGGATGAACAAAAAAAGCGGGAGTACCGGTACTGGCAAGCGTCGCGGCGATTTTTTTACCAATATGACCTGACTTGCCAATGCCGGAAACGATCACTTTGCCTTCACAGTGAATAATGATATTGGCGGCGCGGACAAAATCATCGCCCAGACGCTCCGGCAGACGGCTGGCTTCCTGTAGCTCCAGCATTAAGGTCTGACGGCCCGCGTTTAGTAGTGCATCACTCATTGCTTTCTCCGGTTATGATTACTTCAATTCCTTTTGCTTCCAGCGCCTGACGAAATGCCGGATCGATCCCCGCGTCCGTGATCAGTTTGTCGACGGTTTCCAGACTGCACACCACATTGGGGCTTTTACGACCAAATTTTGAGGAGTCCGCCATCAGAATCACCTCGCGTGCTGCATTGCACATTGCGTTACTGACGGTGTAAACCTCATTGAACGTGGTCACACCGACATTCAGGTCAATACCGTCAGTTCCCATGAATAGTTTATCAAAGCTGAATTGCTCAAAGGCGTTTTCCGCCAGTTGACCGTGAAACGACGCCGATTTTTTACGGAAGGTGCCGCCGGGCATCAGGATAGTTTGTTCGTTGTCCAGTTCCGATAGCGCGTTAACAATATGGAGGCTGTTGGTCATCACTGTGATGTTGCTAAAACGCGAAAGCAACGGCACCATCTGTAACACGGTACTTCCGGCGTCCAGAATAATGGAATCGCCATCATGGATATATTTCACAGCGGCTGCGGCTATCAGCGCTTTTTTGTGGGTGTTGATAAGCGTTTTGTGATCAATAGGCGGATCGGACTCTTCTTTATTCAACACCACGCCGCCATAGGTGCGGATGACGGTTCCGGCATTTTCCAGAATGACCAGATCTTTACGGATAGTGGTGCCTGTCGTGTCAAAGTACTGGGCCAGTTCTTCAACCGAGCATTTTCCCTGTTTTTGCAGGTGCTCCAGAATCGCGGCCTGACGCTGACGAGGTTTCATAGGCGTGATTACCCTGACTTATGTATTTACCCGTCATACTTCACGCTGCATGTGCGTTGGCTTTCCTCGCTCACCCCGGTCACATACTGATGTACGCTCCTGGGATTCGCTGCGTCGCCGCCTTCCTGCAACTCGAATTATTTAGGGTATTGGTTGCAAAATGATAATTTCGCAAGCTATACGCATTCACAACGAAATTACCCATGTTTCAGTTTAAGCGCCAATGATAGTGCATTCTGCGCGAGCGAATCATGGGGAAAGATCACATCAGGCTGTAATTCATGCAAATGTTTTCCTTGCATTGCGGCAATTTTAACCGGTCTGGCGAATACCGTAAGGCCTTTCATCAATAAAGTGTCCGTCACCCGCTGCTGTTCATCCAGCGCCACGGCAACCACCACCCGGGGCTTAAAACGCCCGCCGGAGCGCCCGACGCCGACCCGCCCCTGTTGGCTAAGTTTATCGAAAGCCCGATTAAAGCGGGAAATCTGCCAGCCGCCCAGCGCTAGTTGCGCACACCAGGCGATAACGGCGACGGTAATCAGAGTGGAAACCATAATGTGCTCCTGTTGTTTTGCCTGATGGCGGCGTAACCGTCTTATCCGGCCTACGGCGCCATCCGGCAATTCACGGTCAGAACATCACTTGACCGCCGGTTACGTTGATCGACTGCCCGGTGCAATAAGACGCTTTCGGGCTGGCATAAAATAACAGCATGTTCAGCACATCCTGATAATCACACCCGCGTTTGAGCGGTACTTTATCAATGTAATACTGTTCCACCTCATCGGGCTTAATGCCCAGTTTAGTGGCGTATTGCGGCAGCAGTGACTGGAACATTGGCGATTTCAACAGGTTGCCGAGCATCAACGAGTGTACGGTAATGCCGTATTCCGCCAGATCCAGCGCCAGAGACTGGGTTAACCCCACGCCGCCGAATTTCGCCGCGCTGTAGCCGGAGTTGTGTTTACTGCCCACTTTGCCGGATTTAGAGTTAATCTGAATAATGCGCCCCTGAATGCCGTCGCGGATCATCAGGCGGGAAAACTCACGGGCGCAGAGGAAATAGCCCACCAGATTCACCTGTAGCGAGCGGTCAAAATCGCCCAACTGGAAATCGCTGATAAACGCCGCTTTGGCGATACCCGCGCTGTAAACCAGCAGATCGACGCGCCCGAAAATCTCGTCTACGCCGCGGGACAGCGCCAGCACGCTCTGCTCGCTGGTAGCGTCGGCGCCAAAACCGTACGCCATACCTTCGCCAAAATCGGCGTTAATTTCCTGGGCGACATTCGCGGCTTTATCGCTTTGAATATCAACGACCGCCACGCGGTATCCTTCTTCTGCAAGCCCACGGCAAAGGAATGCCCCCAGGGTCTGGCCTCCGCCAATGACAACGGCAACTTGATTCATGTTTTTTCTCCTTAAGCGACAAACGTCAAAATACAGCCCGGCGCGATATCGTCCGGTACAGGCCCCGCAACGTGTACGGTGCCGGGAAATTCTGCTTCGCGCAGACCATCGAAGCGCAAAGTGATATGCCCCAGTTCACGCAGGTTTTGCTCGGCTACGCTGCCGACCGCCGTGACCGGATAGCAATGTTGGCCCAATTCACACCGCGCGCCAGGCTGCAGCGCGCCGGTCAGTTCGCCATGACAATGGATGAAGCAAAATTCTTCGATATCCGCCGGCGCGCCTTCCCGAAACGTAATCAGCATCTGTTCGCCGAGCGCCTCCTTCGCGCTCTGGCCGATACGGGTGATGGTGGTTTGATAAATCACGCTCATGTCTGAACCTCTTATTGATAGATAAAGCCGGAAACAAACCAGGCGATAAGTACCGTGGGCGCGCCAGTCAGGAAGCGTCCGACCAGCACAGAAGGTACGCCGACGCGAACGGTGTCTTGTTTCGCTTCCGCCAGTGACAGGCCGACCGGGATAAAGTCGCAGGCCGCCTGCGCGTTAATCGCGAACAGGGCGGGAAGCGCCAGATGCGGGGGGATATTGCCCAGGCCTATTTGAACGCCGATCAGGACGCCAATGACCTGAGCGATAACCGCGCCAGGGCCGAGAAAGGGCGACAGCAGCGGGAAAGAGCAGATCAATGCCAGCGTCACCAGCCCCAGGGGATGGCTGGCTAATGGCGCCAGGCCGTGGGCGATCCAGTCGCCAAGACCTGAGGCCATAATGATGCCGATCAGCGCCGAAACGAACGCCATAAACGGCAGGATTGTTTTCAGGACCGTATCAATGGTGTCGCGACCGGACTGGAACAGTACCGCCACGGCGGAGCCCATTCCCATACCGACTTTTGCCAGCAGCCCGTCGCTCTGCTCGGTGATTTTTTTGCTGGTGTCGTAGTCACGTCCTAATGTCGTTTTGGCAGGCTGGGGACTGGCAGGCGTTTCGCCGACAAGAGTAATGTTTTCTTCTTTTACGCCGGAGACATAAATATCCTCAACAATATACTGCGCCAGTGGGCCGGACTTACCCGTCGAGTGAATATTAATGGTTGGAATCCGGCGTTTCGGATAGATACCGCAGCGCAGCGTACCGCCGCAGTCGATAATGGCCGCGCCGATTTCCGCTTCCGGCGGTTCGCCTTCTTTAAAGCCGTCCACCGCTTGCCAGCCTGTTAGTTGCGCCAGTTTGTCGACGATCGCCGGGCGCGTACCGGCTGTGATATAGACGATCTTTTTGCCTGGCGTAACGTCCAGTTCAAGCGGGCCGCCCCAGCCGCCGGCGCCTTTCTCAATACGAACCCGTGTCATGATACCGCTCCTGTCAGATGAACTTTCTGCTCAAGTTGAATCCCCATTTTTTTCTCAAAAATAGCGGTGGTGAGATCGGTGACCCAACCGCGGAAGAAGTTCGTCACCAGACCTACCAGCAGATAGCTCACCGCAAGCGGGCCGAGAGGAAGCCCTAACGTGGTGAGTCCGCTGGCGATACCCAGATAAACAAACAGTTCGCCGGGATTGATATGCGGAAACAGACCGTTCATGGAGTGACAGCTATAGGAGGCCGCCGCGTAATAGCTCGGCTTGTACTTCTCCGGCATAAAGCGTCCCAAACTCAGGGTCATCGGATTACAAAAAACAAATGTCCCGATACACGGTAAAAGCAGGTAACGAGATAGCGGATTTCCGGCACAACGTTGGGCAAAACGCTCAATACGCTGCTGGCCGATAAAATTGATGAGCGCATTCATGATAACCAGCAGGCTTATCAGTAGCGGAAGAATACCTGTCACCATACCGGTAAACACCTCTCCGCCTTTCTGGAATAACCCGATGAACCACTCCGCACCATGTGTAATGGTTTCGATCATTGTTCTCTCCTGTAGGGTTTTTAGTTTTCTTGCTAATTTCCTGTTCATTGTAATCATGTTGAAAGATTCAAAAGTGTTATTGTGATCGCAAAATAAAAGAAAAATATTTTAAGTTGAAAGATTGCGGGGTGGGGGAGCGGATACAAACTGAAAAGAGGAGAAAGGTGATTTATTCTCTTGTGCCGCTTCCTTGTGCGGCGGGGGATGCTTTACCATACTTCTCCCTGGCTGAATTTGTTTAATGGATCTCTCATGTTCAAGCGTCGTTATGTAGCGTTACTTCCACTTTGCGTATTGCTTGCTGCCTGTAGCAGCACGCCAAAATCTTCCGAGACTCAAGCGACGACGGGCACGTCTTCCGGCGGCTTCCTGCTTGAGCCGCAGCATAACGTCATGCAAATGGGCGGCGACTTCGCCAACAACCCTAATGCGCAGCAGTTCATTGATAAAATGGTCAGTAAACACGGTTTCGACCGTCAGCAGCTGCAGGAGATCCTCTCGCAGTCTAAAAGACTGGATTACGTCCTGCGTCTGATGGACAGACAAGCGCCGACCACTCAGCCGCCCGCCGGACCAAATGGCGCCTGGCTGCGCTACCGCAAACAATTTATTACGCCGGATAACGTGCAAAACGGCGTCGCGTTCTGGAATCAGTATGAAGACGCGCTGAACCGCGCCTGGCAGGTATACGGCGTACCGCCGGAAATCATCGTGGGGATTATCGGCGTGGAAACCCGCTGGGGACGTATCATGGGGAAAACGCGGATTCTGGACGCGCTGGCGACGCTGTCATTTAACTATCCGCGCCGGGCGGAATATTTCTCCGGCGAGCTGGAAACCTTCCTGCTCATGGCGCGCGATGAGCAAGACGATCCGCTCAATCTGAAAGGTTCCTTTGCCGGCGCGATGGGCTACGGCCAGTTTATGCCATCTTCCTATAAAGAATATGCGGTCGATTTCAATGGCGATGAGCACATTAACTTGTGGGATCCGGTAGATGCCATCGGCTGTGTGGCGAACTACTTCAAGGCGCATGGTTGGGTGAAAGGCGATACGGTTGCGGTGCCAGCGAATGGTCAGGCGCCTGGGCTGGCGAATGGTTTCAAAACAAAATATAGCCTCTCTCAGCTTGCCGCCGCAGGCTTAACGCCGCAGCAATCGTTGGGCAATCATCAGGAAGCCAGCCTGCTTCGTCTGGATATCGGTACGGGCTACCAGTACTGGTACGGCCTGCCGAACTTCTACACCATTACCCGATATAACCACAGCACGCATTATGCGATGGCGGTTTGGCAACTGGGCCAGGCGGTAGCGCTGGCGCGGGTGCGCTAATTTACGCTTAGGGAGGGGAGCACCCCCTCCGCTATTATTATGGCTTTTTGGGCTGATTCTCTGCCTGCAAGTGGGATATCTTCTTTGATAGTGCCAGACTATATCCCAGACATCCCAGGCCTAAGATAATTTGACCGCCATCATACGGTTCAAAATAGCCTGACGACAATATATTCAGTACTCCCATTCCTAATGAACATACTCCACCCACAATTAACCACAGCCGTAGTTGACAGGTTTGTTTCAGTTTGTGCTGTGTGCTTTCCGTTTTTTTGAGTGACATCCTTGCTTTCTCTCCGTGCGTGTAAATTTAGCGACATGGTACTGCTATTTAGTCATGTGCTACCTCATTTCATTCTGCATAAATAACCTGCTGGCATTTTTTCGGAATCCGACTCGTAAAATCGACTGCTCGTCCCCATCTCTGGTGAGAAAGTGCTATCTTGTGCGGCAGGATTTCTAACTGACAGAGGTCATGATGACTGACAGTGAACTGATGCGGCTTAGCGAGCAGGTCGGGCTGGCGTTAAAAGCGCGCGGGGCGACCGTAACGACAGCAGAGTCCTGTACCGGCGGCTGGCTGGCGAAAGCCATTACCGACATCGCCGGAAGCTCCGCCTGGTTTGAACGCGGCTTTGTCACCTATAGTAATGAAGCCAAAGCGCAGATGATTGGCGTGCGTGAAGAGACTCTGGCGCAGCATGGCGCGGTCAGCGAACCCGTAGTGGTCGAAATGGCGATCGGGGCGCTGAAGGCCGCTCGCGCCGATTTTGCTGTCGCTATTAGCGGGATTGCCGGGCCGGATGGCGGCAGTGAAGAAAAGCCGGTTGGTACGGTGTGGTTTGCTTTCGCCAGCGTCAGCGGAGAAGGGATTACGCGTCGGGAATGCTTCAGCGGCGACCGTAAATCGGTGCGTCGACAGGCGACGACGTACGCGCTACAAACCCTGTGGCAACAATTTCTACAAAACACTTGATACTGTATGAGCATACAGTATAATTGCTTCAACAGTACGAATTCACTATCCGGTTCAATACCAAGTTGCATGACAGGAGTAATAATGGCTATCGACGAAAACAAACAGAAAGCGTTGGCGGCAGCACTGGGCCAAATTGAAAAGCAATTTGGTAAAGGCTCCATCATGCGTCTGGGTGAAGACCGTTCTATGGATGTGGAAACTATCTCCACCGGTTCGCTTTCACTGGACATCGCACTCGGTGCGGGCGGTCTGCCGATGGGGCGTATCGTCGAAATTTACGGGCCGGAATCTTCCGGTAAAACGACCCTGACGCTGCAGGTGATTGCCGCTGCGCAGCGTGAAGGTAAAACCTGTGCGTTTATCGATGCGGAACACGCGCTTGACCCCGTTTACGCACGCAAGCTGGGCGTCGATATCGATAACCTGCTCTGTTCTCAGCCGGATACCGGCGAGCAGGCGCTGGAAATCTGTGACGCGCTGGCGCGTTCAGGCGCGGTGGACGTCATTGTGGTCGACTCCGTAGCGGCGCTAACGCCGAAAGCGGAAATCGAAGGCGAAATCGGCGACTCTCACATGGGCCTCGCGGCGCGTATGATGAGCCAGGCGATGCGTAAGCTGGCGGGGAACCTGAAACAGTCCAACACGCTGTTGATTTTCATCAACCAGATCCGTATGAAGATTGGCGTGATGTTCGGTAACCCGGAAACCACCACCGGCGGTAACGCGCTGAAATTCTACGCCTCTGTTCGTCTTGATATCCGTCGTATTGGCGCGGTGAAAGAGGGCGATAATGTCGTGGGTAGCGAAACGCGTGTGAAAGTGGTGAAAAACAAAATCGCCGCGCCGTTTAAGCAGGCCGAGTTCCAGATCCTCTACGGTGAAGGCATCAACTTCTATGGCGAACTGGTTGACCTGGGCGTGAAAGAGAAGCTGATCGAGAAAGCGGGCGCATGGTACAGCTACAACGGCGAGAAGATTGGCCAGGGTAAAGCGAACGCGACTACCTGGCTGAAAGAGAACCCGGCGACAGCGAAAGAGATCGAGAAAAGGGTACGTGAATTACTGTTGAGTAATCAGAATACCACGCCTGATTTCGCCGTTGACGATAGCGAAGGCGTTGCAGAAACCAACGAAGATTTTTAATCATCAGGTGATGGTGGGTCGGACAAAACGAAGCCGCCATTCAGCAAAACGTTAAATTACCATCAAGGGCTGCATTTATGCGGCCCTTTTGGCATTTCTCCCTGTTAAGGTTTTTTATGAGTGAACCCACATCGCGCCGTCCCGCTTATGCTCGTCTCCTTGATCGTGCGGTACGTATTCTTGCTGTCCGCGATCACAGCGAGCAGGAATTACGGCGTAAACTCTCCGCGCCGGTGATGGGCAAAAATGGGCCGGAAGAGATTGATGCGACGGCAGACGATTATGAACGCGTGATCGCCTGGTGCCACGAACATCACTATCTTGATGACGAGCGCTTCGTGATGCGCTTTATCGCCAGTCGTAGCCGCAAAGGCTATGGCCCGGCGCGTATTCGCCAGGAGTTGAATCAGAAAGGCATTTCCCGTGAATCGACTGAAAAAGCGATGCGAGAATGTGAAATTGACTGGAGTGAAATGGCACGTGAACAGGCCGTTCGCAAATATGGCGAGCCGCTTCCTTCAAACTTTTCAGAAAAGGTTAAGGTACAGCGCTTTTTGCTCTATCGCGGGTATCTGATGGACGATATCCAGCAAATATGGCGAAATTTTGCAGATTGAGCGCATACGGGATTTTACTTCCCGGTAAAGAAAACTTATCTTATTCCCACTTTTTCCGTCTGGACGCGGGTTGCTTAACGGCGAACAGCGTCTGCGACGAATATTCCTTAAATACACAAAATCATTCAAGCCGCATCAAAGCGGCAAGTGAGCCTCGGGAACGCGTGACCGGGAAACTCGCAGCCAACGCAGAGGCGGCCTGAAGGATGAAGTGTAGCTTGATTTCAGGATAATTATGAGCAAGAGCACCGCTGAGATCCGTCAGGCGTTTCTCGACTTTTTCCATAGTAAAGGGCATCAGGTAGTTGCCAGCAGTTCCCTGGTGCCTAACAATGACCCCACTCTGTTGTTTACCAATGCCGGGATGAACCAGTTCAAGGATGTTTTCCTTGGGCTCGATAAACGTAATTATTCCCGTGCAACCACTTCCCAGCGTTGCGTACGCGCGGGGGGGAAACACAACGATCTGGAAAACGTCGGATACACTGCACGTCACCATACTTTCTTCGAAATGCTGGGCAACTTCAGCTTCGGCGATTACTTCAAACACGACGCCATTCAGTTCGCATGGGAATTACTGACCGGTGAAAACTGGTTTGCTCTGCCAAAAGAGCGTTTATGGGTCACCGTTTATGAAACCGACGACGAAGCCTATGAGATCTGGGAAAAAGAAGTCGGCATCCCGCGCGAGCGTATCATCCGTATCGGCGACAATAAAGGCGCGCCATACGCATCGGATAACTTCTGGCAGATGGGCGATACCGGTCCCTGCGGTCCGTGCACCGAAATCTTCTATGATCATGGCGACCACATCTGGGGCGGCCCTCCGGGAAGCCCGGAAGAAGACGGCGATCGCTATATTGAGATCTGGAACATCGTCTTTATGCAGTTCAACCGTCAGGCTGACGGGGCTATGGAACCATTGCCGAAGCCGTCTGTAGATACCGGTATGGGGCTGGAGCGTATTGCCGCGGTACTGCAACACGTTAACTCTAACTATGACATCGACCTGTTCCGCACGTTGATTGAAGCGGTAGCGAAAGTCACCGGCGCCACCGATCTGGGTAATAAATCGCTGCGCGTTATCGCCGACCACATCCGTTCTTGCGCATTCCTGGTTGCCGATGGCGTGCTGCCGTCGAATGAAAACCGTGGCTATGTGCTGCGTCGCATTATTCGTCGCGCGGTGCGTCACGGCAACATGCTGGGCGCGAAAGAGACCTTCTTCTACAAGCTGGTTGGGCCGCTGATTGAGGTAATGGGCTCCGCAGGCGAAGAGTTGAAACGTCAGCAGGCGCAGGTCGAGCAGGTTCTGAAAACGGAAGAAGAGCAGTTCGCCCGTACGCTGGAGCGCGGTCTGGCGCTGCTGGATGAAGAACTGGCGAAATTGCAGGGCGACACCCTGGACGGCGAAACCGCTTTCCGTCTGTATGATACTTATGGTTTCCCGGTCGATCTAACGGCGGACGTCTGCCGTGAGCGCAACATCAAAGTCGATGAAGCCGGTTTTGAAGCCGCTATGGAAGAGCAACGCCGTCGCGCGCGCGAAGCTAGCGGTTTTGGCGCGGACTACAACGCGATGATCCGCGTTGATAGCGCTTCTGAATTTAAAGGTTATGACCATCTGGAACTGAACGGCAAAGTGACCGCGCTGTTTGTCGATGGTAAAGCGGTTGAAGCGATTAACGCGGGACAGGAAGCAGTTGTCGTGCTGGATCAGACCCCATTCTATGCGGAATCAGGCGGTCAGGTTGGCGATAAAGGCGAGCTGAAAGGCGCTGGATTTACTTTCGCTGTGGACGACACGCAAAAATATGGTCAGGCGATTGGTCACCTCGGCAAATTGTCTGCGGGCGCTCTGAAAGTGGGCGATGCGGTACAGGCTGACGTAGATGAAGCGCGCCGTGCACGTATCCGTCTGAACCACTCCGCCACGCACCTGATGCACGCGGCGTTGCGCCAGGTGCTTGGGACACACGTTGCGCAGAAAGGTTCGCTGGTTAGCGATAAAGTGCTGCGCTTCGACTTCTCGCACAATGAAGCGATGAAGCCGTCGGAGATTCGTCAGGTTGAAGATTTGGTGAATGCGCAAATCCGTCGCAACCTGCCGATTGAAACGAACATCATGGATCTCGAAGCGGCGAAGGCGAAAGGGGCTATGGCGCTGTTTGGCGAGAAATACGACGAACGTGTACGCGTTCTGAGCATGGGCGATTTTTCTACCGAACTGTGCGGCGGTACTCACGCCAGTCGTACCGGTGATATCGGTCTGTTCCGTATTATCTCTGAGTCCGGCACCGCAGCGGGCATTCGTCGTATTGAGGCGGTAACCGGTGAAGGCGCTATGGCCACCGTTCATGCGCAAAGCGATCGCTTAAACGATATTGCGCATCTGCTGAAGGGCGACAGCCAGAATCTGGGCGACAAAGTGCGTGCCGTGCTGGAACGTACACGTCAGCTGGAAAAAGAGTTGCAGCAGTTGAAGGACCAGGCCGCAGCGCAGGAGAGTGCAAATCTTTCCAGTAAAGCGGTCGATCTCAACGGCGTGAAGCTCCTGGTTAGCGAGCTTGCTGGTATTGAGCCGAAAATGCTGCGAACCATGGTTGATGATCTGAAAAATCAACTGGGGTCTACCGTTATCGTACTGGCAACGGTTGTTGAAGGTAAGGTTTCTCTGATTGCGGGCGTGTCGAAGGATGTGACTGACCGGGTTAAAGCAGGGGAATTGATTGGTATGGTCGCTCAGCAGGTGGGCGGTAAGGGTGGCGGTCGTCCGGACATGGCGCAAGCCGGTGGTACGGATGCGGCAGCTCTGCCTGCAGCGTTAGCCAGTGTACAAGGCTGGGTCAGCGCAAAATTGCAATAATTATAAGCGTTCGTTGGCGCCGCAGCCCGTGCTGCGGCGTTTACGTCAACGCTATCGACAACGATAAAGTCAGGTTGAAGTTTTGTATATCGGCTAAACTTAGGTTTAACAGAATGTAATGCCATGACTGCTTACACCTAAGGTGTTTGTCATCGCTTACTTTTTGGCGTTATATGATGGATAATGCCGGGATACAGAGAGACCCGACTCTTTTAATCTTTCAAGGAGCAAAGAATGCTGATTCTGACTCGTCGAGTTGGTGAGACCCTCATGATTGGCGATGAGGTCACCGTGACAGTTTTAGGGGTGAAGGGCAACCAGGTGCGTATTGGCGTGAACGCCCCGAAAGAAGTTTCTGTCCATCGTGAAGAGATCTACCAGCGTATCCAGGCTGAAAAATCCCAGCAGTCCAGTTACTAAGGTTTTCGCGTCTCACTTTTCGGGTGAGACGCAGCCTCTCTTCTCGCTCGCCCGCGTTGTCCCTTCATGACTTTTTTCAACCTCATTGTTGATATGGTGCGCTTTTGGCGGCCAGCGTGTCATCAAATTATCTGTTGATAAAACACTCTTTTTGGCTTTTTTACAGACTAATTGAGCGTGAAGTGTGCAAACGATAAAAGCTCTGGAAAAATTGTTTGACTTATAAGTCCCAGAAAGTAATATGTGCGCCACGCAGCGACGATGAGCAGAACAAGTTCTTCGAAGCACTCGTAAGAGGCGTGTGGTGAGGTGGCCGAGAGGCTGAAGGCGCTCCCCTGCTAAGGGAGTATGCGGTCAAAAGCTGCATCCGGGGTTCGAATCCCCGCCTCACCGCCATTTGCATCCGTAGCTCAGCTGGATAGAGTACTCGGCTACGAACCGAGCGGTCGGAGGTTCGAATCCTCCCGGATGCACCATCTCTTACTTGATACGGCTTTCCCGCGGTATCAAAATCTGCAGTAAAGTAAGTTTCCCGATGCATCCGTAGCTCAGCTGGATAGAGTACTCGGCTACGAACCGAGCGGTCGGAGGTTCGAATCCTCCCGGATGCACCATCTCT
>NZ_JBGDXK010000002.1:0-98201 GCF_046550775.1 Salmonella sp. SAL04202 | reverse complement strand
CATATTCTCCATACTTTATTCTCCGTACTTTCAGCGATGAAGATGCAGATAAGATAGCGGTAATCACCGCTGGCATCAGAAGGATAACGTTGCGTCAGCAACGGCCCATAAGGCGAATAATCCTCCCGGATACGTCACTGCCCTGCAATCGCTTTTCCCCTTATCCTGAACACACCTCTTCATCTCTATTAGCGACAAAATCAACCAATTGCGATAAAGTACTGTCTGGTTATTCGGTTTGCGAGAACACGATGTACGCACGTTATGCTGGTTTGATTTTTGATATGGACGGTACTCTCCTGGATACCGAACCCACGCATCGCAAAGCGTGGCGTGAGGTTTTGGGGCGCTATGGTCTTCGTTTTGATGAACAGGCAATGGTCGCGCTTAACGGTTCGCCAACCTGGCTTATCGCCCAGTCAATCATTGAGCTTAACCATGCCGATCTTGATCCCCTGTCACTGGCGCGTGAGAAAACCGACGCGGTAAAAAGCATCCTGCTGGACTGCGTAGAACCGCTGCCGCTGGTTGAGGTGGTCAAAGCGTGGCATGGGCGGCGTCCCATGTCGGTCGGTACCGGTAGCGAAAGCGCTATCGCGGAAGCCTTGTTAGCGCATCTGGGGCTGCGTCGTTATTTTGATGCGGTTGTGGCGGCAGATCACGTACAGCATCACAAACCTGCGCCTGACACCTTCCTACTGTGCGCCCAACGGATGGGCGTCATGCCGACGCAGTGCGTGGTATTTGAAGATGCCGATTTTGGTTTACAGGCGGCGCGGGCGGCGGGAATGGATGCCGTGGATGTTCGACTATTGTGAGTGACGGACTGTCGCTCCTGTCTCTGTTTGCCAGTAGTTTTCTCAGCGCGACGCTGTTACCCGGTAATTCTGAGGTGGTTTTGGTTGCTATGCTGGTCTCCGGCGTCAGCCATCCCTGGGTCTTAGTCTTAACAGCAACAATGGGTAATAGCCTTGGAGGGGTAACTAACGTTATTCTTGGGCGTTTCTTTCCGCTGCGCAAAACGTCGCGCTGGCAGGAAAAAGCGACTGGCTGGCTAAAGCGTTATGGCGCAGCCACACTATTATTAAGCTGGATGCCGGTCATCGGTGATTTGTTGTGCCTGTTAGCGGGATGGATGCGCATCCCGTGGGGGCGGACGATCTTTTTTTTGTGTCTTGGTAAGGCGCTGCGCTATGTTGCGCTCGCAGCGGCGACGGTTCAGGGCATGATGTGGTGGTAATAATTGTAGGTTTGGCATGTATGGCCGCCATTACAGTTATGCTTATTAAAACGATTTGGACAGGCGGGAGGTCAATTTGATCCCGGACGTATCACAGGCTCTGGCCTGGCTGGAAAAACATCCTCAGGCGTTAAAGGGGATACAGCGCGGGTTAGAGCGCGAAACGCTGCGTGTCAATGCTGATGGCACGCTGGCGACAACAGGTCATCCTGAAGCGTTAGGTTCAGCGCTGACCCATAAATGGATTACCACGGATTTTGCGGAAGCCCTACTGGAGTTTATTACGCCAGTCGATGGCGATATCCAGCATATGCTCACTTTTATGCGCGATCTCCATCGGTATACGGCCAGGAAACTGGGCGATGAGCGGATGTGGCCATTAAGTATGCCCTGCTATATTGCGGAAGGGCAGGACATAGAGCTGGCGCAGTACGGCACATCCAATACCGGGCGCTTTAAGACGCTCTATCGCGAAGGGCTGAAAAATCGTTATGGCGCTTTGATGCAAACCATCTCCGGCGTACATTACAATTTTTCATTACCGATGGCGTTCTGGCAGGCGAAATGCGGCGTTACGGAAGGCGAAGCGGCAAAAGAAAAAATTTCTGCCGGCTATTTTCGTCTGATTCGCAACTATTACCGTTTTGGCTGGGTCATCCCCTATCTGTTTGGCGCGTCTCCGGCCATTTGTTCCTCTTTCCTGCAAGGAAAGCCAACCACATTACCGTTTGAAAAAACGGACTGCGGCATGTACTACCTGCCATATGCGACGTCGCTGCGTTTGAGTGATTTGGGCTATACCAATAAGTCGCAAAGCAATCTCGGAATTACGTTTAACGATTTGCATGAATATGTTGCAGGTCTGAAGCGCGCGATTAAAACCCCTTCCGAGGAGTACGCGCGGATTGGTGTGGAAAAAGACGGTAAGCGGCTACAGATTAACAGCAACGTTCTGCAAATTGAAAATGAGCTGTACGCGCCCATTCGTCCCAAGCGCGTGACGCGCAGCGGCGAATCGCCTTCAGATGCGCTTCTGCGTGGTGGTATTGAGTACATCGAAGTTCGTTCTCTCGATATTAACCCGTTCTCACCGATCGGCGTAGACGAGCAACAGGTGCGCTTCCTCGATCTGTTTATGGTCTGGTGCGTATTGGCCGATGCGCCGGAAATGAGTAGCGATGAGCTGTTATGTACGCGTACTAACTGGAATCGCGTTATTCTGGAAGGGCGTAAGCCGGGCCTTACCCTGGGGATTGGCTGTGAAACCGCGCAGTTCCCGCTGCCCAAAGTAGGGAAAGATCTCTTCCGCGATCTGAAACGCGTGGCGCAAACGCTGGACAGTATCCACGGGGGAGAGGAGTATCAAAAGGTGTGTGATGAGTTGGTCGCCTGCTTTGATAATCCTGAACTGACATTCTCTGCCCGAATCTTACGGTCTATGATTGATGAAGGCATTGGCGGCACTGGGAAAGCGTTCGGTGAGGCTTACCGTAATCTGTTACGCGAAGAGCCGCTGGAGATTTTACAGGAAGAAGAGTTTATTGCTGAACGTGACGCTTCAGTACGTCGTCAGCAGGAGATTGAGGCGGCGGATACCGAGCCGTTTGCCGCGTGGCTTGCAAAACACGCCTGACCCAAAAGAAAAAGGCCACTCACGGAGTGGCCAAAATTTCATCGCTGAAAACAGGGATGATGATAACAAATGCGCGTCTTTCATATACTCAGACTCGCCCCGGAACAAAGAGTTCAGTTTATTTTTAAAAAATTATCGGAGGTGACTAAATGCCATTATTAGATAGCTTCGCAGTCGATCATACCCGGATGCAAGCGCCGGCGGTCCGGGTTGCAAAAACGATGAACACTCCGCATGGCGACGCAATCACCGTGTTTGATCTGCGTTTTTGCATTCCGAACAAAGAAGTGATGCCGGAAAAAGGGATTCATACGCTTGAGCATCTGTTTGCTGGCTTTATGCGCGACCACCTCAACGGTAACGGCGTTGAGATTATCGATATCTCACCGATGGGCTGCCGTACCGGTTTCTACATGAGCCTGATTGGCACGCCGGACGAGCAGCGTGTTGCCGACGCTTGGAAAGCGGCGATGGCGGATGTGCTGAAAGTGCAGGATCAAAACCAGATCCCGGAGCTGAACGTTTACCAGTGCGGTACGTATCAGATGCACTCGCTCAGTGAAGCGCAGGACATTGCCCGTCATATTCTGGAGTGTGATGTGCGCGTGAACAGCAATAAAGAGCTGGCGCTGCCGAAAGAAAAACTGCAGGAACTGCATATTTAGTCTTATTGGTAAGCGTTTCCAGTATTTAAATTAACCCCGGTCTATGGCCGGGGTTTTTTATTGCTTAATATAATTTGCGTTTATTATATTTGCGGCGAGAATACATTTTAAATTAAGTAATGCCTGGCCTGTTAAATAATAAAATGTGATCTGGTAAACAGAAAAGGCGGATAACTCACGATGCCAGAGTGTATTGATCACATAAACTAAAAATCATAAATAATTAATAGAAAAACATAATGGAATGCGCCAGATATCCAGGTAATAACAAGACTCTACTAATAGCCGGTCGATGGGGTTTTTAGCAAATCTTATCTGGTATACATCAAACTTAAGGGATAAAAAATGAAGGCTAAATATTTGGCGCTGATGATCGGCGCTTGCTTTTCTCATAACCTTTGGGCAGCGAATAATATCACTATTGAGCAGCGTCTGGCTGAACTGGAGCAACGTGTTGTTAATGCTGAAAAACGGGCATCCGATGCCGAGGCGCAAATTCGCTCGCTGAAACAGCAGCAGGTCGCCGCTACGCCGACGGTGAATGTCCAGTCCGCCGAGCCCATTGCAGCAGATAAAACGCCGCCGAAGCTGACCTTATCCGGATTCAGCGATATTAAGTTCTATGGCGATGTCGAATTTAATATGGATGCGGCAAGCCGTTCCGGTAGCCTGACCTCGATGAGAACGTCAGCGAATAAAGATTGGGCATCAGGAACCAATGAACGCTGGGATATTAACGGACGCCTGTTGTTGGGCTTTGATGGCTACCAGCGGCTGGACAACGGTAATTTTGCCGGATTCTCTGTACAGCCTCTGGCGGACCTGACCGGAAAAATGAACCTTGATGATGCCGTTTTCTTCTTTGGTCGTGAGAATGACTGGAAAATTAAGGTTGGTCGTTTTGAAGCCTACGATATGTTCCCGCTGAATCAGGATACGTTTATTGAATATTCGGGGAATACAGCGAACGATCTTTACAGTGACGGTTACGGCTATATCTATATGATGAAAGAAGGACGGGGACGTAGCGACAGTGGGGGTAACTTCCTGCTGAGTAAAACCATCGACAACTGGTATTTCGAAGTTAACACATTGCTGGAAAATGGCAGTACGTTATATACCGAGAAGCAGTACCACGGAATGGATTTAACCAACGATAAAAACGTGGCTTACGTCCGTCCGGTTATCGCCTGGCAAAACGGGCGTTTTTCAACGGCGATAGCGATGGAAAGTAACGTCGTTAACAACGCCTATGGCTATTATGAGAATGGGAAGTGGATCGATCAGTCAGATCGTACGGGCTATGGTTTTACCATGACCTGGAATGGTCAAAAAACTGACCCGGAAGATGGCGCAGTGATTAACCTGAATACCGCCTATATGGATGCGACCGATGAGACAGATTTTACCGCTGGGGTGAATGCGCTGTGGCATCGATTTGAACTGGGTTATATCTATGCGCATAACAAAATCGAAGCCTTCAATGCTACTAATATCGATGCCGTTTGTGAGGACGATTGTTGGATCACCGATCCCGGCAATTATGACATTCACACTATTCATGCCTCATATTTATTCCCCAACGTGATGGATATGAAAAACTTTAACATCTACCTCGGTGCCTATGCTTCATGGGTAGAGGCCAATCCGAATAATGGCGATAACAGTGAAGATGCGCGTTACGGCGGGCGTCTGAGATTCAAATATTTCTTCTGATTGTTGGTCTACTAAAAAAGGGATCCGCAGATCCCTTTTATCAGATAGTTAGTGCGCGCCGCCACCGCCGCCGCCCGCACCGAAGGGCGGTTTGGCGAACCACACCAGGCCGAGCAGCACCAGGAAGATCCCCGCCGACATCCAGAAGATTTCGTTGGCGGAAATAATCAGCCCCTGATTCGTGATTTGCTGAGCTATCCAGCCTGACGCCTGTTGGTGCGTCATCCCTAAGCCTTCCAGTTTATCGTACATAGCCTGAGCGTTTGGATTATACGCCGTAATCGACTCGGTGAGCTGCGCATGGTGTAGCGACTCACGATCGGTCCACATAGTGGTGGTAATCGAGGTGCCGATGGAGCCCGCCAGCGTTCGCGTGAAGTTCGACAGGCTTGATGCCGCCGCCAGCCGTTCTGGCGGTAACCCGGAGAGCGTAATGGTGGTCAGCGGCATAAAGAAGCAGGCGACGGCAAATCCCTGAATAAACTGCGGCCATGCGGAAGCGCCGAAATCCATACCCGGTTCGAACGTCCAGGCGCGCCAGTAAAAACAGACGGCGTACATAATGAAGCTGAACGTGACCAGCCTGCGCATATCCAGTTTATGCGCGAAGCGTCCGATAATCGGCGACAAAATTACCGGAATAATGCCGACTGGCGCCGACGCCAGACCTGCCCACGTTGCGGTATAGCCGTACACCTCTTGCAAAAGCTGCGGCAGTAGAACAATGGCGCCGAAATAGAGCATATAGGCAAGGCTGATGCACAAGCAGCCAATCGTGAAGTTACGCGATTTAAAAAGAGAAAGATCGACGATAGGGTGATCGTCGGTCAGTTCCCAGACGATCAGGAAACTGATGGCGATGACGGCGACCACGGTCAGGATGATAATTTCCTGCGAGGAGAACCAGTCCAGCTCTTTACCGCGATCGAGCATAATTTGCAGGCTGCCGATGCCAATCACCAGTAACGCCAGCCCGACGGCGTCAATACGTCGCCGTTCGGTATGCGTTTCACGTCCGCGCAGCGTGTGTAACGTCATCAGGACGACGGCGATGCCAATCGGCACGTTGATGAAGAAAATCCATCCCCAGTGGTAATTATCACTGATATAGCCCCCCAGAATCGGGCCGCAAATCGGCGCGACAATGACGGTCATTGACCAGAGCGCCAGCGCAATGGAGCGCTTTGCAGGCGGATAGTTATTCAGCAACAGGCTTTGCGAGAGCGGAATCAGCGGCCCGGCGACCACGCCCTGCACCACGCGGAAGAAGATCAGCATATTCAGGCTGCTGGATACGCCACAGGCCCAGGAGGCCGCGGCAAAGGCGACCGTCGACCACATGAACAGTTTGACTTCGCCAAAACGTTTCGCCAGCCAGCCGGTTAAGGGAATCGAGATAGCGTTCGCCACCCCGAAAGAGGTGATAACCCATGTCCCCTGGCTTAGGGAAGAACCCAGGTTCCCGGCGATGGTCGGAATCGCCACGTTGGCAATGGTGGAGTCCAGCACCTGCATGAATGTCGCCAGCGACAGCGCGATCGTCATGATGACGAGCTGCGCGCCCTCCAGCGGTTTTTGCTGTTGCATCACACGCACCTCAGGATTAACCCGCGTTAGCCTGCACTATGTCGTCGATCAGTTTATTGACCGGCGCGAGATTAATTTCGCGTGCGTTACTTTCGGCAACCGGCGTCGTTCGTACCTGGCTGGCCAGTACCTGACCGTCGCGATTAGCGGTATCCACGGTGACCAGCGTCGATAAACCAATACGCAGCGGATGTTGTTCTAACTGGCGGGCGTCCAGTTCGACGCGTACCGGCAGACGTTGAACCACTTTAATCCAGTTACCCGTCGCATTTTGCGCGGGCAGCAGAGAGAAGGCGCTGCCTGTTCCCATATCCAGACCGACGACTTTACCGGTGTATTTTACGTCGTCGCCATAAATATCAGTAATCACCGTCACTGGCTGCCCAATGCGCATATTCGCTAATTGAGTCTCTTTAAAGTTAGCGTCCACCCACAGATCGGTTGCAGGCACCACGGCCATCAGCGGCGTGGTGGGGCTGATCTGCGCGCCAGGCTGGACGGCGCGGCGGGAGACATAACCGGTCATTGGGCTGACGATGCGGGTACGCTCCAGCGCCAGCCAGGCGTTACGCACTTCGGTCGCCGCTTGTTGAACCGCGGGCTGATCTTCCAGTTTACTGTTGAGTATCATTGCCTGGTTGGCATTGTACTGTTGAATGGCGACATCCAGCCGTGCCTGCGCGCTGGCGACGGCATCGCGGGCGTGTTGCAGCTCTTCACGGCCAATAAGATTGGCGTTACCCAGCGGCACACGACGGTTAAGGTCGCTTTGCGCTTGCGCCAGGGCGGTTTTTTGCACGTCGATATTCGCCTGCAACTGCTTGCTGTTAATCATCAACTGGTGCGTCTGGCGCACGCTGGAGGCCAGCGCCGTTTTAGCTTTTTCAAACGCTTGTTTGGCGTCAGTCTGATCGAGCGTGACCAGAACATCGCCCTCTTTTACAAAGTCGGTGTTATCAGCCCAGACTTTCGTCACGCTGCCTGACACCTGCGCCATGATTTGAACCTGGTTCCCTGCCACGTAAGCATCATCTGTCTCTTCAATATGACGCAATACTAAAAACCAATAAATTCCATATGCCACGGCAATAATAACAAAGAGCAAGGTAAGAAGTAGCAGCGCTGTTTTGCGTTTGCCTTTCTTCTTAGCCGGTTGCTGCGGGGTTTGGATCTCCGCATTTGCGCTCATGTTGTTCTCCACGATCTTATTATTCACATCGGCTGAGCCGACCTGTTGTCAGAAAGGCCAGCAGTAATGCGTGCCGGCCTGTCCGCTTTCCTGTTATTAATCTGGATTTTTGAGCGGGTCGGCGCTTTAGCGCAGCGCCTCAAGAACAGTGCCTTCCTGCTCCATTTGATCAAGACGCGTCAGGAGTTTACGAGTGATGTGCTCAAGTTGATCTTTTTCGGCTGTGCTAAGTGATGACCAGAGTTGATGCAGACAATGATGCTGAGGCGGAAGCACTTCTTGCAAAAATGCCTGGCCTTTCTCCGTTAATTGCAGATGCAGGCAACGGCGGTCGTTATCGCTCTCACGACGCTCAATCCAGCCGCGTTTTTCCAGCTCATCTGCAATGCGTGTCGCATTGGTGCGAGATGAACCCAGCGCGCAGCTTAATTCAGACGGCTGAATACTGTGGTTTTCCTGAGACTCCAGCGTAATCAACGCCATAAACAACGTCTCGTTAATCCCTTGAGCCTTCAGCATTTTATTGCGGTTTTCCAGGAGCTTGCCTTGCATGTGCATACAAAGACGAGTCAAAAGAATTTCCTGGTAAGGAAAGTCTTCGTGACGGCTGGCGCGAAATTTTAGCATTTGTTCAATGGGCGTAAACGAACTATCCATTTGGGCATGACCTCATTAATTTCAGCCGATATAGTAACGACAGTGACAAATAAAGTAAATGTATTATTAATACAAAATCATTCTTTCAGGCTATAAAGCAACCAATGATACGCAGACTGAGACGTCAGCGGGAACATTGGGCCCGGTAAAGCGCCGCCTGCGGCAAATCCAGGAATGACGAGAAAAGCGTGAGTGCCTGCATGAAAAAATCAGGAGAGAACGATAAGCGGGAGGGGCGAAAGCCGGGTAAACGGCCTTACAACCCGATGCAAAAGCCACCGGAATATCACGGATAGCTATCGGTGAACGACCTTCGAATCCTTGAACGGGCGCTATTGGCCTGGGAGCAGATGGGGATGCAGGGCTTTCCATAGAATTATATTATTCTTCACCGGTATAAAAATAACCATGATAAATGAATAGCATAACCTTAACAGACTGGGGAGCTCCTTAACACCCTAAGGAGCTTAAACAAAGGTAAACGCTCACTATCCGCTTAATTTACGGCTTCCTGTCGGTGAAAACCTCGCCACCAGACCAGTAAATTAAGTAAGGCTACCGTGACACCCGCCAGACAAACGCCAGCCCAGCCGGCATGTTGCCAGGCGGAGGCGGAAATCAGCGACCCCGCGGCGCCACCGATAAAGTAGCTGGTCATATAGCCGGCGGTGAGCCGGTTACGCGCATCCGGATGCAAACGATAGATGACCGTCTGATTGGTGATATGTACCCCCTGAACGGTGAGGTCCAGTACCAGAATGCCAATAATCAGCGCCAGTACCGAGGTGTGCCCAAGCCAGATAGCCAGCCAGGAGAGTAACAGCAGCAGTAAGCCGAACGTGGTGGTGAGGTGAGATTTACCTTTATCGGCAAATCCGCCCGCCGGACGCGCGCCTAAAGCGCCAGCGGCCCCCGCCAGGCCAAACAGGCCAATCATCCCCTCGGAATAGCTAAACGGCGGCGCGGCGAGCAAAAAGGCCATTGACGTCCAGAGGATGCTGAAATTAGCAAAGGTCAGACAGCCCAGCAGCGCGCGGGTACGCAGCAGCTTATCGTGAATAAACAGGCTGAATACAGAACCCAACAGTTGCGGGTAGTTAAGATGGGTGTCGGATTTGAGCTTTGGCAGTCCGCGCCATAACGCGACGGCCATCAGCGCCATCAGCGCCGACGCTACCCAAAATACGGTGCGCCAACCGCCGAGGTTTGCCAGCAGTCCGGCGACCGTTCGCGCCAGCAGGATCCCCAGCAACAGGCCGCTCATAATGGTGCCGACCACTTTACCGCGGGTGGCGGGCGTCGCAAGCGTAGCGGCCAGCGGAACCAGAATCTGCGCCACCACGGAGAACAGTCCGGTTAAGGCCGTTCCGAGTATCATCATGCTAAGCGACTGACTGCTGGCGGTGATCAGCATTCCGCCAGCCGCCAGCAACGTCATGGAGACAATCAGCGTTCGGCGTTCAAACATGTCGCCGAGCGGCACCAGAAACAACAGGCCAGCGGCATAGCCCAACTGCGCGGCGGTAACGATAAACCCTGCGGAGCTGGCGGAAAGCGAAAAGTGATGCGCGATGGTATCAAGCAGCGGCTGGGCATAGTAGTTGCTGGCGACCGCCAGACCCGTGGCCACAGACATTAAAACGATCAGCGCCGGGCTAAGCTCATGAGTGGGTTTCGTCATTATGGTAATCGTGATTCAGATAATTATTTCCTGGGAAAACAATCATAGCGGATGTTGATGAATAAAGGGGAACGGTGACGTGATGAATCGTGCGCTTTGAGGAGAGATTGCGTTGGCCGGATAGCGGCGCATGAATTGCGCCTTATCCGGCATAAAAAACGATACTATTTCTGCGCGGCCAGCGCTTCTTTCACCCAGCCGTTAAACTGCTGCTGGTGGGCGTTGATCCAGCCGTCCACGTGGCCCTGAACATCGGCTTCAGACGATTTACCGGCATGCATCATGGCGTTCTGCGCGTTGATATCCGCCAGCGGCAGCTTCATGATGGCGAACAGTTTCGCCGCCGCCGGGTTTTTCTCCGCCCATGCCTTATTGGCGACAATATGCATGGTATTAACCGGGAACCCATAGTTCGCGCCGTTCGGCAGTTTAGTATCAATATTTTTCTGTTCGCCCGGCAGAGAGGAGAACGGCACCTGTAGCCAGACGACATCTTTACCCGGCTTCATTACGTCGCTCACCCAGTACGGGGTCCAGGTGTAATACAGCACCGGCTTGCCTTCTTTAAAACGGGTAATGGTATCAGCCATCATCGCCGCATAGTTACCGTGGCTGACCTCAACGGTTTTTTGCAGATCAAACGCTTTATTCTGGTGATTGATCACGGCTTCGCAGCCCCAGCCCGGCGAGCAGCCCATCATGTCCGCTTTGCCGTCGCCATTGGTATCGAAGATTTTGGCGATTTTCGGATCTTTTAGCTGAGCGATATTGGTGATGTTGTACTGCTCGGCGGTTTTTTTATCGATCAGATAGCCCTGCGCAGCGCCGGAGACGAAGACGCCCTCGCGGTAAAACTTGTTGTCTCCGCCTGCTGCGGCATACATATCATCATGCAGCGGCTGCCAGTTCACGGCGGTAAACGTCGCATCGCCAGAGGCGATGGAGGTATAGCCTACGTTGTAATCGACTTCACTCGGCTTATTTACGGTATAACCCAACTTTTCCAGCGCCCGGCTGACCAGTAACGTCTGGAAGGACTCTTCAGAAATAGTGCTTTGGATAGGTTGAACGGTAATGCCTTTGCCAGGCAGGTCGGCAGCGAAAGCGCTGGCGGTGACAAGGGTGGCAAACGCTGAGGCAAATATCACAGTATGTCGCATCGTTGTTCCTTTAATTATGGTAGGGAGTTGTAAGCCCGGTAAGCGCAATGTCACCGGGCGTCAGGAGAGTTACTTAACGAAAGGGCGGGTGATTAGCCCAACAGGACCGGTGGTATACCAGCGACGGTTACCGCGGCTACGCGAGTCGCGCCCGACGGCCTGCGTCAGACGGTCCAGAATGATGGCGAGAATCACAATGCCGACGCCGCCGACGGTTGCCAGCCCCATATCAAGACGACCAATGCCGCGTAATACCATCTGGCCAAGCCCGCCGACCGCAATCATCGAGGCGATGACGACCATCGAGAGAGCCAGCATCAGCGTCTGATTAACGCCTGCCATAATGGTGGGCATCGCCAGCGGTAGTTGCACTTTGAACAACATTTGGCGCGGGCTGGCGCCGAACGAGCGCGACGCTTCAATTAAGTCGGCAGGCACCTGGTTAATGCCCAGGATCGTCAGGCGTATAATTGGCGGTAGCGCAAAAATAATCGTCACCACCACGCCCGGCACGTTACCGATGCCGAATAACATGACAATCGGCACCAGATAGACAAACGCGGGCGTGGTCTGCATCGCATCCAGCAGCGGACGAACTATTTTGGCCGCGCGCGGGCTGCGCGCCAGCCAGATTCCCATCGGTAATCCGATCACGACGCAGAACAACAGGGCGGTCAGCACCAGCGCCAGGGTAATCATCGCCTGCGACCAGGCGCCGATCGCGCCGATGGCGATCAGCGATATCAGCGCCGCGATCCCCATGCCCACGCCGGAAACCTGCCAGGCAATCAGCGCAAAGAGAATAATCGCCACAGGGGCGGGCATTCCCAGCAGCAGTTGCTGAAAGCCGTTAAGGATGTAATCCACCGGCACACGAATCCCCTGAAAAAGGGGACGGAAATGGGTGACGACCCAGTCGATTCCCTCTGTGACCCAGCTATCCAGCGGGATCAGCGTCTTATGGAACGGGTCCAGAAGAGAAAAGTGTTCAGGGGCTGGCGCGGGCGCGCTGTTCAACCAGTCGGTACTGCCGCCGTCCGTGGCTACGCCTGCCGGTGTTCCCCAGGCATCAGCCGTTTGCGTCGTAGTATCGGCCACCTGTGCGGTATCCCACGGATTCGTTTGATCAGCCATTGTTACCCCCCTCGCGATCTAAAGCCTGTAGCAACATACGTTTTGAAATAATGCCAACATACTGGTGTTCTTCATCGACAACCGGCACTGCGCAGGGCGCCTGACCGACGTGAGAGAGCAACTCGCTGAGTGGGGTTTGCGCATCAACGACTAAAGGGTCGTCGATAAGCGCCGCTTCAATCCCTTGCGCCTGGCTTAATGCCGCTTTTAATGAGTCGATGGACACGACGCCCACGAATTTATTGCCACGCTCAATGACGTAACCATATTCACGGTCTTCGTCCTGTAATAATTTCAGTGCCGAACGGGGACCAAAACCTGGCGTTTTACGAATTAATCCGACCGGGCTGCGACGGGCAATATCTTTGGCGCTAAAGACCTGACTAATATCCACGCCACGGAAGAACGTGCGGACATAATCATTTGCCGGATTATTCAGGATCTCATCCGGCGTACCAACCTGTACGACCTCGCCATTTTGCATAATGGCAATCCTGTCGCCAATACGCATAGCCTCATCAAGATCGTGGGAAATAAAGACAATGGTGCGCTGATGTTTCGCCTGTAATTTCACCAGCTCATCCTGCATTTCGGTACGAATTAATGGATCGAGGGCGGAAAACGCTTCATCCATTAATAAGATATCAGGGTTGATTGCCAGCGCGCGGGCAAGCCCAACACGCTGACGCATCCCACCGGAAAGTTCATCCGGATAGGCGTGAGCGTAATTCTCAAGCCCCACCTGACGCAAGGCGTCCAGCGCTTTTTCTCGACGCTCTTGCGCCGCGATGCCCGCTAATTCCATACCGAATGCCGTATTATCCAGCACGGTCATATGTGGCATGAGCGCAAATGACTGGAAGACCATCGCAATCTTTTTCCTGCGCACCTCGCGAAGCTCAGCGTCTGATATTTTGGCAATATCAACGCCGTCAATCAGTACCTGTCCGCGGGTGGGTTCAATCAGGCGATTGAGAAGGCGTACCATTGTGGATTTACCCGAGCCGGATAATCCCATGATGACAAATATCTCGCCTTCTTCAATGGCCAGACTGGCGTCTTTAACGCCAAGCGATAGCCCCGTTTTTTCCAGTATTTGCTCTTTCGATAGTCCCTTTTCAATATATTTGAAGGCACGCTGCGGATGCTCTCCAAATATTTTATACAGATTCTTCACTTCTAATTTAATTGCCATGCAATAGAATGATTCCTGTTATTTACTTATGTCGATATGTTACCTGATAGAAATAGTTACCTTTTTCTACCCTAACATACTCAGAATCTGAGACAACCCTGAATTTGCTTCTGGCATGAATATTGCGAGGTGCTATCGGCTGTGATTTCCCATGATATAAGGGCTGAACGCGAATGGGGAGGAAGAGATATTTTTTGGAACAACCAGCAAAAATCCACCTGAATTGGGGGAATCCAGGTGAATAATGTCACTCGTATTGAGTGTAGGACATGTTATAATATTTGCGCGATTTGACTCCCTATTGCTTGAAATAAAGGCATGGGAAATGTAACGTTATTTCCCATGCCCGTAAGGTTAAAAATTCCAGTCTTCGTCTTCGGTTTCGACTGTTTTCCCCATCACATAAGATGAACCTGAGCCGGAAAAGAAATCATGGTTTTCGTCGGCATTCGGCGAGAGCGCGGCAAGGATTGCGGGATTCACGTCTGCCATCTCCGGCGGAAATAACGCCTCATAACCCAGGTTCATTAAGGCTTTATTGGCGTTGTAGCACAAGAAGGCTTTGACGTCGTTAACCCAGCCGGTTTCCGCATATAACGCTTCTGTGTAGCGGATTTCGTTGTCGTACAGTTCCATCAACAAATCCAGCGCGAAAAGCTTTAACTCTTCACGCTCGATTGCCGATAGTTTTTGTAGCGCTATCTGATACTTATAGCCAATATAATAACCGTGAACCGCTTCATCGCGAATGATTAAACGAATCAGGTCGGCAGTGTTCGTGAGCTTACCGCGGCTGGAGAAATACATCGGCAGCCAGAAGCCGGAATAGAACAGAAAAGACTCTAAAAAGACGCTGGCAATCTTTTTCTTTAGCGGTTCATCGCTGACGTAATGAGCCAAAATAATCTGCGCCTTACGCTGTAGCGGCGGGTTTTCTTCGCTCCAGGCGTAGGCGGCATCAACCTCTTTCGTCTGGCACAGTGTGGAAAAAATAGAACTGTAAGAGCGGGCGTGTACCGCTTCCATAAAGCTGATGTTCGACAGTACTGCCTCTTCATGCGGCGTGATGGCATCTGCCATTAACGACGGCGCGCCTGCGATGTTCTGGATAGTGTCGAGCAGCGTAAGACCCGTAAACACGCGAATAGTGAGCTGCTGTTCGGCGGCGCTCAGCGTCTGCCAGGCCGGAATATCATTCGATAACGGCACTTTTTCCGGCAGCCAGAAGTTACTGGTCAGCCGGTTCCACACCTCCAGATCTTTGTCGTCCTGGATCTTGTTCCAGTTGATGGCGCTAATACGAGATAATTTCATATGGCTTTCCTTATAGCGCGCAGGATACGCAGCCTTCAATTTCAGTACCTTCCAGCGCCAACTGGCGAAGCCGGATGTAATACAGTGACTTAATACCTTTTCGCCAGGCATAGATCTGCGCCTTGTTGATATCGCGGGTCGTGGCGGTATCGGGGAAAAACAGGGTGAGCGACAGTCCTTGATCGACGTGGCGCGTGGCCTCGGCATAGGTATCAATAATTTTTTCCGGACCGATATCGTAAGCATCCTGATACATGTCCAGATTTTCATTGGTCATAAACGGCGCGGGGTAATACACACGCCCGGTTTTGCCCTCTTTGCGAATCTCAATTTTGGCCACAATCGGATGAATGCTGGAGGTCGCATGATTAATGTAAGAAATCGAACCGGTCGGCGGCACCGCCTGCAAATTTTGGTTATAGATGCCATAGCGCATCACATCGTCGCGCAGCTTTAGCCACATTTCTCGTGTGGGCAGCGTAATGCCGCTGCGGGCAAATAGCGCCCTGACTTTCGCCGTTTTCGGTTGCCAGTCGTCCTGTAAATACTGCGTAAAATAGTCGCCGCTGGCATAGCGCGACTGCGCAAATTCGGCGAAGGTTTTGCCGCGTTCGCGGGCCAGCCGCATTGAAGTATGCACGGCATGCCAGGTAATGGTGTAAAAATAGAGATTGGTGAAATCCAACGCCTCCGGCGAACCGTAGGCAATGCCTTCTCTCGCCAGATAACCATGCAGATTCATCTGGCCCAGACCGATGGCATGAGAGGCGGCATTACCGGCGGCTATTGAGGGCACGCTGCGTATATGGCTCATGTCCGACACCGCCGTCAGGCCGCGAATAGCGGTTTCTACGGTACGACCAATGTCCGGTGAATCCATGACGTGAGCGATATTCAGCGAGCCGAGATTGCAGGAGATGTCATGCCCGATGTGGGTATAGTCAAGGTTATCGTCGTAACGGGAGGCGCTATTGACCTGTAAAATTTCCGAGCACAGGTTGCTCATATTAATGCGCCCAGCAATGGGATTCGCGCGGTTTACCGTATCTTCAAACATGATGTAGGGATACCCGGATTCGAACTGAATCTCCGCCAGTGTTTGAAAAAAGTCACGGGCGTTAATATAGGTTTTACGCACGTGCGGATCGGCAATTAATTCATCGTACCGTTCGCTAATGGCGATATCGCCAAACGGTTTGCCGTAGCGTCGTTGTACGTCATAGGGCGAAAAGAGCGCCATTTGCGCGTTTTCTTTCGCCAGCCGGAAGGTGATATCCGGGATCACCACGCCGAGAGAGAGCGTTTTGATCCGGATTTTTTCGTCAGCATTTTCCCGTTTGGTATCCAGAAAACGCAGAATATCCGGGTGGTGCGCATGGAGATAAACCGCGCCGGCCCCCTGGCGCGCGCCAAGCTGGTTGGCATACGAAAATGCGTCTTCCAGCATTTTCATCACCGGGATCACGCCGGAAGACTGATTCTCAATGCGTTTGATCGGCGCGCCCGCCTCGCGCAGATTGGAGAGTAAAAACGCGACGCCGCCGCCGCGTTTGGAGAGTTGCAGCGCCGAATTCACCGCTCGCCCGATCGACTCCATATTGTCTTCGATACGGAGCAGGAAGCAGGAGACCAGTTCCCCACGCTGCTGTTTGCCGCAATTTAAAAAAGTCGGGGTGGCGGGCTGAAAGCGACCAGAAAGCATTTCATCGGTCAGTTGGGTGGCCAGTGTTTCGTCACCCTGCGCCAGCGTCAACGCCACCATTGTCACCCGATCTTCAAAGTGTTCCAGATAACGTTTGCCGTCGAAGGTTTTCAGCGTGTAACTGGTATAGAACTTCCAGGCGCCAAGAAACGTCTGGAAGCGAAAGCCGCTGGCATGGGCGTGCTCGAACAGGCGAAGGACGAAGGCGCGGTCGTAACGCGCGAGGACGGCGTCATCGTAATACCCTTCCCGAACCAGCGTCTCCAGACGTTCATGCTGGCTGGCAAACGTCACGGAATGCGGGCGGACGTGGGCGGCAAAGAAGGCGTCGATCGCCTGCTGGTCCTTGTCGAACTGAATATGGCCTGCTTTATCATAAAGATTCAGCATCGCGTTCAGGGCGTGGTAATCCATGGTTTCCTGCATTACGCGCTCCGGGGTAGTTGTTGCCAAAATTCATTTACTCCTTTTCGGACGTTATCGATGTCGCGTTGTGTGCCCATGAGCTCAAAGCGGTACAGCCAGGGGACGCCGCATTTTTGTGCTATCACATCGCCAGCGCATCCCCAGGCATCGCCGAAATTGCGGTTACCGGAGGCGATGACGCCGCGAATGCGCGCCCGGTTGTGTTCATCATTTAAAAAGCGGATCACCTGTCGCGGCACCGCACCGGCCATCCCGCCGCCGCCGTATGACGGCACAACCAGAATGTACGGTTCGTCTACCTGAATTCGCTCCCGTTCATTGAGCGGAATACGCGTGGCAGGCAGCCCCAGACGCTGCATAAAACGGTGCGTATTTTCAGAGCTGCTGGAGAAGTAGACAAGCGCGCTCATGCGTTTGCCGCGTGGGGTGTCGGGTGCAGACGGTTAATCATGTCCGGGCGGAAGCCAGACCAGCTCAAATCGCCCGCCATCACCACCGGTAATTGACGAAATCCTTGCGCCCGGAGCGTATCCGCTGCATCCGGCACCAGATCGACGTTCACTATCTCAAATTCAAATCCACGGCTTTCCATCGCCCGCTTTGTGGCGTGGCACTGAACACAGTTATTGCGAGTGTAAATAGTAATGCTCATGATTCGTATTTCCATTTAAAATGAGAAAACGGCGCGATGAAACGCGTCGGATTGTCGTGTGTTGATACACGAAATACTAGATGTAGTTGAATTAAGATTCAACCATACAAGATATGGGAATTTTCGATTGATTTTAACGTCGCTGATGAACGCAGCGGGGGAGGGGCGGCATGGCTAATTTTTGCCGGATGGCGGCGTGAACGCCCGATCCGGCCTGCAGGTTGACGCATAACAGAGTTGGCTGACATCTGCGCCATCCGGCAACAATGCGTCACATTCGCATACCGATCGCCAGACGGTTAAAGCAGTTCATTAAACCGATGGCGAAGGTCAGATCGCTGATTTCACGCGCGCTGAAATGATCGAGCAGCGGCAGGTAAACATTATCTTCGGCGTGGGTTTCAGCAATGTGCGTCACCGATTCCGCCCAGGCTAACGCCGCGCACTCTTGCTCGCTGAAATGGTGGCTTACCCGCCATCCTGCCAGCGCATCTAATTTAGCTTGATTTACGCCAGCCTTACGCAGCGCTTTACTGTGCATCTCCAGGCAAAATGCACAACCATTTATTTGCGAAACACGCAGGTAAATCAGCTCCATCAGAGTGAGGTCAAGCGTGCTCTTTTCCAGCGCGTTTTTCGCCTGCACCAGAGCGCTATAAACCTCCGGGCTCAGTTCATAATAGGGTTGGCGTAACGTCGTCATCATGTTTCTCCTCGTGTTGATGACGAGCACTGTAGCACTATAATGGTCTGTAAAAGAGAGCCATATTTTTACAGAAAAAGCAGACCATATGCCGCGCTATCAGCACATCGCTCGTCAGTTAAAAACGGCCATTGAGCAAGGAGAACTCGCGCCCGGAACGCGTTTGCCTTCCAGCCGAACGTGGGCGCAGGAACTGGGCGTTTCTCGCGCCACGGTGGAAAATGCCTATGGCGAACTGGTGGCGCAGGGCTGGCTGGAGCGACGTGGCCAGGCAGGCACGTTTGTGAGCAACGCTCTACGGTTTGAGACGGCGCCGCCGATACCCGCCGTTTTTGCCGGAGAAAGTCCGGAGCCGAAACCCTTTCAGATGGGGTTACCGGCGCTGGATCTCTTTCCACGCGAGAAGTGGGCGCGAGTGATGGGGCGTCGGTTGCGCACGCAGACGCGCTTCGATCTGGCATTAGGCGACGTCTGCGGCGAGGCGATTTTGCGCCAGGCGATAGTCGATTACCTGCGGGTTTCGCGTAGCATTGAATGTCTGCCGGAACAGGTATTTATTACCTCCGGTTATGCGGATTCTATGCGGCTAATCCTGCGTACATTGTCTGTGCCGGGAGACAGCATGTGGGTGGAAGATCCCGGCTTTCCGTTAATTCGCCCGGTGATAACGCAGGAGGGGATTACGCTGGCGCCGATTCCGGTCGATGCCGATGGGCTGAATGTCGCGGCGGGGATGCGGGATTGCCCGCAGGGGCGCTTTGCATTGGTGACGCCCGCCCATCAAAGTCCGTTGGGGGTGGCGCTGTCGTTAACTCGCCGACGGCAACTTCTGGCATGGGCGGCGAATGTGCAGGCCTGGATTATTGAAGATGACTACGACAGCGAATTTCGTTATCACGGTAAACCGCTTCCGCCGCTCAAGAGTCTGGATGCCCCGCAGCGAGTGATTTACGCCGGAACGTTCAGTAAGTCGCTCTTTCCGGCATTACGTACCGCCTGGCTGGTGGTGCCGATAAAGCAGATTGAGCATTTCCGCCAGCAGGCGTCGCTGATGCCCTGTAGTGTACCGTTGTTATGGCAGCACACGCTGGCTGATTTTATCCGTGATGGCCATTTCTGGCGGCATCTGAAAAAGATGCGTCAACATTATGCTCAGCGACGGTTATGGATTGAAGAGGCGCTGGCAGAACAGGGATTTGTCGTGACATTACAGAAAGGCGGTATTCAATTGGTTATTGAGGTTGAAGGTGATGATAAAGCGCAGGTAGCAAAAGCGAATCAGGCCGGACTGGCGGTACAGGCGCTAAGCCGTTGGCGAGTGGTTTCGTCAGGAAAGGGGGGCATTTTACTGTCGTTTACCAATATTACTTCCGCTGCCATGGCGAAACAGGTCGCGTGGCAGCTTCGACAGGCGATACAGTAACCGTTTCGCCGAATGGCGCGACCTGGGCCTGCGGCAATGATGCAGGCCCAATAAAGTATGTCGCCATCCGGCAGCGCACGTCGTTAGCGACGCAGGCTAAGCAGCGCCCCGATAAAAATCCCTACCGCTGCGGCGGTTCCTACGCTACACCAGGGTTTTTCACGCACAAACGTATCCGCGCACCCCATCGCATCACAGGCGGCTTGTTTTACGCGAGTACGACCCTGCATCCGCGCCCGGGTCTCTTTCAGCAACGCCTGTGCTTTACGTCGCGCAGCCTCGGCTTCGTCTTTCGCATCGCTTCCCCAGGATTTAAGGACATCTTCCAGACTGTCGGCTAATCGATTGACATCATTCTGAATATCCTGAACACCATCATCGACGTCGTTTCGGTTCGGTTTGTTAAGCATATGATCCTCCATTGATTTCGATGTAGCTTTCAGTGTAGTTCATATTTTTACCTGCTGAGGCTTGTTACGGCGATATCATGCGTTTCTGGACTTTTCTGAAAGCGTTGATAACGCGCTATCGGGTAAGGTAAGCCCGCAGTAAAAGAGAATGAGGATAAAATATGTATTTACGACCTGACGAGGTGGCGCGGGTACTGGAAAAGGCAGGGTTTACCGTCGATGTGGTGACGAATAAGACGTATGGTTATCGACGCGGCGAGAATTATGTTTATGTTAACCGCGAGGCGCGTATGGGGCGTACCGCGCTGATCATTCATCCCAGATTAAAAGACCGTAGCTCATCACTGGCTGACCCGGCTTCGGATATTAAAACCTGCGATCACTACCAAAACTTTCCGCTCTATTTAGGCGGCGAGACCCACGAACATTACGGTATTCCCCACGGCTTTAGTTCCCGAATAGCGTTAGAACGTTATCTGAACGGGCTTTTTGGCGACGAAAAAACCGACTAAAAGCGCGACTGGCAATGCCAGTCGCGACGCTAACTTACGCCTTAGCCTGATGATAGCTGCTCACTTTAAACAGGCGGCGACAATAATCCAGGAAGTAGCCATAAACCGCGCCCATTAACATTGAAACAACAATGTTTGAACTCACGGCGGCCACTATCTGATGCCAGCCGGCGCCGACGGTCAGCAAGATGATAATATAAACGGGTGACTGAAAGGTGACATAAGCCAATACATCCGCCAGGTTTTTGGCCCATCCCGCCGGGCTTGCCTTACGCGCGACGCGCATAATCAGATCGCGGTAAACGCCGTATGGCCATGCAATCAAAATGTTGACAGGTATCGCCACCAGCCTGGAAGAAAGCGACTGCTCAAAGCTCATTCCGGAGAGGAATATCTCGATCAACATGTTCACAACAGAACAGTAAACAACCATCGCAAACGTGTCTGCTACGGCATGACGCAAGCGTGACTGTGGAGAGAACATGTTAATGCTCCTTGTAGCGTATCAATCAGAATGAGGTGATGGTTGGTAGTGAAATCATAAAGCACTTTTGTCTTTGCATAGAGTATATCCCTATATAATAACTATCAACTAGTGCAATATTTTTATTTATAGACTTTTTGTCGATAAAATACTCTGTGGTTGTGTGTTTTTTGCTCGCGGCGAGATTTTCGTTGTTGTTAGTCATTAATTACTTTTAAATCAATGCATTATAATGCATTGTTTTTCTGGCGATTTTCAGCCACATTCCAAATGTTGTCAGATGCGATGTATTCTCGGCTAACGGTACGCGCTCTACTTTTCTCAGCATAATTATAGCTATTGCAGGGGAATTTTTAGCATAAAGCTCTGATGATGATTTTTGAATGATTAATCTCTTATTGTGCTGAAATATTCACTTCTGTATAAGGTCAGCCACCGTGAGGGCCACCGCGGTTACTGAGATACGCAATACGCTATATACGCTATGGATTTCGAGTTGTTTAAAGGCGGCAAGGGAGTGAATCCCCAGGAGCATAGATAACGATGTGACTGGGGGGGGAGCGACAAATCTGCGGGGAGCAGATTTGAACGTCGCGTGCGACGACCCGTCAGGGCGAGGCCCATGGATGGGCCGGGTAATCCGTAGCCAACACATAAGCAACTTGAAGAATGAAGGGTATAAACAGCCGAACGGGAAACCTACAGATATACCGTAGGCAGAATAACCTGAAACACACAGGGGGTAATGAATATAACCTTCTGGTTAACAGATTAATATAATTAATCGAGTTATACTGAGTATATCTGTATGAACTTTAGGATCTGGAAATATAATCAATAATCGCATACAATACCGCCTGTAATAGTTTTTGTTTTCTGCGTTAAAAGGTTTTTATTGATATGAATTTGATGTTACAGAACTTAAATAATATCCGCACGCTGCGCGCTATGGCTCGCGAATTCTCCATTGACGTTCTTGAAGAAATGCTCGAAAAATTCAGGGTTGTCACTAAAGAAAGACGCGAAGAAGAAGAATTGCAGCAACGCCAGCTTGCCGAGAAGCAGGAGAAAATTAATGCCTTTCTGGAGCTGATGAAAGCAGACGGTATTAACCCGGAAGAGTTATTTGCCATGGATTCAGCAATGCCGCGTTCTGCTAAAAAGCGCCAGCCGCGTCCGGCAAAATATCGTTTTACTGATTTCAATGGCGAAGAAAAAACCTGGACCGGACAAGGTCGTACGCCTAAACCGATTGCCCAGGCGCTGGCGGCGGGGAAATCTCTGGATGATTTCTTAATCTAATCACGGATAACCTTTAACAGATGGCGCTGCGTTTCCTGTCTCTATTAACCGGGACTCAGGGAACGTTGCGCCATGCTCATTCTGATAAATCAGCACACGCCAAAATCGCCCTCTTCGCAATAGGGGGTGACATCTGCCGCTTTGAGGATCAATTTTTCGCCCTGCTCATTACCGACCTGTACCGCGACAATATGATCCTCGTTGACTTCAATCACTTTCAGTTTCGGCCCACCCATTCGGGGCTGTACGATATCGCCTGGTGTGAACATCACGCTCTCCTGTTGAACAATGGTATAAACCCGCCTTCAGTCTACTACACACCTACCGACGCGCGGTGAAGGTACCGCTTAATGAGTACGGCTATTCCAGGGCATTTTTTCCAGTAGTCGCGCCATTCCGCAGAAGCCGGTCATGCCTGCCAGCATTAACCCGGCCCCGACAAAACCGCTAATGAGGGAAAAGCCGCCGTGGACCGTATAGCCCAGAATCACCCCAAGCAACGTCAACCCGCCGGCGGCGATTTGCACCTGACGCATCAGTGGCAACGGTTGCGATTTGTCTTCTGTGACGGGCAATCCTGCCGCTTTCCATCCGTCGATACCGCCTTCCAGTAGACTGACCTGAGCTGGGGCGGCAATGGCCTGTAGTTTTGCTGCATTGCTGCTGGTTCGTTTACCTGACTGACAGTGAAAAATAATCTGTTCCGCTCGCAGGTTGGCGGGCAAATCGCCCTGTTCAAGCCGGGAGAGAGGCGCCAGTTGCGCATGTGGAATATGCTCGCGCAGATATTCATCGGCGTCGCGCACATCAATCAGTTTCGCGCCTTGCGCTATCAGCGCTTGCGCCTCACGGGGGGAAACTATCCCAATGGACATCGTGCCTCCTTATGGACAATAGAGATTCTTTAACGTGGCGATAATCGTATTAACCGCCTCATTTTTAATGAAATAGTGAATGCGCTGGGCATCGCGTTGACTATCAATCAGTCCTTCTTCCCGCATCCGCGCCAGATGTTGCGACGTCGCGGAGGGGCTTAGCCCGGTAATGCGCGCCAGTTCGCCTGCGCTGGTTTTTGGCGAACCGCAAAGCATACATAAAATCAGTAATCTTTTTGGGTGGCTCATCGCTTTGAGCAGGGCCGCCGCCTGTTCTGCGCTGGCCTGAAGTTGTTCAAGCTCTGTCATAGTTATTTAAGCATTTTCTAAATTTAGTTAATTCTAAAATAAACGTCAACCTAATGCCAGCGTAAAGAGCGTAAAGGAGGGTAAAAGCGCGGCGCGCGACTGGCAGGCTCAGGTAAACTGACTATGCTTAGAGATAAAATCTCTTTTTAAACAATGACTAATTTTGCTTGTATGGAGTGTATATGGGTTTCTGGAGAATTGTATTTACGATTATTTTGCCTCCGCTCGGCGTACTTTTAGGAAAAGGGTTCGGTTGGGCATTTATCCTTAATATCCTGCTGACATTACTCGGATATATTCCGGGGCTTATCCACGCATTTTGGGTTCAGATGCGTCATTAATTACCGGCCACCGGCGGCGCATAAGCGCCGCTTATCAGGATAACCTCATTCCCTCTGCTACACTTTTCTTTGTGTGTATTTTTGACAAGCGAGGTGAATATGGGACTTTTCAATTTTGTAAAAGATGCAGGTGAAAAACTCTGGGACGCGGTAACCGCTAATCATGATAAGGACGATCAGGCGAAAAAAGTCCAGGAACATTTAAATAAAACGGGAATACCCGACGCTGACAAAGTGAATGTGCAAATTGCGGATGGAAAAGCGACAGTGACGGGTGATGGGCTGAGTCAGGAGGCAAAAGAAAAAATTCTGGTTGCCGTGGGGAATATCGCCGGGATTAGCAGCGTTGACGATCAGGTTAAAACCACGACGCCGGCGGCTGAAAGTCAGTTTTATACCGTAAAATCAGGCGACACCCTGAGCGCTATTTCAAAGCAAGTGTATGGTAACGCCAATCTGTATAATAAAATCTTCGAGGCAAATAAACCGATGCTGAAAAGCCCGGAAAAAATATATCCGGGACAAGTGTTGCGTATTCCTGAAGAATAATGGCTATCAGGTCGCGCCAGGCTACATTTTCCCTGCCATCGCCTGGCGAATAATGGGAATCGGCGTCAGCAAATGCTGACGCATTAATTCGCTGGCGCGTGCCGCCTCGCGCGCCAGTATCGCTTCGGTTAGCGTGTGATGCTGGATATGTTTATCTTCCAGCATCTCGACGGACAGAACGGTTTCACGTAACCAAATAAAGCGGTAGCGGGCCGCCAGGTCAAATAAGCGTTCGCGCATCTGTAGCAAGTAATGGGAGCCGCACCCGGCGACAATGGCGGAATGAAACGCCTGGTGGCGCTGATCCCATTCATCGAGCATATGTTCACTGGCATCGCTGGCTTCCAGTTTACTGAGCATATGCGCTCGCGCCAGGATCTCCGCCTCCCACGCATCATCGCCGCGTTCAATCGCCAGGCGTACCAGCATCGCTTCCATATTGGCGCGCGCGTCAAAAATATCGAGGAGTTCCGCCTCTGACATGGACGCCACGCGATAGCCTTTTTGATTCACCACGGTGACCAGCCGTTCCGCCACCAGTTGTGACAGCGCCTCGCGCAGCGGCCCTACGCCAAGCGCATAGCGGGCGGTTAATAAACTCATCCGCAGTTTCTCATCCGGCTGATAAGTGCCGCGAATAATGTCATTTTTAAGCCAGCGATAGCCATCTATGGCCGTCGGTTGGGAAAGGGCGGTCATCTTTTACTCCTGAGAAGCTTCCCGGCTGACGCCGGGAATAACTAACGTAGGTTTTGCAGGGGGGCTTTTTGCCACCTTATCAGTTTTTTCCAGCGAGACATAATGGGGACAGTACCTATTATGCCCAGCCCTAACAGCCCGGTCGAAATGACTTCTAGTTGCTGTGCCGGTCGAAACAGCATCACCACCAGGACAAAGCAGATAAAGCCGATAACCAGCCAGGTGAGCCACGGATAAAGCCACATTTTCAACTTAATTTCTCCGCCCTGCGCCAGCAGAATTTTACGCATCCGCAATTGCGAAATCGCAATCACCAGATAGACCAGCAGCGCGATGGCGCCAGAACTGTCGATAAGAAATTTAAACACTTTTGCCGGGGCGTAATAATTGACGATAACGGTTAAAAACGCCGCGCCGGTAGAGAGGAGAACCGCCACCCAGGGCGTTTTGCTACGGTTAGTTTTTCCCATTATCGCAGGCGCATCGCCGCGGCGGCTAAGGGAATAGAGCATCCGGGAGGCGGTATATAATGCGGAGTTCAGACAACTGGTCACCGACAACAAAATCACGCAATCCATAATGAATTTTGCGTGCGGAATATGAAGCAGCTCCAGTACCGAACGGTACGAACCTACGCTTTTCAGACCCGGCATATTCCACGGGATCAGCGCCACCACCACGAAAATGGAACACAGGTAAAAGATGGAAATTCGCCAGATAACAGAATTGGTGGCGCGTACGATATGTTTATCCGGCGTATCGGATTCCGCGGCAGCAATAGTGACGATTTCCGCGCCCATAAAAGAGAACATGGTGATCAACATGGCGCTTAACACCGCGCCGAAGCCGTTAGGCATAAAACCGCCGTGATCCCAGAGCCGGGAGATACCGCTTACCTCGGCATACGGATAAAAACCGCTAATCGCCGTCGCGCCCAGCGCGATAAACGCCAGGATAGCAATCACTTTACATAGCGCCAGCCAGAATTCGAATTCGCCGTAATTTTTGACGCTCAATAAATTGCTTCCGGTTAAGGCAAGCGTAATCACTAATGAAAATAGCCACACCGGAATACCCGGTATCCATGAATTCAGAATAATGGCGGCAATATTGGCCTCCAGCGGAATAACCAGCACCCAAAACCACCAGTATAACCAGCCGATGGTATACCCGGCCCAGGGGCCGATCGCTTTATCCGCATAGGTGGAAAAAGAACCGGTATCCGGCGTGGCGACGGCCATTTCAGCCAGCATTCGCATAATCATGACGACTAAAAGTCCTGCGAACAGATAGGCCAGCAGTACCGCAGGGCCGGCCTCCGCAATCGCCACGCTGGAACCGACAAACAGGCTGGCGCCGATGACGCCGGCGATCGATAACATGGTGACGTGGCGTGATTTCAGCCCGCCCCCTAATGCATGTGATTCTGACAATTGCCCCATCCTAAAACCTCTTTATTGTTATTGCGCTCGTTTACCGGATGGCGCCTGGCTTATTCGGCCTACAATCGAAACGGTTTTTGTAGGCCGGATAAGACAGTTA
Source organism: Salmonella sp. SAL04202 (assembly GCF_046550775.1). Lineage (NCBI taxonomy): Bacteria > Pseudomonadati > Pseudomonadota > Gammaproteobacteria > Enterobacterales > Enterobacteriaceae > Salmonella > Salmonella sp. SAL04202. The sequence continues at coordinate 71,101 of NZ_JBGDXK010000002.1, read as the reverse complement.
CGTCGCCATCCGACGCTGCTTATTGGACATTACGCTTGTTTCGCCTCATCAAAGCACTGGGCGATAATCTCCAGGCCTTGCCGAATCTGCGAGGCCTCAATAGTGAGTGGAACGAGGATGCGCAAGATGTTGTAGTAAGGACCGCAGGAGAGCAGAATTAACCCTTTCTCGCGGGCGCGGGCCACAATGTCGGCGGTCAGAGTCGCGTTCGGTTTGCCGGGGTCGCCATTTTCAAACAACTCAATGGCGATCATGGCGCCCAGTCCGCGCACGTCGCCAATCTCACGGTGCGTTTCCGCTATCTCCATCAGGCCATCGCGCAGCGTTTTGCCAAGCGTATTTGCCTTTTGCAGTAGATTTTCCTGCTCGAAAATGTCCAGTACCGCCAGCGCGGCAGCGCAGGCAATCGGGTTTCCGGCATAGGTGCCGCCCAGCCCGCCCGGCGCGATAGCGTCCATCACGTCTGCCCGGCCGGTAACGCCTGCCAGCGGAAAGCCGCCGGCGATCGATTTCGCAAACGTGGTAATATCTGCCGCAACGCCCATCTGTTCCATGGCGAACAGCGTACCGGTCCGGCCCGCGCCGCTTTGCACTTCGTCGGCAATCAACATAATGCCGTGTTGGTCGCATAGCGCGCGCAGTCGCTGCATAAACGCGGGAGAGGCGGCGTAAAATCCGCCTTCGCCCTGTACCGGCTCAATAATAATGGCGGCGATATCTTCCGGCGCGGCATCATTTTTAAAGATGCGTTCAATGCTGGCGATCGCGTCGTCGTCGCTGATGTTGTGTAGCGGGCAAGGATAAAGCGCGCGGTAGACATGGCCTGGCATCAATCCCATACCAGCAGAGTACGGGTGTACTTTCCCGGTCAGAGAGAGCGTGTAGTGGGTACGACCGTGGTAAGCGCCGCTAAACGCGATAGCGCCGCTGCGTTTTGTCGCCGCGCGGGCGATTTTCACCGCGTTTTCAACCGCTTCTGAACCGGTCGTGACCAGCAACGTTTTTTTGGCGAAATCGCCCGGTACCTTCTGGTTCATGCGTTCGCACAACGCCAGGTACGGTTCATAGGCCAGCACCTGAAAACAGGTATGCGACAATTTCTTCAACTGCGCTTCCACCGCTGAAACAATGCCCGGATGTAAATGACCGGTGTTCAGGACGGCAATGCCGCCCGCGAAATCGAGATACTCACGGCCTTCGACATCCCAGACCCGACAATTTTCCGCCCGCTCGGCGAAAATCGGGTGAATCTGGCCCACGCCGCGAGGAACGGCGTTATGACGGCGCTGCATTAAAGCGTTATTGGTATTCATTAGCGACTCTCCTGTTAAAGGCCGATGCACATATATTTGATTTCTAAATAATCTTCGATGCCGTATTTGGAACCTTCACGGCCTAATCCGGAGGCCTTAATACCGCCGAAAGGCGCGACTTCGTTGGAGATAATGCCGGTATTAATACCGACGATGCCGTATTCCAGCGCTTCGCCGACGCGGAAAACGCGGCTTAAATCGCGTGCATAAAAATAGGCTGCCAGGCCGAACTCGGTATCGTTAGCCTGCCTGATGACATCCGCCTCGTCGCTGAAGCGGAACAGAGGCGCGAGCGGCCCGAATGTCTCTTCTTTGGCGACTTTCGCGTTATCAGGGACATCCGCCAGAATGGTCGGTTGAAAGAAGTTGCCGCCCAATTTGTGCGCTTCACCGCCCGTAATGACGCGGGCGCCTTTTTCCAGCGCGTCGGCGATATGCTCCTGGACTTTCGCCACGGCTTTTTCATCAATCAGCGGCCCGATAGCGACGTCGGCTTGCAGGCCGTCGCCGACCGCGAGCTTATTTACCGCCTGGTTGAGTTTTTCCGCAAAACGATCGTAAACGCCGTCCTGAACATACAATCTATTGGCGCAGACACAGGTCTGCCCGGCGTTGCGAAACTTCGAAGCCAGCGCGCCTTCGACGGCTTTATCCAGATCGGCATCGTCAAAGACGATAAACGGCGCATTGCCGCCCAACTCCAGCGACACTTTTTTAATGTCTTTGGCGCATTGTTCCATTAGCTGGCGGCCAATCTCCGTCGAGCCGGTAAACGACAGTTTGCGTACCAGCGGGTTGCTGGTCAGCTCGCCGCCGATATCGCCTGCCGAACCGGTAACGACGTTAAATACGCCTGCGGGAATTCCGGCGCGCCGGGCCAGTTCCGCCAGCGCCAGCGCGGAAAACGGCGTCTGGCTGGCGGGTTTGAGTACCATTGTGCAGCCTGCGGCCAGCGCGGGGCCGGCTTTACGGGTGATCATTGCCGAGGGAAAGTTCCACGGGGTAATCGCGGCGGTGACGCCGATGGGCTGTTTAATCACCAGCAGCCGTTTATCGGCCTGATGACCTGGAATCGTGTCGCCATAGATACGCTTCCCCTCTTCGGCGAACCATTCAATAAACGAGGCGGCGTAGCTAATTTCGCCTTTCGCTTCCGCCAGCGGTTTGCCCTGTTCCAGCGTCATCAGACGCGCCAAATCGTCCTGATGTTCCATCATCAGATTAAACCAGCGACGCAGGATATTGGCTCGCTCTTTGGCGGTGAGCGCGCGCCACGCGGGCAGGGCGCGATTGGCGGCGTCGATGGCGTCGCGCGTCTCTTCCGCCCCCATTTTGGGCACATTGCCGAGCGGTTTCCCGTTGGCGGGGTTGCTCACGGGGATGACATCGCCGCCGCGCGCGTCGCGCCAGTCGCCATCGATAAAGGCCTGCTGGCGGAACAGGGTAGAGTCGTTAAGTTGCATAATTGCTTCCTGTCTGAAGAGTTAACGGGTAAATGCGGCGTGTAATGCGTCCACGCTGCGTGCCGCACGCAGCGCACGTCCGGGGTTGCTCTGGCTTTCGCGTAGCGCCTGAACTTTGCTGACGATATGCGCGCCGATAGGTATCGCGGATGTCGCCGCCGGGGAGGGGGCGTTACAGGTGTGAATGGAACGCGGCGTCGTGACAAACAGAAAATCATCAATCAGTTTGCCGTCCGGTGAAACCGCCTGCGCCCGCACGCCTGCCGGCCAGGGCTGGAGATCGTTGACGGTCAGGCTGGGGCAATACTTTTGTACTCGCCGCAAATAGCCGCTTTTGCACAGCGAGTTTTTCATCTCGCCCAGTCCGGAAAGCAGATGGTTTTGCAGTACGCGGCGAATGCCGGCGGAGCGGAAAATCTCCAGGGTGTCGGTGAAGGAAACGTCGCGCTTACGGTAGCCTTCGCGTTTAAGCGCCAGCACCGCATTCGGCCCGACCGTAACGCTGCCGTCGATCATGCGGGTAAGATGGACGCCGAGAAACGGCATTGCCGGATCGGGGATCGGGTAGATCAAATGGTTAACGATCCGGTTGTGTCGCGGGGCCAGACGAAAGTACTCGCCGCGGAAAGGGCAGATAATAAAACCGGGCTCCACGCCCAGCATTTTGACCAGCCGATCCGCCATCAGTCCTGCACAGCCGATAAGCGTAGCGGTTTCGATTTCCCGACCTTGCGAGGTGCGAATGACAACGCCAGCGGCATGTTCTGTTAGCGCGCTGACCTCGGCATGGTAGATGATCTCGCCGCCTTTGGCCTGAAAGCGGTTCGCCATGGCCGTCGCGACATCGCGATAGCTGACAATCCCGCTGGAAGGGACAAAAATCCCGCCCAGGCCAATGATATTGGGTTCGCGTTCACGCAGCTCCGCCGCGCTTAACCACTCGCGCTCTAAGCCGTTGGCCGCCGTCCGCTCCCATAGCGCGCGCATCCGCGCCATTTCCAGCTCCGAGGTGGCGACCAACATTTTGCCGCAGGTGTCGTAGCGGATGTTGTTTTGATCGCAAAAGGTTTTGGTCGCCTGATTGCCTGCCAGACAAAACCGCGCTTTGAGGCTGCCGGGCGTGTAGTACACCCCGGCATGGATCACGCCGCTGTTATGCCCGGTCTGGTGGCAGGCTGGCGCGGACTCTTTTTCCAGCAATGCGATGCGCGCATCCGGGTAGAGATCAATAAGTTGCATGGCGGTCGACATGCCGATAATGCCGCCGCCGATAATCACAAAATCATACATCCGCGTAATTCCTTCGCCGTGGCGCTTATTGGTGAGTTTGATAATGGCTGGCGGCGTAGGCGAAGTAACCTCGCTGGCGCATCAGCTCGCGACGCAAGTCAGGATGCGGCGTAAAACGATCGCGTCCATGTAGCCAGAACAGATTGTTAATCAGCAGGAATTTGCCGACCGGTACCGGCACGGAGAGGATGTTTTGACTGGTTTCCAGCGCGTCTGAAAGCTCGCTGAGCCAGACGCCTTCTTCAAAGTCTTTTGGCTGGACGAACTGGTCGATATAACGCATGACCGGGCGGCCTTGTTGGTCGACATCAAACACCGGGTGCCAGACGTCATGGCTAACATTCTTGCTTGGCGGCGCCGCCCAGCGCATGACGCGACGCGCCAGCGGATGGGTAAAAAACGACTCCAGATGTTCCCAGTCATCAAGGTGCAGCAGCAGCGAATTACCGCCTTCCATATTCTGTTCGTCGATTTTCATCATCAGCACGTAGTCGGTCACCTCCTCAACATAGGTACCGTCATTGTGCAGTTCCATTACGCGGTGGGGCTGGCGCAGATAACTGTCGGAGTTGTCGACGTTTTTGACCACGAAACGCGCGTAATACTGGCCGCTCATCGCATCGTAGTTGGAGCGACCAATAAGATGCGCCACCGCCGTCGCCAGTTTGACCATCTCTTCTGCCTGTGCGACATCATCGATCCCTTCGGCGCTGATCAACAGCGCGCCTTGTGCACGGTTGAGGAGCGTTTTGATCAACAGCGGTTGTAGCTGATTGCCGCACAGATCGTCGAGGATCTTGCCGATTTTGAAACGTAAGAAAGATTTGTATTCCAGCGCCTGCACCGGCCACTGCGCAACCTGATGGAGAAATTGTCTTGTGGTATCCGCCGTAAACGTTAACGCCAGCAGGCGCGGCGACTGCGCCGAAGGGGCAAGGATGAAACCAGTATGGCGTTGGGCTAAATCATCTGTGTTCGCTTTTACGGCAGTCAGTGCATTCATCAGAATCATTCCTCTCGGTAGATGGTCAGGGAGACATGGCGATGCTCATTTCGTAGCCATAAATTAAAAATATCGACATTTTCCAGGAACGCGTATGAAATAACCGCTTTTGTTTAATTATTGTGATCAAAAACAACAAATATTTAACAATGCGAAAGGTGAGGTTAACGGCGCCACGAGCCTGACAACGGCAAGAAGGGGTGTAAAATGAGCGAGTTATGGAAAGAGTGATGCTGGCGGGGTTGCCCGGCCTGGCACATGAGCGCGTAGGCCGGACAAGTACAACGTATTTCAGCAGTCAATTAACCGGCGTCAACCTGCGGTTTACGGCTGTGTTTACGGATCAGACGTAACACTGGCGGTACGACAATGACCATGATCGCCATGATCAGCAGGGCTTTGGCAACGCCGCTTTGCCACAAAATCGCCATATTGCCGTTACTGATGGAGAGTGCGCGACGCAGGTTTTGCTCCAGCATTTCCCCCAGTACGAATCCCAGGATCAGCGGCGACATGGGGAAGTGCATTTTACGTAAAATGTACCCTAACACGCCGAGCGCGACCATCAGCACCAGATCGAAGGTGGTGCTGTGTACCGCATACACCCCTACCGCCGATACGGCAGCGATGGCGGGTACCAGGAACCACAGCGGAATGGTGAGCATACGGGTGAACAGACCGATCAACGGGATATTCATGATCAGCAGCATCACGTTCGCAATCAGCAGCGCAGCGATGAGTCCCCAGACGATATCCGGCTGTTCGGTGAACATCGCCGGGCCTGGCGTGATGTTGTACAGCGTCAGCGCCCCCATCATCACTGCCGTAGTGCCGGAACCGGGAACGCCCAGCGTCAGCATCGGGATGAAGGAGCCGCAGGCAGAGGCGTTGTTTGCCGCCTCCGGCGCCGCGACGCCGCGAATATCCCCTTTGCCGAAGCTATCGCTGTTGCCGCTGAGTTTTTTCTCGGTCATATAGGTAATGGCGCTGGCGATGGTCGCCCCGGCGCCGGGCAATACGCCGACAAAAAAGCCGATTACCGAAGAACGCAGGGTGGTGCCGATACACTGCGCGCCTTCTTTCAGGTTGAACAACATTCGACCCGTTTTGCGGACCATTGTTTGCCCGCTGCTGGTATGTTCCAGCATTAAAAGTATTTCTGATACCGAGAACAGGCCGATCACCACGACGATAAACTGTACGCCGTCGGAAAGATGAACGCTGTCAAAGGTAAAGCGATAAACCCCGGTGTTGGCGTCCACGCCGACGGTCGCAAGGCCAAGACCGATCAGCGCTGCCAGAAATGATTTAAGCGGGTTTTGCGCCATCATGCTGCCAAGACAGGCGATGGCAAAAACCATTAAGGCGAAATATTCCGCAGGACCAAAGGCCAGCGACCATTGCGCCAGTAAAGGGGCGAACAGAATGATGCCGCCGATAGCGATTAATGAACCGAAAAATGAGCTGACTGCGGAAATCGACAGCGCTACGCCGCCTTTCCCTTGCTGCGCCATTGGGTAACCGTCCAGCGCCGTCATGATCGCCGCCGCATCGCCGGGGACGTTGAGCAATATGGAGGAGATCCTGCCGCCATACTCACAGCCAATGTACACCGTCGCCAGCAGAATTAGCGCCGACTCCGCAGGCAGATGCAACGCAAAGGCCAGCGGCAGTAAGATTGCCACGCCGTTGATCGGTCCCAGGCCCGGCAGCAGACCGACGATCGTGCCCACGAAGCAGCCAATCAACGCGATAACCAGGTTTTCCGGCGTCATCGCCACCGCAAAGCCCTGAGAAAGATATATCCAGGTATCCATCGTTGCTCCGTTAACTCAGCCAGGCGCCGAGAGGTAAGGTGACATCAAGCAGCCGGTCAAAGGCATACCACAGCAGAATACCCAATACCGCGCCGGAGATACCCGCCGCCGGAATCGTGGCGCCGAACAGCATCCCGATAACCATGGTAAGAAGCGCGGTGGCGATGGGAAAACCCAGCCATTCGAATCCCCAGGCATACATCAACAGGATAATGATCATGGTAATTAGCTTTTGCAGCACATGGCGGCGCGGCCAGCTCACCGTGTCGGGATGGCGTAATAACAGCGCCAGCGCGCAGAGCGCCATCAGGCCGATAATCCCCAGCGGAAAAGGGCGGGGGCCGACGGGTTCATAGCTGTATTCGCTTTGGATCTGCCAGGCGATGAATAGCCCGGCGATACAGAGCAACAGCCAGATACCCGCAAAGATACGATCGCTCATCATTGCCTCCGCGATTATTTCGCGAGTCCGAAGGCTTTCGCCTGTTCACGGTAATCAGTAACCTGTTTTTTCACGTAGTCATCGAGCTGCTGGCCGGTCATGTCGAACTCAAACAGGCCGCGCAGATCGCGCTGCTTTTTAAACTCGTCGGTTTGCTGGAGCTTCTTGAAGGTGTCCACCCACCACTGGTAATCGGCATCGCTGACTTTGGGCCCGACGTAGAAGCCGCGAATAATCGGCCACACCAGGTCGTAGCCCTGTTCTTTAGCGGTAGGGATATTGGCAAGCTGGCCCGGCAGACGATTTTCTGAAAAGACGGCCAGCACGCGGATTTTGTCGCCGCCCAGATAAGGCACCATTTCACTGAGATCGCCGGAGACAACCTGAACATGGTTGCCCATTAATGCCGTCACCGGCTCGCCGCCGCCTTCAAAGGCAACGTAGCGCATCTTGTGCGGGTCGACGTTCGCCTTTTGCGCCAGCAACGCCGACTTCATCCAGTCCTGGCTGCCAATAGAGGCGCCAGCGCCAATGACCACGCTGTTGGGATCTTTTTCCATCGCCGTCATCAGATCTTTCAGCGTTTTCCACGGGGAATCCGCACGCACGGCGATCATGCCGTAATCAGTGCCCACGCTTGCCAGCCAGCGCACATCATCCACGCCGTAGCGACCAAATTTCCCCTGCGACAGGTTGAGCAGCGAACCGCCGGAAAAGGCGACCACAGTCCCGGGTTCGCCAGGGCGTTGGGCGACTATCGCGTTATAGGCCACAGCGCCGACGCCGCCAGGCATATACGTTACCCGCATGGGTTTCTCGATAGCGCCAGTCTCCAGCAAACTCACCTGAATCAGCTTACAGGTGAGGTCGAAACCGCCGCCAGGTTTGGCTGGCGCGATACATTCCGTTCGCGACGGCGCCTCCTGCGCCAGAACAGAGGTACTCATTAATAAAATGCTTGCAGTAAGGGTACGAAGTAATTGTTTTTTCATTTTTTATCCTCACGCCGGACGTCCGGATTTTTCAGGTTCGGAAGAAGATTTTTGTGATTATGTGAGCCGACATGTAGCAGTTCGGTTGCGTGATTGTTAAAACAATAACCTTTCAATTCCCTTTCAATGCGGCAGAAACTTTACAGGATGTGATATGCGTCTCTTATTGGCGGAAGATAACCGTGAGCTGGCTCACTGGCTGGAGAAAGCGCTGGTGCAAAACGGCTTTGCCGTGGACTGCGTATTTGACGGCCTGGCGGCTGACCATCTTCTGCACAGTGAAATGTACGCGCTGGCGGTGCTGGATATCAATATGCCGGGAATGGATGGACTGGAGGTGGTGCAACGGCTGCGTAAACGCGGTCAGACCTTACCCGTTTTGCTGCTCACGGCGCGAAGCGCGGTGGCGGATCGCGTAAAAGGTCTCAACGTCGGCGCCGATGACTATCTGCCGAAACCCTTTGAACTGGAAGAGCTGGATGCCCGTTTACGGGCCTTGCTCCGACGCAGCGCTGGGCAGGTCCATGAAGTTCAGCAACTGGGGGAATTGATCTTTCATGATGAAGGGTATTTTCTGTTACAGGGACAACCGTTAGCGCTGACGCCGCGTGAGCAGGCGCTCTTAACCGTATTGATGTACCGACGAACGCGGCCGGTTTCGCGTCAGCAGCTTTTTGAACAGGTGTTCAGCCTGAACGATGAGGTAAGCCCTGAAAGCATCGAACTTTATATTCATCGACTGCGTAAAAAACTCCAGGGAAGCGATGTACGAATTACGACGCTGCGCGGCCTGGGTTATGTGCTGGAGCGCGGCGATGAAGTGGGTTAAGCCGCAATCGTTGTACCTGCAACTCTTGCTGTTCCTGGGGTTGCCGCTGATTCTGCTATGGGGGCTGTCGGCGTTTAACAGCTATGTCAATGCGCTACAGGCCGCCACTCAGGCTTATGATCGTACGTTGCTCTCCTCGGCGCGAACGGTATCGGAACGGCTGGTGGTGCGCAATAAGCATCTGGAAGTTAACGTGCCCTGGGTGGTGCTGGATAGCTTCGAGCTTAATATGAATGATCGACTCTATTACAAAGTCGTCGACCCTTCCGGAAAGGTCATTTCCGGTTATGACGATCTGCCCGTCATGCCGCCCGCTACGCCCCGTACCCGGCTTTATCCGGCGCTGGCGTGGTTCTATCATACCGAGTATCGCGGCGAGGCGATCCGCGTGGCGCGTTTGCTACAGCCGGTCAACGAAGGCGGCATTATCGGCATGGCGGAGATTTATGTCGCAGAGACGCTGCAGTCCCGTCGTTATCTGGCGGGCCAACTGCTGTTCTCTTCCTGGATCTCACAGGGTCTGCTGGTGCTGCTAACCCTGGTGCTGGTTGGCTGGTTATTACGCCGGATCCTGCGCCCTATGCGTCAACTTTCATCATTAATGGTACGCCGCGAACCGGGTCTGTTAACGCCGCTGCCGGAACTGCTGCCGTGGTCGGAAACACGCTTGTTAATCGTGGCGTTTAATCGCTACATTGACAGGCTCCGCGGCATTCTCTCCCGGCAGGAACGCTTTAGCGCCGATGCTTCTCACCAGTTAAAAACGCCGCTGGCGGTGTTAAAAACGCAGGCGGCGGTGGCGTTAGCCAGCCAGCACCCTCATCACTGGTACGAAAGTCTGCAGGCGATGAGCGTAACGCTGGATAGCACCATTCAGCTCACGGAAAGATTGTTGCAACTTTCTGCGGTAAAGCATAAAGAGCAGGGCGAGCGGCGTTTTTCCCCGGTGAATCTGTACGATATCGTACAGAGCGGCTGTTTTACCCGCCTGGCGCAGGCACGGAGTAAACATATCGACCTGGGCTACGAAGGCGAACAGGAAGCGATGTGGATCGAGGGGGATGAGGTACTGCTTAGCGAGCTGTGCGGAAACTTGCTGGATAATGCGCTGAAATACACGCCTGAGCAAGGCATCGTCACCGCGCGGCTTGAACGGGATGGCGATGCCGTGACGCTGGTTGTCGAAGATAGCGGCCCCGGCATTGATGATGAACATATCCATCTGGCGCTACAGCCGTTCCACCGGCTCGATAACGTAGGAAATGTGGCCGGGGCGGGCATTGGTCTGGCTTTGGTCAATGATATCGCACGCCTGCACCGTACTCATCCCCATTTTTCCCGTAGTGAAGCGTTGGGAGGGTTATACGTTCGGATACGCTTTTTAAGCCTTGTTCCGCAGTAATGCGCACAAATGTGTCAGCGGTAAAGCACGTTTACAAAAAGTCGCATCTTGAGGTGTGACGTTTTAATCAAATGATCATACATTCCCCCTACAAACCGTAGCGTTAATTAAAAATATAGTGGGTGCAGGGGCATGAATAATCATACTAAACGACGGGGAATAGCATTAACCGTCTTTCTTGTTGGGGTTAACATCCTGGCCTGGATTTGGGCGTTCTGTGTTTTTCATCACCATGCAGTCATGCTAAGCGCAGCCATACTGGCGTATAGCTTTGGGCTGCGTCATGCGGTTGATGCCGATCATATCGCAGCCATCGATACCGTCACCCGTAAACTGATGCAGCAGGGTAAAACGCCTTTAGGCGTGGGGGCATTTTTTTCATTGGGTCATTCGACCATTGTCGTTCTGGCATGTCTGGCGATTGTTGTGACGTCGATGGCATTTCGCGATCGTATTGATGTTTTGCATCAATATGGTTCGTTGATTGGTACGGCTGTTTCCGCTTTTTTTCTGCTGGCGATGGCCCTGCTTAACCTGTTTATTTTGTTCAACGTCTGGCGGCAATTTCGCTCGGTTACCCGCGGCGAGTCAGTGAGGGCGCATGACGAGGCGATACCTGGCGGGCTGATGACGCGTATATTTCAGCGTACGTTTCGTTTGGTCACTTCCAGTTGGCATATGTATTTTGTCGGTTTTCTGTTTGGTCTGGGATTTGATACCGCAACCGAGGTTGGGTTGCTGGGCATTTCCGCTTCAGCAGCCAACCAGGGGCTATCTCTCTGGTCGATGATGATTTTTCCTGTGCTGTTTACCGCCGGGATGGCGCTGGTGGATTCCCTGGATAACTTTGTCATGGTCGGCGCTTACGGTTGGGCTTTCTCGCATCCATTACGTAAGCTTTATTATAATATGACCATTACCGCCGCATCCGTCATTGTCGCGCTGGCGATTGGCGGGCTTGAGGCGCTGGGGTTGATTGATGATGCGTTACAGTTAAGCGGAACATTTTGGCAGACCGTAAGCACGCTTAACGATCATATGGGGAATGTGGGCTTCTGGGTAGTGGGCGCTTTCGTGCTATTCTGGCTGCTCTCGTTGTTGAATTATCGCTGGCGCGGCTATGATAAAATCACCCTCAATACCTGATTGATTTCTGTAAAAATAGCATTTCGGCAGTGGTGTCATATCATTGCCGAAGCATTTTATCTCCTGAGAGTATATTCTTCCCGGTAAGTGCGTTATTTTTCATGCTTGCCTTTCGTTATCAATTTAAGCAATCCGATATAACATACAATACCAAAAATAATAATAACAGTTGTATACCCAAGAATCAGCCAGTCTGCATGTGTCATAATATAATCCAGTTATCAGGTATCCCGTGTTAAGGCGATCTTTAAGCCTGTTGTCAGCAAGAACCACTGTACCCGTTCAGTGCTGTTGGCAATAACGTATTGTTTATGCACAAGAGCGTTGTTACAAATAACGTATACATTGAGCATAGACCTCACCCACATTTTTGTAATGCCATAAAGCAAGGCTACACCTTTAATCTACTGACGGTATGCCAGGCCAGAAGAGATAAAAGGGTAGTTGTCATCATCATCTGTTCCTGACGCCAGGTTAATGACACACACATATGAAAATGTATAACCGCTGCACGCTTTTTAGCACGTTATCTGTAACATACCGTGTTAATCAATTCCATAAAACCGAGTATAGTGTAAGTGAATTTCGAGTAATTGTCATTATGATTATATGGTGGTTAACTTATTTTTTAAATTCTGATTAAATTTCGTTTTTTATCAGTTCATCAGGATTTATGAAAAACCTGGGCGTAAAAACATATTTACGTCCAGGCTTTCTTCTTAGCAAATCGATTTCCCGGTAAAATAGGGGGTCGACCACATGCGCTTATATTCCCATTCAGGCCTTAGTATGCCGATGGAAAAAAGCAATTTTTTTTGTCTTTCCTGGCAGTAATGTCTGGCGCGGTTAATATTTAGCCACATCAGTATGCTGCCGGGACTGAGTGGCCTGAACTCATTTTTAATTGCACCATTAGATACGTCAAAGTAGACGTTCATCTGGCTTTCAGATTTCAGTACGATATCAAATGCACAAGGTATCCCTTCAATATAAAGAATATGCCCAAACAGAAGGTGATGCAGTTGACTAAAAAAGGTGGCAAGGTTATCAGCGGGATAGCAAGATAAAGTATTGCCGAAACGAGACTTAAATAACTCGATAAAAATATGAGTCAGTTCATCAGAAGAACAATCAGCAACGCTTTTTACACTACCGCCTTTTTTAAGAAATTGCTGATATTCATTACGGCGTCTTTTTTCAAACTTAGAAGAGAACGTTTCTTTGACCAGACAATTTTGTTTTTTTCTGGTGAGTTTCCATATGGCATTGCGTATTTGTGGCTGATGCAACGCCGAAAGCCGGTTAGTACGATCGGGTAAGAAGCAGCGTAAATCTGGCGCCATCGGAATAAGTATTTCATCTGACGATAGCGGGAAGGTTCTGCGCGTCAGGATGCCAATATTTTGATCATTACAGATAAAGTAGGCGCCTTTAATCTTATCGTCTTCTTTATAGTGGAAGAATTTAAAATGCCAGTTATGGCGCTTCATAAAATAATCCACAATATCTGGGTGCATATTGATACTACCGCCGTATTGCGTAAACACCTCCCGGTATAGGGTAAAGGAAGACGGCTGCCAGCGGGTTAATATACGCTTAACTTCTTGTATTTTCACCAAAACTCCTGACTTAGCTTACTGAAAATTCTATTTTGTATTATTTTTTTGCTCAACCAAATAAAAATGTGACAAATGTTTAGCTTGTATTTAATGGTTAACATGCTAATCGATGACGTTATGGTGAAGGGAATAAGATTAAGATGTTGATCATAGTATGAGTGAAAGCGACGGTTTAATGCCGCACTTTTCACTCGCAAGCCATTCTGTATTTAACCATTCAGTAGCGATACAGATTTCAAAAGATCCGCTGAACAGTAGCAGGATCTGCACATCCGCGTATGAAATAGTTCTACCGGGAGAGGCTGTTAACCTCTTGTATTATTGTATCCAGAATATGATAGCGTTTCCGATACTCTGCGCGTTTTTTGCTGGGGATACTTTCAGGCGCTTTACGCATCACCTGTGATGGCAGATGATATAAGGCACCTTTCTTAACGCCGTTTAGCGACTCCCAGAATTCACTATAGCTGGCCACAAAAGTTTTTTTCTTCTGGAATAAGTACCTGAGTTGACGATAAACATGGTTGTTTTCACTTACCGCATAAATCTCGTCGACATTACAGGCCTGCATCAATGTCGCAAATGCTTCATACAGCATCCGTTTAGGAAAGAGACCGTAACAATCTTTGGTGGCGTTACGTATGACTTGTGGGCCGACATGTTTACTGGGCCCTTGTAACCCGGCAACCAGTGCTATTTGCTTCCCTTCATGGCGGATAAAGGAAAATGATAAACGTGCCAACGGCGTATCATTGAAGCACAGCGTTAATGTCAGTTCACCTTCTCTGTCATAGCCACAGGGACCGCAGTAGATATCTACCAGAGCGTCGTTTTTTCCTTCCAGGTGAGCGAGCAAGATTTGTTCCTCGGACAGGAGGATCTTTTTAATTTTACTTTCCGGAAAGGACTGAACGAACTGGTAGTGTTCCAGAATAGCTCTTGCCCGGCAACGTATGCTAAGCCCGGTATACAAATAGGGCCGCTGGATTTTTGCCGGCAACAGTGGACGATGAATGATCAGCGTTCTGGGCTGAGACAGATGGCATAATTCATTGAAGTATTTAATTGTCGTTATGGGGTTAATAAGGCAACGTAATACAAATTTATAGCGAAACTTACGCTCTCCCCAGCGTTTATGGCGATAAGGCGTCTGCGCCATGACTTCTTTTAACATTAATAATGGATTATATCTTTCCATATCACTTTGCTGCATCGTCATACTACGGCTCTACTACTCGATGGACTTATAACCGAGACGGTAGCCTGATTGAGTTAAACGTAAAGGCAACGAAGAAGGCCTGTACAGACGATGTTGTTAAACAGTTTATCAATGGCAACAATAAAATGCCTGAACACGCTTTTTAATAGGTTTTCTGCTAATGAGTGGGATGAGTCCTGAACGTGGTATTAAAACGAATGCCGTGTTTATTATTTTAAATAATGTTTATGTTCTAAATAATTCGAGTTGCAGGAAGGCGGCAAGCGAGCGAATCCCCAGGAGCTTACTAAAGTAAGTGACTGGGGTGAGGGAACGCAGCCGCAGCACATGCAACTTGAAGTATGACGAGTATAAGCCAATATATTTATTTGGCTGGTATTGTGTAAGCCAGACAGCAAAGCGCCGTGATACGTGATTATGTAACCAGACGCAAAGGGGGTATTCACCTTATCTCTAAATGCAAATCTATATGATAAATTTTATCATGTACTGTGTTGCTCTCTCTGGGAGAAAATATATGCAGCGTTCACTCGATAGTCTGGCTGGTATGGCTACATCTGCTTTTGGCGCGGGGACTTCTGCTGCTATGCGGCAAGTCACCTCTCCCAAAACTATTCTGGAACATATCATTAACTTTTTTACCTGTGGTGGGGTACGTCGGAAAAATGAAGCACAATATCAGGAATTGATAGAGGTTATGGCTGATACATTGAAAAGTTCAATGCATGACAGAGGTGCTCCGTTGCCAGAAAACATCATACTGGAGGATGTGGATGGGTGTCGTGTCGAATTTAATCTTCCTGGTGAGAATAACGAAGCTGGACAAGTTATTGTACGGGTCAGTAAAGGCGACAATTTTGAGACGAGAGAAATTCCGTTTGCCTCTTTTGAAAAAATATGTCGAGTTTTACTATTCAGATGCGAATTTTCTCTCCCTCAGGATTCTGTAATGTTAACTGCCCAGGGAGGCATGAATCTTAAAGGCGCTGTCCTTACCGGAGCAAATCTGACGGCAGAAAATTTATGTGGCGCAGACCTAAGCGACGCAGATTTAGGGGGGGCAGTACTGTTCATGGCGGATTGTGACGGTGCAAATCTTAAGGGGGCAAATCTATCGGGAGCATCATTAGGCGACAGTAATTTAATGAACGCCTGTCTGGAAGATAGTATTATGTGTGGCGCTACCCTCGATCGCGCTAATCTTACCGGCGCCAATTTACAACACGCAAGTCTGTTAGGCTGTAGCATGGTAGAATGTCTTTGTTCCGGTGCAAATATGGAGCATGCTAATATTTCAGGCGCAACCCTTATACGCGCCGATATGAGCGGTGCGACATTAAAGAGTGCTACTATAATGGCTGCTGATATGGAAGGCGCTATCTTAACCCGGGCAAACCTGCGAAAGGCGAGTTTCATTTCTACGAACCTGGACGGGGCTGATTTGGCTGAGGCTAATTTAAACAATACCTGTTTTAAAGATTGTACACTAACCCATTTGCGTACCGAAGACGCCAGAATGTCTACAAGTACACAAACACTCTTTAACGAATTTTATAGTGAAAATATTTAGCCCTTTTTGACGTGAATCTGAAATAAAAGCAATGTAAGAATGACAATCTGCTACTGAATAGTAGCCGAGAGTTAATTATTTACAGTATCTTTTATTATTACAGGAGTATGCGACGATCAAAATATCTGAATAACTATTTCTATTTTCTCAAGTAGAACTTCCAACTAAAGCGAATTGTTTGAAAAGGAAAACGTTATGCCTGGATGTATAAGTGCCTGTTCGTGCGTTGCCAGCCCGACGCCTCCCGATCCTAAGGCCCCCCCTAAGCCTAAGTGGATAGAGTTAAAAGGTTATTGTGTTACATGTACTAGTCAGGAGGATATTCGTCCACCTAAGGAGGGTGAACCAAAGCAAAAAATGACACCCAGTGAGTTAGTGCTGTTACGAGGTCTTTTAAAAGACCTGGGGGTAACACAACATCCCTGGCAAGACCCGACAGTAAAATCCACTAACTGTGGGTTGCCATATTTTCCAGTAGTTCCTGGAGAACGAGAAACCGATGTTTAATGGTTTTCAGTCTGCAAAGCGCCTGATAAATATTACCAGGCGCTTTGTATTTTGGCGCCAACATCACTTTCATCATCAAATATCGAATGACTACAATCGTATCCGATCCCACCATTACCCAGCGGGAAAGTCGCTGGCAAACTGTAAGAACGGTTCGCCGTCGGCAGGGAAGCGCCGGTGAACCCTGAACCGTGCTATACCATCTTACCAGGGTGTTTCTTGTCATTAACGCTTTGAAAAATAGTTTTATTTCTCTACTCCTATTTTGTAAAACCTCCGTTCAGTAGGCGCATTCTGCCCCCCTTCCCGGATTTACTGGCAAAGCGGAGCCCGGACAGAGAGTCATATTGCAAAATCCCGTTTCCGTTTTTTTATTACCAGATTTTTGTGGTCGAAAGATTGCCTTTTTCTTAATTGAATGATAATTATTATCATTAGCATATGATAATAATTACTATATAGACGTAACCTGGCAAGGATGTGAGCTTGAGGGCAACAGCGCTACTTTAGACATTATTTAGGGAATGGGTATGAGAGTTAATAAGTTCCTCTGGTTAATAACCGTGGTTTCTACAGGGGTTAATAGTCCATTATCAGCAGCAGAATCTACTGACGACAACGGCGAAACGATGGTGGTTGAATCCACCGCCGAGCAAGTATTAAAGCAACAGCCGGGCGTTTCGATTATTACTCGTGACGATATTCAGAAGAATCCTCCCGTTAACGATCTTGCCGATATTATTCGTAAGATGCCTGGGGTTAATCTTACCGGCAATAGCGCCTCGGGGACGCGCGGAAATAACCGACAAATTGATATTCGTGGTATGGGGCCGGAAAATACCTTAGTGCTGATTGACGGCGTGCCGGTGACGTCGCGAAATTCGGTTCGCTATAGCTGGCGCGGAGAACGCGACACCCGTGGCGATACGAACTGGGTGCCGCCGGAGATGGTAGAACGTATTGAAGTGATCCGTGGGCCCGCCGCCGCGCGCTATGGCTCCGGTGCCGCAGGTGGGGTGGTGAATATCATCACCAAACGCCCCACTAATGACTGGCACGGTTCGCTGTCGCTCTATACCAACCAGCCGGAAAGCAGCAAAGAAGGTGACACCCGGCGGGGTAACTTTAGCCTTAGCGGCCCGTTGGCTGGAGATACGTTGACGATGCGCCTGTACGGTAATCTCAACAGAACCGATGCCGATAGCTGGGATATTAACTCCTCCGCCGGTACCAAAAATGCCGCCGGACGGGAGGGGGTCACCAATAAAGATATTAATAGCGTCTTCTCATGGAAAATGACCCCGCAGCAAATCCTTGATTTTGAAGCGGGATATAGTCGGCAGGGGAATATTTATGCTGGCGATACGCAAAACAGTACTTCAAACGCGGTTACCAAAAGTCTGGCGCAGTCCGGGCGGGAGACCAATCGCCTGTACCGGCAGAATTACGGTCTAACTCATAACGGCATCTGGGACTGGGGGCAAAGCCGCCTGGGGTTCTACTATGAAAAAACCGATAACACCCGCATGAATGAGGGGCTCTCCGGCGGCGGCGAGGGGCGTATTACCAACGACCAGACGTTCACCACTAACCGCCTGACCTCGTATCGCACCAGCGGCGAGGTGAATGTCCCGGTGATATGGCTATTTGAGCAAACGCTCACCGTCGGCGCGGAGTGGAACCGCGATGAGCTGAGCGATCCTTCCTCTACCAGTCTGACGGTTAAGGATAGCAATATCGCCGGGATTTCCGGTTCGGCGGCTAACCGTAGCAGCAAAAATAAATCGGAAATCAGTGCGCTGTACGTTGAAGATAATATCGAACCCATGGCCGGTACCAATATTATTCCGGGTCTGCGTTTTGACTATTTGAGCGAATCCGGGAGTAATTTTAGTCCCAGTCTTAACCTTTCCCAGGAGTTAGGTGAATACGTCAAGGTGAAAGCCGGTATTGCCCGTGCCTTTAAGGCACCGAACTTGTATCAAACCAGTGAGGGGTATTTACTCTATTCGAAAGGCAACGGTTGTCCAAAAGATATTACGTCGGGCGGCTGTTACCTGGTCGGTAATAAGAACCTCGATCCTGAAATTAGCATCAATAAAGAGATCGGGCTGGAATTTACCGTAGACGATTACCACGCAAGCGTCACGTATTTCCGTAACGATTATCAGAATAAGATTGTCGCAGGTGATAAAATTATTGGCAGAAGCGCATCTGGCGCTTATGTATTGCAATGGCAGAACGGCGGTAAAGCGCTGATTGAAGGTATTGAAGCCAGCATGACTGTTCCGCTGATGCCGGACCGTCTGAACTGGAATACCAATGCGACTTATATGATTGCTTCTGAGCAAAAAGATACCGGCAATCCCTTATCGATAATCCCGAAATATACGGTGAATACCTTCCTCGACTGGACTATCACCAGCGCGCTCTCCGCTAACGTCAACTGGACGTTATACGGCAAGCAAAAACCGCGAACACATGCGGAGTCGCGTAGTGAAGAGACCAAAGGATTGTCCGGGAAAGCGCTGGGGGCTTACTCACTGGTCGGCGCTAACGTTAACTACGATATCAATAAGAACCTGCGTCTTAATGTCGGTATCAGCAATATCTTCGATAAACAGATCTATCGCTCCGCCGAAGGGGCAAATACCTATAACGAACCGGGGCGGGCTTATTATGCCGGTGTGACGGCCTCGTTTTGATGGATTATGCCCGCCGCTGGCGGGCATATTCTGGCGGCGGGTTAATGGCAGCGTGGTTTTTGGCTTGCCGGTTCGCGACTGATATCCAGCAATGCACTGCGAAAAGAGGCGTTAAACATGGGCCCGTGGCCCAGGCCCGGGTAATGCTGCAGGGCCGCGTTAACGCCGTTGTTCTCAAGCGTTCTCACGGTCTCCTGAACTTTTTGCAGGAGCTCGGCCATCTGGCGTTGCCTGCTATCTCCATTCGACGCTGAACCTTCCATTATAATGAGTTTTTTATGGTAGAACGGCGACGGCTTCACTGCCGTAAGGCGATTCAACAGGGCAAAGTTATCCCTGCTGAGTGACGGGCTGGCGCTGTAATAGATATGAAAGAAGGATGACGACAGCCAGGAGTCCAAAGCGAACAGGCCGCCATAAGAATGTCCCCATACCCCGCGCCGTTCGGGGTTGATGGTTATTCCTTGTTCCACCTGCGGCGCGATATGTCTCTCCAGTAGCTGGCGGAACGCTGGCCCACCGCCGGTTTTACGATGAAAACGCGGGTTATTTTCACTGCCTTCGCGATCGATTCCCGGCGCCGGCGTATAGTCATAAGCTCTGCCGTTAAGATCAAACGGCAGGTTAGTCTGATAGCCAATCGCTACAATCACCGGCGGCGAGTGGTCTGCCAGCTGTTTGAGCAGCGTCTCCGGCAGTCTGTCCATCACTGCGTTGCCGTCCAGCATATATAAGACAGGATAACCCGACGGCGGGGCGGCTTTATTGGGAATAGCGGTCCATACCCGGTAATGTCTTGCGCCATCGGCAGATTGAAAGTCATTGACCCTAAAATGGTAATATCCCGAACCTTTATCAGCGATATTCGGCCCTAATGGCTGCATATCCGGCTGCGCATAACTCAGCGCGCTAAAACAAAAACTCACTAAAAATAGCGCCATGCGATAGCACTTGTTGTGGTACTGGCGACCATACATCGGATGTGATTCCTTTTTGGCAGGTGAAGTTTTATCGGGGCAGTAGACGTAATCCGTCAATCAGCGCGCCGCGCCACCAGGCATAATCGTGACCGCCGGTGTACACGCTGCAATGGCTTTCAACGCCGGCGGCGCGCAATTTTTCATGCAACTGTTTGACCTGCGGGACCGTCGAACCTTCCAGCGATCCCACGCACAGATGCGTACGTACGGCTGGCGAGGGCGCGGATAACACATGTTCGCTGACCCATGAGCGCTCTTCTGCGCTGAAATGGTTCGGGCGGTTGCGGTTGTCCGGCGTCCACCACATTGAGGGGGAGTGGCTCAGCACCAGGCCGAAGCTCTCTGGCGCGTGGCGGGCCGCCATCAGCGCGGTCACGCCGCCGAGGCTTTGCCCAGCCAGCACCGTTTGTGTACGGTCCGCCCACCGCCGTTCCGGGTATTTGGCGCGAAGGGTTGGCAGCAGGCGTTCGGCAATGTCGAGCACCAGCTCGCGGCGACCGCCGAGGATTGCGACGCGTTCACGCGCGTTGATGTTATCAATGCCGAGTACGGCCACCGGCGCGATGCGTCCGCTGCGGATGGCGGCGTCAATGGCGGCGCTTACCCCAAGATGGTCGAACCAGATCTCGCCATCCGTGAGTACCAGCAAGCCCAGCGGTTGTTCGACAGGAACGTCAGGAAGATACAGCCGCACACGGCGACGTTGTCCGGCGAGCCGATGTTCTGAGGTGAAAAGCTGCCCGGCGTAAGCGCGACAGCCTGACCACTCCTCCTGTGCCGGGGCATGATCCAACGCCAGAACGGACTCCTGCGCATTGCCCCGAACATTTATTCCCGGCGTGCTGTTCAGCGGGTCCGCCTTCCCGACAAGGGAGGCGAAACGGCTTCCAAGCTGCAACACCGTCTCGTCCGGGGTTTTCGGTGGTATTTCGACCATCGTATAGGAACCGCAGTAGGACGCCGGTAAGCGAAGCGTCAGATGCCAGATATCCGTTGTGGGCAGTTGCGTCATCATACCTTTCGCCACGTTATCTTTATCGGTGACACGGTTCAGGCGAACATAAACCCCCCGCAGAGGAGAGGCGGCACGCCACAGGAAGGTGACTTCCCGTTCATCGTCTGCGCCGTTAATGGCTGTCACCAGCGGCAGTGCGAGCGAGTTTGCTTCTCGCCAGAAGTGAGAAGCGTCAACCTGGCTTCCGGCGGCGAGTTGACGGCGAAGGCGCGTAGCGGTCTGTATAGCGACAGGAGCGACGGGCGGGCTCAGTCTCATTCTTTGTATTCCATCTCATTTATATTTCGGTCAGTATCAATAGCTAAAGCGGCTGTTACAGGAACAGCCGCTTGCGGGCTTTCTTTTGCGTAAATCGTGGCGATAAAAACTATCCTACGACCTCTCCTTGCGTATCGCGTGTCTGGCCGACGCTGGCCCGCCACAGACGAGCATACAGGCCATGAGCCGCTATCAACTGCTCATGGCTGCCATATTCAGCGATACATCCTTTATCGATTACGACAATAACATCGCAGCGGCGAGCGGTGGTCAGTCGGTGCGCGACGATAAGCGCGATGCGTTTCTCGGTATGCGTCACTCCGGTAAGCGAGGTTATTAAGCGCTCCTCGGCGCTGCGGTCGATACGCGCTGTCGCCTCGTCGAGCAGCAGAATGTGCGCCTGCGCCAGTTGGGCGCGGGCGAGGGCAATCAACTGACGCTGGCCCGCGGACAGATCCGTGCCGCCGTTATTGACCGGAGTACGAAACCCCAGCGGCAGATGTTGCACAGTTTCAAAGAGTCCCGCCTGTCGCGCCGCGATCTCCACCTCCGTGTCGCTGCTGTCTGGCCGTGAATAGCGGATATTTTCGGCAATATCGCCGCTAAATAATGCGACATCCTGAGTGACCAGCCCCGTCTGGCGACGATAATCACTAAGCGACGCGGCATCAATTAGGCGCTCACCGACACGGATTTGCCCGCTGCCGGGAGAGTAGAGCCCGGCCAGCAGCTTGATCAGCGTCGATTTGCCGGCGCCGCTACGTCCGACCACCGCGACTACCGTTCCTGGCGGAATGGTGAGCGAGAGATTATCAAGCACAGGTTGCGTTTTTTCGGGATAGCGGAATGTCAATGCCTCCAGACGTAGCGCGCCGCCAGTGCCAGGCGTTATGGAGGACGGTTCAATATTCTCCGTTTCCTCAGTCGCCAATAGCGCATTGATATGTTTGCCGCTGGCGGTCGCCTGCTGCCAGGAATCGACAATGCCTGACAACTGCTGTACCGGGCCATAAAATTGTCCCAATAGCAGGAAGAACGCCGCCAGTATCCCGGGCGTCATTTCGCCTTCGGCGACCCGGGTCGCTCCGATTAAAAGCACGGCGGCATAGGCAGCCTCGGTGCAGAAGGTCAGGAACGGAAAATAGACAGCAAGGTATTTTTGCGCCCGCACGCGGGTGGCGCGGAAGTTGTCTGATAACGCCCGTAGCCTGGCGGCTTCCTGCTTCTGTTGACCGTGTGACTGCACTACCCGCATACCGGAGACCTTTTCCTGAAGCGTACTGTTCACCTTACCAATTTCCAGCCGTGCCTGGGCGTAAGCAGGCGAGCTCAAACGGCGGTAAATCCACGTCGCCAGTATCACTACAGGTACGGCGCTTAATGCCGTTAACGCAAGAATGGGGTCAAGCCAGAACATTGCCGCGGCGATAGCGACCATCGTCACGATGCTGGTGGCCGCGCTGGCAAGACCGTTTTGCAGAAATCGGGCGAGTGAATCAACGTCGACGGTCATGCGAGTAAGACGCGAGTCGATGTGCTTCTCGTGCCAGGGAAGACTCAGGCGTAGCAGGTGGCTGAAGCTGCGTAAGCGTACCGTATGCTGTACCGACTCTGCCGCGCGGGCGGCGAAGATCGTTTGCAGCGCATAGCAGCACCAACCGATCGCCACCAGGCACAGCGCGAGCAGGGCGCATATGCCAATAGTCGACATATCCCCTGCGGCAACGCCTGAGTCAATACCGCGCTGCAAAAGCACCAGCACGCCAACGCCTGCGGCGGAATCAAGCGCGATAAGCAGGGCGGCGATGACGAACATCCAGGCTACTGGCGTCAGCAGCGATGAGACTTGACGCCCGTGGCCTGCCAGCGCCATCTGTACGGCGCGTTCTGGAACGCGCGTCATCCGGTCGACAAAACCTTTTCCGGCGGTTGTCTGGCGCTCATGCGCGTCGTCGGATTTTACCGCCTGCGTTGTTGGCCATAGCGTACGTTGTTCTGCCGGGGCAAGGGCGAGAAAATCCCCCTCGCCGCTCATCAGCGAGCGAAACGTCGGACACCTTGCATCCAGCTCCGCCTGGGTACCGATATCCACGACGCGGCCTTTATCCAGCACGACGATCCGATCGGCTAACTGCAGTGTTGAACGGCGGCGTGCAATCACCAGCAGCATATGCTCATTATCGGCATAACGACCAAGAGCCGTATTAATTTCCGCTTCAGTACCGGCATCGACCGCCGAGGTGGTGTCATCGAGAATCAGCAGTTCCGGCGCGGTAATCAATGCCCGGGCTAGCGCAATACGCTGGCGTTGGCCGCCGGAGAGGTTGCTTCCGCGTTCGGCCAGTCGGGTGTTGAACCCCTGCGGTAGCGCATTGATGAACCCGCTGGCGCCTGCGGCATCGGCGGCGCGTCGGATGTCGTCCTGAGTCGCTTGCGGGTGCCCATAGGCGATGTTTTCCGCCACCGTACCGGCAAACAGAAACGCGTCTTCAAACACTACGCCAACGCGACGACGAAGCGCCGTCAGTTTCAGGTCGCGAATATTCTGTTGACCCGCAGTGGTGTTGAGCCACACCCCGCCGGAGGTGGGATCGTAAAAGCGCGCCAGCAACATCAGCAACGTTGATTTCCCGGAGCCGGATGCGCCAACCACTGCCACGGTTTCACCGGCGTGAATGGAAAACGAGATCTCATTGAGGATACGGTTACCGTTGTCGTAGTGGAAACTCATCTTCTCCACGTCCAGCCCGATAATCTGACCTTCAACCGACTCAGTACCGTCTTCCATGCGAGAACGCGTGTCGATAAGCGCGAAGACGCGCTCCACCGACGCCTGTGTGCGCTGTGCGATAACCAAAAACGATGCCAGTACGCGGGTGGGGCCGGTCAACATAGCGAGAAAACTCGCGAACGCAACGAAGGTTCCCAGATCGATGCGCCCATTCATCACCGACCAGCCGCCATAGCACAGTAGGACGATTTGCCCTATCACTGGTAGCGCCAGCATGGTTGCGCCCGGCATCGCCTGCGAGATAGCGGCGCCGATGCGTACCCGCACCATCTGCCGCGACTGACCATCGAGCCAACGCGTTTCGCGTAACTCCGCCACGCAGGACTTCACCACTGAGATCTGTTCCAATACTTCGCGCATATGTTCCGTCATGTGCGCCAGCCGGTCTGAGGCAAGCCCCGTTTGCGCGAAAACACGGCGACGGGCGCGCAGGGCGGTAATAGCAAGGGCGGCCAGTACGCAAATCACGATAAGCGTCATGGATGGCGACATCCATAGCATCACCGCGATACCGGCCACATAGTAAGTGAGCACCGCCAGCGGCACCGGGCACATCTGTAGCAAGGTGTGTACCTGTTGAAGATCGCTGTTGGTACGCGAAATGACCTGCCCGGTACGCAAGGCGTCCTGGCCTGCGCCGTCCAGTTTTTGAATACTGTCGAACGCACGGCTACGTAACGTATGCTGAACCCACAACGAGAGTTCTCCGGCATAGCCGCGGCGCACGTAATTCCCGATAAAATCAAAAAGGGCAATTAATAGCAGGCCGCAGGCAAGTAACGGCAGGCGGGCCGTATCGCCTGCTATCGCGTCATTGACGGCCTGACGCGTTATTAGCGGCGTCAGCGCAGCCAGTAAAATGGTCGATACTG
Source organism: Salmonella sp. SAL04202 (assembly GCF_046550775.1). Lineage (NCBI taxonomy): Bacteria > Pseudomonadati > Pseudomonadota > Gammaproteobacteria > Enterobacterales > Enterobacteriaceae > Salmonella > Salmonella sp. SAL04202. The sequence continues at coordinate 45,868 of NZ_JBGDXK010000002.1, read as the reverse complement.
ATGCTACGATGACAATGATGCTCAGTGTTTTACGTTCCCAACACACGCGGGCAAGGCGAACTATCCAGGCACGAGCGGGCATGGGGGAATGAGTCGCGGGCATTAAGCCTCCTTATCGGTGAAAGATGAGATATGGCGACGCAATCTGGGTTCAGCCGCCACATTGTCATTGCGCTGCCGCGGTTAGCCGTGTTGCAGCATGGCGATCAGTTTTTTTGCCACCTCGGTCGGGCAAGGCTGGGCCGCCATTTCCGCCGCGACCTCCTGCGACGCCTCGCGAAGCGCGCGATTACCGAGGAAGGTATTGATCATGCTGCTGGTAAGCCCGCTCTTACCGGGAATAATGCCGCATCCGCGCTCGACCACGGCGCGGGCATTGACGGGTCTGTCGGCACCCTGGCCAAAGACTATCTGCGGAATGCCGGCATGCAGCGCCGTCAGGGTGTTGCCTGCGCCGCCATGGTGGATAAAACCGTCGGCGCCGTTAAGGAAAACGCCCATCGGAAGCCAGTCGACCAGACGGACATTCGGCGGCAGTGAACGTAAATCCGAGCGGGCGTTTGCCGGAAGATGCAGGATGATTTCGGCATCTACTTCGCCGGCAGAATCCATTACCCAGGAAATCAGATCCAGGCCATCCACCATCGGTTTGACGGTGCCGAGGCTGACCAGAAGACGCTTGCGATCAGGTGTACGTTCCCACCATTCTTCCCAGACGGCGCCGCCGTTATACGGGACGTATTGCATGGAGATAACCGGCTCTCCGTCATTTTGCAGTATGCTCATGCTGGGCGGTGTGACGTCTATCCACGCCAGATCTCTTGGTGGCGCGCTGACCCCATGGCGGCGGTAGGCGTCAGAAAGTGATTTCGTCACGCCTTTGATGTGCCAGGGCGTATGACCGAAGCCGACGGTTTGCATCACTACCGGAATGTCATACTTAGCGGCAATCAGTGGTCCAACGACCCCAAGGGGAGGGTAGACGATGAGATCTGGTCGCCACTGCCCGGCGAACGCGACCAGCGGGTCAGTCATCTCTTCGCTGAAGAATGAGAAGTTCCCCATTTTTGTTCCAATGTTATTTTCTTTTCGTAATGCCTCCTGACGGCGATAACCCGCTTCCGAATCGAAACCAGGCGCAGCGTCAAATACCACCAACCCAGCTTCTGCTGCTTTCTGTGCAAATTTTCCACCGCTTGCAATCAGCACTTCATGGCCATTAACACGAAACGCTTGCGCCAGGGACAGCACAGGGTATAGCAGTCCATACAGTGGTGGACCGACAAACAGAATACGCATGAGAAATCCTCTCTCTCCACGTCATAAATCGAACAAGTTGTTAATGAGAATGATAATAATTACCAATATCATTTGTAAAATGCAATAACTAATACGACACTTGATCATGTGATGATTTTTTGCGTAAAAATCGGGAAAGAGGAGAGCGTTAAGCGGTGAAGTTTGGTTTCAGGCTTATTTACGCGCGTATGGTCGCACAGGCAAAGTGCCAGGATTGGGGGAACTGGATTCGCATACCAGACGCCCGTGGATTATTAATGATAACTTCGCACATAACCTTTCAGACAATGAGGTAAACGTACCGACAACAAGGTAACGGGAAGCGTAGGTAGTAGTATTGATAACACGTTGCGGGGCAATTTAACGGTGTCCGGCGGCGGATCGTGTTCTGTGTGGACTTTCCGTGCAGTGATGTGACGGACGCCTCTTCCTAAAGTAGTTAGTGCCATACTTTTAGTGACTGCATTAATTCTGGCGTTAAATCCTTTAATTTGGTGGACGTAAAGTAGACATAGACAACAAATAGGAGCTACGTTTTCACGTTGCCCCTTGTTTTATTTGGTGGCGTCCTTGTAATTGGTGGGGGGGGTGATATCAAGACGTGTTGCAACGCTGGAAACAGAATAACCACGATCAACAACCTGTTTGACCGCTTCAATTTTAAACTCTTCGGGATAACGCTTACCGCTCATGGGCACCTCTCTTTAAGTCATCTTAAATGACTCTGAGGTGTCTGTTAAACCTGTGGCGATTCACTGCCCGAAGTTAGGGGAATTCATCCTAAGTGTACGATTTTTCAGTTTTATAGGAGAATGTGACTTAGTACTATACCCATGACAATTTTGCTGCCGACGGTATAATCAAAAAAACTAAGGAGGGGTAGCGTGCAAAAAAACTTGTTACAACTTTGCTACGAAGGGGAGTGTGGCGAAAATTACATTCGTAGTATGAACGAAAAAGGACAACTTTTTGTTTCACTCTCGGACGTTTTGAAGACTCTTTCAGCAGAAAACAGAAAGCTTGATGGTAAAACATCCCAAAGTCTTATCACTGTTCTTAAAGCAGTAATTAAGACGCTAGATCCAGATGAATTCAGAAACGTTCCTCTTATTGTAGATGGCGAGACAATTTCTGAAACTTTCCTCACTGAGCCAGGTTTATACAGGGTCCTTGCTCAAGATACGACAGCAGCAGGGAAAAAATTCCAACGCTGGCTCTTTCATAGTGTTCTGCCCTCAATTCGTGAGTTTGGTGTTTATCCGCCCCCTCCTAAGCAGGAACGTTCGGAACTGAGTGCTTTCGCAAATAGTCTTCAGCAAACAGTTCAAGCTTTAGTGATGGAGATTGAAAGGCGCGAAGAACTCGAGAGCCGGGTAAACCAGGTTGAACTAAAAGTTAACTCGTTAGAAAGTTTAAGGGATTTATCAAAATTCAGGAGTGTTCCGCAACGCCTGTTAGAACTTGAGCTTGAGGGATACTCTGTCGAGGAGATCTGGCAGTGGTGTGAGAAACTACGTAGCGAAACTGGTGCCGAGAAGATTAAATGTCCTTCAGGGATTAATATCAACACTTGCTATCCATTGGCTCTGGTTGATGAAGCAATCACACTGTATCAAAAAGTTATCGAGGCAAGAATTCGGCCTTGAGCTAATGAGTACAAAAAAGCCCGCATAAGCGGGCTTCTGTGTCATCAAAGAGCCGCGGCTCCTTTGCGTATCCTTTCTTGTCCCCTCACCGTCTGGTCGGTGTCCTGCTGAGACTGCTAACTCCCTGTTTTTTCTGGTGCTGTCCTGGCACAGTCCAATCATGATTGGTGGAGCTGGCGGGAGTTGAACCCGCGTCCGAAATTCCTACATCCTCGGTACTACATGCTTAGTCAGTCTTTACATTCGCCTGGCACCTGCGGACGGACACGCCACTACCAGACTAGCCTGATTAGTTTTAACGCTTCAACCCCAGGCAGGGCATCCACGCGATCTCTTTTGGGTTTGACCTCTCTTGATCCCCGTCCTAAGAGCGGAGGCTAGGGAGAGAGGGCTCTAAGCAGGTTATTAAGCTGCTAAAGCGTAGTTTTCGTCGTTTGCGACTATTTTTTTGCGGCTTTTTACGAGGCCAACCGCCCCTCGGCATGCACCTTGGGTTTCGCAAATCCCGTCGAATCCAGAATCAGCCCCAATGTGTAAGGTAAGTATAACAGACTTGTGACACGCGTGACCAGCCCCCGTATCTTCTTATCTTCAACGATTTACCGCTCGCGCAGCGCTTCTTTCGCGCGATTAAACGGTTTGATTAAATAGTCGACAATGGTTTTTTCACCGGTTTTGATATCCACCGTGGCGATCATGCCTGGAACAATCGAAAAACGGCGTCCTGATTTATTTTGTAGATAGTCCTGGTGGGTGCGGATAAACACGCGATAGTAGAAAATTTCCGGTTTCACTTTATCCTGAATGGTGTCCGGTGAAATGGTCTCCACCACGCCGTCAAGCCCGCCGTAAATGGCGTAATCGTAAGCAGTAATTTTAACCAATGCGCGTTGGCCGGGATGAATAAAGGCGATATCACGCGGCGAAAGGCGGGTTTCAATCAACAGACGATCGTCTACCGGCACTATCTCCATCATCTCGCCGTTAGGCGGGATCACGCCGCCAATCGTCGTGACCTGGATATTTTTAACAATGCCGCGAACCGGCGAACGTACGGTGAGGCGGGTGACGGAATCCTCGCGTCCTTTTAAAATGGCGGAGAGCATATCGACCTCAGCGTTCGCTTTTGATAACGCTTCGCGTGCCTGCACATAATATTGTGAGCGCAGATCGGTAATTTTTAAGCCTAAATCGCTTTTTTGTCGTTGCAGGCGTAGCACTTCAACATGACTGGCCGCGCCGCTTTTCTCTAGCCGCTGGGTAATGGTCAGCTCTTTATTAACCGACGCCAGCGCATCCCGTAGCTCGGCTTCGGTATCGGCCAGCTGCGCGCGGCGGCTTTTATAGAGACGCGTCTCTGCGGCAATCAGATCCGGCCAGCCGTTCAGCTCAGCGGGGAAGGCGAGAGGTAAGTCGCTGACTTCCGCGGTTAACCGTGCGCTGGAGGCGAGTGAAGCGCGATATTTTGCCGCACTTTCACCCACATTGGACGCCAGACGCGTCGGATCAAGCCGGGCGACAATCTGGTTAGCCTGAACTCTGTCGCCTTCCCGCACCGTCAACTGCGCCAGAATGCCGCCATCCAGCGACTGCAGAACCTGTTCGCGTGAACTGGGGATCACTTTCCCGTTGCCGGTGGAAACCTCATCCAGTCGGCCAAACCACGCCCAGATGCCGAGAATGAGAAATAACAGTGAGCAGATCAGAACAATACGACCCGCGCCGGAAAACGCCCGTTCACGCTGAATATTGGGATCGTCCATCGCGGCATCATGCTGATTGATTTTCATTTTTCCACTCCCGACGATGACTTTGCATCCGATCCGCGTTAAGCGCCTGCGCTTTTGGCGCATCCATCACCAGTTGTCCTTCTTTCAGGACAACGACACGCTCAACCAGCTCCAGTATTGGTACCCGGTGCGTCGCGACGACCAGGGTTCGATTGCCAAGCCACTGATGTAACCGCTGAATAAACTCTCGTTCCGTATGCTCGTCCAGCGAGGCGCTGGGTTCGTCAAGTAGCACAATATTGGGGGAACGCAGCAGCATTCTCGCCAGCAACAGGGACTGACGCTGCCCGCCGGACAGGCCGTTACCCCCCTCCATAATGGGATGATCCAACCCTTTTGCCAGCCGCCTGACGAAGACGGCGCCGCCGCTGACTTCGAGCGCGTCAAAAATCTGTTCATCGTTGGCGTGCGGCGCGCCGAGCGTCAGGTTCTCTCGTAGGGTGCCGAAGAAAAGCCGCGCGTTCTGGCTAAGAAAGCCGATGTTGCGGCGTAAATCCGCCATATCGATGTGCGACAAGCTGAGATTATCAAGCCGGGCATCTCCCTGAATCATCTCCAGGCCGCCCGCCATCGCCTGTAAAAGTGTGGATTTACCCGCGCCGTTACGCCCCAGTATCGCAATCCGCTCGCCTGGCATGATCTCCAGACGCACGAGGCGCAGCGGTATGCGTTGATCGTCGTTATGGTAACGAAACTGAGCATTTTCAAAGAGGTAATGCCCGTGGAGGATGTCGCGGTGTATCAGGCTATCGTCATGCTGTGTCTCGGTGGGCAGTTGCATAATGTTGTCGAGACCCATCTTCGCCGCTTTCACCTGCTGCCAGCGCGCCAGCACGCCGCACAGGTTAGCCATTGGCGCGATCATCCGCGAGCCGAGCATCGACGCGGCGACCACGGCGCCGGTAGTCATACTGCCTTCAATGACCATCGGCGCGCCAAACATAATCACTGCGGCATACACCAGACTTTGTACCGACATCCCCCAACTGATAAGCCCTTGCGTGAGTTTGCGGGTGCGTAGACCCGACTCGCCGGTAATACGGATATAGCTATTCCACTGCTGAAGAAAGCGGTTCTCCGCCTGCATCAGTTTAATATCTTCCAGCCCCTGAACGCTTTCGACCAAGACTGCATTGCGTAGCGTCGCTTCGTGGGCGGCCTGGTTGGCGAGGACAGCCAGTTTTTTTTGCAGTGCGACGCCCGGCAGGATCATCAGCAGAGCCGCCACGGGCGCTATCCATGCCAGCGGTGGGGCAATAATCGCCAGGACTATCATAAACAGGAAAAAGAAAGGCAGATCGACAATGGTCGCCAGCGTTGAAGAGGTAATCATCTCGCGGATCTGCTCCAGTTCGCGTAACTGCGAGATAAAACTGCCGGTGGAACGGGGGATAGCGCTGTTGCGCAGCCTTAACGCATGACCGAATACCCGATCGGAAATGCGCATATCGGCGCGTTTACCGAGCACGTCCATAATGTGCGTACGCGCTTCACGCAGCAGAAAACCGAACAGCACCGCTACCAGCACGCCGAAGGAGAGCACGTACAGGGTAGGATATGACTGAGCGGGGATCACCCGATCGTAAACCTGCATAGAGAACACAATCCCGGCCAGCGACAGCACGTTAATCAGAAAGGCGGCGACCATTACCGGTAAATAAGGGCGAATATCCTGCAGAACCAGCTCGCGCATCCAGTCGGGTTTAAAGCGGGAGATATAGCGATCGACGCGGCTATCCTTGAGCGCCGATAGCGGGCGTAGCGCGGCAACATAGAGGATCTCCGGCAATAACTCGCTGAACGTCAGGCGGTTACGCTGACCCTCTTCTTCAATCACAAAAACGTCTACCGCATCTTCGCCATTAACATGCTCGATGACCAATAACTGCCCGTCCCGGAGCTCGACAACCAACGGCAATCGCCACTGACTAAATGCCGTTTTGTCTATGTCCGGCGCATGAAAGGATAAACCCGCCTGCCGCGCGAGCTGCGTTAAGGCGGTCGTTCTGCTTTTACCCCTAAACCACGGGGCGTTGGCCTGAATTGAACCGGGAGAACAGGCAACGCGATAATGACCGGCGACATGGCTGATGGCCTGCGCCCATTGGCTCAGCGCGCGCTCACTGAGTACCTCTTCTACATCGGGGGCGGCGCGGGTCATGGCTGGATCTCCACGGATTGAATGCTGCGATGATTTAACGCGAACGCCTGACGAAGCGCGCCGGTGTTATACAGACAGTTCAGTTGCAACTGATGCAACTGGCTTTTCGTTTGCAGTTCGGCAAAACGCGCCTGGTAAACTTCCTGCTCCGCATTAAGCACGTCGAGCAGCGGGCGGGAACCGAGGTCAAGGTATTGCTGCTGATACAGTTCGCGCGTGCGTTCGCTAAGCTGCTGTTGCCGACGAAGGATTTGTAACGCGCTGGCAAGACTCATTGCCTGGCTGCGCGCCTCCATCAGTTTCTGGCGGACATCAAGCCGGGTGCGCTGAATGGTCGACTGAGCCGCGTCTACCGCATGGCTGGCGGCGTTGCGTCGGGCAGTCAGCCCTCCGCCCTGATAAAGCGGCATCTCAACTTTTACCCAGGTGGAATACTGGGTTTTATCCAGCACTTCATGACTGGGATATTTATCATTAAGATAATGTTGTACAGAAGGTTCGAGCGAAATCGTCGGCGTCATTTGCGCGCTGGCATAGTCCAGATTCGCCCGCGCAACGTTGGCCTGCGCCCAGGCGGCCAGTACCGCGGGCACCAGTCGATCGTCGGGAGTCGCCGTCTCACAGCTGCGAGCAAGTTTCGCTGGGAAGTCATTATTGATGCCGTTAAGCGAATTCCAGCCCAGCCAGCTCATCAGTGAGGCTTTCGCACTGTCGAGATTGGCCTGATACTGCGCCAGTTGCGAGCGGGCGGATTCGATTCTGGCTTCGGTTTGCACCACGTCAGAGAGCGACGTAGCGCCTTCATCGCTGCGCTGCCGGATAAGTTTACCGATGCCGTCCAGCGCGACGAGCTGTTCTTCCGCCGCTTCTACCATTTGCTGCCAGCTCTGCGTTTGTACAATGGCGTTGGCGGTTTCGTGCGCGACGGTATCAATACTGAGCAACACATTGGCCTGTTGCTGCGCTGCGCCTGCGGTTTCGGCGCGAACCTGGCTTGCCACTTTGCCGAAGTCATAAAGCATTTGCGATACCGACAGCACCAGCGAGGGGCTATACCCGTGATCGGTGTAGGTATTGCTGTACCCATTGTTCACGCCAGCGCTGACTTGCGGATAATATTTCGATTTGGCGACCTCTATTTGTTCATTCTGTGCGAGCAGTTTGCCGACGGCTTCGCGAATAGAAGGATGCCAGTTAACGGCGCGATTGACCGCGTCATTGAGCGTCAGGTTGCCCGGCGCGGCGGCGCTGAGCGGCAGCTCAGCGGCGGAGCCATCCAGCGAAGGGAGCATCTGGTCCGTTGCTAATCCTTCGGATGTAATCATTGGCGGCGCTTCTGCGCCCCGGGGCTGGTGATGAAACAAAGCAAATGCCAGTACGATGGCGACAGGCGCGACTCTTCCCATAGTTTATCCCTTTTAAATATCACCGCTTGTTGCCCCGAACGTCGTGGCGTTCGGGGCTTTTTTATCAACCGCCGGTTATCAGGTGGTTGTTCTGCAACAGATCATTTAGCGTGAGCTGCACATTCTCCAGAGTGACAAGGTCAGTTGATTTAAACGCGCTGCCGGCGCCGTCGCGATCGACGGATATCACCGTATTGGTGCCGCTGGTATGAACCTGAACAAAGTTACCCAGCGTCGCCGCCTGGTGATCCCAGCCGGTCAGCAGTTCGTGGATATCGATCTTGTCGCCCTGCGCGGTAGAGAAGTTTTGCCAGAGATCGGCGCCGTTGCCGCCGGTCGCGTCCGAGCCGTTTAACAGGTGGTAAATCAGCGTATCGCCATAGGCGGAGCCGATGAGAACATCGTTTTGGTTGGTACTGACGATTTGCGGCGCCATATCAATGGTCAATGTGGCGCTATCCGTATGACCCATCTTGTCATCCAGTTGATAGGTAAAGACCTCTTTACTGGTGATGGACGACATCGCGACGCCATTATTCAGGGTGTAGGTGTAGGCGCCATCAAGGTTAATTTGCAATGTGCCGTAATGTCCCTGAATCGTGGCGCTGGTGGTATTCGCCGCGGCGTCCAGCGTGGCGGCGCTGCCGTTATACCCGCTAATGCTCAGGCGGGTATTCACCGTATTAAGCTGATCCATCGCCCCCGCCGCGTCGCTGCCGTCAAAAATATTGCCGGGAACGGTATGCGTTCCGGACGTTTCAAAATTATCCAGATCGACGGTGGTGCCGATGACGCGTGGCGTGATCGTCGCCGCCCCGGCCAGGGTATTGGTACCGGTAAAGTTAAGCGTGTACGTTCCGGCATCCAGCTCCAGGCCGCTCAGGTTGACGGTCACCGTCGCGCTGCCCAGCGTGATATTCGCCACCGGGACGGTTCCGTTACGTATGACGGTCCCGTTCTCCTGAATGGCCCAGCTAATATTCAGATTGCCCAGCGTAATGAGCGTGGAGACATCAAAGACCAGTGACGCGCCTTTAAGTACGGTGCCCGTTGCAACGTCAAAGGTGCCGCTCCCGCTGCCCGATTTGCCGAGTAGCCCCCAACTGGCGCTGCCGACGCTGGAGTCCAGCCAGGCAGCGGTATCCTGAAGCGTGGCGACGCTAAGGGTATCGCTGACATCATTAATCGCATCCAGCGCCCTGGCGGTTGGCGTGATATTGAGCGAGGCCGTATCGGTATCGCCGTTTGGCGCTTTGACCGTATAGATAAAGCTGTCCGGCGTTTTAATGCTGTCGGCGCCGACGCCGTTCTTCAGCGTGTAGGTATAGTTGCCTCTTGCGTCAATGGTGAGCGAGCCATACAGCCCGTTTACCTCCGTCGTGCCGGTCGCCGCAATCGCCACGCCGTTTACTTCAGTGAGGAGGGCGTCCGTAGGGGCGACATCATTGGTCAGTACGTTGCCGGTGGTGTTGGCGGTGATACTGTCAACGGCATAGGTGTGGTCCTGGGAAATCGCCAACGTATAGCCAGTGAGGACGCTAATGCCGCTGGCGGTATTCAGCACGAACAGGTATTCGCCGCCAGGCAACGTCAGGGTCAGCGGCTGAGACTGTCCGGCTAACAGCAGGGTGTTAATCCAGCCCTTTTGCACCCGGAACTGCTCATATTGCTGAATGGCATCGTTGAAGCGATAAACGTACAGATCGAACGTGGAAACCAGTGAGACGCCGCCGACGGTTCCCTGTAACGTCATGGTTCGCGTAGCGCCTTCTTCAACGTTAAAGATGATCGGATTAGTCATATCATCAAGCAGATTCGCGTTCAGTACATTACCAAGTCCGACGCTTAATACCGTGACGCCGCTTTGTGTCGAGGGACCGTTGTTGACGTAGCTAACGTGAGTATCAAAGACCAGCGAGGCGTTATTGTCTGTCGCTATCACGCTGCCCGGTACAGGCGCGGGACCCAGATTGATAACCAGTTGCGCGGCGCTGCTACCGACGCCATTCTGGGTAATGGTGTAGGTGAAGCTCTCTTTATGTCCGTATCCTGCCGTGGGCTTAGCCAGCGTGTAGGTGTAACTGCCGTCCTGATTAATGTGCAGCGTGCCGTATTGTCCCTGGATATCCACGCCGCCCGCGCCGACCGGCGTACTGACGCCGTTGGCGTTGGTGATGGCGGTGACCGTGGTGCCCGTCGGCGCGGTATCATCAGCCATGACGTTGCCGGTACTGATGGTTGGCCCGCTAATAATACCTGCGCTGGTCTGGTGTACATCGACATCCAGGCTGGTATATGACCCGGTAGCGAGCAGACTAGTGTTATAAGTGAGTACCCGGTACTGGCCTTCGCCCAGGCCGCTCAGGTTCAGGGTAACGCCGCTCCCGGTCAGGGTAAGCAAATTCGCGAAGTCGCCAACGGCGGTGTTGACGATCGTCGTCCAGGCGCCGAGGCTGGTGTCGTAGCGCTGTACCACAATCTCCTGAGTACTGAGCAGCGAAAGCACGATTCCCGTTGCGGCGGCATCGATGGTGACGTCGCCCGTACCACCTTCAGCAATGGTGAACTCAACCTGAGCGGTATCGTTACCCAAAACCGAGGCGACATCGCCAAGCGCGCCAACCAGCAGCAGGCCGTAATCCGAATAGTTTTGCGTGCTGGTGACGGCGGTAGAGGTCAGATCAAGACTGGTGATGTTATCCCTTGCCGCCAGCGGCAGAACCGGCGCAGTAATGCCTAACGCGCCGGAGGCGTTACCCGCAGCGTCAGTGGCCGTCACGTTAATGAGTTGACCTTCAATTTGTTTTGTCGGCAAGGTGAGAGACCATGCGCCGTTGCTGCCGGCGGTGGTGGTGAGCGTCACGCCGCCCGCCAGCGTGACGGTTACGGTGCTGTTTGCCTCTGCCTGTCCGGAAAGTGAACTGCCATCGGCGCTGAGCGTACCTGACGGCGTACCGGGCGCCAGCGTATCGACAATCACCGTCGCGGCGCTGGAGACGCTGCCTGTACCGTTGGCGTTAGTTGCGGTGGCGGTAAAGGCGTGGCTGCCTTCGGTCAAATTGCCTGTCGGGGTAAAGCTCCAGTTTCCGCTGGCGTTCGCCGTGGTGGTGCCGAGCAGCGCCCCGTTGTTATAAATGCTCACCGTGGCGCCCGCCTGAGCGGTACCATTCAATGTGGGTTGTGCGTCATTAGTGACCTGACCGTTGGCGATAGCGCCGGTATAAATACCCACATCATCTACTACGTTGGTGATGATCGGTGCTTCCGGCACACGCGTATCGGGCGCGGTAAATCCGGCGGCAATGCCGGTGTTGCCTGCTTTATCCTGGGCAAATGCCAGTAGCGGCTGACCATTGGTCTGCGCGGGCGTGAGTGTGGCGGTGAAGCTGCCTGTACCGTCGGCGGTGGCGGTTCCCAGTACCACACCAGTCTCAGAGGTAATCGTCACTGTACTGCCTGCTTCCGCGGTGCCCGTCACCCGATTACCGGTAGCATTGATGACCAGGTTGCCGGGCGCGCCGGGCGCAATGGTATCCACGATAATCGTTATCGATGGCGAAGCGGCGCTAACGTTGCCAGCCGCATCGGCGGCGCTAACGCTATAGGCGTGACTTCCCTGGCCGAGCGCGGCGGTTGGCGTCCAGCTCCAGTTGCCGCTGGCATTGGCGTTCACGGTCGCGACCAGCGCGCCATTATCGAAGATGCTTACCGCGCTGTTGGCTTCCGCGGTACCGTTGAGCGTCGGCTGTGTGTCGTTGGTCGATTGTCCATTGCCAATGGCGCCGGTACTGTTCGGGACATCATCAACGATGCTGGTTATAAGTGGAACCGTTGGCGCAAGGGTATCGACCACGATAGTAAAACCGCTGGTGGCCGGGCTAACGTTGCCTGCCGGGTCGGTGGCGGTCACTGTTAATGTGCGCGTGCCGTCGTTTAACCCTGTCGTCGGCGTGAAGCTCCACGCGCCGCCCGCGTTAGCCGAGGTGACGCCAAGCAGAGTGTTGCCATCATAGATACTGATCACGCTGCCCGCTTCGGCAGTGCCGTTCAGCGTGGGGCGGTTATCATTGGTTATCTGACCATTAGCGAGATTTCCTGTGACCCCGCCCGCGACGTCATCCACTACGGACGTCAGGATCGGCGTTTGCGGCGCGGTGGTATCGACCGTCAGGGTGAAAGCCGTACTGTTCGGGCTGCTGTTTCCTGCGGCATCGGTGGCGACGGCGGTGATGACGTGCGTTCCACTTGCCAGCGTTGAGGTGGAGACGCTCCACGCGCCGTCAGGCTGAGCCGTTGTCGTGCCAATGACCGTGCCATTTTCATAGAGCGTGATCGTGGCGCCGGCTTCTGCGGTGCCGCTGAAGGTTGGCGTAGGATCGTTGGTATTTTGGCCGTTCGCGATCGTGCCGAGGCCTGGCGCCTGATCGTCACTGACTGATGTGATTACCGGCGTCAGCGGCGGCGTGGTATCGACAACGAAATTAACGCTGTCTGAAACGGGACTGGCGTTGCCTGCGGCATCAACGGCAATGACGGTAATTACATGGTTGCCCGTCGCCAGAGAGGCATCGGGCGTGTAGCGCCAGCTACTGCTATTGTCGGCGGGAATTTCAGCCAGCAGCGTGCCGTTATCGTAGAGACGAATAGCAGTGTTGGCTTCACGGGTGCCGCTAATGACAGGGCGCGCCTCGTCTGTGATCTGCCCTGAACTCAGATTGCCGGTAATGGGGCCCGTACCGTCGTAGACCGTATCAATAACAGGCGCGGCGGGAGCCGTGATATCAATAGTAAACGAGCGTATTTCGGACGCGGCGCTGGTATTGCCTGCCGCATCGGTTGCTGTCGCCGTCAGGTTCCAGACGCCCGCGCCCAGCGAGGTAGAAGGTGTAAAACTCCAGCTACCGTTGGCCTGAACTTGCGCCGTGCCGACCAGCGCGCTGCCATTATAAATCGAGATGGTTGTACCCGCCTCACCGGTACCCGAGAGTGTTGGTCGGGTTTCGTTCGTCGAGCCGCCGTTGGGGACGATGCCCGTCACCGGCGCCGTATTGTCTGCCACGCTGGCGATAACCGGCGCGGCGGGCGGTGTGGCGTCAATCGTCAGCACAAATCCGCTGGACACCGCGCTGCTATTACCCGCCGGATCGGTGGCGCTAAGGGTGAACGTGTGGCTACCGTTTGCAAGCGGCGTCTGCGGCGTGAAACTCCATGTGCCGTCGCTATTCACCGTCGTGGTACCGATGGACGCTGGATTGCCGTCAAGATAGACATTAATCGTCGCGCCAGCCTCTCCGCGCCCGTTCAGGGTAGGCGTCGCATCGTTCGTTAGCTGCCCGCTTACCAGGTTGCCGGTAATACCGGGCTGGTCATCCACGACGGAGGTGAGAACCGGAATCGCCGGAGGCGTAATATCGACTATGATCGTCCACGGCGCGGAGACCGCGCTGGTATTGCCCGCCGGATCGGTTGCGCTAACCGTCAGATTATGGCTTCCCTCTGACAAATTGCGGGGCACCGGGAAGGTCCAGCTACCGTTTTCGCCTACCTGAGCCGTGCCAAGCGGCGTACCGTTATCAAAAATGGTGATTGTCGCGCCAGGTTCGCCAGTTCCGTTCAGTATTGGCTGCCGATCGTCGGTGGATTGCCCCGGTAACACCGGAACGGTCGGTTGATTGTTATCGTCAATCACGGACGTGATAACCGGCACATCTGGCGCCTGCGCGTCAATGTTCAGCGTAAAGCCGTCCGAAGGCTGGCCGCTATTGCCAGCGGGATCGGTCGCCACGGCGGTAAAGATGTGCGCGTTGCTCTCCAGCGGCGCGTTCGGGGTGAAGCGCCAGTTGCCGCTTTGATCTACCGTGGCGGAACCGATTTCTACGCCGTTATCCAGAATGCGGATGGTGGCGCCAGCTTCTCCCGTTCCGTTGAGCGTCGGGCGTGAATCATTGGTGAGCGCGCCGTTATCCAGCGTACCGGTCATGCCGGGGACATCATCCGTTGCGCTGGTAATAACCGGTTGCGCCGGCGCGCTAAGATCGACAGTGATCCCGACCGGTGCGGACAGGCCGCCCGGGCCATTCGCATTGGTTGCCTGGACGGTGAAGTAATGTGTGCTTTCGCTTAATGGCGTCGCGATCTCAAAGATCCAGTTCCCGCTGGCGTCAACGGTGGCAAAGCCTGCCGAATCGCCATCAATGAAAACTTCAACGGTAGAGCCGATATCCGTGGTGCCGCGCAGCGTCGGCATGGTGTCGTCCGTGGCGCCGCCCGCCGCAATATTCCCCTGTATGCTCCCGACATCATCTTCAATCGCCGTGATAGCCGGGACGGCGGGCAGACCGCTGTCGGAAGCGGGAAAATTCGTAGCCGGGCCGTTATTCCCCGCGCGATCGATAGCAATTGCCGTCAGCGTACCGCCATCGGTTTGCGCCGGACTGAGCGTAACGACGAATTCACCGGTGCCATTAGCGACAGCGCTGCCGACCAGGGTGCCATCGGCATGGTGAATTTCAACGGTAGCGTAAGGATCGGCAAGTCCGGCGACGCGCGTGCCATCGTCGTCCACCGTCTGGACTGTTGGCGCGGGCGGGGTGGTGATATCCACGGTAATGATGATCGGTTGGGTTTGCGCCGTGGTATTTCCAGCGTCGTCAGTCGCGCTGAAGGTTAGCGCATGGCTGACTTCTGACAATTCGGGCGTATTGAATGTCCAGACCCCGTCGGTAACGAGCGCCGTCCCGATTGCCACGCCATTGTCGTAAATCGTGACGGTGCTGCCGTTTTCGCCGCTGCCGTTGATAGTCAGCGTCCGATCGTTAGTAAAGGCGCCATCGGTTAATGGCCCGGTCACTGGCGCAACATCGTCAAGGATTTCATTGACGGCGGGCGGCTGCAACGGAACGGTGTCGACGGTGAAGGTAAAGCTGTTCGATACGCCGCTGCTGTTTCCGGCGGCATCGGCGGCAATGGCGGTCAGGGTGTAGACGCCATCCGGCAACGCGCTGGTCACCGGCAGCGTCCAGGTGCCGGTCTCATCGACGGTGACTACGCCTAAAACGCTGCTGCCATTATAGAGCGTAATAATGCTGCCGATGTCGCCAGTGCCGTGAATGACCGGTGTATTGTCGTCAGTGGTTGCGCCGCTGACAATAGTATCCTGGACTTCGCCGACGTCATCTTCGGCAAAAGTGATAACCGGATTGGCGGGCGCAGTGGTGTCTAGCGTAAAAGTGACTGAGGCGGAAGGTGGACTGATATTGCCCGCTATATCGGTTTCCGTGACGGTAATGGTATAGGTTTCTGGCGTCAGTGCCGCAGGCGTAAAGTTCCAGCTACCGTTATCGCCTACCGTTGTGCGACCAATTTCACTGCCATTATTGTAGAGAATAATCGTGCTGCCGATCTCTCCCGTGCCGCTGAAGGTCGGTGTGGTATCGTTCGTTGCGCCATTATTGCCGATGTTGCCGATAACCGGCGCGACGTTATCGCTGATTAGCGGCGCGTCAGGCTGCGCTGGAGGCTGGGTATCAAGGGTAACGGAGAAAACGCCGGAGGTGGGGCTACTATTGCCTGCGGCATCCGTGGCGGTGGCCGTCAGGATGTTTAACCCTTCGCTCAGATTACGGGTTAGCGGATAGGTCCAGCTACCCTGTGGATTGACCTGGACGGTAGCCAGTTCTACGCCGTTATTGTACAGGGTGATGATGGTGCCGGGTTCGCCGGTGCCGCTGAGGGTCGGCATACGCTGATTGGTAATACTGCCGTTTGCCAGTAGCACCTCGCCTTCTCCGCCGGTGATGGCGGCTGACACGATCTGCGGCGCATCCGGCGCCTGGGTATCGATGCGTAGGGTAAAGCTGATGGATTCGGGACTTTCGTTCCCCGCCGGATCGTTGGCGCGAGCGGTCAGAAGGTGGTCGCCGTCGCCCAGCGCGGCAGGCGGCGTAAACTGCCAGCGCCCGTCCGTGCCGACCAGCGCCTGACCTATGGCATTGCCGTTATCGTAAAGGATGATTGTGTCGCCTGCGGTGCCGCTACCGCTCAACCGGGGCTGGGATTCCTGGGTAATCTGATTGGTATCAATCGTATTTCCGTCGCCGTCAGCTACGCCGATAACGCCGGGAGCGGCAGGGGCCTGGGTATCAATGGTAATCGTAAAATCGGTCGAAAAAGGCGTGGTGTTGCCGTTACTGTCGCTGGCCGTCACGGTAAAGGTGTAGGTGTCGTCCGCCAGTGGCGAGGCCGTGGTGTAAGCGTAGCTCCAGACGCCGGAATTACCGACGATAATATCTGCTATCCGGGCGCCATTCTGATACAGGTGTACTGTGGAACCCGGTTCACCTGTACCATTAATCGTTGGCGTGCTGTCGTTAGTGAGCCCCAGATGCGCGACGCTACCGAGAATACCCGGCGCATCATCTGTAATGAAGGTGATTACCGGTTGCTGCGGCGATTGCGTATCGACCACCAGGTCGAATGACGCGGCCTGACTGGCATTGCCTTTAGCGTCGGTTGCGATTACGGTCAGTCGATGCGCGCCTTCACCTAAATTTTGCGACGGCGTAAACGTCCAGGCGCCGTTGGGCTGTAGCGTGGCGAGTCCCAGCGAAACACCGTTATCAAAGACTTCGACACGCGCGCCGGCCTCCGCCGTACCGCTAAGGGTGGGGCGGTTGTCATTGGTGGTTTGTCCGCTAACCAGCGGCCCGGTGAAGCTTTCAACATCGTCCAGCACCTGAGTGATAATGGGCTTATCCGGGGCGGTGATATCGGGCGCTTGCGCTGTAGTTGGCGGGCTGACGTTGTTGGCGCTGTCGGTGGCGGTGACGGTAACCTGTTCGCCGTTGGTCTGTGCGGGGACGAGGGGAAGGGTAAAATGACCTTCGCCATCTGCTTTGCCGCTGCCAAGCGGCGTGCCGTCCGGCGTGGCGATCGTGATGGCGCTACCCGGTTCGGCGGTGCCGCTGATACTGGCGCCATCCTCACTAATTACCACGTTTTTCGGCATTTCCGGCGCGGTACTGTCCGGCGCGATAACCGTCGCGGCGGCGCTTTCGTTTTTCGCAACATCGGTGGCGGTAGCGATAAGCGCCTGGCCGTTAGTCTGCGCCGTATTCAGCGGAACGATAAATTGTCCGTTGCCGTTAGCGACGGCGCTGCCAAGTACGGTGTTGCTACTGTCACGGATAGTGACCGTTGCCCCGGCTTCCGCCTGACCGCTTACGGACAGACCGTCGGTCGCCACGATAAGACCGTCCGGTGCCGCAGGCGCAGTTTTATCCGGCGCGTTCAGCGTTTCTACCGGACCGCTATTCGCGGCTTTATCGGTAACGCTAATGCTTAATGTTTCGCCGTTAATTTTCGCCGGGCTAATACCTATTGAGAAGGTACCGTCGTCGCCTGCCGTTCCACTCCCGAGCGTATTTCCCAGGCTGTCTTTGATAACCACAGTACTGCCAGCTTCCGTAGTGCCGGTGAGTCTGTCGCCGACGTCGCTAACCGCCAGGCCTTCCAGCACCGGCGGCTGCGTGTCGATATCAATGGTAAAGGAGACGGACTGCCCGCTGGTGCCGCGATCGTTGGTCGCGGTAGCGGTAAAGACATGGTCGCCATCGGCAAGCGCCAGCGAGGGGGTAAAGCTCCATTTGCCGTCAGCGTCGGCGACAATGGGCGGAAAGGTCGCTACAGGAAAGCCATTATCGTTAATCGATATCGTACTGCCTGGTTCAGCAGTACCGCTGAGGGTTGGGCGGTTATCATCTGTGGCATCGCCATTTTTCAGTAGCCCGGTAACGGCGCCAGCGTCATCCGTCACGGTAAGGATAGTCGGCTGGGCAGGATACTGTGAATCAGAAGCGGTAAATTCCGTGGTGGGGCCGATGTTACCGACGGCGTCCTGAATACGCGCTTCCAGACGCTCGCCGTGGGTCTGAGCCGGATTCAGCGTGATGCTGAAGTGGTTATTTTCTCCGGTAATCGTGGAGCCCAGGTAATTTCCCGCCGGGTCATAGATCGACACGGTACTACCAGTTTCAGCGGTACCGCTAACGGTTGTGCCGTCTTTCGCGACATTATCAATGATAGCGGCGTCAGGCGGCGTGGTGTCCACAATGATAGTAGGCGTTGTCGTCACGCGGCTCGTGTTTCCGGCTTTGTCGCTTTGTTCGACGGTAAAGGTATGTTCGCCATCGCTTAACGGCGTAGTCGGCGTAAAGGTCCAGCGTCCATTTTCGTCTACGGTAGCGCTGCCGATAACGGTTGAACCCTCTTTAATCGTGATGGTATTGCCTGCCTCTCCCTGCCCGGAAAATAGCGGTTTTGCCTCGTCAGTCCGGTCATTATTCTGTAGCGGCCCGGTGAGCAAACCGGTGTTATCGGCAATCAGTTCAACGCGTGGGGCATCGGGGCTGAGTGTGTCGATAGTCAGCGTAAAGCGGGCTGATTCGCTACTTTCGCCTTTAACGTTAGTCGCAATGGCGGTGAAATGATTTTCCCCATCCGCCAGCGCGCTGGTAATGGCAAAATGCCAGTTTCCGCTGCTATCAACCGTTGTTGAGCCTATTTCCTGACCATTGGCGTAAATATGGATGACTGTGCCTGCGCTGCCGGTGCCCTCCAGAGTGGGGGTATTGTCGTTCGTAAACTGGTTATTGCTCAGCGTGCCGGTGAGGGGAGCGGCATCATCGATAGCGGCGGTGATAGCTGGTGTATCGGGGAGAGGAATGTTGGGCGCATCGATGGTTGCGGATGGGCCGGTATTGCCGGCATCGTCAGTCGCGGTCACGGTAAGTTGTTCGCCGCTAATCTGTGGCGCTGTCAGATCAATACTAAATTTACCGTCGCTATCCGCTTTGCCCTCGCCAACGACGTTACCTGAGGGATCTTTGATGGTAATGATACTGCCCGCTTCGGCCTCGCCGCTCACCGTTTTTCCGTCCGCTGAAATCAATAATTCGCCGGGAGCGAGAGGCGGGGTAGTATCTACAGGATTACTGCTACCTGGAGTATTGCCGTTGGGGGTACTGCCGCCGGGATTGCTGTTATCAGGGGGATTACCGTCAGGATTGGTGTTATCGGGGGGCGGATTATCGCCATCCGAATGATGGTGGGAATCGCCGCCGCCGGAAGACGCGATAGCGGCAATGCCGCCAGCCGCCACCGCGCCAGCCAGTACCCACGGCCAAACGGCGCCGCCTGCTTCATGGGAAGCGCCAGAAGTGACCAGCAGCTCATTAATATCAGCGATTTGTTCAAAATGTAGCCCGGCTTGCGGATTTTCTACCCACCATAACGTGCCATCGTTTTCCGCCAGTACCAGCTGGCTTGCGCCCAGATCGTTGGTAACGTAAAAGTTTTTAATCGTGATCGTTTCGCCGGAATGGAGCGTCACCACCAGATCCTGATTAATGCGCGTAAGTTGACTAATTTCCTCCCGGGCCACTGATAATTTAACAATTGACGGGGCGTTAAGAGTGACCGCTGAGGATTCCACAGTGGTGGAGACGCCAGTCAATTTCGAAACCACGGCGAGTAGACGCATAAATTAGCTCCTGATGGATTTGCTCTGTGTATTAATTAACGGGCACGACGTTCAGGGCAAAATGCGTAGACGAGCCTTCCCGTTCATCATGAGAGATGAATTTCCGTAGCCATATTCTTTTTTATGAGCGTAGGTGAAGGTCTGGTTTTCTCGCCGAATAACCCTTTATTTTTTGTGCCTGACTAGTGCTTTCGTATTAGATGATATAGTCAGAAAAAAATCTTTCTGCAAATTAAGATCTATTGATAAAGGTGTTAGTGCGTCTGAAATATAACGGAGTTTGTGTTAAGGAGAGGTGGGGGGGCTAACAACGTATGATGATTTTTTATTTATCTTTATGTTTTATAATGAATTTTAATTTCTTCTTCTTTTTCTTTTTTAACATAAAAACAATACCTTTTGTGAAGGTATTCAGCAATATTAAATTTTATAAAAATCATTTGAAGTATTGTGTTATTAGGCTATAAAAATTTTTTAAACGAAGAATATATTCTTGTTGTGGTATTTATTGCTATTGATAAGCGTCAGACACAGAGAATATATTTTCGAGGCATGAATGAGATATGAATATTGACCAGCTTCATACTGAGAAGCTGGTCACAAAAAATGTCTATTATCGGCCTGCATTTTTCATAATGCGTGCTTTATCCAGTTGCCACTCACGTTCTTTAAGATCGGAACGTTTATCATGTTGTTTTTTACCTTTCGCCACGCCGATCTTCACTTTGCACCAGGCATTTTTCCAGTACAGAGAAAGCGCGACGACAGTATAACCTTCACGATTAATACGGCCATACAGCGAATCAAGCTCACGCTGATTTAACAACAGTTTGCGGGTTCGGGTTGGGTCGCATACGACATGTGTCGAGGCGACCGCCATCGGCGTAAAGTTTGCGCCAAACAGCCAGGCCTCGCCATCTTTGAGGATAACGTAACTGTCGCCGATATTGGCTTTTCCTGCGCGCAGAGATTTTACTTCCCAGCCTTGCAGGGCGAGACCAGCCTCGAACTCTTCTTCGATAAAGTATTCGTGCCGGGCGCGCTTATTCAGCGCGATGGTGGCTGAGCCCGGTTTATGTGCTTTTTTCTTCGTCATAAGTGTCGTGAATTCATAGGTAATCTGATATCGAAAACACCCCATTACGTCCTGATGAGGTGCAAAAATCTATCTTAGCATGAGTTGGGCTATGCACGCACAATTAAGGCATGACGGTTGGGGACAGCATTTTTTTTACTCGCTGATAAGTGGTATTATTTACACGATTTATGTTGATGGGAATTGCTATGCCTCAGATTAGTCGGACTGCTTTAGTCCCCTACAGTGCGGAACAGATGTATCAGTTAGTGAATGACGTGCAATCGTATCCCCAGTTTTTGCCTGGGTGTGTTGGCAGTCGTGTCCTGGAGTCATCGCCAGCACAGATGACGGCGGCTGTTGACGTGTCGAAGGCGGGTATCAGCAAGACGTTTACGACGCGTAATCAGCTAACGCGTAACCAGAGCATTCTGATGCATCTGGTGGATGGCCCCTTTAAAAAGCTGATCGGCGGCTGGAAATTTACCCCGCTCAGCCCCGAGGCGTGCCGCATTGAGTTTCAGCTTGATTTTGAGTTTACCAATAAACTCATTGAGCTGGCGTTTGGTCGTATATTCAAAGAGTTAGCGTCCAACATGGTGCAGGCGTTTACGGTTCGCGCCAAAGAGGTTTACCGTGCCGGATAAACTTGTGGTTGAAGTGGCTTATGCGCTGCCGGAAAAGCAGTATTTGCAGCGCGTAACGCTGGAGGAGGGCGCGACGGTCGAAGAGGCGATTCGCGCTTCCGGCTTGCTGGAATTGCGCACGGATATCGATCTGGCGAAAAATAAAGTAGGTATCTACAGTCGTCCGGTAAAACTCACCGATACGGTGCAGGATGGCGATCGGGTTGAAATTTACCGTCCCTTAATCGCCGATCCAAAAGCATTACGCCGCCAGCGTGCCGAAAAATCGGCTGGCAGATAATTAGCCTCTTTTGCCGGATAACGGTGTGAAAGCCGTACCACACCTGAAGCACAGGCGTGCCTGTAAGCCAGATAAACGTAGCGCCATCAGGCAAATTCGTACCAAATGGCGGGGGAGAGGTTTGCAGGCCTGATGAACGTAACCTCATCAGGCGGTATCACAAAATTACTTCGTCAACGCCGGTTTGTTATCAATATTGGTTAACACGCCGCTGCTGTTAAAGGTGAGCGTCAGAGTCTGCTGCGTCACGTTCTCATGTCCTGGCTGCTGGCGGAAGACATAAAACCAGGTGTTCGTACCAAAAGGATCGGTCATCATCGGCGTGCCTAAAGCATACGCAACCTGTTGTTGCGTCATACCAACACGCACTTTGGCGACATCCGTAGGTGTAAGATAGTTCCCCTGATTGATGTCAGGTCGGTAAACCACTCGCTCCAGAGTGGAACAGCCTGCGGTCAACATCAGGAGTACTGCTGCGGCAGCAGTCAGCGTTTTACAGCGCATAGTGATTGGGTTCCTTTTCGGGCCTGAGCAGTACGTGGCTCATATTAATATGCCGATGATAATAGACCTTTCATCACTTTAAAACCTTTTGCTGTCGGGTCTTACGGCGTTTTTGTTGTGAACTCAGACCTTCGGGAGGTAAAAAAGTTTACGCCGCCAGCAGTTCTTTTGCGTTTGCCAGCGTATTACGCGTAACTTCACTTCCTCCCAACAGGCGGGCCAGTTCCTGTAAACGCGCACGTTTATCCAAAGGTTGCATATGGGTTTCGGTCATTGCCCCGTCTGTTTCTTTACTGACAAAGAAGTGCTGGTGACCGCACCCGGCTACCTGTGGCAGGTGAGTGACGCACATCACCTGGGTGGATTCGCCAAGCTGACGCAGGAGTTTACCGACCACGGCGGCGGTTGGGCCGCTGATGCCAACATCGACCTCGTCAAAAATTAGCGCCGGCGTTTCCATTTTGCGCGCGGTAATCACCTGAATAGCCAGCGCAATGCGCGACAGTTCACCGCCAGACGCGACTTTAGCGATAGGCTGCAGCGGCTGACCCGGGTTTGTCGTCACTTTAAACTCCACGCGATCGGCGCCGTCGTTGCTCAGATGATGCTCATCAAATTTCACGTCGATAGTAAACAGACCGTGCGGCATCGAAAGTAAATGCATACTTTCAGTGATCAACTGCCCCAGCTCCTGGGCGTAAAACTGACGCTGTTGATGCAGCGCTTGCGCCGTTTCCAGCGCTTGTTGGTGATGCTTATTAACCGCCAGCGTTAGCGTTTCCAGCGAATCGGCCTGATCGTCGAGCTGCTGCTGTTCTTCGAGCAGTGACTGATAAAGCTGCGGCAGCGCTTCCGGGCTGACGTGATGTTTTCGCGCCAGCGAAATTTGTTTAGCGATGCGCTGTTCAAGCTCAAACAGGCGATTGGGGTCTAAATCCAGACGCTCGCAATAGTGGCGTAATTCATCGCTGGCTTCGGTGAGTTGGATAGTGGCTTCTTCCAGCATATCCAGGATGCCGGAAAGCTTGCTGTCCATACCTACCAGCTCGCTAACCAGTTGTTTTGCGCTATATAACTGGCTTTGCAGGTTAACGTCTTCGCCGTCCGCGAGTAGCGCCAGAGCGTTCTGGCTGGTCGTAAGCAACTGCCCGCTGTTGGCCAGCCGTTTGTACTCTTCGTCAATTTGCTCGAATTCGCCGGCCTGCGGATTAAAGTCGTTCAACTCTTTTAACTGATATTGCAGCAGTTCCGCGCGCGCGGCGCGTTCCTGGCTTTGTTGCTGGTGATGGGCGAGATCGCGGCAGCTTTGATGCCATAATTGGTAGCGAGCAGCCATCTGCTGCGCTAAAGCGGCTTCGTTGGCATAGCTATCCAGCAGCGATTTTTGCTGTTCGGGTTTGGTAAGCTGCTGGTGCGCATGTTGGCCGTGAATTTGAATCAGCAACTGACCGAGCTCGCGCAATTGAGACAGGGGCACAGCGGTGCCGTTAATAAAGCCCCGTGAGCGACCATCGCTGCTGATAACGCGGCGAAGTAAGCATTCGCGCCCTTCTTCAAGCTGGTTTTCTTCCAGCCAGCGCAATGCCGCAGGCGTGTCTTTCAGCGCAAAGCGGGCACACAAATCGGCGCGGGTCGCTCCGCTACGGACCATATCGGCCTCAGCGCGACCGCCCAGACACAGACCCAGGGCATCAATCGCAATAGATTTACCCGCGCCGGTTTCACCAGTAATGACGGTCATTCCGCTCTGAAAATCGATCTCAAGCTCACGAACGATAGCAAAATTGCTGATGGTCAGTTGCGCCAACATAGCTGTTTTCCTGTATGAAAAACCATGACTGTAATTAAATACAGTATAAACTGGTTTTTTATACAGTAAAGAGGCTAACGTAAAATTAGAATAATTTTTTTGACCAACCGAGTTTTGTGCTTAATGTATTGAAATAGCTATAGTCTTTGGGATGTATGAGGTTGAGATGGTAATCGCAGCGGCGAATCAGCACATCTTCTCCTTCCTGAATAGGCAGGGCTATCTGGCTGTCGCAGCTAATTTCCAGATCGCTACGGCGGTGCGAAAAACGCAGACGAATCGTGCTACTGCTGTTAATGACTAACGGGCGCGCCGACAAGGTATGCGGGAACATCGGCACCAGGGTGATGGCATCCAGTGAAGGGGTCAGAATAGGGCCGCCTGCGGAGAGCGAATAGGCGGTGGAGCCGGTCGGCGTAGAAATGATCAGACCATCAGATCGCTGTGAAAAAGCGAAGGTTTCATCAATATAAACCTCGAACTCGATCATATGCGCCACTTTTCCCGGATGCAGCACCACTTCATTAATGGCTGTGCTGATACGCTTCTGGCGGTCCTGTTGGCAGACCTGCGCTTCCAGCAGAAAACGTTTTTCGGAGATATAGCGCCCTTCCAGCACATCAGATAATTGTTGCAGGGCGTTGTCCGGATCGAGATCGGTCAGGAAGCCAAGATTACCGCGGTTAATGCCAATCACATTGATGTCATAACGCGCCAGCGTACGCGCTGCGCCAAGCATATTGCCGTCGCCGCCCACGACTACCGCCAGATCCGCCTGTTGACCAATTTCCGCCAGCGTACCGGTTGGCACATTTTTTAGCTGTAATTCGTGGGCGATTTGTTGCTCCACAATGACCTCATAACCCTGATCGCATAGCCAACGGTAGAGCATTTCATGTGTCGTGAGTGCGGTGGGATGACGCGGATGCCCCACAATGCCGATACACTTGAAATGATTATTCATTTTTCTGAGGTCCTTGTAGCGAAGATTGATGACAATGTGAGTACTTCCCTTGAAACCCTGAATCTGATCCCCATAATAAGCGAAGTTAGCGAGATGAATGCGAAAAAAAACGCGGAGAAATTCATGAGTAGTAAAGAACAGAAAACGCCTGAGGGGCAAGCCCCGGAAGAAATTATCATGGATCAGCACGAAGAGGTTGAGGCAGTTGAACCAAACGATTCTGCTGAGCAGGTGGATCCGCGCGATGAAAAAATTGCGAATCTGGAAGTTCAGCTTGCAGAAGCCCAGACTCGCGAACGCGACACCGTGTTGCGTATCAAAGCGGAAATGGAAAACCTGCGCCGTCGTACTGAACAGGATATCGAAAAAGCGCATAAATTCGCTCTCGAGAAGTTCGTCAACGAATTGCTGCCGGTAATCGATAGCCTGGATCGCGCGCTGGAAGTCGCAGACAAAGCCAATCCGGATATGGCGGCAATGGTCGAAGGGATTGAGCTGACGCTGAAGTCTATGCTGGATGTGGTGCGTAAGTTCGGCGTGGAAGTGATTGCTGAGACCAACGTGCCGCTGGACCCGAACGTGCATCAGGCGATTGCGATGGTGGAGTCGGAAGAGGTTCCGGCAGGCAATGTGCTGGGTATTATGCAGAAAGGCTATACGCTGAACGGTCGTACCATTCGCGCGGCGATGGTGACTGTAGCGAAGGCGAAGTAAAAGTCTGATGGCCGATGTAAAGTCGGCCATTTTTTTAGCTTAAAAAATCCTGCACTTCCAGCCACGGCGTGTTGAAATCTTCTATTTTTTTATATTCGCTCATTGGCAGAACGACCACATTATAGGTGTCAGATCCTTCATTCAGATCAAAAATCTGGAAGCCCCTCTTATTGAGTTCGGTCTGGATGCGTTCAAAGATCTCGTCAAGGTAACGGTCCCCGGCTTCACAGACATCGGAGATTTCATCCTCTTGGGTTATTTCGACAAGAAGACTCCTTAATTCCTCAGAGGCCGTCAGGTTTTTTGTGAGTTCATAAAAGCGATCTGTAGCAAAATTAGCCAGTTCGCCTTCTTCATCTTCACCTTTCCAGTCAACGAGGTGAATAAATCCTTCGCCGCGTAGAACTTGTAAAAATGCCTGTGCCAGCTCGTTATTTCCGAGATCGCCACCGCTACAATCCAGGACGTCCTGCAACCCATATTCGTCTTCATCTTCGTCTTCAAAGATTTCAGGTTGCGTCGAAAGTTGAGAGAAAATAGTGGGCCATAAGGTTGGGTTGTGCGATAAAAAAACGTTGGCGACGACGTTGAGGTCGTCTGCAAAATTCTTATCCCATTCAATTACATAATCTTCTGACATAACATCAATATCCTTTCTGAATGCCTGAAAAGACATTATTGCATTGTTAAGTAAATGGCAGGAATTGATGGAATCTTAAAAGACGGCGATAAAAAAGGCGAACCGGAGTTCGCCATTGTGTTACTCCGCCACACTCTCGCGCAGCGGTTTTACCGGTACAACCTTTACCTGCTTAATCATATTTTCCTGTACATCGAGAATATCGATATCGTACTGCTCAATGCGCACGCGCGTGCCAGCAACCGGAATTTCCTCCAGCGCCTCCAGAATCACCCCGTTGACGGTGCGCGCGTCATCTTCCGGCAGGTGCCAGTTAAACGCTTTATTGATTTCCCGGACGTTGGCGGTACCGTCAATAATGACCGAACCGTCGTTTTGCGGCGTGACCTCTTCCGCCAGTGTCGGCGACATCGATGTGGTGAAGTCGCCAACGATCTCCTCGAGAATATCTTCCACGGTGACCAGCCCCTGGATATCGCCATATTCGTTGACGACCAGTCCGACTTTCTTTTTATTACGCTGAAATTTAATCAGTTGTGTACTGAGCGGCGTACCTTCCGGGACGTAATAGATTTCATCGGCGGCGCGCAGCATCATCTCTTTGGTGAACTCTTTTTTCTCGGCCATTAACCGCCAGGCTTCACGCACGCGCAGCATACTGATGGCGTCATCCAGCGAATCGCGATAGAGCACAATGCGTCCGTGCGGCGAGTGGGTGAGCTGCCGCTCGATAGACTTCCAGTCGTCATTGATATCGATCCCGATAATTTCATTACGCGGCACCATGATGTCATCCACGCTGACCTTTTCCAGGTCGAGAACCGACAGCAGCATATCCTGATTGCGGCGAGAGATTTGCGAACGGGATTCATGCACGATAGTGCGTAATTCCTCTTTGCTTAACGACCCGCTGACCACGATGTCCGTTTTAATTCCCATCAGACGCATCAGTAGGCGGGTGATGGTGTTAAGTAACCACACCAGCGGCATCATCAGTATCTGTAACGGCGCCAGCAGGAAGCTGCTGGGATAGGCCACTTTTTCCGGATAGAGCGCGGCGATAGTCTTGGGCAGGACTTCGGCAAAAACTAACACGACAAACGTCAGTACCCCGGTGGCGATAGCCACGCCAGCGTCGCCGTAAAGCCGCATACCCACAATCGTGCCGAGCGCCGAGGCAAGAATGTTGACCAGGTTATTGCCGATCAGCACCAGGCTTATCAGTCGATCGGGTTTACGCAGTAATTTTTCTACCCGTTTTGCCGAGCGATTACCTTGCTTCGCCATATGGCGTAAACGGTAACGGTTTAGCGTCATCATTCCAGTTTCGGAACCGGAAAAATAGGCCGAGATGACCACCATGATGATTAATATGATAATCAGCGTGGTGGTGGAGATGTGTTCCAGGGGAAACTCCTTTAAAAGCTTAGCTTACAAATTGCTGTAATATGCGGCTACCAAAATAGGCCAGCGTCAGAATACCCGCGCCTGCGACGTTAAACCACACGACCCGCCGACCCCGCCAGCCTTCATGGTAATGCCCCCACAGCAGAACGATATAGACAAACCATGCCACGATAGAGAGCACGGCTTTATCAATATTTTCAGTACTGAACAGGTTATGCATGTAAAACAGGCCGGTACACAGAGTAAGGGTCAGCAGTACGACGCCAATCTGCGTAATATGAAACATTTTGCGCTCAATGCTCATCAATGGCGGCATTTCATTACTAAACGCCAGCTTTTTGTTCTTCAACTGATAGTCGATCCACGCCAGTTGTAGCGCATACAGCGCGGCGATTATCAGCGTCGCGTAAGAGAAAAGCGACAGACCGATGTGCACCATCATGCCTGGGGTCGCTTCCAGATGCGTAATATATTCATTAGGCATGAATGTGGCGAAGGCCAGGTTAATCAGCGCAAAAGCATAGACAATGGGCAGAAGTAACCAGCCGCGATTACGCGACGCGACAATGGTCATCACCGTGCAGATCATCAGGCTGACCAGCGAACCGACATTCAGCAAGCTCAGGTTTTGTCCACTGTCGCCGCCGGGTAGAATACGCGATTCCAGCGCGACAGCATGGCACACCAGCGCGATGACCGCAGAAAGAATAGCCATACGCCGCCAGCCGCTGTTTTTTTGCAACAGTCCGGGAACGATCAGCGCGAGGCTGAAGGAGTAGGCGACAAGGGCAAGTAAAGCAAAAACGGGCATAGTTGTGTCGACAGTTGACCAGTGAGAAAGAGAAGCAGTATAGCGTTACGTGACCGCAGCTCCAACCGTTGCATAACAACAAAGACGGCTTCATGGTATACTGTGGCGAAATTCTGTAACTGTGTCGCTGCGGCGACCAACCGTTTCCACCCCAGGCGAGAGACAATGTTTGATAATTTAACCGATCGTTTGTCGCGCACGCTGCGCAATATCAGTGGCCGTGGGCGCCTTACTGAAGACAACGTTAAAGAGACGCTGCGCGAAGTGCGCATGGCGCTGCTGGAGGCTGACGTTGCGCTGCCGGTAGTGCGTGAGTTCATCAATCGCGTAAAAGAGAAAGCGGTTGGTCATGAAGTTAACAAGAGCCTGACCCCAGGGCAGGAGTTCGTCAAGATTGTCCGTAGCGAACTGGTTGCGGCGATGGGCGAAGAGAACCAGACGCTGAATTTAGCTGCGCAGCCGCCAGCCGTAGTATTGATGGCGGGTCTGCAGGGGGCGGGTAAAACCACCAGCGTCGGTAAGTTGGGTAAATTCTTGCGCGAGAAGCACAAGAAGAAAGTGCTGGTCGTCTCTGCCGACGTCTATCGCCCGGCGGCGATCAAACAGCTCGAAACGCTGGCTGAGCAGGTTGGCGTGGATTTCTTCCCGTCTGATGTCGGCCAGAAACCGGTTGA
Organism: Salmonella sp. SAL04202; assembly: GCF_046550775.1. Taxonomy (NCBI): domain Bacteria; kingdom Pseudomonadati; phylum Pseudomonadota; class Gammaproteobacteria; order Enterobacterales; family Enterobacteriaceae; genus Salmonella; species Salmonella sp. SAL04202. Next base: position 16,501 of record NZ_JBGDXK010000002.1, on the reverse strand, counting down.
TATCGTCAACGCCGCGCTGAAAGAAGCGAAGCTCAAATTCTACGACGTGCTGCTGGTGGATACCGCCGGTCGTCTGCATGTTGACGAAGCGATGATGGACGAAATCAAACAGGTCCACGCTTCTATCAAGCCAGTAGAAACGCTGTTTGTCGTCGATGCGATGACCGGTCAGGATGCGGCGAATACCGCAAAAGCCTTTAACGAAGCGCTGCCGTTAACCGGCGTGGTGCTGACCAAAGTTGATGGTGATGCGCGTGGCGGTGCGGCGCTCTCTATTCGTCATATCACCGGCAAGCCGATTAAATTCCTCGGTGTCGGCGAGAAAACCGACGCGCTGGAGCCGTTCCACCCGGATCGTATCGCCTCGCGTATTCTCGGCATGGGCGACGTACTGTCTCTTATCGAAGATATCGAAAGCAAAGTTGACCGCGCACAGGCTGAGAAGCTGGCGACCAAACTGAAGAAAGGCGACGGTTTCGACCTGAACGACTTCCTGGAACAGCTCAAACAGATGAAAAACATGGGCGGTATGGCCAGTCTGATGGGCAAATTACCGGGCATGGGGCAGATTCCGGACAACGTTAAATCGCAGATGGATGACAAGGTGCTGGTGCGTATGGAAGCGATCATCAATTCGATGACGCTGAAAGAGCGCGCGAAGCCGGAAATCATCAAAGGTTCCCGCAAGCGTCGTATCGCGCAGGGCTGTGGGATGCAGGTGCAGGACGTTAACCGCCTTCTGAAACAGTTCGACGACATGCAGCGCATGATGAAGAAGATGAAGAAGGGCGGGATGGCGAAGATGATGCGGAGTATGAAGGGGATGATGCCGCCAGGCTTCCCGGGTCGCTAATTTCCCGGCCTGGCTCACTTGCTATTTCGGCACCGGGGTGTGCTCGCCATCCTCACGTACTGCGTGTACGCTGCGGTGGCTGCGCGCACGCCGGTACCGAACTCGCTGCGCCGCCGACGGCCTTCTACAGCAGAGTTATTAACTGTTGATTGCAATTCTCCCAGAAATCAGTAAAATTTTCGGGCTTTTAATATGACGCCGGGCTCCGTTCCTCGATGGGGCCCGGTTGTTTTATTCACACAAGAGGATGTTATGGTAACTATTCGTTTAGCTCGTCACGGCGCTAAAAAGCGTCCGTTCTACCAGGTTGTTGTCACCGACAGCCGTAATGCACGCAACGGTCGCTTCATTGAGCGCGTTGGTTTCTTCAACCCAATCGCTAGCGAAAAAGAAGAAGGCACCCGCCTGGATCTGGATCGCATCGCTCACTGGGTTGGCCAGGGCGCAACCATTTCCGATCGCGTTGCGGCGCTGATCAAAGAAGTAAAAAAAGCAGCTTAATCTGTCACGGTGGTCATGATGAGCAAGCAACTCGCCGCACAAGTACCCGCTGAACCGGTTGTACTGGGGAAAATGGGTTCTTCATACGGTATCCGTGGTTGGCTCAGAGTGTTTTCCTCCACTGAAGACGCCGAAAGCATTTTTGACTATCAGCCCTGGTTTATCCAGAAGGCGGGTCAGTGGCAGCAGGTACAGCTGGAAAGCTGGAAGCACCACAATCAGGATCTGATCATCAAGCTGAAAGGCGTTGACGATCGAGATGCCGCGAATCTTCTGACGAATTGCGAAATTGTCGTGGATTCCTCGCAACTTCCTGCGCTTGAGGAGGGAGACTACTACTGGAAAGACCTGATGGGCTGCCAGGTAGTCACCGCTGAAGGCTACGATCTCGGTAAAGTTATCGACATGATGGAAACCGGGTCGAATGACGTTCTCGTCATTAAGGCGAACCTGAAAGATGCATTTGGTATCAAGGAACGACTAGTACCGTTCCTCGATGGGCAGGTTATCAAGAAAGTCGATCTCGCTACTCGTACTATCGAAGTAGACTGGGATCCTGGTTTTTAAACCACCGGATAAACGGTAAAAGTCGGCGTTATGGGGATTGGCTTGTGTTTATAGGTATCGTTAGCCTGTTTCCTGAAATGTTCCGCGCAATTACCGATTACGGGGTAACTGGCCGGGCAGTAAAAAATGGCCTGCTGAACATCCAGAGCTGGAGTCCTCGAGACTTTACTCATGACCGGCACCGTACCGTGGACGATCGTCCTTACGGCGGCGGACCGGGGATGTTAATGATGGTGCAACCCTTGCGGGACGCCATTCACGCAGCAAAAGCCGCGGCAGGTGAAGGCGCTAAAGTGATTTATCTGTCGCCTCAGGGACGCAAGCTTGATCAAGCGGGCGTTAGCGAGCTGGCCACGAATCAGAAGCTTATTCTGGTGTGTGGTCGCTACGAAGGCGTAGATGAGCGCGTAATTCAGACCGAAATTGACGAAGAATGGTCAATTGGCGATTACGTTCTCAGCGGTGGCGAACTACCGGCAATGACGCTGATTGACTCCGTCGCCCGGTTTATACCGGGGGTTCTGGGGCATGAGGCATCAGCAATCGAAGATTCGTTTGCTGATGGGTTGCTGGATTGTCCGCACTATACGCGCCCTGAAGTGTTAGAGGGGATGGAAGTACCGCCAGTATTGCTGTCGGGAAACCATGCCGAGATACGTCGCTGGCGTTTGAAACAGTCGCTGGGCCGAACCTGGCTTAGAAGACCTGAACTTCTGGAAAACCTGGCTCTGACTGAAGAGCAAGCAAGGTTGCTGGCGGAGTTCAAAACAGAACACGCACAACAGCAGCATAAACATGATGGGATGGCATAGGCCCCCAAATATCAGTTTACCCAGGATAAGAGATTAAATTATGAGCAACATTATTAAGCAACTTGAACAAGAGCAGATGAAGCAGAACGTACCTTCCTTCCGTCCGGGCGATACCGTGGAAGTGAAAGTATGGGTTGTTGAAGGTACCAAGAAACGTCTGCAGGCATTCGAGGGCGTGGTTATCGCTATTCGTAACCGCGGTCTGCACTCTGCATTCACTGTTCGTAAAATTTCCAACGGCGAAGGCGTTGAGCGTGTCTTCCAGACTCACTCTCCGGTAGTTGACAGCATTGCTGTTAAACGTCGTGGTGCTGTTCGTAAAGCTAAACTGTACTACCTGCGTGAGCGTACTGGTAAAGCGGCTCGTATCAAAGAGCGTCTTAACTAAGAACGCGCTTTCGCAACATCCGAAAGCTTGTAGAAAAGAAGGGGCTGGCATTACGCTGGCCCCTTTTTTTATGGGTTTGCTCCACGCCATAGACGGTTGCATGATTAGTCTGGGTCAGTGGTCTCAACGCTGAGTCAGAAACGGCCAGGCCCGTTCCTTAGTTTAGCGAGCGTTCCGCACGCCGGTGTTTAGCCTGATACATATTTCGATCGGCCAGTTCTTGTAGTTTTTCGGCAGTGGCATGTTCCCATGTCAGCGCAAAGCCAATACTCAGGGTCATCGTTATTCGCTGGCCGTTATGCAGTTCAAAAGGTCGATTAAACGCCTGGGATAGCGCTGCGCAAATACGTTGTACTTCATATTCCGAATGTACATCGTAAAGCACCATCGCAAATTCATCGCCGCCGAGTCGGTAAGTCTGATAACGGCTACCACCGAATTCCGCTAATCTTTTGGCAACCTCTATAAGTACGCGGTCGCCTGCCGCATGTCCCCAGGTATCATTAATATATTTAAAGTTATCGCCATCCAGAAATAACAATGCCGAACTGCTACGAGCGGAATTGTCCTTCATCAGCGCGTTAATACAGCTGCGAAATGCCGCGCGATTGGCAAGCCCCGTCAGCGGATCGTGCAGTGCGGTACGCAGTAACTGGGCATTTTTAGCCTGAAGCCGTAGCTGCCATTCTTCCATCTCATCCAGAAGGCTATTGAAATCCTGCGCAAACAGGTGAAATTCCGCAATACGCTCATCAGGTACCCGGCGTGAAAAATTTCGGTTAGTGCGAACGTCGTGTACAACTTCAGTAATATTTTGCAGCGCATCCACAACGCCATTGTGTAAATAACGCGTGAGCAGCAGGGCAATGCCGGATGCCAGCAGAATACATCCTGTCAGCACTGCCAGCGATAGCCAGATAAAATGACCAATAAGGCTGTCGCGGGCGACAAGCCGTACTTCGCCGATGGCCCTGCCGTTGTGCCAGACGGGTTGCGATACCGGCAATGGAAAAAGCCAGTGGCTAATTAAGCCGATGAGCTTATCGTCTGCGGCTCGCGCATCATAGCGCCATGAGGCGATAGTACGGCCATTTTTATCGCGGACCTCCGCCGCTGAAAATTGTCCCTGGCGTCCCAGTGTGGCGAGCGTTTCCGCTGCGGCCGCGTTATCGGAAAATACCAGTGCCGCTTCAAGGCTATGGGCCATTGTGGCGGCGGTCAAATCGAGATTTTTTTGCGCATACTGTTTGAGCGTAAGGACAGACGCAACGCAAATTAATAGCCAGATCAATGTCATTGTAAGCAGCACGCTGATTATACTAATCCGCCGTAGTGTGCGTTTAAATGTTGGTCTGGACAGAGAAAATTCCTTATTCATGCTTTTGATTCCGTGCAAGCATTAATACTTCTGGATTCACTCTCACCCCGCTATGCGAGAGGGAGTCCAGGTTGACGGAAAATTTGACTTCATCATTGTTAATGATCAGACAAAATGCGCTGCCCATAATACATTCGGTATTTTGCTCGGCAATTAATAACAAGGCATTAACTGGATAATGACGCGTTAACTCCACCTGATAAGCTGGCGATTCATTGCCAAAGTAAAAACCATCACAGCGGGCGCTCAGGGCTTCCTGTGTGGTACGGATGACAAGCGGTTGATAAGGGAAAGCCCAGTCAGCCTCTTCGCTAAGTACCCTGACAAAACGCGCAGATGAAAATATGCATAGCCTTGGCGGCCCGGATAACGCCGGCCAGTGTGTATAACTGACGATACCGGAGACGATGGCGCGTACGGATTTCTCTTCTTCCGTGACGCGTTGAGCATACAGAGGCAAGCTTGCTAATAATAGCGATAACAGAAGGATAAATCGGTGAGAAAAACGCATTAACAAGTCCCCACCATCTTCAGTCGTAAAGCATTAAAATACATCCGTGATTGTTTGTAGCAAAATAACATTATTTTGCCATATCGTCATTATTTCTTATTGATAATATGAATAATTTAAGTGGCGTCCCTGATATTAAATTCTTGTGATAATGGTATTAATCACCCTATATCAGAAAGTAAAAATATGTGTGCGGAGAAAAAATAATCAAAAAATAGCGAGCATCGCTCATTTTACCGTTTTTCTGAGGCTGGGAATAAAATAATTCACTTGTTGTGTAAAGTTTTTGATACGAAATGGAGGGGTTTAATCGACGATTGCGCATGGTGTAAAGTTTATTTTACGTAATATGGATTGAAATCTTTACTTTTTGTGGTATGGTTTAAACATCCTCGTGGAGGATCAACTATCGCAAACAAGAAAAGACAGGATCGCCATCATGCAAAAAGACGCGCTGAATAACGTACGTATCACCGATGAACAGGTATTAATGACGCCGGAGCAGCTTAAAGCGGCCTTTCCGTTGAGCCTGGCGCAGGAAGCGCAGATAGCGCAGTCCCGGGGAATCATTTCTGACATTATTGCCGGGCGCGATCCGCGTCTGTTGGTGGTATGCGGTCCTTGTTCTATTCACGATCCTGAAACCGCTCTGGAATATGCCCGTCGATTTAAAGCCCTTGCCGCAGAGGTCAGCGATAGCCTCTATCTGGTAATGCGCGTCTATTTTGAAAAGCCGCGGACTACCGTCGGCTGGAAAGGGCTGATTAACGATCCTCACATGGATGGCTCATTTGATGTGGAAGCCGGGTTGAAAATAGCGCGTCAGCTACTGGTGGAACTGGTGAATATGGGGTTGCCATTGGCGACCGAAGCGTTGGATCCGAACAGCCCGCAATACCTGGGCGATCTGTTTAGCTGGTCGGCGATAGGCGCGCGCACAACCGAATCGCAAACCCACCGCGAAATGGCGTCTGGTCTTTCTATGCCGGTCGGCTTTAAAAACGGCACGGATGGCAGCCTGGCGACAGCGATTAACGCCATGCGCGCCGCTGCGCAACCTCATCGTTTTGTTGGCATTAACCAGGCCGGTCAGGTTGCGTTATTGCAAACCCAGGGAAATCCGCATGGCCATGTAATTCTGCGTGGCGGCAAAGCGCCAAACTATAGCCCGGCAGATGTCGCTCAGTGTGAAAAAGAGATGGAACAGGCGGGACTACGTCCTTCGCTGATGGTAGATTGCAGTCATGGTAACTCCAATAAAGATTATCGCCGCCAGCCAGCCGTTGCCGAATCTGTGGTTGCGCAGATTAAAGATGGCAATCGTTCAATCATTGGCTTAATGATTGAAAGTAATATTCATGAGGGTAATCAGTCTTCCGAGCAGCCGCGCAGCGAAATGAAGTATGGCGTTTCCGTCACCGATGCTTGTATTAGCTGGGAGATGACCGATGCCCTGTTACGTGAAATTCATAAAGATTTGAGCGGCCAGCTGGCGGTGCGCGTCGCATAAGAGGTTGTTATGGTTGCTGAATTGACCGCGTTACGCGATCAAATAGATGATGTCGATAAAGCGTTGTTGAATTTACTGGCTAAGCGCCTGGAACTGGTTGCCAAAGTAGGCGAGGTGAAAAGCCGTTTTGGCCTGCCTATTTACGTGCCGGAGCGTGAGGCCTCTATGCTGGCTTCACGACGGGCGGAAGCAGAAGCGATCGGTGTCCCGCCCGATCTCATTGAAGATGTCCTGCGCCGGGTAATGCGTGAATCTTACTCCAGCGAAAATGATAAGGGGTTCAAAACGCTTTGTCCTTCTCTGCGTCCGGTCGTCATTGTGGGCGGCGGCGGACAGATGGGGCGTCTGTTTGAAAAAATGCTCACGCTGTCGGGCTATCAGGTCCGTATTCTGGAACAGCAGGACTGGCCGCGCGCCAGGGACATTGTTGCCGATGCCGGAATGGTGATCGTCAGCGTGCCGATTCATGTTACTGAACAGGTCATAGCGCAACTGCCGCCCCTGCCGTCCGACTGTATTCTGGTCGATCTGGCATCGGTGAAAAGCGGTCCGTTGCAGGCAATGTTGGCGGCCCATGATGGCCCCGTGTTGGGCTTGCATCCGATGTTTGGTCCGGACAGCGGGAGCCTGGCGAAGCAGGTGGTGGTCTGGTGTGATGGGCGTCAACCGGAAGCGTATCAGTGGTTCCTTGAGCAAATCCAGGTGTGGGGCGCGCGGTTGCATCGAATTAGCGCTGTCGAGCACGATCAGAACATGGCTTTTATCCAGGCGTTGCGCCACTTTGCTACCTTCGCTTATGGGCTGCATCTGGCGGAAGAGAACGTCCAGCTTGAGCAGCTTCTGGCGCTATCATCGCCGATTTATCGACTGGAGCTGGCGATGGTCGGGCGTCTGTTCGCCCAGGACCCGCAGCTGTATGCGGACATTATTATGTCGTCGGAGCGCAATCTGGCGCTTATCAAGCGTTACTATAAACGTTTTGGCGATGCGATCGGGTTACTGGAACAGGGTGATAAGCAGGCTTTTATCGACAGTTTTCGCAAAGTTGAACACTGGTTTGGCGATTATGCCAGACGCTTCCAGAATGAAAGCCGTGTGTTATTGCGTCAGGCGAATGACAGCCGACCATAATGATGACATCTATACTAAAAGCCAGCTTTGCTGGCTTTTTTCGTTTAAGGAACCGTTATGACTACGCCGCACGTTTTATTTGATTATGTCGGACATTTACCAGAATGCCCCACATGGAGCGAGGATGAAAGCGCGCTGTATTGGACCGATATCCTGGAACAGGAGATCCATCGTTACCATCCGGCGAGCGGGACGCATAGCGTGCTGGCGTTTCCGGAAGAGGTGGGTTGTTTTGCCTTGCGTGAGCAGGGCGGATTTATTGTGGCCATGCGTCATGCTATCTGGCTGGCCGATAAAAATGGATTATTGCAGCGTAAGGTTTGCGACAATCCCTCTAATACGAAACTGGCGCGTTTCAACGATGGCGGCACTGATGGTGATGGACGTTTTTATGCCGGAACGTTCTGGGCGCCAGGTGACTATAATGGCGCGTTGCTGATGCGGATCGATCATGACCTGACGGCAAAAGTGATCCAGTGCGATATCCAGGGACACAATGGCCTGGCGTTCAGCCCGAATAACCAGTGGATGTATACCTCCGATACGCCGAATGGCGTGATATACCGCACGTTATTTGATAAGCATGGCGAACCGGGCAAGCGTGAACTTTTTCGCCATTTTGGCGAAGGAGAAGGACTTCCCGACGGCGCGGCGATGGATAGCGAAGGGTGCTACTGGAGCGCGATGTTTGACGGCTGGCGCGTGGCGCGTTTCTCACCGCAAGGAGAGCAGCTGGAAGAGTACCGGTTGCCGGTACGTTGTCCGACGATGGTTTGCTTTGGCGGCGCAGATATGAAAACGCTGTTTATTACAACTACCAGAGAAAATATGTCTGCTCAGGAAGTGGCGGATTATCCGCTCTCCGGCGCCATCTTCACCCTGCAGGTAGCCGTCGCAGGGATGAAGAAAAGCCGTTTTATTGAACGTCAGGCAGGTTCTACCGGCACGACGTTTTCGCTGGGATAGCAGCCAAGCACTTTCATTGAGCGCGTGATCTCGCCCAGCTCTTTTAGCGCGCTTTGCATTACCTGCGACTCCAGGTTCGCCTGAATATCGAGATAAAACATCTCTTCCCACGGATTGCCGTGAATGGGGCGCGACTCCAGTTTCGTCATGATGAGATTGTGGTTACGCAGCACCAGCAGCGCTTCGACCAGCGCGCCAGCTTGCTGCCCGGTGGCGATTAACAGAGTGGTTTTTGCCGGAACCTGATCGGAAACGTTGATGGCTTTGCGCGCCAGTACCAGAAAGCGGGTGATATTCTGCGTCTGGTTTGCGGCGATGCGTTCCAGCACCTGTAATCCGTGCAACATGCCGCCTGCCTCGCTGCCGAGCGCCGCGACGCGCGGAGAGTTCGCCTGCGCGACTTTTTCCATCGCTGCCGACGTACTCTCGGTATAGTTGATTTTCCAGTGCGGATAGCGGCTCAAAAACTTACTGCACTGCTGGAACGGCTGCGGATGGCTGTACACCGTTTCGATGGTATTCAGATCCGTAGCGCCGGAAACCAGTACGCAGTGATCGATAGTGACGGTCATCTCACCGACAATCGACAGACTGGTGTGTTGCAATAAGTCGTACACATCGTTGATAGCGCCGGAGCTGGTGTTCTCTATCGGAACCACGGCGTAATCGGCCTGGCCGGTTTCGACCTGATGAAAAATATCGGCGAATTTTGCGCAGCCGCTCTCAATAAATTGCTCAAAATGACGTGCGGCATACTGGCGCGCCGCGAGATGAGAATAGGAGCCTTTCGGCCCAAGAAACGCAATACGTGCCGAATGAGGGTGAGTATTATTCAGATGTTGTTGCAGCAGCGCCTGCTGAGTAAGCACGGAGTCTTCAATGATAAGCTGGAACAGACGGGTAATGTAGTGTGCGTCGAGATGGTGGGCTTTACCGAGATGGATGAGCCTGTCCAGCAGCGCGCGTTCACGATCGATATCCCGAACCGGACGATGCGACAGTAGTTTTGCTTGTCCCACTTCAATCGCCAGCGCGCGTCGTTTTGCCAGTAAGGCCAGTAACTCTTCGTCTAAAGCGCTGATTTTATCTCGCAGCGCCAGTAATGGGTTTTCCGATGTCATAGTGTTGCCTTTTTTGTTATCAATAAAAAAGGCCTCCCGGTGGGGGAGGCCTTCTTGTTCGTCTTCGCATTCTTTATCACATGACGAAACGCCTCCCGGTCAGGGGAAGATAAAAAAGAATGCGAAGAAAAACCGGGTGAGCTTCATAACTGTTTCCTTTGTGTACGTAAGTACAGTACCCGTACTGTTTTAATCCTGTCAACAAAAAACGCGCCCGAAGGCGCGTTGGCGATACACTCAATGTAAGGGACTACTCTTCTTCTGCTTCGACGAAGCTGGCATCTTTCACCGATGCGGTGGCACGACGGGCTTCGCCTTTGTGCTGCACTTTATTGAGCTGCCGTTCCAGCTTGTTGATCAATTCATTAATAGCGGTGTACATATCTTCGTGTTTTGCGCTGGCGACCAGATGTCCGTTCGGTGTATTAATGGTGGCGTCAGCAATAAAGCCCTGTGGCTCTTTAGACAGAATGATATGAGGATTAATCAGGTGAGTTTGCCATTTTTCCAGTTTGGCGAGACGGTCTGCGACATGTTGGCGAATTGCCGGAGTAATTTCCATTTGTTTACTGGTAATGTTCATTGTCATAAATTTTACCTCTTGTCTTTCCCGTCTTGGTGATTCCAGCATACCGTTCTTAATGTCAAAATGTGTGATGTAAATCACATTATTTTGTCACTTTTTGTCAAGGCGAACTTTTTGTGAGGCATCGCAGGAAGAAGCGATCTTTTACTTGAGGAATGGCTGAAAGCAGGCCATATTTGACTGGATGCGTTGCAGTGAAATCATTTCTGTTGCATCAGATATCGAATAAAAAAACGGCAGCCGGAAGGCTGCCGTTTTGCTTGTTGGTATTGCTTCAGGTGTTTTTGCTGTTAGCGGCAATAATTTTCGCGACTTTGTCAGCCTGCGCATTCAGCTGCATCTGGCGATAGGCGTTTTCCATCAGCGGCAACGCATCGCGCGTGGCCTGCGTATCAGGATAATTGCGTAGCATACCTTCTACCCGGTTTACGACCGCAACCCATGCGCCGCGCGCGGTATAGTACTCTGCGACGGAATATTCATATTTCGCCAGACGGTCTTTCAGGAATACCAGACGCTTAGTGGCGTCGGTGGTGTACTGGCTATTAGGATAGCTGCGTACCAGTTTCGAAAAGTCATTGAACGCCGCCCGCGCATGTTGCGGATCGCGATCGCTGCGATCGACGCCAAAGAAACCCTGCAGCGCGCTATCATCCAGCGCCATGTTCGTCAGGCCGCGCATGTACATGACATAATCAATATTAGGGTGCGTTGGATTAAGACGCATAAAACGATCGATGGCGGCCTGCGCTAGCGGCAAATCGGCGTTTTTGTAATAGGCGTAGATAAGATCCAACTGCACCTGCTGAGAATACGGTCCGAATGGATAACGATTATCTAACGCTTCCAATTGCGTTATTGCCTGTTTCCAGTTACCGTCCTGCAGCTTTTGCTGAGCAGTCGCGTAGATTTCATTCGGCGGATTATCGGGCACCTCTTCCTTTGAACCCGAGCAACCCGCCAGAAACAGGCTCAACGTGGCTGCTGCCACCAGATATTTCATGCGCGTCATGACGTTTTGACTTTCCTCAAAATGTTTTACGGGAGATTCTCTGTTCCTGCTCCCGGTTAAGACCAGCTACAATAGCACACTATATTAAACGGCAAAGCCGTAAAACCCAACGTTAAACGAAGAAGCTGTATATGGCACAACGAGTACAACTCACCGCAACGGTCTCCGAAAACCAACTCGGTCAACGCTTAGATCAGGCTTTGGCCGAAATGTTCCCGGATTATTCACGTTCGCGTATAAAAGAATGGATTTTGAATCAGCGCGTGTTGGTCAATGGTCAACTTTGCGATAAGCCAAAAGAAAAAGTGTTAGGCGGCGAGCGGGTGGCTATTGATGCGGAGATCGACGAAGAGATTCGTTTTGAAGCGCAGGATATCCCGTTAGATATTGTTTATGAAGATGACGATATTCTGGTTATCAACAAACCACGCGATCTGGTGGTACATCCTGGCGCGGGTAACCCGGACGGTACGGTACTGAACGCGTTGCTACATTATTATCCGCCGATTGCGGATGTCCCGCGCGCGGGCATTGTGCATCGTCTGGATAAGGACACGACGGGGCTGATGGTGGTGGCCAAAACCGTTCCGGCGCAAACGCGCCTGGTGGAGTCTTTGCAGCTGCGCGAGATCACCCGCGAATATGAAGCGGTCGCGATCGGACATATGACGGCGGGAGGAACGGTGAATGAACCCATTAGTCGTCACCCGACCAAACGTACCCATATGTCGGTGCATCCCATGGGCAAACCGGCGGTGACCCACTACCGTATTATGGAACATTTCCGTGTGCACACGCGTCTTAGGTTGCGTCTGGAGACCGGGCGTACGCACCAGATCCGCGTGCATATGGCGCATATTACGCACCCGTTAGTGGGCGATCAGGTCTACGGTGGTCGTCCACGTCCACCGAAAGGCGCATCGGAAGAATTTATTTCCACGCTGCGTAAGTTTGACCGCCAGGCGCTTCATGCAACGATGCTGCGTCTCTACCATCCTGTATCGGGTATCGAAATGGAGTGGCACGCGCCGATTCCACAAGATATGGTGGACCTTATCGATGCGATGCGCGCCGATTTCGAAGATCATAAAGATGATGTGGACTGGTTATGAATGCACTGATTGTCCCGCAGTGGCCGCTGCCGAAAGGCGTCGCAGCCTGTAGTTCTACCCGTATTGGCGGGGTGAGTTTACCGCCTTACGACTCGCTGAATCTGGGCGCGCATTGCGGCGATAACCCGGAGCATGTTGAAGAGAACCGCAAGCGTCTGTTTGCGGCGGGCAATCTGCCTTCGAAACCTGTCTGGCTTGAACAGGTTCACGGTAAAAATGTGTTGAGGCTTACCGGGGAACCTTATGCCTCCAAACGTGCGGATGCGTCTTACAGCAATACGCCAGGAACCGTCTGCGCGGTAATGACGGCAGACTGCCTGCCTGTGCTATTCTGTAACCGTGAGGGAACAGAAGTGGCGGCGGCTCATGCGGGCTGGCGCGGATTATGTGAAGGCGTACTGGAGGAAACTGTCACCTGCTTTGCTGACAAACCAGAAAATATCATCGCCTGGTTAGGTCCGGCGATCGGCCCGACCGCGTTTGAAGTGGGGCCGGAAGTGCGTGACGCATTTTTAGCAAAAGATGCGCAAGCCGATAGCGCATTTTTGCCGCACGGGGAAAAATTTCTGGCGGATATTTATCAGCTTGCACGCCAACGTCTGGCGAATACCGGCGTTGAACATGTCTATGGCGGGGATCGCTGCACCTTTAGCGAAAGTGAGACTTTCTTCTCTTATCGTCGCGACAAGACGACAGGTCGTATGGCAAGTTTTATTTGGCTGATATAACCTAAAGAATCAAGACGATCCGGTACGGGTAACTTTCTTTTCACATAATTCAGGTCATTCACCTTGAATAATTGAGGGATGACCTCATTTAATCTCCAGTAGCAATTTTGACCTGTTATGGGAGGAGTTATGCGTCTGGATCGTCTTACTAACAAATTCCAGCTTGCTCTTGCCGATGCCCAGTCGCTCGCGCTGGGGCACGACAACCAATTCATCGAACCTCTTCATTTTATGAGCGCCTTGCTGAACCAGGAAGGGGGATCGATACGTCCTTTATTAACCTCCGCCGGCATTAATGCTGGCCAGTTGCGCACCGCTATCGATCAAGCGCTGAGCCGTTTACCGCAGGTGGAAGGTACCGGCGGCGACGTACAGCCTTCTTCGGAACTGGTGCGCGTACTGAACCTTTGCGACAAGCTGGCGCAAAAACGAGGGGACAATTTTATTTCGTCAGAGCTGTTTGTTCTGGCGGCGCTTGAGTCTCGCGGCACGTTAACCGATCTGCTGAAATCAGCCGGTGCGACCACGGCCAATATCACTCAGGCAATTGAACAGATGCGCGGAGGTGAAAGCGTGAACGATCAAGGGGCTGAAGACCAACGTCAGGCCTTGAAAAAATATACCGTCGATCTGACCGAGCGGGCTGAACAAGGTAAGCTTGACCCGGTAATTGGTCGTGATGAAGAAATTCGCCGTACCATTCAGGTACTGCAACGTCGTACTAAAAACAACCCGGTGTTAATCGGTGAGCCAGGGGTCGGTAAAACGGCAATTGTTGAAGGACTGGCGCAGCGCATTATTAACGGTGAAGTCCCTGAAGGCTTAAAAGGTCGTCGCGTACTGGCGCTGGATATGGGCGCGCTGGTGGCCGGGGCGAAATATCGCGGCGAATTTGAAGAGCGTCTGAAAGGCGTGCTGAACGATCTGGCGAAACAGGAAGGCAACGTCATCCTGTTTATTGACGAGCTGCACACCATGGTTGGCGCAGGTAAGGCCGATGGCGCAATGGACGCCGGGAATATGCTGAAACCGGCGCTGGCGCGTGGTGAACTGCACTGTGTGGGCGCCACCACGCTGGATGAATACCGTCAGTACATTGAAAAAGACGCGGCGCTGGAACGTCGTTTTCAAAAAGTGTTTGTCGCAGAACCTTCAGTGGAAGACACCATTGCTATTCTGCGTGGCCTGAAAGAACGTTACGAGCTGCATCACCATGTGCAGATCACTGACCCGGCGATTGTGGCGGCGGCAACATTGTCTCATCGCTATATCGCCGACCGTCAGTTGCCGGATAAAGCTATCGACCTCATCGATGAAGCGGCATCCAGCATTCGTATGCAGATTGACTCTAAGCCGGAGGAGCTGGACAGGCTCGACCGCCGCATTATTCAGCTCAAACTGGAACAGCAGGCGTTGATGAAAGAGTCTGACGAGGCGAGTAAAAAACGTCTCGATATGCTGAATGAAGAACTGGACGATAAAGAGCGTCAGTATTCTGAGTTAGAAGAAGAGTGGAAAGCGGAAAAAGCGTCGCTCTCTGGTACGCAAACTATTAAAGCGGAGCTGGAGCAGGCGAAGATCGCCATCGAGCAGGCGCGTCGCGTTGGCGACCTGGCGCGAATGTCTGAACTGCAGTACGGCAAAATTCCGGAGCTGGAAAAACAGTTAGAAGCCGCGACCCAGTCGGAAGGTAAAACCATGCGTCTGTTACGTAACAAAGTAACGGATGCGGAAATTGCCGAAGTGCTGGCGCGCTGGACCGGTATTCCGGTTGCCAGAATGCTGGAAGGCGAACGTGAAAAACTGTTGCGTATGGAACAAGAGTTACACAGCCGTGTGATCGGGCAGAATGAAGCCGTTGAAGCAGTATCGAACGCCATACGTCGTAGCCGCGCGGGGCTGTCCGATCCGAACCGTCCGATTGGTTCCTTCCTGTTCCTTGGGCCGACGGGGGTCGGTAAAACCGAACTGTGTAAAGCGCTGGCTAACTTTATGTTCGACAGCGACGACGCGATGGTGCGTATCGACATGTCTGAGTTTATGGAGAAACACTCCGTGTCTCGTTTGGTCGGGGCGCCTCCGGGATATGTCGGCTATGAAGAAGGCGGTTATTTGACGGAAGCGGTGCGCCGTCGTCCTTATTCCGTCATCTTGTTGGATGAAGTAGAAAAAGCGCATCCGGATGTATTCAACATTCTGTTGCAGGTGCTGGACGACGGTCGGCTGACTGACGGGCAGGGGAGAACGGTCGACTTCCGTAATACGGTGGTCATTATGACTTCTAACCTCGGTTCCGATCTCATTCAGGAGCGCTTTGGCGAACTGGATTACGGTCGAATGAAAGAGATGGTGCTGGGTGTGGTTAGCCAAAACTTCCGTCCGGAATTTATCAACCGTATTGATGAAGTTGTGGTATTCCATCCGTTAGGTGAGCAACACATCGCTTCTATTGCTCAGATCCAGCTGCAGCGTCTGTACAAACGTCTGGAAGAACGTGGTTATGAAATCCATATCTCCGACGAGGCGCTGAAACTGTTGAGCGCCAACGGTTACGATCCGGTCTACGGGGCGCGTCCGTTAAAACGTGCTATTCAACAGCAGATCGAAAACCCACTGGCGCAGCAAATCCTGTCTGGTGAACTGGTTCCTGGCAAAGTGATTCGCCTTGAAGCCAATGATGATCGTATTGTGGCAGTGCAGTAAGTCACAAATTTGAATAAAACGGGCCCTGACGGGCTCGTTTTTGTTTAAAAACCAGGCGAAAATAGGCTTTTGGTTCAAATGTTGTTTGAAAAGTGAACGGTTGAGCTTTTTTTTGCATTTAGGTCTTGTCAGGCTCTAATAACTCCCTATAATGCGCCACCACTGACACGGAACAACGGCATACAGGCCGCCGGGTCAGAAAGGCTTCGTTAAGAAGTCTGTGAGGAAAGCGAAAATAAAGGCTTGACTCAAAAAGAGGAAAGCGTAATATACGCCACCTCGCAACGGTGAGCGAAAGCCGCGTTGCACTGCTCTTTAACAATTTATCAGACAATCTGTGTGGGCACTCGAAGATACGGATTCTTGACGTCGCAAGACGAAAAATGAATACCAAGTCTCAAGAGTGAACACGTAATTCATTACGAAGTTTAATTCATGAGCATCAAACTTTTAAATTGAAGAGTTTGATCATGGCTCAGATTGAACGCTGGCGGCAGGCCTAACACATGCAAGTCGAACGGTAGCACAGAGAGCTTGCTCTCGGGTGACGAGTGGCGGACGGGTGAGTAATGTCTGGGAAACTGCCTGATGGAGGGGGATAACTACTGGAAACGGTGGCTAA
>NZ_JBGDXK010000001.1:1529072-2049957 GCF_046550775.1 Salmonella sp. SAL04202 | reverse complement strand
GGGGAGGAGCTGGACAACGGCGCGTGGGCCGTGCGCCTGTACTACAAACCGTTTGTCCGCTGGATATGGGCCGGGGGGCTGCTGATGGCGCTGGGCGGGCTGCTGTGCCTGGCGGACCCGCGCTACCGCCGCCGTAAACCATTGCCGGAGGCCGGATGAAACGCAACGTACTGTTATTACCGTTACTGATTTTTCTGCTGATTGCCGCGGCGCTGCTGTGGCAGCTGGCGCGCAACGCGCAGGGCGATGACCCGACGAATCTCGAATCGGCACTGACCGGAAAGCCGGTGCCGGCGTTCCGCCTGGAATCGCTGGAGACGCCGGGTCAGTACTATGAGGCGGAGGTGCTGACGCAGGGGAAACCGGTGCTGCTTAACGTCTGGGCCACCTGGTGCCCGACCTGCCGCGCCGAGCATCAGTACCTGAACCAGCTTTCTGCGCAGGGTATCCGGGTGGTCGGGCTGAACTATAAGGACGACCGGGCGAAGGCGGTGGCCTGGTTAAAGGAACTGGGCAACCCGTATGCGCTGAGTTTATCGGACAGCGACGGGATGCTGGGGCTGGACCTGGGCGTGTACGGCGCGCCGGAAACCTTCCTCATCGACGGCAACGGGATTATCCGCTACCGCCATGCGGGCGATTTGAATGCCCGGGTATGGGAAAGTGAACTGAAACCGCTGTGGGACAGATACAGCCGGGAGGCGGCGCAATGAGACTGTTACCGGGCATGGTGATGCTGATGCTGGCGCTGGTTATCGCCGGGTCAGCGCGGGCGACCACCGACGTGATGCCGTTTAAAGATGAAGCGCAGGAGCAGCAGTTCCGCCAGCTCACGGAGCAGCTGCGCTGCCCGAAATGCCAGAACAACAGCATTGCGGACTCGAACGCGATGATAGCCACCGACATGCGCCGCAGGGTGTATGACCTGATGCAGGAGGGGAAGAGCCGCCAGGAAATCATCGATTACATGGTGGCGCGCTACGGCAACTTCGTCACCTACGACCCGCCGCTGACCCCGCTGACGGTGCTGCTGTGGGTGCTGCCGCTGGCCGCCATCGTGGCGGGCGGGTGGATAATCGTCGCCCGCACGCGCCGGCGGGTGCGTCTGCGCCGGGAGCCGCTGCCGGCGGACACCCCGGTTTGCGGCGCGCGCGCCGGGTGGGGCGTTTACGTGCCGGGGGCCGTCATTGCGCTGGCGGTCGGCGCCGGCAGCTACGCCCTGACCGGCAGCTATCCGCAGGTCAGGGCCTGGCAGCAGGCAACGGCGCAGACGCCCGGGCTGCTGGCGCGGGCGCTGGACCCGCAGGCGCAGCCGCTGAATGAGGAGGAGATGGCGCGGCTGGCGCTGGGGCTGCGCACCCGCCTGCAGAATGATGCCGGCAATGTTGAGGGCTGGCTCATGCTGGGGCGCATTGGCATGGTACTGGGTAATGCCGGTACCGCCACCGGGGCGTATGCGAACGCTTACCGTCTGGACCCGAAAAACAGCGATGCGGCGCTGGGCTACGCGGAGGCGCTGACGCGCTCGTCCGACCCGGAGGATAACCGCCGCGGCGGGGAGCTGCTGCGCCGGCTGGTGAGCCGCGACCACACGGATATCCGGGTGTTAAGCCTGTATGCGTTTAACGCCTTTGAGCAGCAGCGCTTTGGCGAGGCGGTGGCGGCCTGGGAGATGATGCTGAAGCTGCTGCCGGCGGGTGACGCCCGGCGGGCGGTGATAGAGCGCAGTATCCGGCTGGCGCAGGAGAAATAAGACCCTGACGGCCCGGTGGCGTGGCGCCACCGGGCCTGGCTTGTTACTGCATTCCGCGTGTTTGTAAAAATAGAATGGTCGCCGCGACGCGCGAGCGCACGTTTAGTTTGCGAAGTAGATTACGAATGTGCACCTTAACCGTCTGCTCAGAAATATTCAGTACTGACGCAATCTGTTTGTTAGAAAGCCCCTGCGCCAGCTCATGCAAGACATCTAACTCTCGTTCGGTCAGGATACTAAAGGGATCTTCCTGCGCGCCAAACTGTTCGCGCTCACGCAGATATTCATTGACCCGATCGCTAAAGACTTTACCGCCGTTAGCGCCTTTGCGAATGGCCTCCAGCAGCACTTCCGGATCGCTATCTTTGAGCAGATAACCGTCGGCGCCGGCGTCGATCAGCGCGTAGATGTCGCTGGCGGAATCCGAGACGGTAAGAATAATAATTTGCGCCGTCACACCATCCCGGCGTAGCGCGTTCAGGGTATCTAACCCGCTCAGACCTTTCATATTCAGATCCAGCAGGATCAGATCGGGCTCAATGCGATTCGCCAGATCGATCGCACTCGCCCCGTCACCCGCTTCGGCAACGACATAAAAAGCCGGGTCCAGTTCCAGTAATTGACGAATACCTCGCCGCATAAGTGGATGGTCGTCCACAATAAGCACCTGAAAAGGTGTTACTTCAGGCATGCTATATCTCCTGAGTTTTATTAGAATGATTATTGTTTTCAGCGCGGAAATCGTCCAGATTTGCCACATTGTCAAGCGCGTAAATTTTACCCTAATTAGTGCATGGGTAAGTAGTAAAACCTGTGACAGGCGAGTCATTAGCTGAACGATAGAAAGGATAAAACAACCCGTTGTGAGAGAAAACAGAATACTCCCTGAAGTTGAATACTGGTCTGGACGCTTTTTTCGGACAATGTGACATAACAGAAGTGTGGCATATGTAGCTGCGCCCTTGCCCCCGTAAGTCCAGACTATCTTTACTGGCAGGAAACTCCTTATTAAAAGTCATAGCGTCTAAAGCTTGTCATTATTAACAAATTATTTTAACTGAATTTATTTATGGTTTTATTAATGTCAATGAAATACATCTGAGCAGAACGAATAAACCGCGACATCTGTTAAATTAAATATTAAGTCAATAGCAGAGGTATTTTTATGCGATAAAGAGATTCTGACGATATTCTTATCATAAATGAAAATGTGGTCAGAAATGAGTGTCATTCACTTATAACTTATCCTGGATGTGCCTGAACAACACTCGCGGCGTTTTGAGCACCCGTTGGGGCGACTCAAGGGGAGAGCGTAGTGTGTGGATGCTATATCAGCCGTTTCTGTGAGCGTAAGCGTGGGGTAGAAAATTTTAAATATGCTATCCGGTTAAAAAAACTATTGACATTGAAATGGTGGTGGAGTGTATATGAAGAGAATATTTATATATATATTATTACTTTGTGCATTCGCATGTTCTGCTAATGATAATGTTTTTTTTGGCAAGGGCAATAAGCATCAGATCTCTTTTGCTGCGGGAGAAAGTATAAGAAGAGGAGGGGTTGAGCATTTATATACGGCTTTTCTGACATACAGTGAACCCAGCGATTTTTTCTTTTTACAGGCAAGAAATAATCTGGAGTTAGGAGGATTTAAGGCTAAGGGTAGCGATGATTGCAGTAAACATTCTGGCAGCGTTCCCTGCAATAAATATAACCAGGGCGTATTGGGTATCTCGAAGGATGTGGCGCTGGTTCATTTCGCTGGTATCTATACCGGTATTGGTCTGGGGGCTTATATAAAATCTAAGTCGCGAGATGATATGCGTGTCAATTCTGCATTTACCTTTGGAGAAAAAGCGTTTCTTGGCTGGAACTTTGGGGCTTTTTCTACAGAAGCTTATATCCGGCATTTTTCGAATGGATCACTCACGGATAAAAATTCAGGGCATAATTTTGTAGGTGCTTCAATTAGTTATAATTTCTGAAGTTGAATAACAATTAGCGAGTTGCTGGCTGAAGGAGTAATCATCACCGTCTACAAAAACGTGTTGTGACTAGCCGATCGTTATCGACCCTATGGCGACAGGGAGGCTAATTGTTAGTGACAAAGAAGTGGTAGGCCGTTTACCTTACCAGAACGTTTTATTATTGCTGCGACAGATTGCTTACTCATTTACCTGCCACTGCAAACATTTCTTCCAGCATAGGGTGTAGATGCGCTTTTTCTGTTTTAGTACAAACATGGTTTACGCCGATCAGCTCATGCAAAATCAGTTCATGCAAAATAACGTCTCTGGCATCAGCTAACTTTTTAATTGCAGGCATAAAAAAACCAGCCCTGAGAGGCTGGTTTTTAAGGGGAATTTTGGTCGGCACGAGAGGATTTGAACCTCCGACCCCCGACACCCCATGACGGTGCGCTACCAGGCTGCGCTACGTGCCGACTTGTGGGTGCTAATACTACCTCTTTCCAACGCGAATGCAAGGGGAAACGGTGCTAACTGATTTATAATTAATCAGTTAGCGATAAAACGTTTCTCTTCTGTTAGCACTTGCAGCAGCAGACTGAGCTGCGGCTTCTGATCTTTGATCTTCTCGCCGTGTAAGTCATAGGTCTGATAATGACCGTTATTATTGAGCACCAGGGTCATTTGCGGCGTCGTGATTGCCAGCGTACTGCCGTCTGCCGCCGTTACCCAGTTATGACGACGTGGAACGGTAAAGATGTCCTGGCCCTGTGAATATTCGTTCGCTGGCGTGCTGACATGTAACAGGCGTTGCATCAACGTGGTCATCACATCGGTATGATCGGTAAGCACGTTAATACGCTGCGCAGGCGTCCCCGGCCAGTGGATCACCAGCGGTACTTGCAGATGACCTTGCGACCAGTCGAAGCGATTTTCTTCCGGCGTCAACGGTATGCCGCGTCCTGCGGTAATGATCACGACGGTATTGTCGAATTTACCGGCCTCTCGCAGCGCGTTCAGAACCCGATTGATTTGCGCATCCACGTCGCTGGCGGCGCTGGCGTAACGCTTAACAAAATTCTTCTGATTACTGTCATCAATGTTAGTACCGTTAAACGATACCCATGAGAACCAGCGGTTATCTTCCTGTGCGTAGCGTCCAAGCCAGTCTATCCACTGGCTGGCCGTTTGCGCATCAGACTGCGTCTGCGCTGTCGGCATCGAGAAATCGGACAGTAATGCCTGACGGTAAAGCGGGCTGGCGAAGCCATCCGAAGAAAACAGTCCCAGTTGATAGCCTTGCTGATTCAACGCGGTAATGAGCGCCGCAGGGGTTCTGGTGGATAACACGCCATCCATATAGCCTGGCGATATGCCATAGAACAGGCCGAAAATACCGTTATCAGTGGTATTCCCTGAACTCATGTGACGGGTGAAGTCGATGTTTTGCTCGGCAAATGTAGCCAGCTCCGGCATCTGCTTCTCAAAGCGGGAATAGTTCAGGCCGTCTACGGTAATGAGCAGCACATTCTGACCGGTGCCCATATCGCGATAGTGCAAATTGCTGAGCGGGTACTGTACGGAGACCGCTTCCGGATTGCCTTGCTCTACCAGACGGCGCTGATATTCCTGCGCATCCAGCAGACCGTGTTTTTCAAGAAAACGTCGCGCCGTCATCGGATAAGAGAGCGGCAGGTTTGCCCGCTGCATGGTAATCGGCCGGTAAAAATTAGCGTCTGCCCAGATGTAGATAAGATGCGATGCGATAAAGGAGACGAAAAAGAATGCCGCAAGCGGCCTTGCGAAATGGCGACGGCGCGTGAGACTGCGCAGCTTTTGCCAACTCCATGTCGCAAATAGCATCTCAATCAATAAGATAACCGGCACGCTAATAAACATAAGCTGCCAGTCGCGCGCCATTTCGTTCTGGTCAGGGTTGATGACCAGCTCCCAGACAATGGGATTAAGATGCAGGTGAAAACGGGTAAAGACTTCGCTGTCGATAAGCAACAACGTCATACCCGCGGTCGCCAGAATGGCTGATAAAAACCGCATCAGCCGCTGGGACATCACGATAAACGTGAGCGGAAAAAGAATAAGCAAATAGGTGGCGAACACCAGAAAGCTAAAGTGCCCGACAATGCTCAGGTAGGAGTATATGCGACCCGCAAGCGTTGTCGGCCAGTCGGCGACAAACAGGTAACGGCTGCCGAGCAACGTAGCCAACAGTATATTGAACAGAGCGAACCAGTGCCCCCAGCTAACCATCTGGGAGACTTTTTCACGGTAGCGCTGACGATGAGTTACCATACCTGTCGCTTGTTTCTCCGGAGTCGGCTTTTTAGTGCGCGTTGTCTTCGCTAATCGAAGACTGCAAGGCGCGGGCAAAAGAGTTCGCAATCGCCTGGCGTTGAGCCGGCGCAACGCTGGTGTTGATAAGGTTGGTGACCATATTTCCCAGCACCATCAGGGAAAGATCGGTCGGCGCCTTATGTTTTTCCAGTACACTGAGCAGTTCGCTCAGCAGTTGTTCAACATGTTCATCACTATAGCGGGAGAGTTGTGGCATAAATCAAAATCTGTTTGTTCATGAAAGGGCAACATATTACCGTAGCAACAGTTTTTTTTCTGCATTTTTATCCCCTAAATCATTCGCGTTACGGATAACGCCTGAAATGACAGGGCGATTGCTTGCGTCTTCCGGCAGGCGGTGGTTGAATACCGCCCGGTCTTAAAGGAGAGTTTATCATGAGTCTGGATATCAACCAGATTGCCCTGCACCAGCTTATCAAGCGCGATGAGCAAAATCTTGAGCTGGTCTTGCGCGATTCATTGCTGGAGCCGACAACCACCGTTGTCGAGATGGTGGCTGAACTGCATCGGGTCTATAGCGCCAAGAATAAGGCGTATGGCCTGTTTAATGAAGAGAGTGAACTGGCGCAAGCGCTGCGGTTGCAACGTCAGGGGGAAGAAGATTTTCTTGCCTTTAGCCGGGCGGCGACCGGACGCCTGCGTGACGAACTGGCGAAATATCCCTTTGCGGACGGCGGCATTGTATTGTTCTGCCATTATCGCTACCTGGCGGTGGAGTATCTGCTGGTTACGGTACTGAACAACCTGAGCAGTATGCGGGTCAATGAAAATCTGGACATTAACCCGACGCATTATCTTGATATCAACCATGCGGATATCGTGGCGCGTATCGATCTTACCGAGTGGGAAACTAATCCGCAATCGACCCGCTATCTGACGTTCCTGAAAGGTCGGGTAGGGCGCAAGGTCGCTGACTTCTTTATGGATTTCCTCGGTGCCAGCGAAGGGTTGAACGCCAAAGCGCAGAATCGCGGCCTGTTGCAGGCAGTGGATGATTTCACCGCAGAAGCGCAGTTGGATAAAGCAGAACGTCAGAACGTGCGTCAGCAGGTGTACAGCTACTGCAACGAGCAGTTACAAGCCGGGGAAGAGATTGAGCTGGAATCGCTGTCTAAAGAGCTTTCCGGCGTCAGTGAAGTCAGCTTCAGCGAATTTACTGCCGAAAAAGGCTATGAGCTGGAAGAGAGCTTTCCGGCGGATCGCAGTACGCTGCGCCAGCTAACCAAATATGCCGGCAGCGGCGGCGGGTTAACGATTAACTTTGATGCGATGCTGCTGGGCGAGCGGATTTTCTGGGACCCGGCGACCGATACCCTGACTATCAAAGGGACGCCGCCGAATCTGCGCGACCAGTTGCAGCGACGCACGTCGGGCGGGAAATAAAGGCATACGACATAAAAGGACGCTGTAGTGAGTAAAGGAATACGTCAGAAGCCGCCTGTTAATTTCAGTTTATTTCGGCAGGTTTTGTATGCGCACATTGTCGCATTTTTGATGATGTTGGTGCTCGGGATGGTGTTCACCGTTCTCTCGTTGGTACTGTTTTATACTTATGGCGCCAACTGGTTACTGAGCTTGTTCATATGCCCGCTGTTCTTGTTAAGTGGTTTATTCATTACTGGATTTGCTTTTAAATCAACCTGGTCCAGCATACGTTACTATTATGACAAGGGGCAGTTGAAACGGTATGGACTCAATCTTGATGCAACTTTGACGCATAAAGAGAAGGTGGAAATATGCATCGATAATGCAAAGCGTCAAGTGCGTGTAGATGAACTGGAGCTCCATGTCTTATTTGATTTTCAGTTTGATAGCAAGACATGGAGCTGCGGCGACTTACTGACCAATGAAAAGGTATTTGATGCGTTGAATGACGGGCAAACGATACCAATACGAATTTTGCCATGGAAACCAGAAAGTGCCAGCGTTCGTCAACGGGCATTATTCAATCGGCTTAAAGGTATGAATACCGCGGCGGAAACTACAGATCCTCGATTAGGGGAGGCGCTAATTGAATATGGCGAGGTGTAAGAAAGCAGAAAAGCAAAGTGGGTTCTCGTTGCTCTGCATGTCGTCAAATTCAATTACACGCATAAAAAAACCCCGCCGGGGCGGGGTTTTTCTTCAACTTCCAGGCGATTACGCGCGAACGAAGTCGATGTGAGTCAGCTTCGGTTTGTAAGCGTGACGCTGTACAGCCTGAGCTTTAACTTTTACTTCTTTACCGTCAACAACGAGGGTCAGAACTTCGCTGTAGAATTCAGCTTTAGCTTGCATGTTCATCACCTGGTCGTGGTCCAGTTCGATAGCAATCGGGGCTTCAGAACCGCCGTAGATGATTGCCGGGAACTTGTTAGCGGCGCGCAGGCGGCGGCTCGCACCCTTACCCTGCTCTTTACGTACTTCTGCGTTGATAGTAAACATTTAAATCTCTCTTTAATAATTCCTGCTACAGGCGACCCAGCAACAGGTAAGTGATCTGCTTTGCGTATGCAAAGGCGGGCGGGATTCTATACTCAAATCGCCGTTACATCAATGAAAAGTACAATTAACCACGTAATTCGTGCGCCCGGCGGAAGCGGCCTTCATAGTCGAACACTTTTTCACGCACCTGCCAGTACTGGCCTTTCATCCGCGCGACCACAAAATCGGGATGCCGCAACAGCGCCTGCTGCGCGACAATATCCGCCGCCGTGATCCAGCGTAAAGGAACGCCGGGCGTGCGGGTATGCGGGCGAATAAATAGCTGTTCGAAAGCGGTACGCTGGGCGGGCGTGTGCAAGCGGAAGCGCTCACTAACATCCGCGCCGTCCTCGTCATAGTAAGTGATTTTCAGCCATTCGCCTTTCTCATCCTGCCCATGCTGCATCGTCATTCCGCTACAGCGCAGGACTAACGCATCCTTGAGCCTGAGCGCCGCTTTTAACATATCGTCCGGGTCGACCAGAATAGCGTCACATTCCCGGCAGCGTCGGGCGGCAATATCGTTTTCGGCATTACACTGCGGGCAGTTTTTGAAGCGAAAGCGAAAATCGCACTGCTCGCGATGGCCGTCGTCATCCTCAAACCAGCCCTGGCAGCGACGGCCAAAGTGTTCAATCAGCGTGCCGTCGGCAGTGGTTTTCCCCCAGAAGGTGTTGGCAAAGCCGCAGGCCGGGCAAAATACCTGGACAGGGACGTTATCGCTTTTTCCCTTCGGGCTACCGACCTCCGGGGCATACAGGTCGTGCGGGTTGCCTGCGTAATCAAGAATCAGGCAATCGGTCTTTCCCGGCGCAAGGCGCAGACCACGCCCGACAATTTGTTGGTAAAGACTAACTGACTCCGTGGGACGTAGAATCGCGATGAGATCAACGTGTGGGGCGTCAAAGCCGGTGGTCAGCACCGAGACGTTAACCAGATAGCGAAAACGCTGCGCCTTGAAATTATCAATCAGCGCATCGCGCTCGGGCCCTGGCGTATCGCCGGTAATCAGCGCCGCGTCTTCCGCCGGAAGCAGACCGACAATCTCTTTCGCATGTTCGACCGTGGCGGCGAAAATCATCACGCCTTTGCGCGTTTGCGCAAATTCCATAATCTGGCTGATGATGTGCGGCGTAATCCGCTGCTGCTTTTTCAGCTCGCGGTTCAGGTCGGCTTCGCTGAACAGCCCATTGCTTTGGGCCTGCAGGCGGCTGAAATCGTATTGGACCACTGGCATATCAAGCCGCTCAGGCGGCGTCAGATAGCCGTGTTTAATCATATAGCGCAGCGGCAGTTCATAAATACAGTCGCGAAACAGAGCGTTGTCGTCGCCGCGCACCATACCGTGATAATGAAATTGATAAATCCAGCCTTTTCCGAGGCGAAAAGGCGTGGCGGTGAGCCCAAGCAGACGTAAGTGAGGATTAACTTTACTCAGGTGAGTGAGGATTTGCTGATACTGACTGTCTTCATCGTCACCGATGCGGTGGCATTCATCGACAATCAACAGCGAAAACTCCTCCTGGAAGGCGTCAAGATTACGCGCCACCGACTGTACGCTGCCGAACACGACTTTGCCCTGACTCTCTTTACGTTTGAGTCCGGCGGCGAAAATATCCGCTTCCAGCCCCAGCGCGCAATATTTGGCGTGGTTCTGCGCAACCAGCTCTTTCACATGCGCCAGCACCAGTACCCGTCCGCGGGCGACGCGCGCCAGTTCGGCGATCACCAGGCTTTTACCTGCGCCGGTCGGCAGAACAATCACGGCGGGCGTACGGTGGCGGCGAAAGTGGCTGAGCGTGGCGTCTACGGCTTCTTGCTGGTAGGGGCGGAGTGTAAAAATCATGGTCTCACTACGTTAAACGGTTCCGGGAATAGTATGCCATGAATCATTTCCCTTGAGGGATATAGTTAGCCCGCTATACTGAGCGGATAGCAATTCCCTTTTTTCGGGTAGAATGCCCGATTTCCGTATTATTACAGGCTAAATCACACACATGCGACTTGATAAATTTATCGCTCAGCAGCTTGGCGTCAGCCGCGCTATTGCCGGGCGTGAAATCCGTGGTAACCGCGTTACCGTCGATGGCGACATCATTAAAAATGCGGCCTTCAAACTGCTCCCGGAACATGCGGTTGCGTATGACGGCAATCCCTTAGCGCAGCAACACGGGCCACGCTATTTTATGCTTAACAAGCCGCAGGGATACGTTTGTTCAACCGATGATCCCGATCATCCAACGGTGCTGTATTTCCTGGATGAGCCGGTGGCGTATAAGCTGCATGCCGCAGGACGTCTGGATATCGATACTACCGGTCTGGTGTTAATGACAGATGACGGTCAGTGGTCGCACCGCATTACGTCGCCGCGCCATCACTGTGAAAAAACCTATCTGGTGACCCTGGAGTCGCCGGTGGCCGACGATACGGCAGCGCAATTTGCGAAAGGCGTGCAGTTGCATAATGAAAAAGATCTCACTAAACCCGCTACGCTGGAGGTGATAACGCCTGTGCAGGTCCGTCTGACCATCAGCGAAGGCCGTTATCATCAGGTGAAGCGGATGTTTGCCGCAGTAGGCAATCGCGTTGTGGAACTGCACCGCGAACGGATTGGCGCCATTACGCTGGATGAGAATCTGGCTCCCGGCGAGTACCGCCCGTTGACTGAAGAAGAAATCGCCAGCGTCGGCTAACTATCTCGTTAAATTCAGGAGTTCGATGTGACCACCCGGCAGCACTCTTCCTTTGCCATTGTCTTTATCCTTGGCCTGTTGGCCATGTTAATGCCGCTGTCGATTGATATGTATCTTCCAGCGCTGCCGGTGATTTCTGCGCAATTCGGCGTGCCTGCCGGTAGCGCGCAGATGACGCTCAGCACCTATATTCTGGGGTTTGCGCTGGGTCAGCTTATCTATGGACCGATGGCGGATAGCCTCGGGCGTAAGCCGGTCATCCTGGGCGGGACGCTGGTATTTGCTGCTGCGGCGGTCGCCTGTGCGTTGGCGCAGACTATCGATCAACTGATCGTGATGCGTTTCTTTCACGGTTTGGCGGCCGCGGCGGCAAGCGTCGTCATCAATGCGCTGATGCGGGATATTTATCCAAAGGAAGAGTTTTCGCGCATGATGTCATTTGTCATGCTGGTCACTACGATAGCGCCGTTAATGGCGCCCATTGTCGGCGGCTGGGTGTTGGTATGGTTAAGCTGGCACTATATCTTCTGGATACTGGCCATTGCGGCGATTCTGGCGTCAGTCATGATCTTTGCTCTGATTAAAGAGACGCTGCCCGTTGAGCGGCGTCAGCCTTTTCATATTCGTACCACAATAGGTAACTTTGCTGCGTTGTTTCGCCACAAACGCGTACTGAGCTATATGCTGGCGAGCGGGTTTAGTTTTGCCGGTATGTTCTCTTTTTTGAGCGCGGGGCCGTTTGTCTATATCGAAATTAATCATGTTCCGCCGCAGGATTTCGGCTACTACTTCGCGTTGAACATCGTATTTCTGTTTGTGATGACGATTATCAACAGCCGTTTTGTCAGACGGGTAGGGGCGCTAAACATGTTTCGGGCCGGGCTATGGATTCAGTTTGCGATGGCGGTGTGGATGGTTTTCAGCGCGCTGATGGGCATTGGATTCTGGGCGCTGGTGGTCGGCGTTGCGGCGTTTGTCGGCTGTGTGTCGATGGTTTCGTCCAATGCGATGGCGGTCATTTTGGATGAGTTTCCGCATATGGCCGGAACGGCGTCTTCGTTGGCGGGCACTTTCCGCTTTGGTATTGGCGCTATCGTCGGCGCGTTGCTGTCGCTGGCTACCTTTACCAGTGCGTGGCCGATGATTTGGTCGATTGCGCTTTGCGCCGCCTGTTCCATTCTGTTTTATCTCTACGCCAGCCGTCCCAAAAAACGGTGACGGGCGCGCTGTCCCTCAATGGCGCCGAAGAATGCGCAGGCGGCGTTGGGGGACGCTATCCGCTACACGATGGCAAAGCCAAACGGCTTTCATAGTTGATGTATATCAATTACCAATTCATCATTTTCCTCCTTTATGTTTATTTTATGTAAAATCCATTTATGTAAAAAGTCACATCATTGTAGTTAAAAAGGTTGAGTTAGATCGCAGAAACGGGTACATATAGCCCGCCGCTATCTCCGCGTCGGTAAAACTATTTTAACTCCCGCTTGCTGTAGAGCCACTGACGGAGAGAAGGGCGTTAGCAATCTGTTTAAGGACGGATTGTCAATGATGTGTTAATATAAATGTAAGTAAATTGTGAAGTAATTGTGCTTCCGGGGAAAGAAAGTGAATACATTACAGCTCTCAATTGTTCACCGTCTGCCGCAAAACTATCGCTGGTCGGCGGGTTTTGCGGGGTCAAAGGTTGAACCGATTCCGCAAAACGGGCAGAGCACCGAGAATAGTCTGGTGGCGCTTAAACTGTTGAGTCCGGCAGGCGATAGCGCGTGGTCAGTGATGCATAAGCTCAGCCAGGCGCTAAGCGATATTGAAGTTCCTTGCTCCGTGCTGGAGTGCGAAGGGGAACCGTGCCTGTTCGTTAATCGTCAGGATGAGTTTGCCGCCACCTGTCGGCTGAAAAATTTCGGCGTGGCGATAGCGGAACCTTTTTCTAACAATAATCCTTTTTAGGCGTCAGCTTAACGCGAGTAGCTGACGCGTATAGGCCTGTTGCGGTGCGGTAAACACGCGCTCGCATTGCCCCTGTTCAACCACCTCCCCCTGCCGCAGCACGATAACCTGATGGCACAGCGCGCGTACTACATGCAGATCGTGGCTAATGAAGATATAGGCCAGACGGTGCTTTTGCTGTAGCGATTTCAGGAGGGCAAGAATCTGCGCCTGAACGGTTTTATCCAGCGATGAGGTCGGTTCATCCAGAATAATAAGCGACGGTTTTAAAATCAGCGCCCTGGCGACGGCGATACGTTGACGCTGGCCGCCGGAAAACTCAGCGGGGTAACGATGCCGTGTTTCCGGGTCCAGGCCGACTTCCATCATGACCGCTTTCACCTGCTGTTCGCGCTGCGCGCCTGAAAGCGTAGGCTGGTGGACGCGCAGGCCTTCTTCGATAATTTGCAACACGTTTAAACGCGGGTTTAGCGATGAGTTCGGGTCCTGGAATACGACCTGGATACGGTGGCGAACAGGTAAAAGCTGGCGGCGGTTTAACGTATCCAGCGATTGACCGTCAAACACGATGCGGCCTTCGGAGCGGATAAGCCGTAACAGCGCCAGACCGGTGGTGCTTTTTCCCGAGCCTGACTCGCCGACCAGACCCAGCGTTTCGCCTGGATGCAGGGTGAAACTGATATTGTTAACCACCACATTATGATCTACGACGCGCTTCAGAATGCCTTTGCGGATCGGGAAGGCGACGCGCAGCCTGTCCACTTCCAGCAACGGCGTCTGCCCGGCGGGGAGCGGAACCGGATCGCCAGTGGGTTCGCTGTTGAGTAGTTTTTGCGTGTACGGATGGGTCGGCGCGGAGAGCAGCGTGTCGGCGCGTTGGTTCTCTACGCACTTGCCGTGTTGCATTACCGCCACTGAATCCGCCAGTTTTTTTACAATGCTGAGGTTATGGGTGATAAACAGCAATCCCATATTGAGCTCGCGCTGGAGTTCCCGCAGTAGAGATAAAATCTGCGCCTGTACGGAGACGTCGAGGGCGGTGGTCGGCTCATCGGCGATCAGTAATTCCGGCCGTGTTAACAGCGCCATGGCTATCATGACGCGCTGGCGTTCGCCGCCGGAAAGCTGATGCGGATAATCGCGCAGACGCTGGCTCGCCTGGCGGATACCGACCCGATCCAGACAACCGATCATCTCCGCCCTTGCCGCCTCCCGACGCATTCCCCGATGGAGCGACAGCACTTCATAGAGCTGTTTTTCCAGCGTATGCAGCGGGTTAAGTGAAACCATCGGTTCCTGAAAAATCATGGCGATTTTATTGCCGCGCACGCCGCGTAGCGTCTGCTCGCTGGCATGAAGCAATGATTCGCCGTGAAAGCGAATATCGCCGGAGAGGTAGACGGCGGGAGGGGTAGGCAAAAGACGCAGAATGGAAAGCGCCGTCACGCTTTTTCCTGACCCGGACTCGCCGACCAGCGCCAGCGTTTCCCCGGCGTTCACCTGTAACGAAATGGCGTTAACGACAGGACGCACGTGCTGTTGCTGACGGAAACCTACCGATAAATTTTCAATCGCAAGCAATGGAGATGTCATCTTATACCGCCTTAGCAGGATCAAAGGCGTCGCGTACCGCTTCGCCGATAAAAATCAGCAGCGATAGCAGAATGGCGACAGACAGAAAGGCGGCGATCCCCAGCCAGGGAGCCTGTAAGTTGTTTTTCCCCTGTAAAAGAAGTTCGCCGAGAGAAGGGGAGCCAAGCGGCAGACCAAATCCCAGAAAATCCAGCGACGTCAGGGTGGTGATGGAGCTACATAAAATGAACGGTAAAAATGTCAGGGTAGCGACCATCGCATTAGGCAACATATGGCGCAGGATAATGTCACGATCGCTGACGCCAAGCGCCTGCGCGGCGCGGATATAGTCAAAATTGCGGGTCCGTAAAAACTCGGCGCGCACCACGCCCACCAGACTCATCCAGCCAAACAGTACGGTTATGGCCAGCAGCCACCAGAAGTTAGGCTGCACTACGCTGGAAAGTAAAATAATCAGAAACAGGGTCGGCATCCCCGACCAGACTTCGATGAGACGTTGTCCCCATAAATCGACTTTGCCGCCATAATAGCCCTGTAGCGCGCCCGCCAGTACACCCATGACGCTGGAGCAAATTGTTAACATCAGACCGAATAAAATAGAAATGCGGGTGCCGTACAGGATGCGGGCGAAAACGTCGCCGCCATTCGCATCGGTGCCCAGCCAGTTCTTCGCCGAAGGCGGGGAGGGGAAAGGCTGCGTGGTGGCAAAATTAATGGTATTGGCGCCAAAGCGTACGGGGGCCCACAACACCCAGCCCCGATTCTCAAGCTGCCGTTGTAGCCAGGGGTCCTGATAATCTGCCGTTGTCGCCAGCGGGCCGCCGAAATCGCGCTCGCTGTAATTTTTTACCAGCGGAAAATACCACTGGCCTTCATAGCGCACCAGCAATGGCTTATCGTTAGCAATCAGTTCCGCGCATAAGCTCAGGCTGAACACGACCAGGAAAATCCATAGTGACCAGTAGCCCCGGCGATTATGGCGGAAACGCGCCCAGCGGGCCTGATTGACCGGGCTTAATCGCGGCATTATCGTCCCTCAAAATCAATGCGTGGATCGACCAGCGTATAGCTGATATCGCTCAGGATATTCAGTAATAAGCCAATCAGGGTAAAGATATAAAGCGTACCGAACATCACCGGATAGTCGCGCGAAACGGTTGCTTCATAACCCAGCAGCCCCAGGCCGTTGAGCGAGAACATGACTTCAATTAGCAACGAGCCGGTGAAAAACATACTGATAAAAGTGGCGGGAAACCCGGCGATCACCAGCAGCATGGCGTTACGAAAAACATGTTTCCAGAGAATGTTTTTTTCACTCACGCCTTTAGCGCGAGCGGTAACGACATACTGTTTACGCACCTCGTCGAGAAACGAATTTTTCGTCAGCATCGTCAGGGCGGCAAAACCGCCGATGACGGTCGCCAACACCGGTAGCGTAATATGCCACAAATAATCGGTGATTTTTTGGTACCACGGTAATGTGTCAAAGTTGGCGGAGACCAGGCCACGTAGCGGAAAGATATCGTAGTAGCTGCCGCCGGCAAAAAAGACGATTAATAAAATAGCGAACAGAAAGGCGGGGATCGCATAACCGATAATGATAAACGCGCTGCTCCACACATCAAAGCGACTGCCGTTATGGACGGCTTTGCGGATCCCCAGCGGGATAGACACCAGATAAATAATCAGCGTGCTCCATAATCCCAGGGTAATGGAGACGGGAAGGCTATCTTTGATCAGCGTTAGTACGGATGCGCTGCGAAACAGACTGTCGCCGAAGTCAAAAGAGAGATAGTCCCGTAGCATCTTGAAATAACGCTCATGCAGCGGTTTGTCGAAGCCGTAGCGATGGGTGATCTCCGCGATCACCTCCGGATCGAGTCCCCGGCCGCCGCGATAATGGCTGTCGCTGATATTGCCGACGCCGGTTTGCGCATGACTGGCGCGAACGCCTTCGCCGCTGGCACCGGGCAACGCGCCGCCCTGGCCAAATTCAATCGCGGCAATAGCCTGATCAACAGGGCCGCCGGGAGCGATCTGCACGATAAAAAAGTTAATGGTAATAATGGCCCATAGCGTGGGGATCACCAGTAACAGACGGCGGATAAGATAGGCGCCCATTGATTATTACTACCTCCTGGCTGCCGGTAGCTTGGCGGCTTTGTTGACATCATACCACCAGGTATCTAACCCGATGGTATATACCGGGCGAATCGCCGGATGGGAGAATTTATCCCACCAGGCGAGCCTGTCTTGCGCCATATACCACATCGGCAGCATGTAATAGTTCCAGGTCAGCACGCGATCCAGCGCCCGTCCCAGCGGCACCAGTTTCGCTTTATCACCCTGCGCTGCGATAATTTGCGCGATCAGTTTATCCACCACCGGGCTTTGTACGCCGGGAGCGTTATAACTGGAGTCAATGTATTCCGACGCCCATGAGATTTGTAGATCGGAGCTGGGCCAGGGCATCGCCCGCCATAGCCTCGGCATCATGTCATAGTCGCGGCTACGCATCCGGTTGGTGAGTTGAGAATTATCAACCTGACGGATAGTCATCGTAATGCCCAGACGCTGAAGATTATGCTGGAAGGGCAGAACCCACTGGCTATTACTGCTGGCAGGAAGGAGAAGTTCAAACGTCAGAGGCTTACCGGTGACGCTATTGACCCGTTGCTGTCCGTTGATCACCCATCCGGCCTGCGTCAACAAGGCGTCAGCTTTAAGA
Source organism: Salmonella sp. SAL04202 (assembly GCF_046550775.1). NCBI lineage: Bacteria > Pseudomonadati > Pseudomonadota > Gammaproteobacteria > Enterobacterales > Enterobacteriaceae > Salmonella > Salmonella sp. SAL04202. Next base: position 2,032,434 of record NZ_JBGDXK010000001.1, on the reverse strand, counting down.
AGATTTTCGCGATCGTAGCCGTCGCCGTTAGAGACCGGCGGCTGATAGATCTGGGTGAAGACTTCAGGAGGAAGATCTTTTTTCATCGGCGCGAGTAATACCAGCTCATCGGCGTCAGGGTAATTTCTGGCGGCGTACTCGGTATTCTGGAAGTAACTGTTGGTTCGGCTCCAGGCATTATAGAACAGCGCTTTATTCATCCACTCAAAATCGAAGGCCAGGGTGACAGCTTCACGTACCCGCCGGTCTTTAAATACCGGGCGCTGAATATTAAAGGCCAGCCAGCGTGTGTCCTGCGCCGACTCGTTTTTCTGCTCTTCTTTAATGATGTAATGATTATCGAAATTTTTACCGATATAGCGCGTTGCCCAGTTTTTAGCGTCGTTTTCCAGCCGTAGATCAAATGCGCCCGCTTTAAACGCCTCGAAAGCGACATTGTCATCAAGGTAGTAATCGTAGCGGATAGTGTCGAGGTTAAAACGTCCACGATTGACCGGCAGATTAGCCGCCCAGTAGTTTTTGACGCGTGAATAGACAATGTACTGGCCCATTTTCCACTGAGTAATCCGGTATGGCCCGCTGGCTAAGGGCGGCGTTGAAAGTGGATCGCTGAGTTTGTGATTTTTCCAGAATTTTTCGGGCATGATCGGTAGTGAAAACAGACTAAGCATGTCTTCTTTACCAGGCTTCGCCAGCTCAATTCGCACGGTTAAAGGCGCAATCGCCTTCACGGTAGTACCTTTATAGACCAGACGGAACTGCGGTACGCCTTCGGTCATAAACTTATGAAAGGTAAAGGCCACATCGCGGGCGGTAATGGGCGTGCCATCGTGAAAACGAGCGCGGGGATTAATCGAGATTTCCACCCAGGAATAGTCGGCGGCATAGCGGGCATGGTCGGCAATCAGCGGGTAATAGCTTCCGGGTTCATCATCCGAGGTGGTAAAAAGCGTATCGTAAAGGGCTTCGGTACGTACGCCGGGATTGCCGCGCAGCGAATAGCGATTGAAATTATCGAACGTACCAATGGCGGAAAGCGTCATCTGACCGCCTTTCGGCGCAGCAGGATTCACATAATCAAAGTGATCAAAGTTAAAAGCATACTTAGGTTCGCCGAGTACGGCGAAAGCGTAGCTTTCTTTGATTTCCTGGGCCTGGGCGCCAGCGCTAACCAGTGCGACAAGCAGAAGCATTACGCGCGCAATCATCTGAAGGCGGTTTCCTTATCGTATTGCCCGCTGCAAACCGGCAGGCGTTTCGCTGAATAATAAGTGACGTTGCGTCTGATGTGAATCCGTTAAAACCGTAAGGGGACTACCATTCAGGCACGGAAGGCGCCGACATCCACAGCACGAAATCTTTTAGGGGTAAAGGACGGCTAATCCAGTATCCCTGCAAGTAATTAACACCGTGATCGCGTAGCCAACGGGCCTGCTCCGGCGTTTCAACGCCCTCGGCCACCGTCAGCATATTCAGGCGTCTGGAGAGCGTCAGCACGGTATCCAGAACCGGAGACGTGACGGTTTCCGTGCCGATCGCCTGGATAAAGCCGCGATCGATTTTCAGATAATCTAAAGTAAATCGCTCCAGATAAATCAGGGCGCTATGGCCTGTACCGAAATCATCTATAGCGATTTCAAACCCGGCGGAATGCAGCCATTCGAACAGTTTGGCCGCTTCATACTGCTGGAGCATATCGCGTTCAGTGATTTCCAGCACGATATGAAAATGGTGCGCGGGCAGGGCGTCCCTGAGCCGGTGCATATCCTCTTTAAAACTGTCGCTGTGCAGATGTTCCGGCGCGATGTTAATGCCAAATTTGGCACCGACGGGCATCACCTTCTGTAGCGTGGGAGCGTCGCGGGCGATCAGCTCGAACAGATGCTGCGTTAACGGTACGATAAGTTGTTGCGCTTCGGCATAGTGGATAAAGGCATCCGGCGGAATCTCGCCTGCCGTAGGGTGACGCCAGCGCAGTAAGACTTCAAGCCCGGTGACGCTCAGCGTACGAGTATCGACGACGGGCTGATAAACCACATAAAACTGCTCGTGTTTGATCGCCGTTAAAATCTCTTTGCCCGGTCGCGTCCGGAGGGCATAGATAAAGTAACAGATAAACCCTGCTACGATGCCGCTAATGCAGCCCAGCATCAACGCATACCACAAGTCATTGTAGGTCCAGCTATCGGCATAAAGCTGTATTTTAAGCGGCAGGCCGTTGATAGTTGCCTGTCGTGATGGCGCGCCCGGCAGCTCCGCGACGGTCAGCAGACGCGAAGAAAAGGTCGACAGCGCGGTATTGCCGACAATCAGCGCGATGCCGTTAAAATCGTCCTGGCGCGTGGTATAGAGTAAGTAAGGCGTCAGGTTAATATTCAGCGATGTGAATACGCCGCTGTCATTTAATAATGGGTTCCGATACCAAATCACCATTGTCGGTTTGTTGGGCATCATTGGCGTGCCGGGCAGAATCGCCATAGCAACGTCTTTGCGGATATCTATATCCGGTACCAGTTGCTGAAGCGGCATATTCATGGCGCCAGTGGCGGAAGAGCAGAACACTTTTTTATCTTTAATCAATAAGAAGGCGCGGACATTAAGGCTAAAAGCGGCTCTTGAGGTGAGTTCTGCGCCAACCTGCTGACAGGTGTTGATCGTCAACGGCTGAAGAATATCGGTGGTGGCTTTCAGGTCGGCGAAATAGCTGGCCAGGTAATGTTGTACATCAGAAAGGAGCGTATTGTATTTAACATCCCGTTTATGCCACGACAGGAAAAATTGCAGGCTACCAATAAGTAATGCTGCCGCTATCCCCGTAATGATACAGGTAAGCAGGATTTTCCGACCGGAAGAGGAGTCGCGTGTAAGCATAATTCCTGGTGTGACCTGAAAAGGTGGATGCCGGTTAAACTGGTTGATTTATAAGACTATAGCCTGGATTACCCCGGATAGTCATGCTTTTCTGTGATGCGCAGGAAAGCGTATTGTCGCAGTAGGCGTTGGCGGAAACGACCTGAATGTCTGATGGCGCTATGTTTATCAGGCCTATGTTCGTGTGTTGTAGGCTGGATAAGAGGCGACACGTCGCTATTCGGTAAAACGGGTTCAGAAGGGATAATAAGCAAAAGCACTGCCGAAGCAGTGCTTTTTATGTCGTCTCATCAGGTAAGCCAAGGGAGGTGCTGCCTGATGAAGATTAACTGCGGCTCAGAACTCGACGCGCTTCATTGTAGCGTTTTTTCCAGTACGGTTCGTTCATACTGGAGATAATGACGCCGCTACTGGTAGACGCATGGACAAACTGGTTATTGCCGATATAAATACCGACATGACGACCAGTGGAACCGGCGCGGAACAGAACCAGATCGCCCGTACGCAGGTTATTGCGTGAAACCGCTTTGCCCATTTCCTGCTGTTCATAGGTTGAACGCGGAAGCTCTAAACCAAACTGTTCACGAAAGGTGCGCTGTACAAAGCTGGAACAGTCGACGCCTTTCTTAGTGCTGCCGCCCAGGCGGTAACGCACGCCTTTCCAGTCAGCATACTGATCCATAATCCGCGACTTAACGTCGAGGTTACGCACCATATTTTCAAATTCATCCTGAGAGGCTTGCAGTGAAGAGCTATCGCTATTGCCCACAGCATGCGTCTCAGAATGCATATTCTTTGCGGTATTGGTGGTTGTGCTACAAGCAGAAAGCAGAACCGCAACTGCAATCGCAGGAATCCCGCGCAAAATATATCTCAAAATCGGTTGAGATTTGACCATGTTGTTTGTTTTCCCTTGAAGTCCTTAACGATAAATATCGTTATAAAAATGCCAAACGTGATGAGACTAATTACCTGCACAGCTTGAGACAATTCTTTGTGCACAAATCTGTGGCGGAACGCACAAATTTATTCGCAATGAGAATAATTATCTGGCGAGGCAAAACGAGTTTGAGATTACCCGATTGTTGCTGTCATTGCGAGCGATTTCGCGTGATTTTTTATAAGAATTTATGATACGAAAAGTGAACTATCAGCACGGGTCAAATTAAGCGCAAATCGTTTAAAAATCGGGCAAACTGTTCATTTTGCAGAGGAATAATATGACCGAAAAATGATGGGCTGGGGGAATATCATCATAAATTACCTTCAACGATGTAAAACTATCGCTGAAGGTAATGTTAATTACATAGGTTATTTGTTTAAAATTTGTTTATTCCCGCCCGGAAGATAATTCTCAAAAAGCGCTATCGCCCGGTCGCTGAGCGGGGTCATCAGCCACCAGGGGAGGCCAATCAAAATAACCGTGAGTGACCCGACCACAATATCGGTGAACCAGTGAGCGCCAATCATAACGCGCGGAAACGCGAAAACCACAAATATAATAAGGGCGATAATCCCCGCCGTTTTGCCGAAATAACGCAGCATAAAGGCGGAAAATATCAGCAGCATCATACCGTGATCGCCTGGGAAACTGTCTTTTGACGCGTCTTTTGTCGGGATATGCAGCAACTCGCTGACGCGATAAATATGCTCAAAAGAGAGCGTTGGGCTGGCGCGCTTGACGGGGATCAGCGCCTGACCGAGTTGGTTAAGCACCACCGCTGTTAGCAGCATGACCAATCCGATTATCACAATGCGCCGCCGGCCCGACGCGTCTTCTTTTAGCCAGAAACTGAGCATCAGTCCGCCCATCGCCAGCAGCGAACAGCCGTCAAACGCCCGATTATTGGTAATAGCGACCCACCAGAGGAACGCGTGGCTTTCCACCAGTTTCTGGTTAAAGAAGTGGAATATGCCGGAATCAATGGTGAACCAGAAGCCGTGATTGACGGGAAGATACCATGACAAAAACAGCGCCAGACCGGCGGCATTAAGCAGAATTATCAAGGAATAGCGGGTTTTCATCGTCATTTCGCCATAGTTTTTAAACGGTGGCAACCTTACGCGTGCGTCGCTAAACGAAGCTTCAACAAGGCCGTCTGTAACGTATTCCAGTCGGTTTCTGTGCTTGAGATAAGTTCAACCCGGCTATCCGGCGGCGCGACACTCTGTGTTTCGATGTGCAGGTCATCGCCCTGGCGATTGATGCGTACCAGCCCCTCTTGTATGCGCATAACGCCTTTCACCCGGCCCACCGGCGCCAGACGAGCCCATTCGAGGAGACCAATGGTGTCAAACACGGTATCGGCATCGAAAATCCAGCCGCAGGCCTGATGACCTTGTCCGCTATTGAGGCTGCGTCGCCAGCGCTGCTGGGCGGGCAGATTTAGCGCGGCGAGTCCTTTTTTACTGGCATGAGTGTGAGAATGCGCGGCGCTGGCCGGCAGTTCCGCCAGATTTTGTCGTGGTAAATCAAGAAGCTTACCGTCTATCTGTCCATGTTCGGCATGAATCAGTTGACGATCGCCGCCGTACTGTCGCCACCACTGTTGCAGGGCGGCATCGCTCTGCGCCGTGGCGCGATCGGTCTTATTGGCGATGATAATATCGGCTGAGGCGAGCTGATCGCGGAAATTTTCATTGGCGACGCTCTGTTGGTCCAGTAGCAGGCGAGGGTCAAGGATGCAGAGCGTAGCGCGTAAATCAATCCACGGCTCATAAACCGGCGCAGTTAATAAATCCAGAATCTGTTTTGGGTGCCCCAGTCCGGTTGGTTCAATCAGCAACCGGTCAGGTTTGCCCTGGCGTAGCAGCGTGTTGAGCCCCACCTGCATAGGCAATCCATTGACGCAGCACATGCAGCCGCCGGGGATCTCTTTTAGCAGTGCGCCGCTGTCGGCAAGCAGTGCGCCGTCAATACCCACTTCGCCAAATTCATTGACCAGGACGGCCCACTTTTCAGCCGGATCTTTATGGGCTAATAAATGAAGGATAGAGGTGGTTTTTCCGCTACCGAGAAATCCAGTAATAAGATTGGTTTTGGTCACGTCAGCTCCAGAATATTGATACAACATAACAACTTTTAATAATCCTGGCGAATAAACGTGAAAAAGAGAAGCGCTGAGTTGACGAAGTCGTGCTTCTGCCATCTTAAGAGCAGAAAATGTTAAATTTTTAACGTTTCTCTTTCCGGGCGCAGAACAGTCAATAAAGAAAAGGGGCAGACTGCGCCCTGGGGCGCAGCCGAAAAATACGAAACTTAATCCGCGCGCCCCATATAACGGCGCTCTTCGATATGAATGCGGATTTTCTCACCTGCGCTCAGGTATTCGGGAACCTGAATCACCAGACCGGTGCTTAATGTCGCGGGTTTGTTACGTGCGCTGGCGGACGCTCCTTTAATACCCGGCGCGGTTTCGACGATTTCCAGATCCACGGTCTGCGGAAGCTCTAGCGCCAGCAGTTGGCCGTCCCAGGTCAGAACCTGCATATCCGGCATTCCGCCTTCAGGCATAAACAGCAACTCTTCTTCAATCTGATCTTTGGTGAAGGTATACGGCGTATAGTCTTCTTTATCCATGAACACATATTCGTTGCCATCGACATAAGAAAAGTCAACGCCGCGACGGCTCAGGGTGACGGTATCAACGATATCGTCGCCTTTGAAACGTTCTTCCACTTTCAGACCGGTGCGGACATCGGAAAAACGCATTTTATACAGTGTGGCGGCGCCACGGGCGGTAGGTGACTGAATGTCGATATCTTTCACAATCAGCAATTTGCCGTTGTAGTTCAGTACCATACCTTTTTTGATTTCGTTCGCTCTTGGCATCGAGGAGATCCTGTTGTAGAGATTATCTAAAATATCGCGTAAAACTACTCGCGCCGGGCCGTCCAGGCAAGTGGAATTGTCACTTTTGCTGGTGCAAAAAAGGTGATACTGTTCGCCCGCTTTCCGCTCCGCGTTCAACGAGAATAGGCGATGGCATGTCGCCCGGAGGGGGGAAGTGTGCTGTGTTGTCCCTTCTGTTTCCAGCCTTGTCTTCGGAATGTCTGAGGGCAGGTCTGATCATGATGACGTCCACATTTTAAATCTGGATTTTTCTTTGGACAAATTCTGTTATCTTTCATTTGGTTATAAATAGAGGGCTGAGCATGGACTGTCGTAGCGGTTGTGGCGCTTGCTGTATTGCGCCTTCAATTTCGTCGCCGATACCCGGAATGCCGAATGGCAAGCCGATGAATACCAGATGCGTGCAGCTTTCGGAAGATAACTTGTGCCTTATCTTTGGCTCGCCTTTACGCCCAAAAGTGTGCTCTGGTTTGCAACCGACAGGGGATATGTGTTTAACGACCCGGGAAGAGGCCATTATTTATTTGCTGGAACTCGAACAGAAAACCTTACCATGAGCTATGCCGTTTTTGATAAACGTGCAGGGGCTTACGTTATATCCCGAAATAGTCTGCAAAAGCTGCGCATCAAATTACCTCCTTTTACCATTAAATAGCGTAATACATGATTCCCTTATTTCGTGGCTTCTGAAGCGGTAGATGTCGCCGCTCAACCCCGTTGGTGCCTGAACGTGTACCGAATGAACCGTCACATAAAACAAAAACGATCAATTTTATTTATATGATAGTTTTTATCTATTAAAAAGAGGAATTTTGATCGATTTTAATTATTTATAACGATCGATATCATGAATTTGATAGTTTATATCTATCATTGATGTATTTACCGATCGATATAACCAGTGTGAATGTGTTGTTATTTTCCTTTAAAATACTCGAATTCTTATGTGTGGGTTTTATCTTATGAAGAAATATACGTTCGCAGCCAGGGCGTTTATTTTTACGCTGGTGTTGCTTTTTGTTATTTCAGTATTCGGGTTGACTATTAGCGTTTTAAAAGGGATGTGAAATGCGGGGAGAAAATAGTGAAATTGATTTAGTCGACGTTTCCTTATTCCTTATAAGAAAATGGCTAAGTATCATGATCGCTACCTTTATTTTTGTTGCCATTGGCTATGTTTTTGTGAGCGTGCAGCATGATACAAAGGTTGTGAGTATTACGATCAAACCTAATCTGGATACGCCTGCTACCTATGCGTTATGTGGCTATACTAATGATATTCAATGTAAAACAACGGTTATCCTTAACCAGTTTAGCCGTTTCTTGCCTGCGGAATATAAAAATAAAATAAGTTTTGACGCGAAAAAACAGCTTGTCCTTTTTAAGGCGCAGGGGAGGGAAGAAAGTGTCAATAATATTATTTCCACCCTGAAAAATAGTGTCGATAAAATGGCAGCATGGTATATCGATGATGGTGACATTAAACGTTATAGCGTGCATAAAAATATGTTACAAACGGAAACATATGCAAAGCTATCATTGTTGTCGGAGGCGGTTAAAAATAATGCTAACATTGAAGTGATAGATGTTGCTGTTACACCAAAATATAAGATGCGGCTGGTGCTGGCTCTTTGTGGACTGATGGGCGTAATTTTCTCAATAACCGGTCTTTTATGTAGGAGGGCGCTAACAGAATATCGTATTGAGAAAAAGACAATGAATGACCGCGCATGAACATTGCGCAGAGATAAACTCTGCGCTGAAATGTGTCGAAGAGTAAAAGTATCAGGCTTGCAAGTTAAACATCTTTAATACGCGCCAGGCAGAACATGGTGGCGACAATCATGACTAACGCAAACCAGAAGACCGCATGGTAATTCCAGATTTCTGCGGCGATTCCCGCCAGCGAACCGGCAATGATCCAGCCGACGCGAATGGTATTGGTATACAGCGTGGTGGCTGAACCCGCCTGGCCTGGCATGAGATCCTGAAAATAGAGCATGCCAATCCCGCCAAGAATGCCGATGTAAATCGCGTTCAGCAACTGCAAGCCGAGCAACGTCGCCGGCGCGTGCGCCAGCAACATACCCGCATAAAAGCACAGTCCGGCGACAACGGCGATGCACATTAACAGGCGTTTTCCCAGCCGTTTGGCGAAGTAACCTGCAATCAGCATTGTGGGAATCTCCAGCCCGGCGGCGGTGCCCATCATCACGCCTGCAAGTTTTTCCGGAAGATGCAGCTCATTGATGATAAACAGCGGCATATTAATGATATACAGGCTGTTAGTTCCCCACATTAACGTACAGATGACAAACAGCAACAGCGTATCGCGGCGATTACGACGCGGTGCTTCCAGCGTGCCGGTCGCCAGCGGCGCATCTTTGCGCATTGACGGTAAAAAGAACCACACTATGACGCCGCAGACGATAAAAGCTACCGCCGCGCTCAAATACATCACCGTAAAGCTAAAACCCATCGCCAGCGCATAGGCCAGCGGCGGCCCAATGACCCAGGCCAATGAGACCTGGGCGCGGAGGATTGAGCTGAACATCACCGCTTCACGACCTGTACGATCGGCATGTTCACGGGCGAGCGCAAACATCTGCGGGTTGGCGGTAGAGCCGAAGCTACTGAGAAAGACGCCGATAAACAGCAAAATAAAGTAGTTGCGGTTCCAGGCAAACAGCACGCAGGCCAACATGCCCAGCACGCAACAGAAAACGATCAGTTTTTTGCGATCGCCTTTTTTATCTGAGCGACCCGCCAGAAACTGGCTCACGATAATGCCGATAACCGCGCTGCCGGTAAAAAAGAATCCCACCATGCCGGGACGGGCGTGAACCTCATCCGTCAGAAAAATACTGAGCGTCGGCGCCTGTAGCGCACCGGCAATACCGGTGAGAAAAGCGACGATCAAAAAGGCGGTAGACGCCAGGTCAAACGATTTAGGCGCAGCGGCGGCGGGACTGTTGTGCATGTTTCTATATCAGTGGTGTGAAGAGAGGCGGAGTTTACGCTGCCCGTCAGAAAATAAACAGGCGTCTGAATCAAAATCGACACGAAAAATCAAAATAGCATTCCAGTTTGTTACCAGGGGGGTGCTGACGCAAGCTGAAAGAAAAAAGCTGAAGCCTTTTATGCGTCAGCTATTGAGGGTCTGTTGGAGAAAAAATGTGCTTCACCTCAAAAAATTGCTACAAAACCGGTAACTTTTCTTGCGTGCTGAAGCAGAAAGATCCAGACTTCTTGAAACGTTTCAGCGCGATCTGGTTTTTTTGATAACTCAGATTGGCGCTTTTTTTCTCATAGTGGCTGAATCGTTTCAATTCAGCAGGAGAGGAGACACATGTTCCAGTTATCGGTTCAGGACATTCATCCGGGCGAGCAGGCCGGAAATAAAGAAGAGGCCATTCGGCAAATCGCCGCCGCGTTAGCGCAGGCGGGGAATGTGGCGGGCGGCTATGTTGACGGTATGCTGGCGCGCGAACAGCAAACCTCGACCTTTCTTGGCAATGGTATTGCGATTCCCCATGGCACAACAGACACGCGCGATCAGGTGCTGAAAACCGGCGTCCAGGTCTTTCAATTTCCGCAGGGCGTTACCTGGGGAGAAGGCCAGGTCGCCTACGTGGCGATTGGTATTGCCGCCAGTTCGGACGAACACCTTGGCCTGCTGCGTCAGCTGACGCATGTGCTGAGCGATGACTCCGTGGCTGAACAGCTGAAATCCGCGACAACGGCGGAAGAGCTGCGCGCATTGCTGATGGGCGAGAAGCAAAGTGAACAATTAAAACTTGATAACGAGACGATGACGCTGGATGTCATCGCCAGCTCGCTGGTCACATTGCAGGCGCTAAATGCGGCGCGTCTGAAAGAGGCGGGAGCGGTTGATGCGGCGTTCGTCGCAAAAACGATTAACGATAGTCCGATGAATCTGGGACAAGGCATCTGGCTGAACGACAGCGCGGAAGGCAATTTGCGCAGCGCTGTTGCGGTAAGCCGTGCGACCCAGGCGTTTGACGTAGAGGGTGAAAAAGCAGCCTTATTAGTCACTGTCGCGATGAACGACGAGCAGCCGATTGCCGTGCTAAAACGCCTCGGCGACCTGTTGCTGAACAATAAAGCCGATCGTCTGCTGAGCGCCGACGCCGCGACGCTGCTGGCGTTGCTGACCAGTGATGATGCGCTGACGGATGACGTACTGAGCGCGGAATTTGTAGTGCGTAATGAGCATGGTCTCCATGCCCGTCCGGGCACCATGCTGGTGAATACGATTAAACAATTTAACAGTGAAATTACCGTGACAAACCTTGATGGAACCGGCAAACCGGCAAACGGACGTAGTCTGATGAAAGTGGTGGCATTAGGCGTGAAGAAAGGCCATCGTCTGCGCTTTACCGCGCAGGGTGAAGATGCTGAACAGGCGCTGAAAGCGATTGGCGATGCGATCGCCGCCGGTCTCGGGGAGGGCGCATAATGAGCAGGCGTGTCGCCACCATTACCCTTAATCCGGCTTACGATCTGGTTGGGTTTTGCCCTGAAATCGAACGCGGCGAAGTGAACCTGGTGAAAACCACGGGTCTGCACGCGGCGGGCAAAGGCATTAACGTTGCCAAGGTGCTGAAAGACTTAGGCATCGACGTCACCGTCGGCGGTTTTCTCGGTAAAGATAACCAGGACGGTTTTCAGCAATTGTTCAGCGAACTGGGCATCGCTAACCGCTTTCAGGTGGTTCAGGGCCGGACCCGCATCAACGTGAAGCTGACGGAAAAAGATGGCGAAGTGACCGACTTCAACTTTTCCGGCTTTGACGTGACCCCCGCAGACTGGGAACGCTTTGTTAACGACTCCCTGAGCTGGCTGGGCCAGTTTGATATGGTCTGCGTCAGCGGTAGCTTACCGGCTGGCGTGAGTCCGGAAGCGTTCACCGACTGGATGACGCGTCTGCGCAGCCAGTGTCCATGCATTATCTTTGATAGTAGCCGTGAAGCGTTAGTCGCCGGTCTTAAAGCTGCGCCGTGGCTGGTGAAACCGAATCGCCGCGAACTGGAAATTTGGGCGGGTCGTAAGCTCCCGGAAATGAAAGATGTGATTGATGCGGCGCACGCGTTACGCGAACAGGGTATCGCCCATGTGGTGATTTCGCTGGGGGCGGAAGGCGCGCTGTGGGTTAACGCCTCAGGAGAATGGATCGCTAAACCACCGGCAGTTGACGTGGTAAGTACCGTCGGCGCAGGCGATTCCATGGTTGGCGGATTGATTTACGGCCTGCTGATGCGCGAGTCCAGCGAACATACGCTGCGTCTGGCGACGGCGGTTGCCGCGCTGGCGGTCAGCCAGAGCAATGTGGGTATTACCGATCGTCCTCAGTTGGCCGCAATGATGGCGCGTGTCGACTTACAACCGTTTAACTGACAGCAGGAGAGGCATAATGAAAACGCTGCTGATAATTGACGCTAATCTCGGCCAGGCTCGCGCTTACATGGCGAAAACCCTGCTTGGAGCGGCGGCGCATAAAGCAAATCTGGAAATTATCGACAATCCGAATGATGCTGAACTGGCGATCGTGCTGGGCGAATCTCTGCCGAACGACAATGCTCTGAACGGCAAAAAGGTTTGGCTGGGGGATATTGGTCGCGCCGTCGCGCATCCGGAACTGTTTCTGAGTGAAGCCAAAAGCCATGCGACCCCTTACAGCGCCCCTGCTGCGGCTGCTCCTGCGGCGAGCGGCGGTCCGAAACGCGTGGTCGCGGTAACGGCCTGCCCGACCGGCGTCGCCCATACTTTTATGGCGGCTGAAGCCATTGAAACAGAAGCGAAAAAACGCGGCTGGTGGGTAAAAGTCGAAACGCGCGGCTCCGTGGGGGCCGGCAATGCCATCACCCCGGAAGAGGTGGCGGAAGCGGATTTAGTGATTGTGGCGGCGGATATCGAAGTGGATCTGGCGAAGTTTGCCGGTCTCCCGATGTACCGCACGTCGACCGGCCTGGCGCTGAAAAAGACGGCGCAGGAGCTGGATAAAGCCGTAGCGGAAGCGACGCCGTATCAACCGGCGGGTAAGGCATCGCAAGCGGCGACCGAAGGGAAGAAAGAGAGCGCTGGCGCATACCGGCATCTGTTGACGGGCGTTTCTTACATGCTGCCTATGGTAGTTGCCGGGGGACTGTGTATTGCGCTTTCCTTCGCCTTTGGTATTGAAGCCTTTAAGGTGCCGGACACGCTGGCGGCGGCGCTGATGCAGATTGGCGGCGGTTCGGCGTTTGCGCTGATGGTGCCGGTACTGGCGGGTTATATCGCTTTCTCCATCGCGGATCGCCCAGGCCTTACGCCAGGTCTGATTGGCGGTATGCTGGCGGTTAGCACCGGTTCCGGTTTTATCGGCGGGATCATTGCCGGCTTCCTTGCCGGGTATATGGCGAAGCTTATCAGTACCAAATTGAAACTTCCGCAAAGTATGGAAGCGCTGAAGCCAATCCTGATCATCCCGTTAATTTCCAGTCTGGTGGTGGGGCTGGCGATGATTTACCTGATCGGTAAACCGGTTGCCGGGATTCTGGAAGGGCTCACTCACTGGCTGCAAACCATGGGAACCGCAAACGCAGTGCTGTTGGGCGCGATTCTCGGCGGGATGATGTGTACCGACATGGGCGGCCCGGTGAACAAAGCGGCGTATGCGTTTGGCGTTGGTCTGCTGAGTACGCAAACTTACGCGCCGATGGCGGCGATCATGGCCGCAGGTATGGTACCGCCGTTAGCGCTGGGTCTGGCGACGATGGTGGCGCGTCGTAAGTTCGACAAAGCGCAGCAGGAAGGTGGTAAAGCGGCGTTGGTGCTGGGGCTGTGCTTTATCACTGAAGGCGCTATTCCGTTTGCGGCACGCGACCCGATGCGTGTACTGCCGTGCTGTATCGTTGGCGGCGCGTTGACCGGGGCTATTTCTATGGCGGTAGGCGCAAAATTGATGGCGCCGCATGGCGGTCTGTTTGTTCTGCTTATCCCAGGCGCAATTACGCCGGTATTGGGATACCTGCTGGCAATTGTGGCCGGTACGCTGGTGGCAGGACTGGCTTATGCCGTCCTGAAACGTCCGGAGACGGAAGTCGCGGCAAAAGCGGCGTAAGAGAAACACGCTAAAAAAGGCAGAGCGCGCTCTGCCTTTTTTATTGCCTGAAGAACATTGAGCTTCAGGCCATCGCTTCGGCAATTTGCTGGGCTTTTAACCACGCAATCTCTTCCGCCCAGATATCAGGATTGATGGTCTCCAGTATCAGCGGAATACCGTCAAAACGCCCATCCTGCATAATCCAACGAAACGCATCGTGGCCGATATTGCCTTCACCCAGGCTGTGATGACGGTCAACGCGGCTACCGAAGGCGCTTTTGGCGTCGTTAAGATGCATTCCGCGCAAATACTGAAATCCGACAATTTTCCCGAATTCGGCGAACGTTTTTTCGCACGCCTCTGGCGTACGCAGATCGTATCCGGCGGCAAAGGCATGGCAGGTATCGATACAGACGCCAACGCGCGACTTATCTTCCACGCCCTCGATGATGGCGGCTAACTGTTCAAACTCAAACCCCAGATTACTGCCCTGACCGGCTGTATTTTCGATAACCGCCGTAACGCCCTCGGTCTGCGCGAGGGCAATATTGATGGATTCCGCGATCCGCGCCAGGCAATCCTCCTGTGCAATCTGCATCAGATGGCTACCGGGATGAAAATTAAGCAAGGTTAAGCCGAGTTGTTCACAGCGCTGCATTTCATCGAGAAAGGCATCGCGTGATTTTTCCAGCGCTTCACTGACCGGATGGCCCAGATTAATCAGGTAACTATCGTGGGGAAGAATTTGCGCCGCCGAGAAATGATACTTTTCACAGGCGATTTTAAAGTCATCAATGACCTGGGGAGTAAGGGGGGCGGCACGCCACTGACGCTGGTTTTTTGTGAAAAGCGCAAAGGCCGTTGCGCCAATTTCAGCCGCGCGGGCAGGGGCGTTAGCCAGACCGCCAGCAGCGCTGACGTGCGCTCCGATGTATTTCATAAAAGACTCCTGTTAAACCCGCTAACGGTTCATTACGAACGCTATGATAACGGGTTAACAGGCGTGAAACGTAATAATTTATGCGATAAGGCTATGGATTAGGACGTTAATGGCGCCACCGCCAATAATCAGCCAGGCGAATAATGCCAGCGCCATCAGCAGCGGTTTCGCCCCCGCTTTTTTCAATGCGCTAACGTGAGTGGTCAGACCCAACGCCGCCATCGCCATCGCCAGCAGCACCGTGTCCAGCGTCACCAGCATATCCACCACGGCTTTCGGCAGCAGGTGGAAAGAGTTGAAGATCGCCACTACGATGAAGAAAATAGCAAACCACGGAATGGTAATTTTGCTTTTTTCCGCGCCGGTCGCCGGTGAAAGCTGTTTAACACGTGCCGCCAGAATGATCAGGAACGGCGCCAGCATCATGACACGCAGCATCTTAGCGATAACTGCCGCATTTTCCGCATCCGGGCTAACGGCATGACCCGCTGCGACCACTTGCGCGACTTCATGCATGGTTGAGCCGATATAGATGCCGTAAGTTTCCGGGCTGAACCAGTGCGCCAGCAGCGGATACATTGCCGGGTAAAGGAAAATAGCGATGGTGCCGAAAATAACGACAGTCGCGACGGCTACAGTAACCTTACTGGCTTCCGCTTTTACCACCGGTTCTGTCGCCAGTACCGCCGCCGCGCCGCAGATACTGCTACCGGCGCCAATCAGCCAGCTGGTGTGCCTGTCCAGACCAAAGACTTTTTGGCCTAAGAAGCAGGCCAGCATGAACGTGCTGGAAAGCGTTAATACGTCAATCACAATGCCGCTAATGCCCACGTCGGCGATTTGTGAAAAGGTAAGGCGGAAGCCGTAAAGGATAATCCCTAAACGCAGCAGATGTTGTTTTGCAAACAGCACGCCGCCGTCGCATTGTTTCCATATTTGTGGATAGACGGTATTCCCGATAACCATACCCAGCAGGATAGCCAGGGTCAGGGCGCTGAACCCCGCGCCTGCAACGGCAGGGATAGCGCCGCCCCACAGGGCGACTCCTGTAATGACGGCGCTCAGAGCGAGCCCCGGTATAAAATGCCACATTGTACGACGATGATTCTGCAAGGTGAGTTCTGTCATAACCTTCTCCTGTATATGGACAATAAGGTTACGGTGATCTGGTTTAAAAATAAAATTGATTATATATTTATAATTAATCTTTATAAGTGGTAAGTGAAACGCTATCGGTGGGATACGACTATGCATATTACGCTACGACAACTTGAAGTGTTTGCTGAAGTACTGAAAAGCGGTTCAACAACCCAGGCGTCGGTCATGCTGTCATTATCGCAGTCCGCCGTTAGCGCCGCGCTCACCGATCTGGAAGGTCAGCTCGGCGTACAGTTGTTTGATCGGGTGGGGAAACGGCTGGTGGTCAACGAACATGGGCGCTTGTTATATCCGCGCGCGCTGGCATTGCTGGAGCAAGCGGTAGAAATTGAGCAGCTATTTCGTGAAGATAACGGCGCGATACGGGTTTATGCCAGTAGCACCATCGGCAATTACATTTTACCCGCCATGATTGCCCGCTATCGCCAGCATTATCCGGCCTTACCGCTGGAACTCAGCGTGGGAAACAGCCAGGACGTGATTAACGCGGTGCTGGATTTTCGGGTTGATATCGGCCTGATTGAAGGGCCGTGTCACAGTACAGAGATTATCTCTGAGCCGTGGCTGGAAGATGAGCTGGTGGTCTTTGCCGCGCCGTCCTCGCCGCTGACGCAGGGGCCGGTGACGCTGGAACAGCTTGCGGCATCCCCATGGATTTTACGCGAGCGCGGTTCCGGTACGCGGGAAATTGTCGATTATTTGCTGTTGTCGCATTTGCCGCGCTTTCATATGGCGATGGAGTTGGGGAATTCAGAGGCGATCAAACATGCGGTGCGTCATGGACTGGGGATAAGTTGTTTATCGCGCCGGGTGATTGCTGAACAACTCCAGGCGGGAACCCTGGGCGAAGTCGCGGTGCCGTTACCGCGCCTTGTGCGCACGTTGTGGCGTGTTCATCATCGGCAGAAACATCTTTCTAACGCGTTGCAGCGTTTTTTGAGTTACTGTGAATAAAGGTGAAGAGGAGGGCTGCCCGGGCGGCATCGCCATTTTTAGTATCCG
Organism: Salmonella sp. SAL04202; assembly: GCF_046550775.1. NCBI lineage: Bacteria > Pseudomonadati > Pseudomonadota > Gammaproteobacteria > Enterobacterales > Enterobacteriaceae > Salmonella > Salmonella sp. SAL04202. The sequence continues at coordinate 2,015,505 of NZ_JBGDXK010000001.1, read as the reverse complement.
CTTACGTATACGTTATTCTCTGCTTTACTTATAATCCGTGGCCGGTCATGAAGGTCTCTTATAACCGCGCATTTGTGTCGGAAGGATAGTATTTCGTCTGTTACAATCGCGCCTCATTTTTTGGATGGATAGCATTTTCACATGGGTTCCAAAACTAAAACCACAGAAGCGCCCGCGCTACGTCGCGAATTAAAGGCGCGTCACCTGACGATGATTGCCATTGGCGGCTCCATCGGGACAGGTCTTTTCGTTGCATCTGGTGCGACAATTTCTCAGGCGGGGCCAGGCGGCGCGCTGTTTTCTTATATTCTGATTGGTTTGATGGTCTACTTCCTGATGACCAGTCTTGGCGAGCTGGCGGCCTATATGCCAGTATCTGGCTCGTTTGCGACATATGGTCAGAACTATGTGGAAGAAGGCTTTGGTTTCGCGCTGGGCTGGAACTACTGGTACAACTGGGCGGTGACTATCGCTGTTGACCTGGTTGCCGCGCAATTGGTGATGGGCTGGTGGTTCCCGGACACGCCGGGCTGGATCTGGAGCGCGCTATTCCTCTGCGTCATTTTCTTGCTGAACTACATTTCCGTGCGCGGTTTTGGCGAAGCGGAGTACTGGTTCTCGTTAATTAAAGTCGCGACCGTTATTATCTTCATCATCGTTGGCGTAGCGATGATTATCGGTATCTTTAAAGGTGTTGAGCCGGTCGGCTGGAGCAACTGGACGACGGGCGATGCGCCTTTTGCTGGCGGTTTTGCGGCAATGATTGGCGTCGCGATGATCGTGGGCTTCTCTTTCCAGGGAACCGAGCTGATTGGTATTGCCGCCGGGGAATCTGAAAACCCGGAGAAGAATATTCCGCGCGCGGTGCGTCAGGTATTCTGGCGTATTCTGCTGTTTTATGTTTTCGCGATTTTGATTATCAGCCTGATCATTCCTTATACCGATCCAAACCTGCTGCGTAACGACGTCAAAGACATTAGCGTCAGTCCGTTTACCTTAGTGTTCCAGCATGCGGGCTTGTTGTCTGCGGCGGCGATAATGAATGCGGTTATCCTGACGGCGGTACTGTCTGCGGGTAACTCCGGGATGTATGCCTCGACCCGTATGCTCTACACCCTGGCCTGTGACGGTAAGGCCCCGCGTATTTTTGCGAAATTGTCCCGTGGCGGCGTACCGCGCAATGCGCTTTATGCCACCACCGTGATTGCCGGTCTTTGCTTTTTGACCTCAATGTTCGGCAACCAGACGGTCTATCTGTGGCTGTTGAACACCTCCGGTATGACGGGCTTCATCGCCTGGCTGGGGATTGCCATTAGCCATTATCGCTTCCGTCGCGGTTACGTGATACAAGGGTATGATGTGAATGATTTGCCGTACCGTTCCGGGTTCTTCCCGCTGGGGCCGATTTTCGCCTTTGTACTGTGCCTGATTATTACGTTGGGGCAGAACTATGAAGCGTTCCTGAAAGATACCATCGACTGGGGCGGCGTCGCGGCGACCTATATCGGTATTCCGCTGTTCCTGCTTATCTGGTTCGGCTACAAGCTGATAAAAGGTACGCATTTCGTGCGCTATAGCGAAATGCACTTCCCGGAACGCGTTAAAAAGTAACGTAGTATTCTCGTCATAGGCCGGATAAGGCTTTATGCCGCCATCCGGCACGGACTGCCTGAACCTGACCCTTCTAACCCTCTCATTCGAGAGGGTTTTTTGTTTTTTCTTTATGATTGGTTCAAATGACATAATTATTAACAATTAAATTGATAATTATTATCGTTTGCTTTATCGTTACGCTCGAAATCAGAAAGGATGAAGATTCGGGCGCGACCGTCACTCATGAGCCCGACTCGCCTGCATAAAAAGAGTTCGCCGTGATAACCGTTATCGCAGGCGAAACGTAATGCGTTGTGAGCGATAACCGATTTTTTTTGTCGTATTTACCTCATGGAGAAATGGAATGTTTAGGTTTAACCCTTTCGTTCGGGTAGGGCTTTGTATGTCCGCAGTTACGTTGGCCTGGCCGGTTGCCGCGGCAACGGATGATGGTGAAACCATGGTCGTTACCGCGTCCGCCATCGAACAAAATCTGAAAGATGCGCCAGCAAGTATCAGCGTCATTACCCAACAAGATTTACAGCGCAGGCCCGTGCAAAACCTGAAAGATGTCCTGAAAGAGGTGCCGGGCGTACAGCTCACTAACGAAGGGGATAACCGTAAAGGCGTGAGTATTCGTGGTCTGGACAGCAGTTATACGCTGATCCTGATCGACGGTAAGCGCGTTAACTCCCGTAACGCGGTCTTCCGCCATAATGATTTTGATCTGAACTGGATACCGGTTGACGCTATCGAACGCATTGAAGTGGTGCGTGGCCCCATGTCCTCGCTGTATGGCTCCGATGCGCTGGGCGGCGTGGTCAACATTATCACCAAAAAAATTGGTCAGAAATGGCACGGCAGCGTCACGGTTGACTCCACTATTCAGGAACATCGCGACCGTGGCGATACTTATAACGGTCAGTTCTTTACCAGCGGTCCGCTGATCGACGGCGTGCTGGGAATGAAAGCCTACGGTAGCCTGGCGAAACGCGAAAAAGACGAGCAGCAGAGTTCCGCCACCACCGCTACGGGTGAAACGCCGCGCATTGAAGGATTTACCAGCCGGGATGGAAACGTCGAGTTTGCCTGGACACCAAACGAAAATCATGACGTTACCGCAGGCTACGGTTTTGATCGCCAGGACCGGGACTCCGACTCGCTGGATAAAAATCGTCTGGAACGGCAAAACTACGCGTTGAGCCATAACGGACGTTGGGATCTCGGCAACAGCGAGCTCAAGTTCTACGGCGAAAAGGTGGAAAACAAAAACCCCGGCAACAGTAGCCCTATCACGTCAGAAAGCAATTCGATTGACGGGAAATACGTTCTGCCGTTAGCGTCTGTCAACCAGTTCCTCACCTTCGGCGGCGAATGGCGTCACGATAAACTGAGCGATGCGGTGAACCTGACCGGCGGTTCCAGTACTAAAACCTCCGCCAGCCAGTATGCTCTGTTCCTTGAAGATGAGTGGCGCATCTTCGAACCGCTGGCGCTGACCACCGGTATTCGTATGGATGACCATGAAACCTATGGCGATCACTGGAGCCCGCGTGCTTATCTGGTCTATAACGCAACGGATACCCTGACGGTGAAAGGTGGGTGGGCCACGGCCTTTAAAGCGCCGTCGCTATTGCAATTAAGTCCGGACTGGGCGACCAACTCCTGCCGTGGCGGATGCCGCATTATCGGTAGCCCGGATCTGAAACCTGAAACCAGTGAAAGCTGGGAGCTCGGCCTTTATTACCGTGGCGAAGAAGGCATACTGGAGGGCGTGGAAGCGAGCGTTACCACGTTCCGTAACGATGTGGACAATCGCATCAGCATTAGTCGTACCCCTGACGTTAACGCCGCGCCCGGCTATTCCAACTTTGTCGGTTTCGAAACCAACAGTCGGGGACAGCGCGTTCCGGTCTTCCGTTATTACAACGTGAATAAAGCGCGTATTCAGGGCGTGGAAACCGAGTTGAAAGTTCCGTTTAACGAGGCGTGGAAACTGTCGTTGAATTACACCTATAACGACGGACGCGACGTCAGTAATGGCGGGAACAAGCCGCTTTCCGATCTGCCGTTCCACACCGCGAACGGTACGCTGGACTGGAAACCGGTGCAGCTCGAAGACTGGTCATTCTACGTATCAGGGAATTATACCGGGCGTAAGCGGGCCGACAGCGCAACGGCGAAAACGCCGGGCGGGTACGTGGTCTGGGATACCGGCGCGGCATGGCAGGCGACGAAAAACGTTAAACTGCGTGCGGGCGTTTTGAACGTGGGCGATAAAGATCTCAAACGCGACGACTACGGTTATACCGAAGACGGACGTCGTTACTTTATGGCGGTGGATTACCGTTTCTGACAGAGACTGGCGACAGCCGCGTTTTGCCGCTGTCGCCAGAATGTTATAACCGATGCAGTCTGGAGAGCAGCGCCAGCGACAGAGTCGTTAGCAGAATGGCGATCACCGCATAGATATAAACGCCCGACCACGCCCAGCTATTTTTCACCATAATTACCGGCACACCGGCCATTGCCGCGCCGACATAGCTGAACAATCCCCGAAAGCCGGTAATCGATCCCGCCGCATCCTTATGGGTCACATCCAGACAGCCGACGGCAAAAAGCATATGCGGTCCGTATAAGGCGAAACCCATGATGGTGAACAGAATCGCGGTGAGGGTGTAAGAGGTATCCTGAACCAGCGGCACCAGCACGATGCATATGCACAGCGCTAACGCGAAGATTAACCCGGTCATCCAGCGGTTACTTTTGAACATAAAGTCAGACAAGTAGCCTGCCAGCAACCCACCTGCCAGTCCGCCCGCCTCAAACCAGGAAATAATCGAGTTCGCTTTTATCAGACTCCAGCCGTGAACCTGCGAATAGTAAATCTGCGGCCAGTCGTTAAGAATAGTGCGCGCAATATAAACCGACATATCACCGATAATAATGATCCATACCAGTGGATTGGTCAGGATATATTTCACAAAAATCTGCCAGAAGCTCAGGTTGACCGGGCTGGCCTTGACCTGGGCCAGTTCCGTCGGGTCGTTACGCCACTGCCCCACGTTGGGCAAACCTAACGTACCGGGACGATCTTTAATGGTAAATAGCGCCACTATCCCCATCAGCAGCGAAATGGCGCCGGGAACATAAAACCCCATTTTCCAGCTACCGCTAAAGGCGATAGCAAAACTGGTCAGCAGCGGCGCGAGGCTGCCGCCGATATTGTGCGCCGCTTCAACGATAGCCCACCAGCGTCCCCGTTCGTTTTTCGAAAACCACGAGGCCATAATTTTCGCCATCGGCGGAAAGCTGGTGCCCTGTAAGATCGCGTTGAGACTGTACAGCACGTAGAATGCCGCCACGCTGTCGGAAAAGCCGAACAGAATATTTACAATCCCCACGCCAATCAGCACCGGGCCGGTCATGGCTTTCGGGTTAATTTTATCGACCAGCATCCCGCCGACAAACTTCATCGCACCATAAAGAATGTAAAAAATAGAAGACATAATGGCGAAGTCTTCTGCGGTCAGCGACGTTTCCGTCAGCATGGCCGGCATCGCGGCGGAGAAGTTTTTACGGGTAAGATAAAAGACGGCATAAGAGATAAAGACCGAGGCGATAATCTCAAAACGAAATTTTTTATAGGTCTGGTCTATCTCTTTTTTCTCTTTTACAATCGGCTTATCGGGCTGGCTGAAAATAAATGTTTTTATACTCATTTTAAAATTCCCTTCCGGCGAGGTGAGTCGCGTTATAATTCATCTTCAATAAGAAAAAGAAGCAATTCGAAACCGTGATAATTAATCTGATGGTGGATTTTTTCTCGTACAACCGGCTTCGCTTTCCAGGCAATACCGGTGCCAGCATGTTCTAACATCGGCAGATCGTTGGCGCCATCACCGCAGGCAATAATATTCTCCGTGGCAATATTTAACCGGGCAGCCAGGTCAACCAGCGTCTGTTTTTTGTTTGCGGCATTCATAATCGGCAAAGTAATGTTATCCGTCAGAACGTTATCGCGTATTTCAACCGTATTCGAAAAGGCATAATCCAGTTGATACCGTTCTTTTAGACGCTGGGTGAATATATCCAGTCCCCCGGAGATAATCGCGGTTTTAAATCCTTTGGCCTTGATGACTGGCAGAATAGTTAACAGGCCTGGCGAAAGGGTCATGCGATCGCATACGGCGTTCAGCACTGCTTTCGGTGTGCCTTTCAACATTCCGATACGTCGGGTAAAACTGGCGTTAAAATCAAGCTTGCCCTCCATCGCCTGTTGGGTAATGGCGGTGATTTGCGTCGACATGCCAAGCTCGCGGGCAATTTCATCCACGCCTTCTTCCGCAATAAATGTCGAGTCCATATCAAACGCGATAATACCGTTAGCAGGCAGTGGCTGCGGCTTAATAAAAAAATCAAACTGCCATTGCAATGAGAGTTCGCGTAAATAGCGATAAAATTCAGGCGTCAGACATTCCGCTGGCAGCGTAAGCTTTAAATAAGCGGTATTGATAAGCGCGGCATAACGTTTATCAAATAATAGCGGAAACGGCATGGTGACGGCATTAAATAACGTTTCCTGTAATTTTTTCTGAAACGTATCGATATCCTGTGTAGTAATAAAATAAATAATGCTCATATGATAACTCCCTTAATTTACGGGTATTATAATGGCTCTTTTGCGGCGTGGAATCTCGTGCTATCACAGATATCACAGCCAGAAAAGGGCTAAAAAAGCGTTGTTTTTGATACCAGGTAAAGTTCAGACACAAAAGGTATCACTTTTGATATGCCAACTGTGCGAGGATGTTATTTATTACTGAACGCGAATGAGACTGAAAGGATTGATATAACGATGGAGAGTTGCCTTGATATATTCAAAATAGTAATAGGTCCATCCAGCTCACGTACCGTAGGGCCGATGCGCGCCGCCTGTCACTTTATTTCATTGCTCAGAGAACAAGAGACGTTGCCGCTAATTCGGGAAATTGAAATCGAGCTGTATGGCGCGTTATCGTTAAGCCGCAAGTGCCACAATGTGGATACCGCCCTGTATCTTGGGCTGCTGGGTTGCCAGCCGGAGAATGTCGATCTCCGTTCGCATATGGCGGTGATTAAGCGTGCGGAAAATGAAAACAAAATCGAACTCGCGCTCTCCGACGCGGGCGGAATCACGATAAAAGTCAAGATTATCGCCAATCACCAGGCGCATCCAGGCCATCCTTATGCCATGACGTTTCGCGCCAGAGATGATTATTTCACGGTGTATGAAGAGACCTGGTTTTCGACCGGCGCCGGGCAGGTCCGCAAACATGGCGAGCCGCTGACGCCATCGCTTCCTTTGCGTACAGTGTCGCCCTTTGAATTTAGTCATGCCGCGCAGTTGCTGGCGCTGTGTCGGCGTAACGGCCTGTCCGTGGCGGCGCTGATGATGAAAAATGAGCTGTGCCGCCACTCGCCACAGACGTTGCAGAATTATCTGGCGCAAATATGGGACGTGATGCAGCAGGCGGTTTATCGCGGCCTGCATACTGAGGGGGTATTACCCGGCCCCTATCAGGTACCGCGGCGCGCCTGTGCGTTACATAAGACGTTACAGGCTAACCGCTCCGCCAGCGATTTTTTAACCGCGCTGAACTGGGTCAATGCCTTCGCGATTGCGGTAAGCGAAGAAAATGCCAGCGGCGGACAGATTGTTACCGCGCCAACCAATGGCGCGTGCGGCATCATTCCGGCAGCGCTCTGCTGGTATGATAAATTTGTCACGCCGCTGGAGCCCGGTGCTCTGACCCGTTTCTTCCTGACCGCCGCCGCTATCGCGATGTTGTTTAAACAAAACGCCTCTATTCTGGGATCTGAAGTTGGCTGTCAGGGGGAAATCGGCGTGGCGTGCTCAATGGCGGCGGCGGGCCTGGCTGAACTGATGGGCGCATCCGTGGAGCAAACGCTGAGCGCCGCTGAAATTGCCATGGAACATCATCTGGGATTGACCTGCGATCCGCTGGGCGGGCAGGTACAAATTCCCTGCATAGAGAGAAACGCCATCTCTGCCGTGAAAGCGATAAACGCGGCGACGATGGCGATGAGTCGCGTAAGCGAACCCTGTATTTCGCTCGATGAGATCATTGCTGCGATGTACGAGACCGGTAAAGACATGAGCGCTAAATACCGTGAAACGTATCATGGTTCGCTGGGGAAAATTCAGCCGCGCAAGAGAGGGTAACAGCGTGAAATACAATACGATGAATAACGACGAGATTATCCTGTCGTTGTGCGCCCGCTTAAAGGAGACGCGCCTGTCTCTTTCGATGACCCAGCAGCAGCTTGCCGATCGCGCGCACGTTGGTATTGCCACCATCAAGCGTATCGAGAAGGGGGGAGGGCTCAATCTTGATACGTTAATTTCTCTCCTGCGGGCGCTGGATAAGTTGCATAATCTTGATGCGGTGCTGTTTGAATCCGAGCTGCGTAATTTTCACGAAAGTTATGAAGGCGGAGAGGGCAGCGGCCGCCTTCAGGTACGCCAGCAGGCCGCGGATTTAAATAATAAATCTTCCGCGCCGCAGTCGGAGGAGGTGAACTACAGCGCGGCGCTGGAAAATTCATTATGTTGGTGACGTCTCACGCTCGTCCCGTAAATACCGGGCATGAAAGCGCAGATGGTCCTCGATGAAGGACGCAATAAAATAATAGCTATGATCGTAGCCAGGCTGGATTCGTAGCGTCATCGGCCAGGCGGTTTGCCGCGCGGCTTCCGCCAGTACGGCGGGCTGAAGCTGATCGGCGAGGAATTGATCGCTGTCGCCCTGATCGATGAGCACAGGAATGGCGTCCTGCGGCTGGCTGGCCAGCATTAATTCGCAGCTATCCCACTCAGTCCAGGCTGATTCATCTTCGCCGAGATAAGCGGTAAGCGCTTTGATTCCCCACGGCACGCGGCTGGGGTTGACGATAGGCGCAAAAGCAGAGACGCTGGTGTATTTGCCCGGATTTTTCAGCGCCATGATTAATGCGCCGTGGCCGCCCATCGAGTGCCCGCTGATGGCGCAACGGTCGCTGACGTTAAACTGTGTCTGGATAAGCGCCGGAAGCTCATCGCGCAGGTAATCGTACATGCGATAATGGCTGGCCCAGGGCGGCTGTGTGGCATTGAGATAAAACCCGGCGCCGTGGCCTAAATCGTATCCGCTATCGTCGGCGACCTGTTCACCGCGTGGACTGGTATCCGGCATCACCAATACAATGCCCAGTTCTGCTGCGATACGCTGCGCGCCTGCTTTGGTGGTAAAATTCTCATCATTGCAGGTCAACCCGGACAACCAGTACAGTACCGGAGGCGGTTCATTATCCTGAGTCGGCGGAAGAAAAATGCTGAATGTCATGGCGCAGTTTAGCGTGGCGGCATGATGACGCCAGCGCTGCTGCCAGCCGCCAAAACATCGGTGCTCTTCGAGCATTTCCATGCGGGGGCTCCTTTTATGGTGAACCTGATAAGGTATGCAGATTCTTCATAATACAGATTACTCACCGCGTTGTGAGTAACTTTCACTTCCGTAATACATAAACATGCTTCATCATTTAAATAACGTTGCGTTAACAAATATGCCCTTTGTCCTGCCAGCATTCTTGCACCGGAAAAGATGTCATGAAAGGCAGCGACAATTTCAACAATTATGGGCGTGAATACTGGATTATGTGCGCTACCTCACGCACAATAATCACACTGTCACAATATTGACAAACTTTGCCCCATGCAGGGCAGAGGCGCCACACCTGCAGGAGAACACGATTAATGCCATCACTCAGTAAAGAAGCGGCCCTGGTTCATGACGCGCTGGTTGCCCGGGGGCTGGAAACGCCGCTGCGCCCGCCTATGGATGAACTGGATAATGAAACGCGAAAAAGCCTTATCGCAGGGCATATGACTGAGATTATGCAGTTGCTGAATCTCGATTTGAGCGATGACAGTCTGATGGAAACGCCGCATCGTATCGCTAAGATGTACGTTGACGAGATTTTCGCCGGCCTCGACTATGCCAATTTCCCGAAAATTACCCTCATTGAAAATAAAATGAAGGTGGATGAAATGGTCACCGTCCGCGATATCACGCTGACCAGCACCTGTGAACATCACTTCGTGACCATTGATGGCAAAGCGACCGTCGCGTATATCCCCAAAGATTCCGTGATCGGCCTGTCGAAAATTAACCGCATCGTGCAATTCTTCGCCCAGCGTCCACAGGTTCAGGAACGTTTGACCCAACAAATTCTGACGGCGCTGCAAACCTTGCTCGGCACCAATAATGTAGCGGTATCGATTGATGCGGTGCATTACTGCGTGAAAGCGCGCGGTATTCGTGACGCAACCAGCGCCACGACGACGACGTCGCTGGGTGGATTGTTTAAGTCCAGCCAGAATACGCGCCAGGAGTTTCTGCGTGCCGTTCGCCATCATCCATGATTAAGGCGGAGACGATGGAGCGTAATGTCACGCTGGATTTTGTACGTGGCGTCGCTATCCTCGGTATCCTGCTTCTTAACATTAGCGCCTTTGGATTGCCGAAGGCGGCTTATCTCAATCCCGCCTGGTACGGCGCGATCGTTCCCGAAGACGCCTGGTCCTGGGCGATTCTCGATATTGTGGCGCAGGCTAAGTTTCTTACGCTGTTCGCGTTGTTGTTTGGCGCGGGGCTACAAATGCTGCTTCCGCGTGGTAAACAGTGGATTCAGTCGCGCTTAACGCTATTGGTACTGTTAGGTTTTATCCATGCGTTATTCTTTTGGGACGGCGACATTCTGCTGGCCTACGGTCTGGTCGGGTTAATTTGCTGGCGACTGGTACGCGACGCGCCTTCGGTAAAAAGCCTGTTCAATACCGGCATACTCCTTTATCTGGTCGGGATTGGCGTGCTACTGCTGCTGGGCGTGGTATCGAGTAGCGAAACCAGCCGCGCCTGGACGCCGGATGCGTCGGCAATATTGTATGAAAAATACTGGAAGCTGAACGGCGGCATGGAGGCTATCAGCAACCGGGCAGAGATGCTGTCGAATAGTTTACTGGCGCTCGGCGCGCAGTATGGCTGGCAACTGGCAGGTATGATGCTGCTGGGCGCCGCGCTAATGCGTAGCGGCTGGCTGAAAGGTCAGTACAGTCTGCGGCACTATCGCCGTACCGGGGTTCTGCTGGTGGCGTTAGGGCTAATGATCAACCTGCCTGCGGTCATTTTACAATGGCGGCTGGACTGGGCGTACCGCTGGTGCGCCTTCTTATTGCAGGCGCCGCGCGAACTGAGCGCGCCGTTGCAAACGCTGGGCTATGCCGCGCTGATGTTTGGCTTCTGGCCGCAGCTTAGCCGATGCAGACTGACGCTTGCCATTGCCTGCGTAGGGCGAATGGCGCTGACCAATTATCTGCTGCAGACGATCATCTGTACCACGCTGTTTTATCAGTTTGGCTTATTTATGAAATTCAATCGACTGGAACTCTTGTTCTTTGTCGTTCCGGTATGGGCAATAAACCTTCTCTTTTCCGTCATCTGGCTACGTTTCTGGCGACAGGGACCGGTCGAGTGGTTATGGCGTCAACTCACGTTGCGCGCGTCAGGATCGCTCAGATAACGATCTGGATCACATTCATTAACAAAATGGCTGTAACCGTTTCCATCCCTGTGATGTTTCTCACGCAGCCCTGGGCAGGGTGCTGACAAAATAGCCGCCTGCTAACGGGGCATTTGTGAGCATTTTTGAACTCAAACAGGGCAGTGAATATGATCACCATTCGTGATGTAGCGCGCCAGGCTGGCGTGTCTGTAGCGACCGTTTCCCGCGTACTGAATAACAGCGCGTTGGTCAGTCCCGACACCCGTGACGCCGTTATGCAGGCCGTCACCCTGCTGGGATATCGGCCAAATGCGAATGCGCAAGCGCTGGCCACCCAGGTGAGCGATACCATCGGCGTCGTGGTCATGGATGTTTCCGATGCCTTTTTCGGCGCTCTGGTGAAAGCCGTAGATCTGGTCGCGCAGCAGCACCAGAAATATGTTCTCATTGGCAACAGTTATCATGAGGCGGAAAAAGAGCGTCATGCGATTGAAGTCTTGATCCGTCAGCGTTGTAACGCATTGATTGTTCACTCAAAAGCCTTAACCGATCGCGAGCTGAGCGACTTTATGGATCAGATCCCCGGTATGGTGCTGATTAACCGTATCGTGCCGGGTTATGCGCATCGTTGTGTCTGTCTCGACAATGTGAGCGGTGCCAGAATGGCGACCCGAATGTTGCTGAATAATGGACATCAACGCATCGGCTACCTGGCTTCCAGCCACCGTATTGAAGATGACGCGATGCGCAGAGAAGGGTGGTTACACGCGCTGCAAGAGCAGGGGATTGCTGCGTCGGAGAGCTGGATAGGCACCGGCACGCCGGACATGCAGGGCGGCGAGTCGGCAATGGTTGAGTTGCTGGGACGCAATCTGCAACTGACGGCGGTATTTGCCTATAACGATAACATGGCGGCGGGCGCGCTGACGGCGTTAAAAGATAACGGCATCGCCATTCCCTTGCATCTGTCTGTCATCGGTTTCGACGATATCCCTATTGCTCGTTATACCGATCCTCAGTTGACTACCGTGCGCTATCCTATTGCTTCTATGGCGAAAATCGCGACCGAGCTGGCGTTACAGGGGGCCGCAGGCACGCTGGATATCACGGCGACGCACTGCTTTATGCCGACCCTGGTGCGGCGCCATTCGGTGGCGTGGCGACAGAATGCGGTACTGATCACTAACTGATTACGCCCCGCATGTAACCGTTTTCAATCTGTGAGTAAATTCACAGTTTATTAACATTGTGATAGCTATGATGACAACGTTTGTCGCACTGTAACTAATGTGTAACAGTTAGTTGTCAGTTTTGCTGGGGTATTTCGCTTATAAAAACCGTTATCACAATATCCCGCGACTACCGGACAAAAATAAAGAGTTGAATAAGAGCTTATCCCATTAGGGCTATTTTACTTGCCATTTTGGACCTGGGCAGTGCTCGCCAAAACGCGTTAGCGTTTTGAACGCCGCTTGCGGCGGCCCGAAGGGCGAGCGTAGCGAGTCAAACCTCACGTACTACGTGTACGCTCCGGTTTTTGCGCGCTGTCCGTGTCCAAACTGGCTGCGCCAATAACGCCTGGTGGGATAGGCTCTAAATACGCTTCGGCGTTCAGTAACACGCGTTAACGTGCTGAACAGCCGGGCATTTTTTTACGCTATACCCTACATAATAAAACCGGAGCTACCATGAATAAGAAGGTACTGACCCTTTCTGCCGTGATGGCAAGTCTGTTATTCGGCGCGCACGCGCACGCGGCTGATACTCGTATTGGCGTGACGATTTATAAATATGACGATAACTTTATGTCTGTGGTGCGTAAGGCTATTGAAAAAGATGGCAAATCCGCGCCGGATGTTCAGCTACTGATGAATGACTCGCAAAACGATCAATCTAAACAGAATGATCAAATTGACGTTTTATTGGCGAAAGGGGTTAAAGCTCTGGCGATTAACCTGGTCGACCCGGCAGCCGCCGGTACGGTGATTGAGAAAGCGCGCGGGCAAAATGTGCCGGTGGTGTTCTTTAACAAAGAGCCTTCCCGCAAAGCGCTGGACAGCTATGACAAGGCGTATTATGTCGGGACTGACTCTAAAGAATCCGGTGTGATTCAGGGCGACTTGATTGCCAAACACTGGCAGGCGAATCAGGGTTGGGATCTGAATAAAGACGGTAAAATTCAGTATGTTCTGCTGAAAGGCGAGCCGGGGCACCCGGATGCTGAAGCCCGTACGACGTATGTGGTGAAAGAGTTAAATGCTAAAGGTATTCAGACCGAGCAACTGGCGTTAGACACCGCCATGTGGGATACCGCGCAGGCAAAAGATAAGATGGATGCCTGGCTGTCTGGCCCGAACGCTAACAAGATTGAAGTGGTTATCGCGAATAACGATGCGATGGCGATGGGCGCGGTAGAGGCGCTGAAAGCGCATAATAAATCGTCGATTCCGGTCTTTGGCGTCGATGCGTTACCGGAAGCCCTGGCGCTGGTGAAATCGGGCGCGATGGCCGGTACGGTACTGAATGACGCCAACAATCAGGCGAAAGCGACATTCGATCTGGCGAAAAACCTCGCCGAAGGCAAGGGCGCGGCTGACGGTACCAACTGGAAGATTGAGAACAAAATCGTGCGCGTGCCTTATGTCGGCGTGGACAAAGACAATCTGAGCGAATTTACCCAAAAATAACTTTTCCGTCTGTGGGCGCAATTTTGTTGCGCCCTGAAACCGTGGAAGGGTGACGTGCCGCAGACCGGATAACGTATTTCTTTTGCCATCCGGCGCGGATAGTCATAATTAAAAAGGCCGACAGGGTATCATTATGGGCAGCACGATCTCTCCGTCGTCGGGTGAATATTTGTTGGAAATGCGTGGCATTAACAAATCATTTCCCGGCGTGAAAGCGCTTGATAATGTCAACTTAAACGTTCGTCCGCACTCTATTCATGCATTAATGGGCGAAAACGGCGCAGGCAAATCAACATTATTAAAATGTCTTTTTGGTATTTACCAAAAAGATTCCGGCAACATTGTATTTCAGGGAAAAGAAGTGAACTTCCATTCGGCGAAAGAAGCGCTGGAGAATGGGATTTCGATGGTACACCAGGAGTTAAATCTGGTATTGCAACGTTCGGTCATGGATAACATGTGGCTGGGACGTTATCCCACCAAAGGTATGTTTGTCGGCCAGGATAAAATGTACCAGGATACCAAAGCGATATTTGATGAACTGGATATCGATATTGACCCGCGCGCGCGCGTAGGAACATTATCCGTTTCGCAAATGCAGATGATCGAAATTGCGAAGGCGTTTTCCTATAACGCTAAGATCGTTATTATGGATGAGCCGACCTCATCGTTAACTGAGAAAGAGGTTAATCATCTGTTCACCATTATTCGCAAGCTGAAAGAACGCGGCTGCGGAATTGTTTATATCTCGCATAAAATGGAAGAAATTTTTCAATTGTGCGATGAAATTACTATTTTGCGCGACGGTCAATGGATTGCCACCCAGCCGCTGGAAGGGCTGGATATGGATAAGATCATTGCGATGATGGTCGGGCGTTCCCTGAACCAGCGCTTTCCGGATAAAGAAAATAAGCCGGGCGATGTGATTCTGGAGGTTCGTCACCTGACCTCGCTGCGCCAGCCTTCCATTCGCGATGTCTCCTTTGATTTGCACAAGGGCGAAATTCTGGGCATTGCCGGTCTGGTTGGGGCAAAGCGTACCGATATCGTCGAAACGCTGTTTGGCATTCGTGAGAAGTCGTCCGGGACAATCACTTTACATGGCAAGAAAATTAATAATCACACTGCGA
This sequence comes from Salmonella sp. SAL04202, assembly GCF_046550775.1. NCBI lineage: Bacteria > Pseudomonadati > Pseudomonadota > Gammaproteobacteria > Enterobacterales > Enterobacteriaceae > Salmonella > Salmonella sp. SAL04202. The sequence goes on along the minus strand of NZ_JBGDXK010000001.1, from coordinate 2,000,492 downwards.
ACGAAGCGATTAACCACGGTTTTGCGCTGGTGACGGAAGAGCGTCGTTCCACCGGAATTTATGCCTATCTGGATATCGGATTTAACTCATTAATTTCGAATATCCGTAATTATAAAAATAAAGTGGGGTTACTGGATAATTCCCGGATGAAAAGCGACACCCAATGGGTCATTGATTCCATGCGGGTAAAAACGCCGGGGCATCGCACGCAAATTGGTTCGCTTTCCGGCGGCAATCAGCAAAAGGTGATCATTGGTCGCTGGCTATTAACGCAGCCGGAAATATTAATGCTGGACGAACCGACCCGCGGCATTGATGTCGGCGCAAAGTTTGAAATTTATCAGCTTATTGCGGAACTGGCGAAAAAAGGCAAGGGGATCATCATTATCTCTTCTGAAATGCCGGAGCTGTTAGGGATTACCGATCGTATCCTGGTGATGAGTAACGGTCTCGTTTCCGGCATTGTCGATACTAAAACAACAACGCAAAACGAAATTTTGCGTCTTGCTTCTTTGCACCTTTAAGATCAGGGGCTCCTTATGAGTGCGTTAAACAAGAAAAGCTTTTTGACCTGGCTGAAAGAGGGCGGAATTTACGTCGTTCTTTTAGTGTTGCTGGCGATTATTATTTTCCAGGACCCGACTTTTTTAAGTTTGCTGAATTTAAGTAATATTCTGACGCAATCTTCGGTACGTATTATTATCGCGCTGGGCGTGGCGGGACTCATCGTCACCCAGGGGACAGACCTGTCGGCGGGGCGTCAGGTAGGGCTGGCGGCGGTCGTGGCGGCAACATTACTGCAATCAATGGAAAACGCCAATAAAGTGTTTCCGGAAATGGCGACCATGCCGATTGCGCTGGTCATCCTGATTGTCTGCGCGATTGGCGCGGTGATTGGCCTGGTGAACGGCATCATCATTGCTTACCTGAACGTGACGCCGTTTATTACCACGCTTGGCACGATGATTATCGTTTATGGGATCAACTCCCTTTACTATGACTTTGTCGGCGCTTCGCCCATTTCCGGCTTTGACAGCGGCTTTTCCACCTTTGCACAGGGCTTTGTGGCGATGGGCAGTTTCCGGCTCTCATACATCACCTTTTACGCTCTGATTGCGGTAGCGTTTGTCTGGGTGCTGTGGAATAAGACCCGTTTTGGTAAAAACATTTTTGCTATTGGCGGCAACCCGGAGGCGGCGAAAGTTTCTGGCGTAAACGTGGCGCTGAACCTGCTGATGATTTATGCGCTCTCCGGCGTGTTTTATGCCTTCGGCGGCTTACTGGAAGCAGGGCGTATTGGTTCTGCCACCAACAACCTCGGCTTTATGTATGAACTGGATGCGATTGCCGCGTGCGTGGTCGGGGGCGTATCGTTTAGCGGCGGAGTGGGGACGGTCTTCGGCGTGGTGACCGGCGTCATTATCTTTACCGTCATCAACTATGGCCTGACCTATATCGGGGTAAACCCGTACTGGCAGTACATCATCAAAGGCGGCATTATCATTTTCGCCGTGGCGCTGGACTCGCTGAAATACGCGCGTAAGAAGTAGTTATCCAGACGTATTACCTTGCTTATCAGATAACCCGGCGCAGCGAAACTGCGCGCCGGGCTTCATACCGTGAGCTACAGCGTTAACGCGTGTTCTTTTTCGCCTTTTTTAAATTTGACCTCGCCTAAATCAATACAGGCGACCGGGCAGACATGACCGCACAGCAGACAACCGACGCATTTTTCCGTATTGCAATGCGGCGTGCGGCTGTGTTCATCCCACTCCATCGCCTGATGGCCGCCGTCATAGCAGGAGATATAGCAACGTCCGCAGCCGACGCATTTCTCCTGATTAATCCGCGGATAGACGATATAGCTGCGATCCAGGTCTTCCGCCGGGATAATATTGCCATTCGCCAGCCCGATCATCTCCTGTAATGAGGCAAATCCCTGATCGGCCAGATAGTGGCTGAGGCCGCTCGCCATATCTTCTACAATGCGGTAACCGTATTGCATAATGCCTGTCGTCACCTGTAGGGTCGCCGCGCCCAGCAGCAGAAATTCGGCAGCGTCTTCCCAGGTTTCAATGCCGCCGATACCGCTAATCGGGAAATCGCGCAGTTCAGGGTGCATTCGCAACTGCTGGATAAAACGCAGCGCAATGGGTTTCACCGCTTTTCCTGAATAACCGGAGATGCTGGATTTACCGTTAACCACCGGCATCCCGATTTTGCGGTTCAGGTCGATGTTAGTAATGGATTTCACGGTGTTGATGGTGGCGATACCGTCGGCCCCGCCGCGTTTGGCGGCCAGCGCGACTTCGCACATATCGCCAATATTCGGCGTCATTTTCGCCAGCATTGGCAAAGATGAACCGCGTTTTACGGCGCGGCAGTATTTTTCAACCAGCTCCGGGCTTTGCCCTACATCGCTTCCCATGGCGTGCGAGGTCATCTGCGGGCAAGAGAAGTTACACTCAATCATATCCGCGCCGGCTTCTTCAACCAGACGCGCCAGTTCTTGCCACTGCTGCTCATTTTCCCCCATGATGGAAGCAATCAGCACCTTATCCGGATAATCCTGTTTTAACCTTCGAATGGCGGCCAGGTTCTCTTCCAGCGGATGCTCAGCAATTTGCTCCATGTTTTTGAAACCAATAAAACCGGTATCTTCTTTCGTCAGGTGATCAAAACGTGGAGAGACTTCGTTGGCAATAAAAAAACCAATGGTTTTAAAAACGATCCCGCCCCAGCCGGTATCATAGGCTTTGGCACACATCTCATAGCAATTGCCTACCGGAGAAGAAGAGAGACAAAACGGATTGGGAAACTTAACGCCGCAAAAGGTAACAGACAAATCTTTTGTTAACATGAGCAGGCCTCCTCTAAATAATGATGAATAGCCTGAGCGGCTTCTTTTCCGGTTTTTACCGCATAAACGACGGTCTTATCACCTTTAACAATATCGCCAGCGGCAAAGATCGCCGGGTCGTCGGTTTGATAATTGTGCGTGTCGATAATATTATGCTGCGCTTTTATCTCCGCAAAGTTATCCAGTCGTGCGTGCTGCCCCACGGCCAAAATAATATTTTCCGCTTCCAGCGTCAGTTCTCCTGAGTGGCGTACATGGTGGAAGGTCACTTTATTTCCGCTGACGGCGACAGGCGTAAAACCATCAATAATCGATACGCCTAATGCCTGCGTGCTGGTAAATTCTTTTTCGCTGGCGGGAAATTGGGCTAATTCTTCCCGCGCCACGCAGGTGACGGAAGGACAGCCGAGAATTTTTAACGTACTGGCGACATCCATCGCTACGTCGCCGCCGCCAATAATTAATGCGCTACGCGGAACGCTAATATCGCCGTCGGCCTGACGGGCGCGCTGTAAAAAATCAACGGCAATCTCTACGTGACTGGCTTGCTCAAATAACGGTAAATCAGAGCCACAGGACATCCCGACGGTCATCAGCACGGCGCGATATTCGGCTTTGAGTTGCGCAAGCGATAGCGACCCGCCCACCTCACAATTACATTTAATATTGACGCCCATTTCTACAATGCGGGCAATTTCCTGATCGAGAACGCTTTGCGGCAGACGAAATGCCGGGATGCCGTGACGCAGCCATCCGCCGGGCTGCGGCTGTTTTTCGTAAATGGTGACGTCATAGCCTAAATGCGTGAGCGTCACGCTTGCCTGCAAACCTGCCGGACCCGCGCCAATAATCGCTACTTTCCCGCGTGTTTTACTCCCGGGCTGATAAATCTGCATGGCAGTCTGCTGTTCAAAATCGGTAATAAAACGTTGCAGGCGTGCAATATCAATAGGTTTATCTATTCCGGAACGTGTACATCCGCGCTGGCATAATTTTTCCGTCGGACAGACTCTGGCGCAGACGGCGCCAAGCGCATTATTTTCCCGGATAGTTTCCGCTGCGCCTTTAAAATTGCGAAAGTAAATAGAACGAATAAATTTCCCCGGATCGGTTTGCGCCGGGCAAGCCTGACTACAGGGCGCATCGTGACATAATAAACAACGTGAAGCCTCTTTTATTGCCAGTAATGGCGTAAAACCAGGCGTGAGTTCATCCAGATAATTTTGTTGCGGCATATAATCTTCCTTAATGCTTGAATAAATTAAGGCGAAACGCAAATAACGCGTTTTAATGATCCAAAATCTACCGCCACCCTAAGCATTGAAAGAAGGGTATTCTGTGAAAGAATTCACAAAAAAATGAAACCAGAATGCAAAACAGCATTTGTTCCTTATATCATAATAATAACTATTCTCAATTTTAAAGGGATAATAAATAGATTAACGATAAAAAAGAAGATAAATAATCATTCCAGTAAATAAAAAACCGCAACCGGTATAAAGAAAAAGATAAGACCAATATTGTACGGGATCGGCATGGCGATAGACATAAACCGGTTTTCGCGCATTTTTGACAACTTTATCTACCGCGCCGGTTCGCCAGCCTTTCCAGGCCTCACGGAAGCAAAAAAGCGGGAGTAGCAGAAAGGCTAATATGACAAATATCGTCTGTACATCCATGATCATTTCCCTTTTTTCTTTTCCAGTTCAAGCAATTGTTCCGGTGTAACTGCCGGATACCCCTGGGCGTCATTCGGCACCTGATGCTGCGTGGGAATAGGTACCAGCGGGCCTAAAAAACGCGGTTCGCGTTTAAAAATATAGAGATCCGCCAGCGCGCTAAAGCGGGCGCCAAATTCGCGCAGGCGCACTGTCAGCATATTTTTGGGCGAAGGTACCGCGTAACACTGCGCCTGAATGCCCATATGCAGCGCAATAAACAAGGCGCGTTCGCAGTGGAAGCGCTGAGTGATGATAATAAAGTCGTTGGTATCAAACACTTTGCGGGTACGCACAATGGAGTCAAGCGTACGGAAGCCAGCGTAATCAAGCACAATGTCCGCAGGATCGACGCCCGCCGCGATAAGGTCTTTGCGCATGGTCATCGGTTCGTTATAGCTTTGCAGGGCATTGTCGCCGCTGAGCAGCAGGTAATTGACTTTACCGCTATTGTAAGCGTTTAACGCGCCCTGGATACGATAACGATAGTACTGATTAATGACACCCTTGCGATAGTATTTGGCTGTCCCTAACACGACGCCAACCTGGCGGTAGGGGAGATCCTGTAGCTCGTCATAGATATAGGGCGCTGTTTTCCAGCTCATCCACCGATCGAGGCCAAGCACCGTCAACAGCAGCAAGCCTACCAGGACCAACAGGCTGTAAAACACGCGCTTTAACATGCAGGAAACTCGATACCAGGATGAAAGTACGATCAGGCTACTGTACCCGAAGACGTAGCGCAAGAAACCGCCGTCTGATTGCGGAGATTTTCAGCATGATTTCCCTTGTATCGGGTCGCGGGAGAGGAGAGTCAGGCCGGATAAGACGCCAGTGCGTCGCTATCCGGCACATTTGCTTAGCCGAGAAGCACGCGGTCAATATTATGGCAACCTAACGCTTTCAGCGTTGCGGCGGTGGCATCCCATTGAATTAATGCCGCATCGCCTTTTTCCGCCAGAATCGCACGCTGAATATCCGCATAGTCATAGCCATTGAGACTCAGCAGGTTTAGCGCGCCTTGCAGCGGGGGAAGCGTAGGGTTAAAGGCGGCGTTTTCCGCATAGCTGCCGGTGAAAATACGGCCATCTTTACATTCCAGCGCCACGCCGCTCGGTGAGTGGCTATAAGGCATATGGCTCTTATTGGCTGCCGTTATCGCCGCTTGCGTTAGCGTATCGCCCGTTAACGTAAAGCCATGATCCTGCTCGTCCATCAGCAGCGTTTTGATCTCCAGATCTTTTGGCCCGAAAGCGTCAGGCAGATAATCGCGTAACGTATGCGGCGCGCGGCCCGGCAGATGAATGCGCAGATCCAGACCGCTGTTCAGCTCGTTCATAAACTGGCGACAGTGGCCGCAAGGCGTGTAGTTAACGGTGACGGCGGCGAGCCCTTTTTCGCCGCGTAGCCAGGCGTGGCTAATCGCGCTTTGTTCAGCATGCACAGTTTGTTGCATGGTGGCGCCCAGGAACTCCATATTCGCGCCGAAATACCAGTTGCCGCTAACGCCGCGCGCAATCGCGCCAACGTTAAAATGGGACAAATCGGTACGGGCGCAGGCCGCCGCCAGAGGTAACAGTGCGAAAGCCAGCGCGTCTTCGTCCAGTCCCGCCGTATTTTTAAGCGTCGAGACCTGCTCTGCGGTCAGCATGGCGGGAAAATGGTGGTCCGCCAGGATAGGGGCCAGCGCTGATTGCAAATTATCCGCAAGCTGGGCAAAAGCAGTTTGAAAACGTGGATGCATGGCGTTGCCTCATAACAATGTAATGGAACCGTAGTTTACGGGCCTGCTATGTCTTAATATGTGATCTAAATCTCATTGCTTATGCAACTTGTGAAACTTAAATGAAAAATGCGCGACGTATCGCAAATTTTAACCCGGTCTTTTGTCCCGTCGTTAGCGCATTACCGCCAGAATGAGCGGAAACAAAAAGGGCGCTACCAGCGAGGTAATAATGCCGCAGATCACCAGCGCCAGGGAGCTAAACGCGCCTTCCTGGTAATCCAGCTCGGCGCAGCGCGCAGTACCGAGCGCATGTGAGGCGGTCCCCATTGCCAGCCCGCGTGCGGCTTTAGTACGGATGTGCATCGCGTTTAACAGCGTGTGGCCAAACACCGCGCCCAGAATACCGACAAAAATTACGCATACCGCGCTGATCGCGGGGATGCCGCCGATGCTGCCGCCCACCGCCATCGCGATAGGCGTAGTCACGGATTTAGGCAGTACCGATGCCGCGATTTCAGGCGTTGCGCCCATCAGCAAGGCAACGGATGTCCCGGTAATCATCGCTACCAGACTGCCGACAAAACAGATGCTAATAATGGATTTCCAACGCGCGCGAATCTGGTGCAATTGTTCATAAAGGGGATAGGCCAGTGCCACTACCGCCGGTTGCAGCAGATCGTTAAGTACTTCGCTGCCTTTGAAGTAGTGCTCGTAGGGAATACCGGTCAGCAACAGAAAAGGAATAATGACTACCATTGCCACCAGCAGCGGATTCAGCAACGGCATTTTAAAATGCGCCGCCAGTCTGCGGGCGGCGAAAAATACCGCCAGCGTCAGCGGTAACGACCACCAGATATATGTCATCATTTTTTCGTTCCCTTCTGCCCAACCACTTTACGCTCACCGTGTATCAGATGTGAACTCCAGCTTACGACCACAAAAACGACCAGCGTACTGATAGCGCAAGAGACCACCACCGGGCCGAATTGCGCGCGCAGTAAGTCAAAATATTGCATGACCCCAACGCCAATCGGCACAAACAGCAACGCCATATAACGAATCAGCACATAACAGCCGGGGTTAACCCACTTTGCCGGCAGAATTTGCAGCGCCAGCAATACAAACAGAATTAACATCCCGATAATGCTGCCGGGAATAGTGATAGGAAGCAGTGATGCAAGAAAAATGCCTGCGTACAAACAGGCATAAATCAATACAAAAGCGCGTATATATTGCCAGATAATATTCAGTGACTTACTCATGTTTAAAGCCCTTGATGAGATGAATTCATCATACAATTAAACGTTAAAACGTGCTACCGATCACATCATGAATTCTTAGCATAGTGGGTATAGACAGCAGGAACATCGGGCAATGCCCCTGGTCGGCGGTGTTAAACCTGGGCTAAAAAATACAAAAAGCGACTCAGGGCCAAAGACGGCGTCTCATTCTTACGCCAGAACATCCCTACGCTGCCTTTTTGCTCAATTTTTGGCAAGTTTAAAATCGCCAGTTGCCCCTGGCTGGCATAGCGTTGCGCCAGCCGTAAAGAAAGAATAGAGATCATATCGCTGCTTTGCAGCAAATTGGTGCTGACGTTCATTGACGCCGATTCAATGGTGTTTTCCGGGAGCATGACGCCGTTATCGACGAGGGCGTTATCAATACTGATGCGAATAGGGGTGCCGGTTGGCCAGACTATCCACCGCCAGTGCGCCAGATCGCTCCAGGCGATCTGCGCTCGCGCGGCCAGCGGATGGTGCGGACGCGCCACAAAGCAGACCGGCTCGGTATAAAGTACCTGATAATTAAGCGGCAGTTGCAGGGCGCGGCCGCCGACACGCCCTACCACCACATCCACCTGACCGGCAAGCAAATCGTGCAGCAGCGGCGTCATTACCTTCTCTTCAATATTCAGATGCAGCGTCGGCATTTCGTTAAGCAGGCTCAGAATCGCCTGTGATACGCAGTCAGTCGCCACGGGCGAACAGCCGATCTTCAGGCTGCCAACCAGGCCGCCCTGCTTGAAACGGGCGATTTCATACTGTGAACGCTCCAGATCGTTAATTAGGCGCTGGGCGTGCTGGAGCAGTAATTTACCGCCTTCCGAGGGCCGTAGCCCTTTACTGTGGCGCTCAAAAAGCGTGATGCCTATCTCATCTTCGAGTTGAGATAGCCACTTCGATAGCGCCGGCTGGGAGATATTCATCATCCGGGCGACGTGCGTCAGGTTGCCCTGTTCGCCCAGCGCAACCAGCGTTTGCAGGTGATGTAATTTCAATTTCTGCGCCCAGTTCGCCATTCGCTATAACCTCCAGGTTATGTCTCTGCCTGAAAAGCCATTGTACATTTTATCGCTCACTCTACAAACTCGTAACATAGCAAACATAAAAACAACATCTATCTCCCTGCACTGAGGCATTAGCTATGACTCAACGACGTGATCTACAAGCCCTTATTGATGCCGCGCCCGTCGGCAAAATGCAGTGGCGCGTTATCATCTGCTGTTTTCTGGTGGTTATGCTCGACGGTTTCGACACCGCTGCGATTGGCTTCATCGCCCCGGATATTCGTACCCACTGGCAGCTAAGCGCCAGCGAACTTGCGCCGCTGTTTGGCGCAGGGCTGCTGGGGCTTACGGCCGGTGCGCTGCTATGCGGGCCGCTGGCGGATCGCTTTGGCCGCAAGCGGGTCATTGAGCTTTGCGTGGCGCTATTCGGCGCATTGAGTCTGCTTTCCGCTTTCTCGCCGGATATAGAAACCCTGGTGTTGCTGCGCTTCTTAACCGGTCTGGGACTGGGCGGAGCGATGCCGAATACCATCACCATGACGTCGGAATACCTTCCCGCTCGTCGACGCGGAGCGCTGGTCACGCTGATGTTCTGCGGTTTTACCCTGGGGTCGGCGATGGGCGGGATTGTGAGCGCGCAACTGGTGCCGCTGATTGGCTGGCACGGAATTCTGGCGCTAGGCGGCATCTTGCCTTTGATGCTGTTTTTCGGCCTGCTGTTCGCGCTGCCGGAATCTCCCCGCTGGCAGGTACGCCGCCAACTACCGCAAGCCGTTGTCGCCCGGACGGTCAGCGCCATTACCGGCGAGCGCTATCACGATACGCAATTCTTTCTGCATGAGACGGCAGCCATCGCCAAAGGCAGTATTCGCCAGCTTTTTGCCGGGCGACAGCTTGTCATTACCCTGATGTTATGGGTGGTGTTCTTTATGAGCCTGCTCATTATCTATCTGCTTTCCAGCTGGATGCCGACGTTACTTAACCATCGCGGTATTGATCTGCAACAGGCGTCGTGGGTGACTGCCGCATTCCAGGTTGGCGGCACGCTTGGCGCGCTGTTACTCGGCGTGTTGATGGATCGGCTTAACCCGTTCCGGGTACTGGCGGTGAGCTATGCGCTGGGCGCGGTTTGCATTGTCATGATAGGCCTGAGCGAAAACGGCCTTTGGCTGATGGCGCTGGCGATTTTTGGTACCGGCATCGGTATTAGCGGTTCCCAGGTCGGGCTTAATGCTCTGACGGCGACGCTGTACCCCACCCAAAGCCGGGCGACGGGCGTGAGCTGGTCGAACGCCATTGGACGCTGCGGGGCGATTGTCGGTTCGCTCTCCGGCGGCATGATGATGGCCCTCAATTTCTCTTTCGATACGTTGTTTTTTGTCATTGCTATTCCGGCGGCTATCAGCGCGGTAATGCTTACCCTGCTGACGGTGGTTGTCCGCCTTTCGATTTCTGTACCTGACGACCTGCCGCGTGCCAGCGTCGTAAACGAATAAGGAGAATCTCCATGTCTGAAATAAATCAGAACGTAAAAGATAGCCGTCAGCAGTATTACCAGCATATTTCCGGGCAGAATCTGACGCCGCTGTGGGAATCGTTACATCACCTGGTACCGCAGACGCCAAACGCCAACTGCGCGCCGGCCTACTGGAATTATCAGGAAATTCGTCCGCTACTGATGGAAAGCGGCAATGTCATTGGCGCGAAAGAGGCGATCCGCCGGGTGCTGGTGCTGGAAAATCCGGCATTGCGCGGTCAGTCGTCGATCACGGCGACCTTATATGCTGGTTTACAGCTGATCCTGCCCGGCGAAGTCGCGCCGAGTCATCGCCATAACCAGTCGGCGCTGCGTTTTATCGTCGAAGGTAAAGGCGCATTTACCGCGGTGGACGGCGAGCGCACGCCAATGCATACCGGCGATTTTATCCTGACGCCGCAGTGGCGCTGGCACGATCATGGTAATCCGGGGTCAGAGCCGGTGGTATGGCTGGATGGTCTGGATCTGCCGTTAGTCAATCTCCTGGGCTGTGGTTTTGCGGAAGACTATCCCGAAGATCAGCAGCCGGTGACGCGAAAAGAGGGCGATTATCTGCCGCGCTATGCAGCGAATATGCTGCCGCTGCGCCACCAGCGCGGGAACTCGTCGCCGATTTTCAACTACCGTTACGACCGCAGTCGCGAGGCGCTGCACGATCTGACCCGTATGGGCGATCCGGATGAGTGGGAAGGTTACAAGCTGCGTTACGTTAATCCCGTCACCGGCGGTTATCCGATGCCGTCGATGGGCGCGTTCCTGCAACTGCTGCCAAAAGGCTTTGCCTCGCGTGTGGCGCGGAGCACCGACAGCACTATCTACCACGTCGTTGAAGGGGCAGGGCAGGTCACTATCGGCAACGAAACTTTTCATTTTTCCGCAAAAGACATTTTTGTGGCGCCGACCTGGCATGAGGTGTCGTTTCGCAGCAGCGAAGACACGGTGTTATTCAGCTTTTCGGACAAGCCGGTTCAGGAAGCCCTGGGGCTGTTCCGCGAAGCACGTTATTAATTAGGGAGAGAGAACATGACCAAATATGTATTCCAGCCGCAGGCCCCGGTGACAGTACCAGTGGCGGGCAGTGATGAGCAGTTTCCGGTACGTCGCGTTTACTGCGTGGGTCGCAACTATGCCGCCCATGCCCGTGAAATGGGCTTTGATCCCGATCGCGAACCGCCGTTCTTCTTTTGTAAACCAGCGGACGCTGTCGTCCCGGTAGCGGCGGGGGATACCCTGGAACTGCCGTATCCGGCGCAGACCGATAACTACCATTATGAAATTGAGCTGGTGGTGGCGATTGGTAAAAAGGGGAGCGATATTCCGCTGGAAAAAGCCCATGAATATGTCTGGGGATACGCCACCGGTCTGGACATGACGCGTCGCGATCGTCAGATGGAAATGCGTCAGATGGGACGCCCGTGGGAAATTGGCAAAGCGTTCGATCTCTCCGCGCCCATTGCGCCATTACACAAAGCCGCTGAAACGCATAATGTGGATAACGCCCCTATTTGGCTACAGGTTAACGGCGAAGACCATCAACGCAGCGATATTCGTCATCTGATTTGGTCGGTGAATGAAACCATCAGCTATTTGTCCGGCTTTTTTGAATTGCAGCCAGGCGATTTGATTTTCACCGGTACGCCAGAGGGGGTGGGCGCCGTGGTGAAAGGGGATGTCATCACCGGGAACGTAGAAGGTCTGACGCCGATTGCTGTGAAAATTGTCTGAGGTGAACGATGAAGCTGTACAGTTTCTTTAATAGTTCGGCGTCTTATCGTGTACGTATTGCGCTGGCGTTAAAGGGGATTGATTACCAGACGGTGGGCGTCAATATTCGTATCGGCCAGCAGAATGAGCTGGCCTACCGACGGATGAATCCGGTAGGCCTGGTGCCGACGCTGGTCACTGATGACGGCGAATCGTTGGGGCAATCGCTGGCCATCGTCGACTGGCTGGACCGACATTTTCCGCAAACGCCGCTGCTGCCGACGAGCGACCCGGCGCGCAGCCAGGCGCTGGAAATTGTCTACGCTATCGCCTGCGATATACACCCAATCAATAACATGCGCGTGTTGCGCTACCTGACCGATGAGCTGAAGGTTAGCGAAGAGGATAAAAAACGCTGGTACGCCCACTGGATACAGCAAGGGTTAAGCGCGGTAGAGCAGCTATTGCGTAAAAGTCAGTCCGGACGATTCTGCGTGGGCGACGCACCAGGACTTGCGGACTGCTGCCTGATTCCTCAGTGGGCGAATGCGCTCAGGATGGGCTGCGATTTATCAGGCTATCCGCGCTGTAAAGCCGTTTATGACGCCTGCGTACAGCTACCGGCGTTTATTGCCGCCGCGCCGGAAAATCAACAAGATAAAATCCCGGCCTGAAAAGGAGAATGACCATGACTCACGTGACAAGCGCAATTATTGTAGGTGGCGGAATCGGCGGCGCGGCGACCGCGCTGTCGCTGGCGCGCCAGGGAATAAAAGTCATGCTGTTGGAAAAAGCGCACGAAATTGGCGAGATTGGCGCGGGTATTCAGCTTGGGCCGAACGCTTTTTCGGCGCTGGATAGTCTCGGTGTGGGCGATGTTGCCCGCCAGCGTGCGGTGTTTACCGATCACATTACCATGATGGATGCCGTGAATGCCGAAGAAGTGGTATGCATTGAAACCGGGCAGGCGTTCCGCGACCATTTTGGCGGGCCGTATGCGGTAATTCACCGGGTAGATATTCATGCAACGGTATGGGAAGCGGTGCTGACGCACCCTGGCGTGGAGTATCGTACCTCGACCCATATTGTCGATATCCGCCAGACGCCGGATGACGTTACGGTGTTTGATGAGCAGGGAAATAGCTGGACGGCGGATATTCTTGTGGGCTGCGACGGCGTTAAATCGGTCGTGCGGCAAAGTTTACTCGGCGACGCGCCGCGCGTAACCGGGCATGTAGTCTATCGGGCGGTGATTGATTGCGACGATATGCCGGACGATTTACGTATTAATGCGCCGGTGCTGTGGGCAGGCCCGCATTGTCACCTGGTCCATTATCCGCTACGCGGAGGCCAACAGTACAATCTGGTGGTGACATTCCACAGCCGCCAGCAAGAAGAGTGGGGCGTGAAAGACGGCAGTAAAGAAGAGGTGCTCTCTTATTTTGCCGGTATTCATCCCCGCCCGCGCCAGATGCTGGATAAGCCGACCTCCTGGCGCCGCTGGTCGACCGCCGATCGCGAGCCGGTCGCGAAATGGGGAACCGAGCGTATCACTCTGGTGGGCGACGCCGCGCATCCGGTGGCGCAATATATGGCCCAGGGCGCCTGTATGGCGCTGGAAGACGCCGTCACGCTAGGCAAAGCGCTGGAACGCTGCGACGGCGACGCGCAGCAGGCATTTGCGCTGTATGAGTCGGTGCGTATTCCCCGCACGGCGCGTATCGTCTGGTCTACCCGCGAGATGGGGCGTCTCTATCACGCCGCCGGGGTGGAGCGTCAGGTGCGTAATCTGCTGTGGAAAGGGAAATCGCAGGAGGCGTTTTATCGCGGTATCGAATGGCTGTACGGCTGGAAAGAAGATAACTGTCTTGAGCCGCGTTGAGCGCCTTACGTGACGTAGCGTGGCGTTTGCGCCGCCACCCGGCAAAAAGTTTTGCTCATCGCAGAGAGGCGTTATGATAGCGCCTCTTTTTTTGCTGTGGATACCGATATGCGTGTTTTACTGGCGCCGATGGAAGGCGTGCTCGACGCGTTAGTGCGCGAGCTGCTGACCGAAGTGAATGATTACGATCTCTGCATCACCGAATTTGTGCGCGTGGTGGATCAGCTGCTGCCGGTAAAAGTGTTTCATCGCATCTGCCCGGAGTTGCATCACGCCAGCCGCACGCCGTCCGGCACGCCGGTGCGTATTCAGCTTCTGGGCCAGCATCCGCAGTGGCTGGCGGAAAACGCCGCGCGGGCGACGGCGTTGGGATCGTATGGCGTGGACCTGAACTGCGGCTGTCCGTCAAAAGTGGTGAACGGCAGCGGCGGCGGCGCGACATTGCTCAAAGATCCCGAACTCATCTATCAGGGCGCGAAAGCGATGCGGGCCGCGGTACCGTCGCATCTGCCGGTGACGGTAAAAGTGCGTCTCGGCTGGGATAGCGGCGATAGAAAATTTGAAATCGCCGATGCGGTGCAGCAGGCCGGCGCCAGTGAACTGGTGGTGCATGGCCGTACTAAAGCGCAGGGCTACCGCGCCGAGCATATCGACTGGCAGGCGATCGGCGAAATACGCCAGCGTCTGACTATTCCGGTTATCGCGAATGGCGAAATCTGGGACTGGCAGAGCGCGCAGGCATGTATGGCGACCAGCGGCTGCGATGCGGTGATGATTGGCCGTGGGGCGTTAAATATTCCTAACCTGAGCCGGGTGGTGAAGTATAACGAACCGCGTATGCCGTGGCCGGAAGTGGTAACGTTATTACAAAAATATACCCGACTGGAAAAGCAGGGCGATACCGGTTTATACCATGTCGCGCGTATTAAACAGTGGTTGGGATATTTACGTAAGGAATATATTGAGGCGACAGAACTCTTTCAGTCGATTCGGGCGTTAAACCGTTCGTCCGAGATTGCGCGGGTGATTCAGGCTATTAAAATCTAATCTCTACAGCGTCCAGAACGTGTGCCGGGCAGATACTATCGCTGCCCGGCGCAGGAATCAGAAAATCATCTTAAACACGCCCGTTACCACCAACAGCCCAATCAGAAAAATAATTAAGATTGCCCATAGAAGAATTTTCATTGTTTGTCCCTTTATTGGTAAATACAAACAAAGTATAGGAAAGTATTAAGCCATCTGCTGCTTTGTTGGGCGCGGCGACGTTTAACTCATGAAGGCTGCTGGCGCGTATTGCAGCAAAATCGTTCATTTATGAACGGGTTAGTGGGACTTTTCATTGAAGTATTACATCAAAAAATGTATCAGATGAAATTATTTGCTAATCATATAAATTTCAAAATATGTCTTTTGTTGTCTGATGATGTATTGCCACGCGTAACTAAAAAATAGATCGCCGTAAGACGTACTCTCTGCGCACCTTTTTTTATCAGAACACCTCCATGAATCGTAATTCTTTCCTTGCCGCGACAGCGAGCTTACCGCTTTTTATTTTGCTGGCGGGCTGCGCCCCCATGCACGATACCCGCCAGTCGCTGACCCAGCAGACGCCCTCTTCTCATGTTGATTCCAGCCTGCCGGCGGCATTGAAAAACGGTTGGCCGGATAGCCAGTGGTGGAAGGCGTATCACGATGCGCAGCTTGACGCGCTGATTGATAATGCCATACAGCATTCGCCGGATATGCAGGTGGCTGAACAGCGTATTCAACTGGCGGAAGCGCAGGCGAAAGCGGTTGAGGCGCAGGACGGCCCGCAGCTCGACTTTTCCGCTGACATTGAGCGCCAGCGAATGTCAGCGGAAGGGCTGATGGGGCCATTCGCGATTACCGACCCCGCGGCGGGAACGACCGGGCCGTGGTATACCAACGGTACATTCGGCCTGACGGCAGGCTGGGATCTGGATTTATGGGGGAAAAACCGCGCTGAAGTTACCGCGCGGATCGGGGCGGTCAAAGCGCGCGAAGCGGAGCAGGAGCAGACCCGACAACTGCTGGCAAGCGGCGTGGCGCGACTCTACTGGGAGTGGCAGACGCAGGCGGCGCTGAAAAATGTGCTGATGCAAATCGAGCATGAGCAGCAAAACGTGGTGGCGGTAAACCGGGAGTTGTATCAACACGGTATTACTTCTTCTGTTGAAGGGGTCGAGACCGATATCGACGCCAGCAAAACCCAGCAGCAGTTGAATGACGTTAACGGTAAAATGAAGGTTATTGAAGCGCGGCTCAGCGCGTTAACCAATACGCAATCGGCGGCGCTCAAGCTGCGTCAGGTGAGTCTCCCCGCCGTTGAAAGCCAGTTACCGTCGCAACTGGGGTATTCGTTGCTGGCGCGCCGGGCGGATCTACAGGCCGCGCACTGGTACATTGAATCCTCGTTGAGCAGCATTGACGCCGCGAAGGCCGCGTTTTATCCCGATATCAATCTGATGGCTTTTTTACAGCAGGATGCGTTACATCTGAGCGATCTGTTCCGCCATTCCGCACAGCAATATGGCATTACCGGCGGGCTGACGCTGCCGATTTTCGACAGCGGCAGGCTGAATGCCAACCTCGATATCGCCAAAGCGCAAAGCAACCTTTCTATCGCCAACTACAACAAAGCGGTGGTAGATGCGGTTAATGATGTGGCGCGCGCCGCCAGTCAGGTAGAGACGCTGGCGCAGAAAAATCAGCATCAGCAGCAGATTGAGCATGACGCGCAGCGTGTGGTCGGTCTGGCGCAAGCGCGCTTTAATGCCGGCATTATTGCGGGTTCCCGCGTGAGCGAGGCCAAAATCCCGGCACTGCGCGAGCAGTGTAACGGCTTGCTGTTGCAGGGCCAGTGGCTGGATGCCTCTATTCAGCTTACCAGCGCGCTGGGCGGCGGTTATCATTCCTGATTTTTCCGGATGATTCAGACAGGGTTCCTATACTTAGGCTGTGTATGAATCATCCGGAGAGGAATATGACCAAAGTCGCAATTGTAACGGCATCAGATTCGGGAATTGGCAAAGCGTGTGCGTTGTTATTAGCACAAAACGGTTTTGATATTGGTATCACCTGGCATTCCGATGAACGCGGCGCGCAGGAAACGGCGAAAAAAGCGGCGCAATTTGGTGTGCGGGCTGAGACCATTCATCTTGACCTGAGCCAGTTGCCCGAGGGCGCACAGGCCATTGAACATCTTATTCAGCGCCTGGGGCGCGTTGACGTGCTGGTCAATAATGCCGGGGCGATGACCAAATCCGCGTTTATTGATATGCCGTTTACGCAGTGGCGGCAAATTTTTACCGTGGATGTCGATGGCGCGTTTCTCTGCGCGCAGATCGCCGCCCGGCATATGATTAAACAAGGAGAGGGAGGGCGCATTATAAATATCACCTCCGTCCATGAGCATACGCCGCTTCCGCAAGCCAGCGCCTATACCGCGGCGAAACATGCGCTGGGGGGATTGACTAAATCCATGGCGCTGGAACTGATTGAGCATCATATTTTGGTCAACGCCGTCGCGCCAGGCGCTATCGCCACGCCGATGAATGATATGGATGACAGCGACATTGAGCCGGGATCGGAACCCTCGATCCCTATCGCCCGACCGGGTTCTACGCATGAAATAGCCAGCCTCGTCGCCTGGCTGTGTTCGGAAGGAGCAAGCTATACCACCGGCCAGTCGCTGATTGTCGACGGCGGGTTTATGCTGGCGAATCCGCAATTCAACGCAAAATAAACGCCGGGGCCGGATGGCGGCGTTATGCCATCCGGATACCATCGGGTTTAACGGGCCTCCGCTTTGCCGCGTCTTTTCAGCCACCAGCGCACGCCCACTACCAGGACGATGGCCAGAATCAGCCAGACCCCGTGCCTGAGATGCTGATCGAGGTCGTGCAGCCATGGCGCGATCACCTCGCCGCCAAGATATCCCAGCGTGGTAAACAGCAGCGCCCAGATCAGCGCGCCTACAATATTCAGCGGCAGAAAAATTTTAGGCGGCAGGCGGCTGGCGCCAATCAGCAGCGGGCCAACCACCCGGAAGCCATACATAAAACGCGTGCCGATCACAAACAGATACGGATGGCGTTGGATCATTTTCTGCGCGCGACGAATCTTCGTATGATAACGCGGGAAACGACGCAGGATCTTCCCGCCATAGCATCGTCCTAACAGGTAAAGTAGCTGATCGCCCATCATCCCTCCCAGCGCGACGGCCGCCGCCACCAGCGGAAACTTGAGTAATCCCTGATGCGCCGCGACGCCCCCCAACAGGGTAACGGTTTCACCTTCGGCCATACTGCCGATAACCAGCGCCGCATAGCCATAATGCGTAATAAGCGTGTTGATATCCATGCGTAAACCACCTCCGGCATTAAGCATACACCCTGGCAAGAGGCGTGCGCGGCAAAGCCGACGTTTTGCCGGAGACTATTTTGCCGTTGCTCATAAAATAACCAGAAACTGAATTATACTTGAACATACTGGCATCTGAGGCAGCAGGAAGGGGGCAGTATGAACCATGTATGGGGGCTTTTTTCCCATCCCGATCGGGAAATGCAGGTGATCAAAAGCGAAAACGAAACCGTTTCGCATCACTATACGCACCATGTTTTGCTGATGGCGGCGATTCCCGTCGTCTGCGCCTTTATCGGCACGACGCAAATCGGCTGGAATTTTGGCGACGGCAACGTGTTACAACTCTCGCTGTTTACCGCTTTTGCGCTGGCGGTCTTGTTCTACGGCGTGATGCTGGCGGGCGTCGCGGTGATGGGACGCGTCATCTGGTGGATGGCGCGAAACTATCCGCAACGGCCATCGCTTGCGCGCTGTATGGTTTTTGCCGGCTATGTCGCGACGCCGCTGTTTTTAAGTGGTCTGGTGGCGCTCTATCCCCTGGTATGGCTATGCGCTTTGGTCGGCGCTGTCGCGCTCTTTTACACCGGCTATTTGCTGTATTTGGGTATTCCGACTTTCCTTAACATTAATAGAGAGGAAGGATTAAGCTTCTCCAGTTCGACGCTCGCTATCGGCGTACTGGTCCTGGAGGTGCTACTGGCGATCACCGTGATCCTGTGGGGATACGGCTACCGCCTGTTCTGATGCGAAAAAGGGCTGGCGCAAAAGCCAGCAATGCAGCATTTGCTGACGATTCTTCTGTAGCGGCAACGCTGGCGTGCCGCTATGATGCCACTGCTAGCTTGAGTATAATCTTAGCTCAGGCGGTGTGCGTTACGACGCGCGTGAATCATTATCAGAAATCTCATCATGCTGAAATTCCGAGCTTCATTCCTGAGCCTTGCTCTGATGTTGGCCGTACCTTTTGCCCCGCAGGCCGTGGCGAAAACGGCAGCGACAACCGCGGCGTCTCAACCTGAGATTGCCTCCGGTAGCGCAATGATTGTTGATCTCAACACCAATAAAGTGATCTATTCGAACCACCCGGATCTGGTGCGTCCGATTGCCTCGATAACCAAATTAATGACAGCGATGGTCGTGCTCGACGCGCGATTGCCGCTGGATGAAATACTGAAGGTCGATATCAGCCAGACGCCGGAAATGAAAGGGGTTTACTCCCGCGTGCGCCTGAACAGCGAAATTAGCCGCAAAAATATGTTGCTGCTGGCGTTGATGTCATCCGAAAACCGTGCGGCGGCAAGCCTGGCGCACTATTATCCTGGCGGTTATAACGCGTTTATTAAAGCGATGAATGCGAAGGCGAAAGCGCTGGGCATGACGCATACCCGCTTCGTTGAGCCGACGGGGCTGTCGATTCATAACGTCTCGACCGCGCGGGATTTAACAAAATTGCTGATTGCCACGAAGCAATACCCGCTGATTGGCCAGCTAAGCACCACGCGCGAAGATATGGCGACATTCTCGCATCCGGCGTATACGCTGCCGTTTCGCAATACCAACCATTTGGTCTACCGTGATAACTGGAATATCCAGTTAACGAAAACCGGCTTTACCAGTGCGGCGGGGCATTGCCTGGTGATGCGTACCGTGATCAATAACAAACCGGTCGCGCTGGTGGTCATGGACGCGTTCGGCAAATATACCCACTTTGCGGACGCCAGTCGCCTGCGTACATGGATTGAAACCGGTAAAGTCATGCCCGTTCCGGCTGCCGCGCTGAGCTATAAAAAGCAAAAAGCCGCGCAAATGGCGGCAGCCAGCGCCAGTGCCGGGGCGCAAACCGCACAGAACGATTAAGTCGCCGCAGGCCCGGCAGGCATCGCGCCGCCGGGCTTCACGGTAAACCGCACGGTGTTAATGCGTTTCGTCGGGCGTATTTTCCTGCCAGAATTTCCGCTTACTCGTTTTGCCGATACCGGGGTTCATACTGTTGGTTGGGTCATTTTGCCGATAAAAACGCGTCAGCGTTTCCGGCGCTTTATACAGATGTCCAACGTTGTGCTCCGCCGGGTATTGTGCCCCGCGCGCCTGCAACAGCTCCAGCATTTGCGCTTTCAGCGCATGGACGTCGACGCCTTTCTTCACGATATAGTCCTGATGAAAAACGTGGCACATAAAGTGGCCGTAATAGAGTTTATGTACCAGTTGGCTGTCGATTTCCGGCGGCAGATGCTCGAACCAGTCGGTATCGTTGCGGCGCAGGGCGATATCCAGCGCCAGAATATCTTCCACTTCATCAGCGTGTACGGCCTGATAACGAATCGCTGCGCCAGCAGCGGCGAAGCGGTGCAGGAAGGCTTTGCTGCCTTCTTCCGGCGTACAGGTGAAGAAACCGCCCTCAGCGGATTTAAAAAATTCATTCAGCCAGCGTTGCGCTTCTGCGACGCCGTCTCCCGCCATTTTTAACAGCAGATGATGCTCATATTTATCGCGCCAGTTTTTCATTCGCGGCGGCAGATGGCTGGGAAACAGATGGCCGAATTTCTGCATCGCGCGGTCGGTGAAATGCGGACGGAAAAATTTTACTTTTTCCAGCATCGCATCGGTTCGGCCTTTTAGCGTGAAAAAGAATGGCATCTTGTCGGTGCCGAGTTTATCGATCATCAGAAAGGTATCTTTACCGTACTGCTCCGCAATATCGTAGATATCGCGATGCATATATTCTCCCGCCACTGGCAGATTGTCGAAGTTCGCCAGAATATGCCGACGGATTTCAGTCAGTACCGCGGGCTGATTGGTGCCGATATAAAAAACCTGCTGATTTTTTTCCGCTGCAAAGGTATCAAGGCGAACGGCAAAAACCGCCAGTTTTCCGGCGCAGCCGGAAGATTCAAACAAACGGTCCGGGTCGGCGTTATAGCGGGCGGGCGTATCGGCGTTGATATCTCGTACCCGCGTCACGTAGTCGTGATCGTGCGCATGACGACCATCGTGACGCACATCCTCATCTTTAATCCGTTCATCATCCAGCTTGCTCAGGATCTGCTCCGGGGTATGCCCAAGATCGATACCCAGATGATTGACCAGTTGCAGTTTGCCTTGCTCGTCAATACGGGCAAAGAGCGACATCTCGGTATAGGCCGGGCCGCGCTGCACCAGCGAGCCGCCGGAGTTATTACAGATGCCGCCGATGACCGACGCGCCGATACACGACGAACCAATCACCGAGTGCGGTTCACGGCCCAGCGGTTTAAGCGCTTTTTCCAGCGCATAGAGCGTCGTACCGGGCCAGGCCAGAACCTGTTGGCCGTTATCCAGTAAGTGCAGCTTATCCAGCCGCTGGGTGCTGATAATCACAATATCGCGATCGTAGTCGTTGCCGTTCGGCGTGGAGCCTTCCGTCAGACCGGTGTTGGCGGCCTGCATCAGAATAATTTTGTCAGCGTTAACGCAGGCGTTGAGCACACGCCACAGTTCCAGTAACGAACCCGGGAAAACAACGGCCAGCGCGTCGCCCTGACCGGAACGGAAACCCTTGCGATAGCGGGCGGTTTTGGCGGGGTCTGTCAGCAGGTGAGAATGGCCTACCAGGCGGGCCAGCTCATTCAGGAACGTTTTATTATCAGTCATTGTTATGGAAGACATTCTCCACTCCTTGTGGTGGGACAAAATATCAGCGTTAAGCATAGCGCTTTGTATGACAATACGCTTTCTCATTCAAATTGTTTCTGTGTTGGTGGTATTCATTTGCCGCCTTGATACCATTTGCTGGCGGTTGCGTATTCGACTGTGCGGAAAATTAGGAGAATAACCTTCGCTTTCTTCTCCTCTCGCGTTTAGGCTTATGGCAAACTGCGGTTTTTATTCTGTTTTTACCGCCTCGTCGGGATAAAGATAAAGAGAGACTCAACATGAAATGGTTATGTTCAGTAGGTGTTGCTGTGAGTCTGGCGATGCAGCCAGCATTGGCGGAAAACCTGTTTGGCAATCACCCGCTGACGCCCGAAGCGCGCGACGCGTTCGTCACCGATTTACTCAAGAAAATGACTGTCGATGAAAAAATTGGTCAGTTACGTCTGATTAGCGTCGGCCCTGATAACCCGAAAGAAGCGATTCGCGAGATGATCAAAGACGGGCAGGTAGGGGCGATTTTCAATACCGTCACCCGCCAGGATATCCGTCAAATGCAGGATCAGGTGATGGCGTTGAGCCGCCTGAAAATTCCTCTCTTTTTTGCCTATGACGTGGTACACGGCCAGCGAACCGTCTTCCCGATAAGCCTCGGTCTGGCTTCTTCTTTTAATCTGGATGCGGTAAGAACCGTAGGACGCGTATCGGCGTATGAAGCGGCGGACGACGGCCTGAATATGACCTGGGCGCCGATGGTGGATGTCTCCCGCGATCCGCGTTGGGGACGCGCCTCCGAAGGCTTTGGCGAAGATACATATTTAACCTCTATCATGGGCGAAACCATGGTGAAAGCGATGCAGGGCAAAAGCCCGGCGGACCGCTATTCGGTGATGACCAGCGTGAAACATTTTGCCGCCTATGGCGCCGTTGAAGGCGGTAAAGAATACAACACCGTGGATATGAGTTCCCAGCGTCTGTTTAATGACTACATGCCGCCGTACAAAGCGGGGCTGGATGCGGGGAGCGGCGCGGTGATGGTGGCGCTGAACTCGCTGAACGGCACGCCTGCGACGTCAGATTCCTGGCTACTGAAAGATGTCCTGCGCGATGAGTGGGGCTTTAAGGGAATTACCGTTTCCGACCACGGCGCTATTAAAGAACTGATTAAACACGGTACCGCGGCCGACCCGGAAGATGCGGTGCGCGTGGCGCTAAAGGCAGGGGTGGATATGAGCATGGCGGATGAGTATTACAGCAAATATCTGCCGGGTCTGATTAAGTCGGGCAAAGTGACGATGGCGGAACTGGACGACGCGACACGCCATGTGCTCAACGTAAAATATGACATGGGATTGTTTAACGACCCCTATAGCCATCTGGGGCCGAAAGAGAGCGATCCGGTGGACACCAATGCCGAAAGCCGCCTGCATCGTAAAGAGGCGCGGGAAGTGGCGCGGGAAAGTGTGGTACTGCTGAAAAACCGGCTGGAAACGTTGCCGCTGAAAAAATCGGGCACCATTGCCGTTGTTGGGCCACTGGCCGACAGTCAACGTGATGTAATGGGAAGCTGGTCTGCTGCTGGGGTCGCGAATCAGTCAGTGACGGTGCTGGCGGGTATTCAAAATGCCGTCGGCGACGGGGCGAAGATCCTCTATGCCAAAGGGGCGAATATCACTAACGATAAAGATATCGTCGATTTCTTAAACCTGTATGAAGAGGCGGTGAAAATCGATCCGCGCTCACCGCAGGCGATGATTGATGAGGCGGTGCAGGCGGCGAAACAGGCCGATGTGGTGGTCGCGGTGGTAGGCGAGTCGCAGGGGATGGCGCATGAAGCCTCCAGCCGTACCAATATCACCATTCCGCAGAGTCAGCGCGACTTAATCACCGCTCTGAAAGCCACCGGTAAGCCGCTGGTACTGGTATTAATGAACGGCAGACCGCTGGCGCTGGTAAAAGAAGATCAACAGGCCGATGCGATTCTGGAGACCTGGTTTGCCGGGACGGAAGGCGGCAACGCCATTGCCGATGTGCTGTTTGGCGATTACAACCCGTCAGGCAAACTGCCGATCTCCTTCCCGCGTTCGGTGGGACAAATTCCGGTCTATTACAGCCATCTCAATACGGGACGCCCGTATAATCCTGAAAAGCCAAACAAATACACCTCACGTTATTTTGACGAAGCGAATGGCCCGCTCTATCCGTTTGGTTACGGTCTGAGCTACACCACATTTACGGTGTCTGACGTCACGCTCTCCTCACCGACAATGCAACGCGACGGCAAAGTCACGGCCAGCGTAGAGGTCACGAACACCGGTAAACGCGAAGGGGCTACGGTCATCCAGATGTACTTACAGGATGTCACGGCGTCAATGAGCCGCCCGGTGAAGCAATTAAAAGGCTTTGAAAAAATCACCCTCAAGCCCGGCGAAAGTAAAACCGTGAGTTTCCCGATTGATATCGAGGCGTTGAAGTTCTGGAATCAGCAGATGAAATATGACGCGGAACCCGGCAAGTTCAACGTCTTTATCGGCGTGGATTCCGCTCGCGTTAAACAAGGATCGTTCGAGCTACTGTAAGCCTGCCGTCAACAGGGCGCGATGGCAGCGCCCTGTCTGGCAATGACTTTTCCTGTCCCCCCTTTTATTGCCTGCCACGTCACTTAAACTGGCGGAAAATCCCAGGTTAAACGCAGACTTTTCAACTATGCTTTTTTCTCAAGTCTCTGAAAAAGGCCGTAAAAGGATGAGGAAAGCATCATGACGATCTCAAAGCTATGGGTAAGTTCGCTGGCGTTGCTGGCGACGGTGAGTTTACCTCTACAGGCGGCATCGCCCGTGACGGTCGGGTCAAAGATTGATACCGAAGGCGCACTGCTCGGCAACATGATTTTGCAGGTACTGGAAAGCCACGGCGTTAAAACGGTCAATAAAATTCAGCTCGGGACGACGCCAGTCGTTCGTGGCGCGATTACCGCCGGAGAGCTGGATATCTATCCGGAATACACCGGTAACGGGGCGTTCTTTTTTAAAGATGAAAACGATCCGGCATGGAAAAATGCAAAGCAAGGCTTTGAGAAAGTCAAAAAACTGGATGCGGAGCAGAATAAGCTGGTCTGGTTGACGCCTGCGCCGGCCAACAACACCTGGACCATCGCGATACGTCAGGACATCGCGGAAAAAAATAAACTCTCCTCGCTTGCCGATCTCAGCCGTTATCTGAAAGAGGGCGGCACTTTTAAACTGGCGGCGTCTGCGGAATTTATCGAACGGGCGGATGCGCTGCCGGCATTTGAAAAAGCCTATGATTTTACCTTGAATCAGAACCAGCTCTTGTCGCTGGCGGGCGGCGATACGGCGGTCACGATCAAAGCCGCCGCGCAACAAACATCCGGCGTTAACGCCGCGATGGCGTATGGCACCGACGGCCCGGTCGCCGCGCTGGGTCTGCAAACCCTGAGCGACCCGAAAGGCGTCCAGCCTATCTATGCCCCCGCGCCGGTAGTGCGTGAATCGGTGTTACAGGCCTATCCGCAGATAGCCGACTGGCTGCAGCCCGTTTTCGCCAGCCTTGATGAGAAAACGCTGCAACAGTTGAACGCCAGAATCGCCGTAGAAGGGCTGGATGCGAAAAAAGTCGCCGCAGATTACCTCCGACAAAAAGGGTGGGTGAAGTAATCTGTGAGTGATGCTGCCAAAAAAATTACGGTTAATCGTGTGCTGTTGCTGTTGGTTGTTCTGACCCTGCTTGCTGTCGCGCTACCTTTCATTAATTACGCCCCGAATCGTCTGGTGAGCGGCGAGGGGCGCCAGTTATGGGAGATCTGGCCGGCGGCCATCTGGATGCTGACTGGCGCGGGATGCGCGCTGTTTACGCTGTGCTTTGTACCCGGTAAACGCGGTAGCGTACTGACGCTGATGATGGCGCAGACGCTTTTTATTGTCATGCTGTGGGGAGTCGGCAGGGCGGCGACCCAGTTGGCGCAGGAGGGCAGCCCGCTGGCGCGTACCAGTCTGGGAAGTGGATTGTGGCTGGGCCTCGGTCTGATGCTGCTGGCCTGTAGCGATGCGATCCGCCGTATTACCACTGGGCCGCTGTGGCGCTGGTTGCTGCACGCGCAAATTGTCATTGTCCCGCTGGCGCTGCTGTTTTCAGGCACGTTCGACAACCTCTCGCTTCTGAAAGAGTATACCAATCGCCAGGATGTTTTCGATGCCGCGCTGGTGCAACATTTGATGTTACTGGCAGGCACGGTGCTGCCGGCGCTGGCGATCGGACTACCGTTGGGCGTCTGGTGTTATTTTTCCGCCTCACGCCAGGGGCCGGTGTTTACCGTGCTGAATGTGATCCAGACTATCCCTTCCGTCGCGCTGTTTGGCCTGCTGATTGCGCCGTTGGCCGGGCTGGTGAAACAGTTTCCGTGGCTTGCCGAATTCGGCGTCGCGGGAACCGGCATGACGCCTGCGCTGATAGCGCTGGTGCTCTATGCGTTATTGCCGCTGGTGCGCGGCGTGGTCGCCGGGCTCAATCAGGTGCCGCGCGATGTGCTGGAGAGCGCAAGAGCAATGGGAATGAGTAGCGGCCAGCGCTTCAGGCATGTGCAACTGCCGCTGGCGCTGCCGGTCTTTTTACGTAGCCTGCGGGTAGTAATGGTTCAGACAGTCGGAATGGCCGTCGTCGCCGCGCTGATTGGCGCGGGAGGTTTCGGCGCGCTGGTGTTTCAGGGGCTATTGAGCAGCGCCATTGATTTAGTCCTGTTGGGCGTCATTCCGGTGATTGCGCTGGCGGTAGTGATCGACGCGCTGTTTGATTTATGGATCGCGTTTTTGAAGGGAGCAACCGATGATTGAATTTAACCATGTCAGTAAAACCTTCGGCGATCAACAGGCTGTTAGCGACCTCAATTTGCACTTTAGCGAAGGCAGCTTTTCGGTGTTAATTGGCACCTCCGGTTCGGGAAAATCGACCACTCTGAAGATGATTAACCGGCTGGTAGAGCATGATAGCGGAACGATCCGTTTTGCCGGGGAAGAGATCCGCAGCCTGCCGGTGCTTGAACTGCGCCGTCGCATGGGCTATGCCATTCAGTCTATCGGTCTTTTTCCCCACTGGACGGTGGCGCAAAATATCGCCACCGTACCGCAATTACAAAAGTGGTCGCGTGCGCGGATTAACGATCGTATTGATGAACTGATGGCATTATTGGGTCTGGAAAGCGCGCTGCGCGATCGTTATCCGCATCAGCTTTCCGGCGGGCAACAGCAGCGGGTCGGCGTTGCGCGGGCGCTGGCTGCCGATCCGCAGGTATTGCTGATGGACGAGCCTTTCGGCGCGCTTGATCCGGTAACGCGCGGCGCATTGCAGCAGGAGATGACCCGCATTCATCAGCTACTGGGGCGCACCATCGTACTGGTGACGCACGACATCGACGAGGCGCTACGCCTCGCCGACCATCTGGTGCTGATGGACGGGGGCCACGTTATCCAACAGGGATCGCCGCTTTCTATGCTGACCTCGCCGGAAAATGATTTCGTGCAGGCGTTTTTTGGCCGCAGCGAGCTGGGCGTAAGGCTGCTTTCGTTACGTAGCGTAGGCGATTATGTACGCCGGCATGAACAGCTCAGCGGCGACGCGCTGGTGGAAGAGATGACGCTACGCGATGCGCTATCGATGTTTGTCGCCCGTCGGTGCGACGTCCTGCCGGTGGCGAATCAGCAGGGCGAGCCCTGCGGTACGCTCCATTTCCGCGATCTGCTTTCGGAGACGTCTCCCCGTGAAACGACTGTGTGATCCGCTTCTCTGGCTTATTGTTCTGTTCTTGCTTCTGCTGTTTGGATTGCCTTATAGCCAGCCGTTCTTCGCCGCGCTGTTTCCCGATTTACCGCGCCCGGTCTACCAACAGGAGAGTTTTGCCGCCCTCGCGCTCGCCCATTTCTGGTTGGTGGGCATCTCAAGTCTGTTTGCCGTCGTGGTGGGCGTCGGCGCAGGGATTGCGGTCACGCGAGAAAGTGGGAAAGAGTTTCGTCCCCTGGTGGAGACTATCGCCGCCGTCGGGCAGACCTTTCCGCCGGTCGCGGTACTGGCGATCGCGGTACCCGTCATGGGTTTTGGTCAGCAACCGGCCATTATCGCCTTGATCCTGTATGGGGTGTTGCCCATCCTGCAGGCGACCCTGGCCGGGCTGGGCGCGGTGCCTGCCAGCGTGATGAGCGTTGCCAGCGGTATGGGAATGAGCCGTCGCCAACAGTTGTATCAGGTTGAGCTGCCGCTGGCCGCGCCGGTGATTCTGGCGGGCATCCGAACCTCGGTGATTATCAATATTGGTACGGCGACCATCGCTTCAACGGTGGGGGCCAGTACGTTAGGCACGCCGATCATTATCGGGCTTAGCGGCTTTAATACGGCCTATGTTATCCAGGGGGCGCTGCTGGTGGCGCTGGCGGCGATCATTATCGATCGCCTGTTTGAAAGGCTGACGCGCGCGCTTACCCGGCACGCAAAATAAAACTGTAACCTGCCAGCATCACGCCGCCGATACCGCCAATAGCCATCAGCAGGAAAAGGGCGATCACCCCGATTTTCGCTACGCGCATTATGTACTCCTTATGTTAATAAAAGGAGTATACATTAAAGCGAATTTGTTAGCTGCTGTTTAAACGCCAAGGGGATGAATGTCGCGTCCCTGGGCGCGCCAGGCCAAAAGTTGCTGCTGCTGCGCCAGCGTCTGGTTTTCTCCGCACCATACCAGTAACGTCTTGCCGTCAAACAGTTCCGGACGGAACTGGCTAAGCGAGTGCGCCAGCACGTCGATTCGCCATCCCTGTTGGCTGGCGACCCAACCTTCCAGCCACAGGCGGGTGGTATCATGGATATTCCAGCCGATCACCAACGCATCTTTTCCCTGTTTCTTACGCGCAGACGCCAGGCAGAGCGCAATATAGTTGATCAGGATACCGTCAAGAATGCCGAGCAGCGCCTGAAGGGCGGGTTGTTGGCACTGTAATCGTCGCCGCAGCGGGACGAACAGGTTAGTGGTCAATGTTTGGGCTGGATAATCCTGACCGCGTTCTTTGACCCATAACCGTAAACTGTGCAGATTACTGCTTTGCAGATAGTGCAGCAGGATCTCCTGCTGTTCGCGCCAGCCGTTAGGTTGTTCGCTACTGTCGCTACTGAGCAGCACTTTGACTTTGCTGACCTGAACGCCGTTATCTATCCAGCGCTTGATTTCGCGGATTCTGTCGATATCGGCATCGTTAAACAGACGATGACCGCCATCCGTTCGCTGTGGTTTTAAAAGTCCATAACGTCTCTGCCACGCGCGCAACGTGACAGGATTGATATCACAAAGCAAAGCCACTTCACCAATTGTGTAAAGCGCCATCGTTTCACCCTTGCTCGCGAGGTCCCGGTTTAACTTTAGACGCTCTTTTAGGAACCAGGAAGTTTTGCCTGTTTTTTATGCATTAAAACGCGAAGTAGCGGGTTGCGGCGCGGCGTTTAAGTGATCGTATTCACGAATTCATATTTTTATGCAACAGTTCAAAGAAAGTTAATCGTACTCAATGTATGTTACGCGCTTTTAATTGAAGTGTGGTTTGCGGGTATGTACGAGTTTAATCTGGTGTTGCTGCTGCTTCAGCAGATGTGCGTGTTTCTGGTCATTGCGTGGCTAATGAGTAAAACGCGCCTGTTCATCCCGCTTATGCAGGTCACGGTTCGTCTGCCGCACAAGCTTCTGTGTTACGTCACGTTTTCTATCTTCTGCATTATGGGCACTTATTTTGGGCTGCATATCGAAGATTCGATTGCCAATACCCGCGCGATTGGCGCGGTGATGGGCGGCCTACTCGGCGGGCCGGTCGTCGGCGGGCTGGTCGGCCTGACCGGTGGGTTACATCGGTATTCTATGGGCGGCATGACGGCGCTGAGCTGTATGATTTCCACCATCGTCGAAGGGCTGCTGGGCGGGTTGGTACACAGCGTTCTCATACGTCGCGGACGCCCGGACAAAGTGTTTAGCCCGCTGACGGCGGGAGCAATTACGTGTGTTGCCGAACTGGTGCAGATGCTGATTATTTTATTGATAGCCAGGCCGTTTGACGATGCCCTGCATCTGGTCAGTAATATTGCCGCGCCGATGATGGTGACGAATACCGTTGGCGCCGCGCTGTTCATGCGTATTTTGCTCGATAAGCGCGCCATGTTCGAAAAATATACTTCGGCATTTTCTGCTACCGCGCTGAAGGTCGCCGCGTCAACGGAGGGGATTTTGCGTCAGGGATTTAACGAAGTGAACAGTATGAAGGTGGCGCAGGTGTTATATCAGGAGCTGGATATCGGCGCCGTCGCCATCACCGATCGCGAAAAACTGCTGGCTTTTACTGGTATTGGCGACGATCACCATCTACCAGGCAAACCCATTTCATCAGGTTATACGCTGAAAGCAATTGAAACCGGAGAGGTGGTTTATGCCGATGGCAACGAAGTGCCGTACCGCTGTTCGCTACACCCGCAGTGTAAACTCGGTTCGACGCTGGTGATTCCGCTGCGTGGCGAAAATCAGCGAGTCATGGGCACCATTAAATTGTACGAAGCGAAAAACAGACTGTTCAGCTCAATTAACCGCACCCTGGGAGAGGGTATTGCGCAGCTTTTATCCGCGCAGATCCTGGCCGGACAGTATGAACGGCAGAAGGCGTTGCTGACGCAGTCAGAGATCAAGCTGTTGCACGCGCAGGTGAATCCGCATTTTCTGTTTAATGCACTCAATACCATTAAAGCGGTGATTCGCCGCGACAGCGAACAGGCCAGCCAACTGGTGCAGTACTTGTCGACCTTTTTTCGCAAAAATTTAAAACGCCCGTCGGAAATCGTCACGCTGGCGGATGAAATTGAACACGTGAACGCTTATCTGCAAATTGAAAAAGCGCGCTTTCAGTCGCGTCTGCAGGTACAGCTTGATGTTCCATCGACGCTTTCACGTCAGAAATTGCCTGCGTTTACGTTACAGCCGATTGTTGAGAACGCCATTAAACATGGCACGTCGCAACTGCTTGATACCGGCAACGTCGCTATTCGCGCCCGGCGCGAAGGGCAGCATTTGATGTTAGATATTGAAGATAATGCGGGACTGTATCAGCCTTCCGCCGGCAGTAGCGGGCTGGGGATGAGTCTGGTGGATAAACGTCTGCGCGAACACTTTGGCGATGATTATGGTATTAGCGTGGCCTGCGAGCCGGACTGTTTTACCCGAATTACATTACGACTTCCACTGGAGGAGGACGCATGATTAAAGTGCTGATTGTGGATGATGAGCCGTTAGCGCGGGAAAATCTGCGGATTTTGCTCCAGGGGCAGGATGACATTGAGATTGTGGGAGAGTGCGCGAACGCGGTAGAAGCGATTGGCGCGGTACATAAGCTGCGACCTGATGTGCTGTTTCTGGATATTCAGATGCCGCGTATCAGTGGACTGGAGATGGTAGGAATGCTTGACCCGGAACACCGCCCGTATATCGTTTTTTTAACCGCGTTTGACGAATACGCCATCAAAGCCTTTGAAGAACACGCTTTTGATTATCTGCTCAAGCCGATAGAGGAGAAACGGCTGGAAAAAACGTTACATCGTCTGCGTCAGGAGCGCAGTAAACAGGATGTTTCGTTGCTGCCGGAAAACCAGCAGGCGCTTAAATTCATTCCCTGTACCGGACACAGCCGGATCTATTTGTTGCAAATGGATGATGTCGCCTTTGTCAGTAGCCGTATGAGCGGCGTTTATGTGACCAGCAGTGAAGGTAAAGAGGGGTTTACCGAGCTGACGCTGCGCACGCTGGAAAGCCGGACGCCGCTACTGCGTTGTCATCGTCAGTTTCTGGTGAATATGGCCCATTTGCAGGAAATTCGGCTGGAGGATAATGGGCAGGCAGAGCTGATTTTACGCAACGGTCTGACGGTGCCGGTAAGCCGTCGCTATCTGAAAAGTTTAAAAGAGGCGATTGGCCTGTAAAAGACTGTTAGAATATCGTTTTGCCATAGAAACGACCGAAGGCCTCATGCTGAGTAACGATATTCTGCGTAGCGTGCGCTACATTTTAAAAGCTAATAATACCGATCTGGCGCGTATCCTGGCGCTGGGTAACGTTGATGCTACGCCGGAGCAGATAGCAATCTGGTTGCGCAAAGAAGAGGAAGAGGGGTTTCAGCGTTGCCCGGATATCGTGTTGTCCTCATTTCTCAATGGCCTCATTTATGAAAAACGCGGCAAAGATGAGGCGGCGCCTGCATTGACGGCGGAACGTCGTATCAACAACAATATTGTGCTGAAAAAGCTGCGTATCGCCTTTTCGCTAAAAACAGATGATATCCTGGCGATACTTACCGGTCAGTTGTTTCGTGTCTCAATGCCAGAGATCACCGCGATGATGCGCGTGCCGGATCATAAGAACTTCCGCGAATGCGGCGATCAGTTTATGCGTTATTTTCTGCGCGGTCTGGCGGCCCGTGAACACGCGGCGAAGTAATTCTGCGGTATTGTTCCCGGCAGCGTCCTGTCTGACCGGGAAAACGCATTATTATACTAATTGATTCTATGATACCCGCTCTCTTCCAACAGTTTCTGCGAGCGAATCATTGACAGATAGTGCGCGGAACAGTTGTCAATTGATGATCCTGGCAATTTACAGAGGTCGCTCATTTTTGCCTGGGTAAAATCAATATGCACATATTCCGTAGCATAGCTATCATAATAGTCGATTCGCTCAGTCAAACCCGGTATACCCTGATAAGCTTCGCCGACTTGACTCAGCATTTTTTGTGCTTCTTCTTTATTATTGGCTTTCAGGGTGTTATAAAGTATTTTATGTTCAGATATTTGACGTAAAACGATATCCCCTTTGTAGTAATAGGTTAACTTGATTTCAATACCGTTGAGATTACCCACATAGCGTTGTGTTTCCTCTGACTCTTTGTTAGCGGCTATCTTCTTGATAAACGCTGTCATGTTATTTTGCTTTCCCTGGGGAGTATCGTTTTTCTGATCGCAGCCAGTTATGCTAACCGATAAAGAGAGCGCGAATAGTGGCAGTGCCATAAGGCGTAGAACCCGCATAACAATTCCTTGTCGTTAAGTATTGGTGTGGCCAGGAATTCAGGGATTATAGGCTTTGGCGAGGGGACTTACAGCGAGGCTGTCTTTTTTCGGAATTCATAAAGAAAAGACGCTGCCGAAGCAGCGCCCTGAGCGACTTTACCAGTCGATGCAATACATTATGCCTGCCAGTTATTTCGCTTCTTTAAAACCAGCAGCTTCCAGCAGCGTCTGGGTTTGTTTCATGCTGATACCTTTGCTGGTATCGCCAGACACCATCGTCCCTGAGATTTGCTGTAACGCTTTAAAGTCCACTTTTTCCATATCCACAGAGACGTTTTCCTGGGCATAGGTATCTTCATAGGTTAATTTTTCTTCCACTCCGGCGATATTTTTATATTTCGCGCTCAGCGGATCGAGAATTTTGGCGGCATCTTCTTTCGTTTTAGCGCCTACAGTGGCATAGCTGATTTTACTTTCAGACGTCTGCTTAATGATTTTGTCACCTTTATAGGTGTAAGTAATTGAAATTTCTGTCCCCGCCAGGTTTGCGTTAAAGGTCTTTGATTCTTCTTTATCGCCACAGCCAGCAAGAGAGAACACCAGTACGGAAGCCAAAGCCGCGGACAATAACTTGCCAGAAATTTTCATCTAAAACTCCATTTTATATAATGATTGGGCTTTTAAAATAATTTCAATGAATTAATTTAACCCAGTAATAGCAATGTATCAGGGAGAGATAGAATATGACTTTTAGCCGTTATTTAGCAGTCCGGATATGGAGTCTTAGCGCTATTGCTTATTAAGGAAAAAGTTAAAACACGCGGATAGGGTGATATGCCAGTCAGGATTAAGCGGTTAAAAAAGCCGGAGCATGCTCCGGCTTGTTGCTTATTTCACCTGTTGGCCAGGCTTCGCGCCGTCATCAGGGCTTAACAGGAAGATATCTTTCCCGCCAGGTCCTGCGGCCATCACCATTCCCTCGGAGACGCCAAAGCGCATTTTACGCGGCGCGAGGTTGGCGACCATTACCGTCTGGCGGCCAATCAGCGCCTGCGGGTCCGGGTAGGCGGAACGAATGCCGGAGAAGACGTTACGCTTCTCGCCGCCCAGATCCAGCGTCAGGCGCAGCAATTTGTCAGAACCGTCTACGAACTCAGCGTTTTCAATCAATGCTACGCGCAGGTCAATTTTGGCGAAATCGTCAAAGGTGATGGTTTCCTGAATCGGGAAGTCGGCTAACGGGCCGGTAACCGGCGCGGCTGCGGCTTTCACCTCTTCTTTAGACGCTTCAACCAGCGCTTCAACTTGCTTCATGTCGATGCGATTGTAGAGCGCCTTAAAGGTGTTGACCTTGTGACCGAGCAACGGCTGTTCGATGGCATCCCAGTTCAGTTCGCTGTTCAGGAAGGCTTCAACGCGTTCAGAAAGCGTCGGCAGTACCGGTTTCAGATACGTCATCAACACGCGGAACAGGTTGATGCCCATTGAGCAAATGGCCTGCAGGTCCGCGTCGCGGCCTTCCTGTTTAGCCACCACCCACGGCGCTTGCTCGTCAACATAACGGTTAGCGACGTCGGCCAGCGCCATAATCTCACGGATAGCTTTGCCGAATTCACGACTTTCCCATGCTTCGCCAATCACCGCAGCGGCGTCAGTAAAGGTTTTATACAATTGCGGATCGGCCAGTTCAGCCGCCAGCACGCCGTCGAAACGCTTATTGATAAAACCGGCGTTACGGGATGCCAGGTTAACTACTTTATTGACGATATCGGCATTGACGCGCTGGACAAAGTCTTCCAGGTTCAGGTCGATGTCATCAATGCGTGAAGAGAGCTTCGCGGTGTAGTAGTAGCGCAGGCTGTCGGCGTCAAAGTGTTTCAGCCAGGTGCTGGCCTTAATAAAGGTGCCGCGAGACTTAGACATCTTCGCGCCGTTCACCGTCACGTAGCCGTGAACGAACAGGTTGGTCGGCTTACGGAAGTGGCTGCCTTCCAGCATGGCAGGCCAGAACAGGCTGTGGAAATAGACGATGTCTTTGCCGATAAAGTGGTACAGCTCGGCGTCGGAGTCTTTTTTCCAGTACTCATCAAAACTGGTCGTGTCACCGCGCTTATCGCACAGATTTTTGAAGGAGCCCATATAGCCAATCGGCGCGTCCAGCCAGACGTAGAAATATTTGCCCGGCGCGTTCGGGATTTCGAAACCAAAATACGGCGCGTCGCGGGAGATGTCCCACTGCTGGAGGCCGGATTCAAACCACTCCTGCATTTTGTTCGCCACCTGCTCCTGCAGCGCGCCGCTGCGGGTCCACGCCTGCAACATTTCGCTGAATGACGGCAGGTCAAAGAAAAAGTGCTCGGAGTCACGCATTACCGGCGTCGCGCCGGACACCACGGATTTCGGTTCGATAAGTTCGGTCGGGCTGTAGGTCGCGCCGCACACTTCACAGTTATCGCCGTACTGGTCTGCGGATTTACATTTCGGGCAGGTGCCTTTCACAAATCGGTCCGGCAGGAACATGCCTTTTTCCGGATCGTAGAGTTGAGAGATAGTGCGGTTCTTAATAAAACCGTTCTCTTTCAGGCGCGTATAAATCAGCTCGGACAGCTCGCGATTCTCGTCGCTGTGCGTTGAGTGGTAGTTGTCGTAGCTAATATTAAAACCGGCGAAATCGGTCTGGTGCTCCTGGCTCATTTCACCGATCATTTGCTCCGGCGTAATACCAAGCTGCTGCGCTTTCAGCATGATCGGCGTGCCATGAGCGTCATCGGCACAGATGAAGTTAACCTCATGGCCGCGCATTCGCTGGTAACGGACCCAGACATCAGCCTGGATGTGCTCCAGCATATGGCCGAGGTGGATAGAGCCGTTGGCGTACGGCAGCGCGCACGTTACCAGAATTTTCTTCGCGACTTGAGTCATAGTGGGTATTACTTCTTCTGTTGTAAAAAAGGGCTTTGATAGTACCAAAATGGTAATTACTGCGCCAATCGATAAGGGCATTTATCCGTAAATGAATAATTGTTACCGCTGGAGTAAACTACAAAGTTACAATCGTACTTTTCAGAACTACAAAAGGAGTCGGGATGAACGAACAATCCCAGGCCAAATCACCAGATACCCTGCGAGCGATGGTCGCCGGGACGCTGGCGAATTTTCAGCACCCAACCCTGAAGCATAACCTCACCACGCTTAAGGCGTTGCACCACGTCGCCTGGATGGATGATACGCTGCACGTTGAGCTGGTCATGCCGTTCGTCTGGAACAGCGCGTTTGAGGTATTAAAAGAGCAATGCAGCGCCGATCTGTTACGTATTACGGGCGCAAAAGCGATCGACTGGAAACTGTCGTACAACATTGCGACGCTGAAACGCGTCAAAAATCAGCCTGGCATTAATGGCGTGAAAAACATCATTGCCGTGAGCTCCGGTAAAGGCGGGGTGGGTAAATCGTCCACGGCGGTAAACCTGGCGCTGGCGTTAGCGGCTGAAGGCGCAAAGGTCGGGGTTCTCGATGCCGATATTTACGGTCCGTCGATCCCAACCATGCTTGGCGCAGAAGATCAGCGCCCGACATCGCCAGACGGTACGCATATGGCGCCGATTATGTCTCACGGCCTGGCGACCAACTCGATCGGCTATCTGGTGACTGACGATAACGCGATGGTATGGCGCGGCCCAATGGCCAGTAAGGCGCTGATGCAGATGTTGCAGGAGACGCTGTGGCCGGATCTGGATTATCTGGTACTGGATATGCCGCCGGGAACCGGGGATATTCAGCTAACGCTGGCGCAGAACATTCCTGTTACCGGCGCGGTGGTGGTGACTACGCCGCAGGATATCGCGCTAATCGACGCCAAAAAAGGTATCGTGATGTTCGAGAAGGTGGAAGTGCCGGTGCTCGGCATTGTGGAAAATATGAGTATGCATATTTGTAGCAACTGCGGCCATCACGAACCGATCTTCGGCACGGGCGGCGCGCAGAAGCTGGCGGAAAAATACCATACTCAGCTTCTGGGTCAGATGCCGCTGCATATTAGTCTGCGTGAAGATCTCGATCGCGGTACGCCGACGGTGGTTAGCCGTCCGGAGAGCGAGTTTACCGCGATCTATCGCGAACTGGCCGATCGCGTTGCGGCACAGCTTTACTGGCAGGGTGAAGTGATTCCGGGAGAAATCGCCTTCCGCGCGGTGTAATCCTCCTGACGTATTCCAAAGAGAATATGACATTCACTGCATTAATATATATTGATGCAGTGAATGTATTAATAAAATAATAGCCCCCGCATTGTTAATTCCTGCTTAAACAGACAGGTGTTTATCTGAAATAATCGGCAAAAACATTATTTGAATTGATCATACCTATCCTACTGATTTATTTTTTCAATTGGTTTTAAGGTATCGATACGTTCATACTGCTCATCAGGACGGCCTGCATACTGTTTGACGTTCACCAGAGGAACAATTGCTCACTATGAAAAAATATTTGCTGATGGGAATTATAGTTTCGGCTTATGGGATAAGCGTACCCGTTTTTGCCTCCGACACCGCAACATTAACCATCAGTGGAAAAGTGACCGCGCCAACGTGCAGTACAGAAGTGGTAAACGCGCAGTTGCAGCAGCGTTGCGGCAACACTATCCACGTTTCAACGCTGCAAACACCCGCCGCTACGCCGATGAGAGGTGTGACAACGCAGCTATACACGGTGCCTGGTGATAGCACCCGACAGATTATTGTTAATCATTACGACTAATTCTTATTAATTCCGCAGGCCCATATCATTGATATCAATGATATGGGCTTTTTTATTTGTTGTGTTTATATTTAAGGGCAGTAAATTTCGGAAATTAATAAGTTTACAAAATAATGATAAGCAATGATTATTTGTTGCAATTATATTGCAATCTGTAAATTGTTTTAAATCAACAAAACATCGTGTTTACATTGCGATAACTTCCTGTCTATGAGAATTTTCGTTGCAAGGGTTAATAACTCTTAACAAATAGAAATTACTTCATTAAGGAAGAGATTATGAAACGTTCACTTATTGCTGCTTCTGTATTGTCTGCTGTATTTATGAGCGCTGGGGCTTTTGCTGTTGATGAGTATGATTCAGGCGTTCTGAATATTAACGGAAAGGTGGTTGGTACTACCTGTCAATTTTTGGGTACGAACACCGCTGAAATTAGACTGAATGAAATTGGTGCGGATAAAATAATTAATTTAACCCCGGGTCAGATTTATGACGCAGTAACTAATCAAACTCAGATGCCGTTGAAAATAAAATGTCAACAGGGTGTAGCGCCGCGTATTACCTTCTCTTCAACGCAATTTGACAGCCACGATATCACATTTAATAACGGGTCTGCCAAAGGTGTCGGTTTTGCGGTTTACTACGGAAGTACGGATAATCAGATTGATCCAGAGACGGGGGTGACACTAGCTCCAAATAGCAGCGGTGAATACGACCTGACTTTTTTAGCACGCTATGCGCGTTTAGACGGTGATGTTGCTTCTGGTGATGTTAGCTCAACACTGACTTTAACGGTTGTTACTGACTAATTTATTCAACCGGCGGCGTTCGTCGCCGGTTTTTTATAAGCAAGGCCGTGTAAATATGAAAATATTATCTGCAGTATTATTATCTGCCATAATTTTGCCTGCGCATGCTGGTATTGTTATTTATGGTACGCGTGTGATTTACCCGGCAGAGAAGAAAGAAGTCGTTGTACAATTGGTGAATCAGGGCGAGCAAGCTTCGCTGGTACAGTCCTGGATTGATGACGGTAACACTTCATTACCGCCAGAAAAAATTCAGGTGCCATTTATGCTGACGCCGCCAGTGGCGCGCGTTGCCGCTGAGTCTGGTCAGCAGATCAAAATCAAGAAAATGCCTAATAGCTTACCGGACAACAAAGAAAGTCTGTTTTATCTGAATGTGCTTGATATTCCACCAAACAGCCAGGAAAACGCCGGTAAAAATGTGCTTAAATTCGCAATGCAGAATCGAATAAAATTAATATGGCGCCCCAGTCGAATTGCCGCCGTAACCAAAGACAGTTTTCAGAGGATTGGTTTATTTCGCAGTAATAAAACTGTCATCATGAAAAATGATACTGCAAACTGGATTACCGTGACGGATGTAAAAGCAGGAAATACTAAGATTAATGATCAAACTATCATGCTGCCACCGCTATCGACGCAAAATATTAACATGAAATATGCGTCAACAAGCCAGTATGAAGTAACGATTATTGATGATAATGGTAACTATATTAGTAGCAAAATTAATGTAAAATAAACAGGAGTTCATCATGCTAAGGATGACGCCCATCGCTTCGCTTGTTTTATTGACTCTGTTTACCTGGCAAACGCAGGCTATCGCGACGGAAACGTTTGATACCCATTTTATGGTGGGGGGAATGAGAGATCAAAAAATAACAAATTTCCATCTGGATGAGAATAATCCAATTCCGGGACAGTACGAATTGGATATTTATGTCAACAATCAATGGCGAGGTAAATACGATATCATTGTTGCCGATGATCCCGGTAGCACGTGTATTTCAACTGAGTTGTTGAAAAATATTGGTGTGATAAGCGATGGTCTGCAACCGCAGGGAGCAACGGATTGTATTGCGTTAAAAGATGTCGTGAGAAGCGGTGGCTATACTTTTAATATTGGCGTTTTTCGGCTGGATTTGAGCGTTCCCCAGGCCTATGTAAATGAGGTCGAGGCGGGTTATGTATTGCCTGAAAACTGGGATCGCGGCATCAATGCATTTTATACTTCTTACTATGCCAGCCAGTATTACAGTGACTATAAGAATTCTGGCAGTAGTGAAAGTACTTACGTTCGGTTCAATAGCGGTTTCAATCTGTTGGGCTGGCAAGCGCATGCGGATACCACATTTAATAAAACCGATGGCAGCAGCGGTGAGTGGAAAAGCAACACATTGTATCTGGAGCGCGGTATCGCTGAGCTCCTCGGCACATTACGCGCCGGGGATCAGTATACCTCGTCAGAGATTTTTGATTCTGTGAGATTTACCGGCGTTCGCCTGTTCCGCGATATGCAAATGTTGCCAAACTCGAAACAGAATTTTACGCCGTTGGTGCAGGGGATTGCACAGACTAACGCTTTGGTAACCATCGAACAGAACGGATTCGTTGTTTATCAGAAAGAGGTTCCTCCTGGCCCCTTTTCCATTGCGGATCTGCAACTCGCGGGCGGTGGCGCTGATCTTGATGTCACCGTGCGTGAGGCGGATGGTTC
Source organism: Salmonella sp. SAL04202 (assembly GCF_046550775.1). Classification (NCBI taxonomy): domain Bacteria; kingdom Pseudomonadati; phylum Pseudomonadota; class Gammaproteobacteria; order Enterobacterales; family Enterobacteriaceae; genus Salmonella; species Salmonella sp. SAL04202. Next base: position 1,960,387 of record NZ_JBGDXK010000001.1, on the reverse strand, counting down.
GATAAATACCTGGCTGGTGCCTTACGCTTCCGTACCGAACATGTTGCAGCCTGGCGTCTCTAAGTATGATTTTTCCGCCGGCCGTAGTCATATTGAAGGCGCCGATAATCAGGCCGATTTTACACAAATCAGTTATCAGTATGGCCTTAATAACCTGTTGACGCTTTATGGCGGTACGATGCTATCGAACCATTATAATGCGTTTACCCTCGGCACGGGGTGGAATACCCGGATTGGCGCCATTTCGCTTGACGCTACGCGAGCGCACAGTAAACAGGATAATGGCGATGTATTTGATGGTCAGAGTTATCAGATTGCTTATAATAAATACCTGACCCAAACATTAACCCGGTTTGGTCTGGCTGCGTATCGGTATTCATCACAGGATTACCGCACATTTAACGATCATGTCTGGGCCAATAATAAAAATAACTATCGTCGCGATAAGAATGATGTATACGATATTGCTGATTATTATCAAAACGATTTTGGGCGTAAAAATACGTTTTCAGCTAATGTGAGCCAATCCTTGCCAGAAGGATGGGGCGCAGTATCACTGAGTGCATTATGGCGTGATTACTGGGGACGTAGCGGCACCAGTAAAGATTATCAAATAAGCTATTCCAATACGTTCCAGAAAATTAATTATACGTTATCCGCCAGTCAGACTTACGACGAGGATCATAATGAAGATAAACGTTTTAACCTGTTTATTTCAATTCCCTTTGACTGGGGGGACGGTATTACTACCCCGCGGCGTCATCTGAATGTGTCGAACTCGACGACCTTTGATGATGATGGATTTACCTCAAACAATATTGGTTTAACCGGTACGGCAGGCAGTCGCGATCAATTTAATTACGGCGTGAATGTTAGTCATCAGCGACACGATAGTGAGACCACTGCGGGGACGAATTTAACCTGGAATACGCCCGTTGCAACGCTTAATGGTAGTTACAGCCAGTCGTCCAATTATACTCAGACCGGCGGAAGTATTTCCGGTGGGGTTGTAGCCTGGAGTGGCGGGTTGAATTTATCCAGCCGGCTTTCAGATACCTTTGCGATTATGCAGGCTCCGGGACTTGAAGGAGCCTACGTTAACGGCCAAAAATATCGGACCACCAATAAAAAAGGAACGGTGGTTTATGACAACCTTACGCCATATCGCGAAAACCATCTTATGCTTGATGTGTCGCAAAGTAGCAGTGAAACGGAATTACGCGGTAACCGTAAAGTTGCCGCCCCGTACCGAGGGGCCGTCGTGCTAGTGAATTTTGATACCGACCAGCGTAAACCATGGTTTATTAAAGCGCAGCGTCCTGATGGCTCGCCTCTTATTTTTGGTTATGATGTAGTAGATCATCATGGTCATAATGTGGGCATTGTTGGACAAGGTAGTCAGCTATTTATTCGAACGAATGATATTCCGCCCGAAGTTAGTGTACCAGTAGATAAAGAGCAGGGGCTTTCATGTTCAATCACCTTTGGTAAAACGGTTGATGAAAGTAAAGTTTATATTTGTCGGTAGTGGTGAGGTGGTGAAATGAAACTCTTTCTTTTTATCGTGATGTTATTGATTTTACCTGAAACATACGCAGCCTGTACGGGAGAAATTACTTATCAGGATAATTTAATTATTCGTGAGGATTTTACGATTAACCCTAATCAGTCCGCAACTTATAGCCATAATTTTAACGATACAACTTGTTCAGGGACTTATAAGATAACGCGTATGGATCCTTCCGATATCATCGTGGGATTATACAATGATACAGTAAAACTGAAGTTAAAAATCGCCTGGGCAGATAATAATACTCTCACAATGCCGTTTACAACGGGCTATACGGTAACGGTTGAACCCGCTTCCTCTGGGGCGAATGTAAATATTTCTGCCGGTAGTGGCAACAGTGTCCTAATCAACGGGGTGGTATCAATAACAAGCGCTTCTTCTGCAACTCAGTTTACGGCCAGTTTGCGGTTTTTAGGGTGCCTGCTAGCAGGAAGAGGCTGGAATGCCTGTGCCGCAGATTATAATAGTTATCTTAGAGGTGCAGGGTTATATTCATTTGATCTGTTTGTGTCCTACGATCGCAAGCAGACAACCTGCAAACCTGAAGATCTGACGATCACGCTACCGAATATTGCGCTTTCTGAATTATATAACACAGGCAAGGTCAGCAACAAAAATGCCGCGGATAATATTCGACTCCAGTGTGATAATCTTTTTGGTAATGCTAAACAAACATCGCGTAAAATGACGGTTTATCTCTCCAGCAGTGATTTAATACCAGATAGCTATTCTGTGTTGCGTGGTGCTGTGAATAATGGCGTCGGATTTATACTGGAGAGCGGTGGAAAAACGGTGAATATTTCAAATACAGCAGAGCAGGGTAATGCTTCAACGTTATGGAAAGTGGATCAAGTAGGCACGCCGCTCAACAGTGATATGATAACAATCCCTATTATCGCCAGTTATTATGTTTATGACCGAGACAATATAAAGCCGGGCGATCTAAAAGCGACTGCACTGATCTATGTGAAATACGATTAATATATATGAAAAATATTTAAGATATATGGCGCGATAGGTGAATGAACTCCCGGTCACTTACAATAATAAGTGACCGGGATGACAATCTTTCTGCAATAAATTTTAATGTGGTATGCGGTAGTTTCAAAAGGGCGGGATCCAGAGCGAATCGGGTAGTGAAGGCAGTCAACAAAAAGGAAGTTTGAAGGGGATAGAGTGATTAAGGGCTAATAAAAAAGTAACATGGGGCTGTATTTCCCCCTCTGGATGAGGGGGCTTTTTTTATCGATGATAAAAAATCTCGCCATCATAGGCTTTGATGATTTTTCCATCGGTATCGTTAATCAGTACATACGCACCGCCCATATAGGTCCAGTGAGTACCGGCATCTGGCGCGGGCAGATTACGTAATTTCCACTGTTTAATATTGTACTCATCGGTGCGGTACATCTGCGGAACGGTATCGCCGGGCTTGAAATGGGTGAAGTCGGCGATAAAGCTTTTTAACTCATATTGATCAATGCCCGTTGTCGCGGGGGCGGCCCATGCAAAACTGGTTGCAAGCAACAGCGCGCAAGGCAGCAACTTACTTTTCATACTTTTACCCTCCACATATGCGGGTCAGTTAACATCGTGTGTATCATTTCTGCTGGTGGCGTATCTGACAAGCGCTATTTTGTTATCTCACGCCCCTTTTCGTAAAAAGTGTAAACGAAAGCGTCGTGCAGCAACATATCCGCCAGCAAGTTTGCCAGAACCGAATAGGTTTTGAGAACTATCTGATAACGCTGAAATTATCGTCCGCCGCTGGCTGTAAATTTACATTGTCTGGCGCAGACAGTATGCTTAATAGCGAAACCTCGCTTAACACGGCGGGGCTTGACGACTCGGGGTGCCCTTCCTTGTGAAGGCTGAGAAATACCCGTACCACCTGATCTGGATAATGCCAGCGTAGGGAAGTCTGACACTGCTCGTGTCCCTTCTTCACGCGGGCAGGAGCTGAACCATGCAGCCTGACCTGCACTGCCGCACGCTTGCGGCGCATACGTTAAAACACTTTCGCGCGCTCTCCCCGCTTACGCACTGTATGACGAATGACGTCGTACAAACGTTTACCGCCAATACGCTGCTGGCGCTGGGCGCTTCACCCGCCATGGTGATTGATCCTGTCGAGGCCAGACCGTTTGCCGCCATCGCCAACGCCTTGCTGGTTAATGTCGGAACCTTAACCGCCTCACGCGCTGACGCGATGCGTGGGGCGGTAGAAAGCGCTTATGATGCCAAAACGCCGTGGACACTTGATCCTGTCGCGGTGGGCGCGCTGGAATTTCGTCGGCGATTTTGCCTGGATCTCTTGTCCCTGCGCCCGGCGGCAATACGCGGCAACGCCTCGGAAATCCTGGCGTTATCCGGCATGGCGCTGGGCGGACGCGGCGTAGATACCACCGAGGCGGCGTTGGCCGCACTGCCTGCGGCGCAGGCGCTGGCGCGTCAGATAGACTGCATCGTTGTGGTTACCGGAGAGGTAGATTACGTCACTAACGGTCAGCGCACGCTGAGCATTCCCGGCGGCGATCCGTTAATGACTCGCATTGTAGGCACCGGCTGCGCGTTGTCGGCGGTCGCCGCCGCCAGTTGCGCGTTACCGGGCGCCGCGCTGGACAATGTCGCTTCGGCCTGCTGCTGGATGAAACTGGCTGGACAGGCCGCGGCAGAGCGTAGCGAAGGACCTGGTAGCTTCATCCCGGCTTTTCTTGATGCGCTCTATCATCTGGATGTGGAGGCGGCCAATGCAACGAATTAACGCGCTGACGATTGCCGGCACCGATCCCAGCGGCGGGGCCGGTATCCAGGCGGATCTCAAGACCTTTTCCGCGCTGGGCGCATATGGCTGTTCGGTCATCACCGCGCTGGTGGCGCAAAATACCTGTGGCGTACAGTCGGTGTACCGGATAGAGCCGGACTTTGTCGCCGCTCAACTTGATTCCGTGTTCAGCGATGTGCGCATTGATACCACAAAAATCGGCATGCTGGCGGAAACCGATATTGTCGAGGCCGTGGCGGAACGGTTACAGCGCCATCATGTACGTAATGTGGTGCTGGATACGGTGATGCTGGCGAAAAGCGGCGATCCGCTGCTCTCGCCCTCTGCGATAGAAACATTACGCGTCCGGCTGTTGCCGCAGGTATCGCTGATTACGCCTAATTTGCCGGAAGCCGCAGCATTGCTGGATGCGCCCCATGCGCGTACGGAACAGGAGATGCTGGCGCAGGGGCGGGCGTTACTGGCGATGGGGTGTGAAGCGGTATTAATGAAAGGCGGGCATTTAGAGAATGCGCAAAGCCCGGACTGGCTCTTTACCCGCGAGGGCGAGCAGCGTTTTAGCGCGCCGCGTGTGAACACCAAAAATACGCATGGGACGGGCTGTACGCTGTCGGCGGCGCTGGCGGCGTTACGGCCCCGTCATCGCAGTTGGGGAGAGACGGTAAACGAGGCGAAGGCATGGCTTTCGGCGGCGTTGGCGCAGGCGGACACGCTGGAAGTGGGGAAGGGCATTGGTCCGGTACATCATTTCCACGCGTGGTGGTAGTATACTGCCTACAGACCCGTCGTCAGGAAAGATAAATGGAACAAGCGCATACCCGGCTCATCGCGCAACTGAATGAACGAATTTCAGCGGCGGATAATACGCCGCTATACATGAAATTCGCCCAGACGGTAAAGGATGCCGTGCGCAGCGGTATTCTTGAGCACGGTAATATTTTGCCTGGCGAACGCGATCTCAGCCAGCTTACCGGCGTCTCGCGCATCACGGTACGAAAAGCGATGCAGGCGCTGGAAGAAGAGGGGGTCGTTACGCGCGCCCGCGGCTACGGTACGCAAATCAATAATATCTTTGAATATTCCCTGAAAGAGGCGCGGGGATTTTCTCAGCAGGTTGTCTTGCGCGGCAAAAAACCGGATACGCTATGGGTTAACAAACGTGTGGTAAGTTGTCCGGATGAGGTCGCGCAGCATCTGGCGATCCCCGCAGGCAGCGACGTCTTTTTACTCAAACGCATTCGTTATGTTGATGAGGACGCGGTATCGATTGAAGAGTCCTGGGTGCCCGCGCATCTGATTCATGATGTCGACGCGATTGGCATTTCGTTGTATGACTATTTTCGTCGCCAGCACATTTACCCTCAGCGTACCCGATCCCGCGTCAGCGCCCGGATGCCGGATGATGAGTTTCAGTCGCATATTCAAATGGATGGTAAAGTGCCGGTGCTGGTGATTAAGCAGGTGGCGCTCGATCAGCAGCAGCGGCCTATTGAATACAGCATCAGTTATTGTCGTAGCGACCTATACGTTTTTGTGTGCGAGGAGTAGCGCCTCGCGCGTGGGCGCGCAGTCGCCGCCGCGATGCCCGACCACCCAGCTTGCCACCGCATTTCCCAGCAGTACGGCATCCGCGAGCGACCAGCCTGACGCCAGTCCTGCCAGCACGCCGCCAGCATGGCTGTCGCCCGCGCCGATGGTATCCACCACGGTTGCCGGAAACGCTGGCACAACGCCGGAAGATTGCGCGCTAAAATACCACGCTCCGTCTTTATCATGGCGCACCACCAGCGGCGCGGAAAAGCGTTTTACCCATGCTTCGCCGAAAGTGCGCGTATCGGTCGCAAGCCCGGCGCGTTCCGCAGCGATGATGGCTTCCTGGCGGTTGAGGGAGACGATGGGCCGGCAGGCCATAATGCGCGCCATTGCATCGTCTGTAATATCACCGATTCGCGGGCCAAAATCGATAAAAGGCGTTACATCGTCGACGGTTTCCAGCCACTGGATCAGTGGTTCGCCACAGGACGAGGCCAGTTGATAACCGGACAGGTAGACAAGACTGCCCCGCGGTGTCCTGAGCTGCGACAGCCAGTCCGCATTCCACTGGTTTTCCACGCCGCTAAAAGACATAAACGTGCGTTCGCCATCCGGTTCGACTAACGCCAGACACCAGCCGTTATCCCCTTCAACCGCGTCAATCACGCTGGATAATCCCTCTTTTGCCAGACGGCGGCGAATCCTCTCCGCCCACACGCCCTGGCCCAGCGGCAGCGCATTGCTGGCGTCAATCCCCAGTCGTTTCAACGCCACGGCAATATTCAGCGCACAGCCGCCGACATTGACGCTCTGTTGTTGCAGTTCAATATCGCCTCCGCGACGCGGCAACGTCCAGGCGTCGGCAATGATATCGATCACTGCCGCGCCGATAACGGTGAGCGGACGCCGGGTATGCAGGGTCGGTAATAATGTCAGCAACCGTGCGCCGTTCATAGTGCCTCCCGCCGTTGACGATAACTCGCCAGCGCAACGGCATAGCGCGCAAAATCCAGCTGATTAACCTCGTCCAGCGTTTGCTTTAACTGGGGGTTAATGGCGCTTACCCCGTGCAACGCGCCGCAAATGGCGGTAGCCATCGCGCCGATAGTGTCGGTATCGCCGCCGAGGTTAGCGCACAGCACGGCACAGCGGTTAGGATCGGTATTCGCCAGTTCCACCATGGCGATAGCGCAGGGAACCGATTCAATGGTGCTGGTTCCCGCGCCGATGATCTGATAGAGCTGTTCGCTGGCAGATTCGACGCCGTCGGCGTGGCGGACAATGTTTAGCGCCAGTTCCAGACGTGCCGATAGCGAGGCGCTAAACGTGGTAATACGCGCTGTCTGCGCCTGATGGGCGACGGCGGGGAGCGAGTCGGCAATACTTTGCCATGTGTCGCCGTTAACCGCTCGCGAGACGGCCCAGGCGACAACCACGGCGCCAGCCACCGCCAGATCGGATTTATGCGTCGGGCTGGAGGCTAACGCTACTTCTGCTATAAAGGCTGTCAGGTTAGTTGGCGGCAACAGGCAGCCCAACGGCGAAACGCGCATGGCCGCGCCGTTAGTCACGCCGTTATTTTCCAGCGCCGCGATGGGTTTGCCGTCGCGAATCGCATTCAGCGCAATTTTTGACGTCGGGCCGAGTACATTTTTATTGAACGCATCAAAGCGTTCTGCCCAGGCGAGGATGTTACGTCCAATAATCTCGGGATCAATGCTGCCTTCGCATTCGAGTAGCGCGTCGGCCAGGCAGAGTGCCATTGCGGTATCATCCGTAAACTCCGCGCGGTTAAAATAGCAGGCGGCATTATTTTCTTTTGGGCCGGGCAGAAAGCGGTCAATCCAGCCGAAATGCGCTTTGACGCGCGTTCTCGGCCACAGCTCAGAGGGCATTCCCATCGCATCCCCTAACGCTTGCCCGTAAAGAGCACCGAGAATACGTTCTGCTTTCATTTTACTTCCCCTTGTGTCAACGCAATATCGCGATCGTCAATAGCAGTGATCTCTTTGTCCGATTCGCGAAAGAAAATCATAAACAGTAGCGCGATGACGGCAATCATCACTGCGCCAAACGTCCACATGCCCGCCCAGTTGAATGTCAGACCGTTAACCGGTTGCGGATAAGCAAACATTTTTTCCATCATCACGCCTCCGAGACGATAGCCCAGCAGGCTGCCGAATCCCTGACAGCAGAGGGTGATAAGCCCTTGCGCAGCGGTACGCATATGAACCGGCGCTTTTTTATCGACATAAATGTAGGCGGTGACGTAGTAGAAATCGTAACTTACGCCGTGCAGCAAAATACCGAGGAACAGCAGGGCGTAAGTGAAGTACGTCTCCGCGCCGCCATAGACAAAAAAGCCGTAGCGGATCGCGGCGGTAATAAGACCAAGTAATAATACCTTTTTAATGCCAAAGCGCTTAGTGAAAAAGGGCAGAGCCAGCATAAAGAAGATTTCAGAGAACTGGCCGAGCGTCATCCAGCCGGTGGCGTTCTTCATTCCCACTTCCGTCAGATAGCCGTTAGCGAAGATGTAGTAGAAGGCCAGCGGCATCGCAAACAGGAAGGAACAGAAGAAGAAAACGAGAAAGTTTTTATCGCGCAGCAGGACCAGCGCATCCAGCCCCAGCATCACTTTAATATCCATCTTGCCGGTGCTTTTTGGCGGCGTGTCTGGCAGACAGAACGCAAATACGCCCAGCAACGCTGAACTTGCGGCGGTTATGAGCAGTGGAATGTTGGTGGGGGAAATATCGTTATAGCCTAACATTTGCGGCAGGAATCCACAGGCGAGGCCGGAGGCAATCCACCCAATGGTTCCCATAACGCGAATGCGTGGAAAATCGCGTTCAACGTCCGGTACGTTAGCGAAGGCAATGCTGTTTGTCAGCGCGATGGTCGGCATATAGGTCAATGAATAGGCCAGAAGCAGCGGAAAGAATCCGGCAAAGGTGGTTTGCTGCGCCGCGAAATACATCAGCACGGCGCCTGCAAACATCAGTACCGCCAGGACTTTTTGCGCCGAGAAAAAACGGTCGGTAACGGAGCCGACCAGAATCGGCGACAGGATCGCCGCAATGGCGGTACAGGCATAAGACCAGCCTATTTCACCGGCGGAAAACCCGCTTTTATTTAGCCATAGCCACAGGGGGACGAACCAGGCGCCCCAGATAAACCACTCCACGAACATCATGAACGACAGTTTAAAGGTCGTTTTCATTTTTGAATCCTTCATGACAGGTAAGGTACGCCATGACAATACCATTTAATAATACCTTTTAAATACCATTGAGCATTAATTTTGACCGATCTAACACTTTTTCGGACGTGAATCGAGTCAGCAGATAGCGCCGAAAAAATGCGCTAAAGTTGGCAAAAATGGTCGGTCAGTACCAGGCTTATTGCGACCCGCAATCTGCGGGGCAGGACTATTCACCTTCCGATACCCTATCGGAACTTACGGGAGCATAGCTATGACTGATATTGCGCAGTTGCTTGGCAAAGACGCCGACAGCCTTTTACAGCATCGTTGTATGACCATTCCTTCCGATCAGCTTTATCTACCCGGCAAGGATTACGTTGACCGGGTGATGATTGACAATAATCGTCCACCAGCCGTTCTGCGTAATATGCAGACGCTCTATAATACTGGTCGCCTGGCGGGAACAGGATACCTTTCGATACTGCCCGTCGATCAGGGGGTGGAGCACTCCGCCGGCGCTTCTTTTGCGGCCAACCCGCGCTACTTTGACCCAAAAAATATTGTTGAATTGGCGATTGAGGCCGGCTGTAACTGCGTGGCCTCTACCTACGGCGTACTGGCCTCGGTTTCACGGCGCTATGCGCACCGTATTCCGTTTTTGGTCAAACTGAATCACAACGAAACATTGAGCTATCCGACAGAGTACGATCAGACCCTGTACGCCAGCGTTGAGCAGGCGTTCAATATGGGCGCCGTGGCGGTAGGCGCGACGATCTATTTCGGTTCGGAACAGTCTCGTCGCCAGATTGAAGAGATCTCCGCCGCTTTTGAGCGTGCGCATGAGCTGGGTATGGTGACCGTATTGTGGGCTTACCTGCGTAATTCTTCCTTTAAAAAAGACGGCGTTGATTACCATGTATCCGCTGACCTGACGGGGCAAGCCAACCATCTGGCCGCTACGATTGGCGCGGATATTGTGAAACAGAAAATGGCCGAGAATAATGGCGGTTATAAAGCGGTCAACTTCGGCTATACCGACGATCGCGTGTACAGCAAACTGACCAGCGATAACCCGATTGATTTGGTACGTTACCAGTTGGCGAACTGCTATATGGGACGCGCCGGGCTTATCAACTCCGGCGGCGCGGACGGCGGCGACACTGATCTCGGCGACGCGGTTCGTACCGCGGTGATCAACAAACGAGCCGGTGGAATGGGGCTAATTCTGGGACGTAAAGCCTTTAAGAAATCGATGGCTGATGGCGTGAAGTTGATTAACGCCGTACAGGATGTCTATCTGGATAGCAAAGTCACCATCGCCTGAGTTCAACGAAAAAAAGCCGGATGTGAACGCATCCGGCCAGCGACAGGCGTTATTAACGTAGTAACGGGCAGTCTGGTGGCAGCCGACAGCGTAATGCGCCAGGCAGCACCTCAATATGAAATTCTTGCCCGCTGAGTGGTTCGCCATCCAGATTAAACGTGATTTCATGCGGCGCATGAATATCAAACCACGCCGAGGCGCCGTCAATAATATTCGGATTGTCATCTGTCTGCGTGAGTGTGGAAAACAGCGCCGGCAGCAGTTCTTCGCCGGTAAAAATCCGTAGCTGTAACAGCCCGTCGTTAATCAGCGCGGTGGGACATAATTGCTGCCCGCCGCCGGCCTGACGACCGTTGCCGATGCCGATCACCAGCGCATCTCCCTGCCAGTGAAAGTTTTCGCCACGTATTTCGCAGCGGTCAGGGGTCAGCGTATCCATTCTCATCAGACCGTGAATAAGATAGGAGACGCCGCCCAACGCGGCTTTAAGTTTTTCCGGCGTTTCGGTGGTAATGCGGGTGCCAAAACCGCCCGTCGCCATATTGATAAAACAGGTTTTATCATTGACCCTGGCCATATCAATTTCCATCGCGTTTCCGGCAATCGCCAGTTTCAGCGCTTTGTCCAGCGCTTCAGGAATACCGGCGCTGGTGGCAAAATCGTTGGCAGTGCCGAGCGGCAAAAGGCCCAGTGCAGGGGCTACGCCGTCGCGGATCTGGATGAGCGCGGTCGACACTTCATTAATGGTACCGTCTCCGCCGCCGGCAATCACCGTTTCAACGCCCAGTCTACGGGCTTCATCAACGTAACGCTGCGCGTCGCCTTTTTCCCAGGTTACCCGAACGTGAATCTGTATACCTTCGTCGCGAAGTAGAGTAATGGCCTCACGTAGCGGCTGGTTATCAGCGCTTTTGCCATTGAGGATCAGTAAGCTGGCGGGAAAGTTAGCCATCCGTTATGCCTTAATAGGTTGAACAACAATCTCCAGAAAGTGTATAGCAGAAATGAAAAAGCGAGGTCAGAACAGGATGAAAATTGAAATGTTGCGCACTTATTGCTTTACCGTTTTTCTTCCTGCTGTACGCAGCGGTAAGCGAAGCATGGTTTAAGGCAAATGGCGACAAGAGAGATGCCGGTATGCGCATTGAGTATCGCTTGTAAGAGTGCAAGGAAACCACAAGGGGGAGTCAGACGCTTTCCGATATAGCGCCTTTAATAACGAAACGGAGAATTAACAAGACGAACATACGTCAGTTATCAGTATTAATTTCAAACTTCATAATATCAGATAAAAACCTGATATTTATTACCAAACATACTTTTTAATAGCATAAAATCGAAATGTTCTTTAGACTGCTTTGGCAGGAACAAGGCGCACTATTAGCAGTACACTATTCTTGTTATCAAATAAAACCTATTTAGATGATGACTTAGCGCGGTGTCTTATAGTCGTACCGTTGCCTGAGGTATCGCTTTTTTCATAAACATAAACAGGCATGTGCATGAAGAGGTTTATATGAATGTCACTTCGGGCGTGAATGCGCAAACGCCATTGCTCCCCCCTTCTGAACGGTGTAATGAAGAAAGTCCGGCAGCTGAAATCGTTGAGTTTAACGCTCACGGCAATAAACCCAGATGTTTAATATGCGTGGGAACCACGGCATTGTTTACAGGTATTTTCAGTGGGGTATGCTCAGGGGCTGTCGCCAGTGTCAGTAGTGGTGCTGCATATACTACCGCTCTGACGGTTTTAGGCGCATCGTTTGGCATGGGGGGAATTGGTATGATGGGAATATGCGCCGGACTATACCTTAGCGCAAATGGCGTCAGAACCCGGCCAGCCTGGCCATAAATGAGCAAACACAGCAAGTCATAGGGAAAAGACGAATTCTGACGATGACACGGGGTGTTAAGCGTCCAGACCAGAGGCTTATGACTTATATAGAAACTCTTTAAATAGAGTATGGGGTGTTATGTATTCAAGAGCCGATCGCTTATTAAGACAGTTTTCACTAAAATTAAATGCCGATTCAATTGCCTTTGACGAAAACAGATTATGCTCATTTATTATAGATAACCGTTACCGTATCTTACTAACAAGCACTAACAGCGAGTATATAATGATATACGGTTTTTGCGGAAGACCTCCGGATAATAATAATCTTGCTTTTGAATTTCTCAATGCTAATTTATGGTTTGCAGAGAATAATGGACCACATTTGTGTTATGATAATAACTCACAATCATTATTACTGGCTCTCAACTTCTCACTCAATGAAGGTTCTGTAGAGAAACTTGAATGTGAAATTGAGGTAGTTATTAGATCAATGGAGAATCTGTATCACATTTTACAGGATAAAGGAATAACTCTGGATACCGATTATACGTGACGGTGGTAAGGGCGAGTAAAACAAGGCTATCATGATTACCTCCAAGAACTGGCAGTTAAACTGCTTGTGTTCATAATGATATTTTCGTGTTTAAATTCAATGAAATCGCAAAATGCGTCATAATCTTGTATATGAGAACCGTCAAAATAATGCCTCAACCCTTTACTGAGCCAGTCATTATAGGGATCGCCATAAGGTTTACTGTGCATAATTTCGAGTCCTTTTATTAATGCTGGATGCTCGCTGCGGTTAACAGCAATAATTCCATTTTCAAGGCTAACATGATTATCTTTACGACTTACATGGATAGCGATACCATCAGGTAAATACAACGTGCCGAGTTTATCAGTAAGTAACATATCTGCATCAAGATATATGCACCCACCGCCTGGTTGCAGATGATGACAACCAGGTTTACCAGCTTCCAGAAAGGCATCGCTTCCTTTTAGCAGGAAAAGATTTCTGTAGAAGTCAAACCATAAGTGACCTTTGTCTTTATTATGAGATGAAATAAGCGTTTCCTCCGGATTGTTTTTCAAGACATCTTCCAGGCTTTTTTTTACCCCGTTAAGCAAGACCTCATCTCGTTCACTTGCTGACTGAGCTTCCAGTTTGGTGATGTTTTCTAAATAAATCATCGTTAACTTTTTATCATACATGCTATAATTAAGGTCAGAATTATAAATAACCTTTATGTTTCTATAATTTTGTTCCAATTTTGCCAATGCTTTTCTTTGTCCCTTGCTAAAATCGCCATCAACGAAAATACCAATAATTCTTTCTTTTTCTATTATAGCAGCATTGATAATATTATTAAGATAAGGGTTTTTCTGCGTATTGATAATGGGAATTTCGTTTTGACCAAATCTATCTGGATTGCGTTCAAACCACTGAAAAACGAGCGGCGTTTGGTGATCTAGTGGTAATAGAGGATAATCAACACCAGCAAAACTTACATGGCCTGATGAAGGTGGACTGAGCGTAGGTGCGATGGTTTGAGTATTACTTTGACATGAAATCAAACCTCTAATCCGGGAAAACATTATTTTAATCCTTGTAAAAGCGGCATTAAAACGTGCCATATTTTTACACGCTTAAATTATCAGTTTTTTAACCTTAATTTAATAACCTGGAAACTTTTTGTGTAAGTTCTTACAAAGCAGTTATTGATTTAATTCACTGATGTTAAACGTAAACGTCAGAATGCTAAGTCCTGAGTCCGACCGGATGCGGGGAGGATTGTGACTTGCTGGCTGGCAATGGATAGGGGAGGTCTCTAAACCTAAGCGCCCATTTGCGCTTTGGTTAGTGTGCTCAATTTTTGGATGTGGCGGGAAGTACCACTTTTTTATTGATTATACGCAAAAAATAAGCCTGCGTAAGGGAGATTACGCAGGCCAAGGAGGTGGTTCCTGGTACAGCTAGCATTTATGGGTTATGTTTTTCAGCGCGTTGAATAATACCCGTATTGAGCGAAGCGGTATGTGATCAATTTCTAAGAATCTTCCCGCCATGAAAAAATAACCGCAATTAACTACTTAGCATGGGGGTTACGCGTTGATTCGCCTGAGAAATTACGCATCAATAGTGCGTAATCCAGCGTAACGTCCTGCGGGACGGGCATCCAGACGGTATAACCATCGCCAGGCGCCACCGGCATAGCGTCGCCTTTGGCGTTCTCCATCTGTTCCAGGGTGAAATTGATATTTCCCTGCGGTGTCATCAGCTCCAGACTATCGCCAACGGAGAATTTATTTTTCACCGCCACGGCCGCCAGTTGGCCTTTACGCTCGCCGGTGAACTCGCCGACAAATTGCTGGCGTTCGGAAACGGAGTACCCGTACTCGTAATTCTGGTAATCGTCGTGCGTATGGCGACGCAGGAAACCTTCGGTATAGCCGCGATGAGCCAGACCTTCCAACGTTTCCAGCAGCGTAGGGTCGAAGGGTTTACCCGCGGCGGCGTCGTCGATGGCCTTACGGTAGACCTGCGCGGTACGGGCGCAGTAATAAAAGGATTTGGTGCGGCCTTCGATTTTCAGCGAGTGGACGCCCATTTTCGTCAGGCGCTCCACGTGGGCGATAGCGCGCAAATCTTTTGAGTTCATGATATAGGTGCCATGCTCGTCTTCGAACGCGGTCATGTATTCGCCCGGTCTTTGGGCCTCTTCTATCATAAACACTTTATCCGTCGGCGCGCCGATACCGAGCGTCGGCTCAACGTTCTGTACCGGAATCGGTTCGTGCTTATGCACGATGTTGCCGACAACGTCTTCTTTTCCTTCCTGCACGTTATATTCCCAACGGCAGGCATTGGTGCAGGTGCCCTGATTCGGATCGCGTTTATTGATGTAGCCGGAAAGCAGGCAGCGGCCGGAATAGGCCATGCATAGCGCGCCGTGGACGAAAATTTCTATTTCCATATCCGGCACCTGCTGGCGAATTTCCTCAATCTCTTCCAGCGACAGCTCGCGGGAGAGAATCACACGGGTCAGCCCCATCTGCTGCCAGAATTTTACCGTCGCCCAGTTTACGGCATTAGCCTGTACCGACAGGTGAATCGGCATTGCCGGGAAGTGCTCGCGTACCAGCATAATCAACCCTGGATCGGACATGATCAGCGCATCCGGGCCCATCTCGACGACGGGTTTCAGGTCACGGATAAAGGTTTTGAGCTTGGCGTTATGCGGGGCGATGTTCACCACCACGTAGAATTTTTTTCCGAGCGCGTGGGCTTCGTTGATGCCAAGCTGCAAATTTTCGTGATTGAATTCGTTATTACGCACGCGTAAAGAGTAGCGTGGTTGGCCCGCATAGACGGCATCGGCACCGTAAGCGAAAGCGTAACGCATATTTTTCAGCGTTCCCGCCGGCGAAAGGAGTTCTGGTTTAAACATCATTTTCTCGTTCTGATGACAGGTCAGATCCGCCTCACCTGATGAGGCGGCTTGAGGAGAGTCCTCACTTTAAGGGCGGGCATTGTACGCTTACGGACAGGCCGAGTAAATATTGCGAGAGTATATTGGCGCTAATAGAACACCGGATGTTAATGGAGAGCCAATGATGAAAATGAGCCGCACGGCCATTGCGTTGAGTCTGCTGGGAATGGTCGCGCATCCCGTTTGTGCCGCACCGTCGTTTGAAGAGACGGCAAGACAGGTGATTATCGCTTTTCAGCAGCGAGACAACGCGAAAATTAATGCCTTGATTGATAAAAAAGTTGGGATGTATGTGCTGTACCGAATTGGGGCTGGGCATGATTATAAGTGGATGAAAAGCTTTGATATTAATAAGCCAATACCCGGTTTTAACTACCTGTTGGGGCAGGTAGGTTGGTTTTCAGAGCATATTCCTGTGGATAACGAATTTGATCACCACACGGAGGTTGAGTACGTTTGTGAAAAGGGATGGGATCACGCCGGTTTTTTTGTCAGCTATACCGGTACTAATAATGCGCTGCTGACGTTTAGCATGGTGAATGGAGTGGATAGTGGGGATCAGGCGTCGGATACCCGTATAGCAAACGCCAGGCGGCTTGAGCTGCAATCAGAGCGAGTGGTGGCAGTGCCGAAAAAATGGGGTGATGGTTTGATTTTTCATCTGAGCGAGCTTCATGGCTTGGGCAAAGGGTGGAGTTTAACGCTGCTGGATTTGGTTACGGAGGATTGTAGTGCGTGAGGCATATATGTTTAATCAGGGTAAATAGCTGCTTATTTGTATCTTTCTGCTATCAGGATGTTATGACACTGCCCCCAATATTCAGGGTTTAAATAAAGCATTTCCTGAATATGAAACTAATTCACTAAAAATAAACTTGAAATTACCTCGGCAACATGCATTAAAGAAAATACTAAAGGTCATTTGACTTATTATAGCGTCAGTGATTACCTCTTTAACTAATTTGGCTCACGTTATGTATCCACTATGGGGAATCTTTATATATTCCGAAAAAAAACACAATGATATTCTTAATGCAGATAAGAGGGTAATCTTAGGGTGTGCAGGTTTGTAAACCAGGGTATGGCGGTAGCGTTATTTTTTAACGAGATATCATCAGAGGTAGAATTAACGATCGCAGACGATACTCAGTACTAAGAGGAAATCAGGTTGAGGTTGAACAGAAAATGATAAATACCTATTGATAAGATGGAATCCATTGAATCTACTTATTAGTAGATTTTATTATAAAAAATATATTTTCTTGATGTTTTTTACGCATTGCGCAATAGCAAATCCTTGCCGCCTTGATGCAACTTGAATGGTTTTGTGTATAGTGTGACAATGCTGAATACTGAATTGAAACCTTCTTCATATTAAATCAGGGGTTAGTGGTATGGGCGATTTTATAAAGTATCTATTTATTTTTTCTTGCTTATGGAGTGCAAATTCTTTTGCGATTACTCAAACACAATGGGATGGTAACTTTAGAGTCGAGGAACTTGGCGAGGAGTTAAATGATGGGAGTCAGGTTTTTTTACAATATAATTTAAAGATAGATAGTAAAAATAATCGTGCTTCTTTATCCATGACAACCTGGCATGCGGGGATAACATGCATTGGTGACTACTCTTTAAAAATCAATTCTGGTGTTTTGGCATTATACTATAACGGCGACGAAGAAAATGCATGTCCATATCCATCACCGCAATTTGAGATAAGCAATAAAGGAAAAGCATATTATATAAAAGGAAAAATGTTTTCATATTCTCAGCCTGGTGAGTGGTTGCCACTCAAACGTATTACACTAAAATAATTCTATATTTCATAAATTATGATGATGAAGTTAATGATGGTATGAAATATTAATTGGATATGTCGTGAATTTTTGTTATATGTTTTCAATGTGTATGACAAGAAAATTTGCATGAAAAGATTATATGAGACGGTTTGAAAAATGAATGAAGTTCACATAAAAGCAAGGTCATTCTGAAACGAATTTGTCAAATTTACTGAATTATATATCAATAATTCCTGACTATCGACAATAATGTAAAATCGAGTACAAACTCACGGATTTGTAGTAATTAGGGCAAAGAACAAGTCAGATAAAAAATTTCTCATTATTTATTCAAAAAGCAAGTGCAAACTGTTAGTTTGAATTTGTACTTCTTCATAGAAGTGTTGGATAATATTGACGTCAAACATGTTCTGCCTTTTTTTACTAAACTGAGTAAGGTAACTTTAATATTATAATTGCAATGATACAAAATCACATCAATATATAATGAGGAAAACTATATGCCCGCCGCCGCTCGACTAAACGACAAAGGTATGCGTTCGACTCTGGATAGAGTGTTAATATGAAAGCGAATAATGTGATTATTTTTGTGATTCTATTTTTATCCTCTGTGAGTTATTGTTTTGCTGATATGAAGATATTAAAAATAAATCAGTCCCATTATATGAGTCCTTATAATAAAGAGCCTGGGGATAGAAACTTATGCAATAAATGGGTTTTAAATGCAAGTCAGATAGAAAAAATATTTTTGTTAAGTGATAAATATAAGGAAATGAGTGATACCATGACTGGATTTTGGCTCTGGTTTCCTTGTGAAATAACGGGTGAGTTGATTTATAATAAGAAAAAATGGCATTTTTCTATTAATGCTGCTGCTACGGCAGAATGGTCCGATGGTAAGGAAACGATATACTGGGGGTGTTCCAGGGAAAAATGTGATGACATGTTTATACTTCCATACCCAGGCCGAAGTTATATAGGTGGTGGTGGTAAATTGATTTGGTGACGAGGTAGATCTTCATCCGGGTTTTAGCCTTTTAAAATGAATTAAATTTAACCTTCAGCATCATGACGAGAGTATGAAAGTATATTTTTGCACACGCCTGGATAAAGAATAAAATAACCAGGAATCGTATATTTAGCACGTTAAATACAACTTTTTAAATACAAGTCAGTGCTGGATTTTACAGATTAATGTTGCGTTATTACTAAATTCATAAATTAATGTTTGAGTTATGGTTGTTATGATCTTTCCCTGATAGAACAGTGCCTTCAGGCAGAGGTGGCATACCATCAACAAAAATAATGTTCATTTTTATGGGCGTAGGGGATTCACCCTCATTTAAAGATTACAAAGAGATATATTTCTGATTGAATGTTAAATAACATGTGACTCATATTGTCAGTGATGTTCCGGATGAGCTAATTTCTTTTACATTTGAATGGAAGGGTTAAAAAAACTATGCGTGGCGGTATCTTTTCGTTCAGAGAAACATAGTGGTAAGAAAGAACCGGAAATGTTGGGTGAGATATTATATAAGTTCAGCGGATTTAACAGCAGAAAAATTTGCTAATGCGATGAGAAGTCATTGGGATGTGGAAAATAAATTGTACTGGCGTTTAGATGTGGCGATGAACGAGGATGATTGCAGAATAAGAAGGGGAAATGTCAAGAGTTTTTTTGAAATAATAAAAATCGAGTGAATATAAAATTTGGGGATGTGAGATAATGAGATGGATAAGAATAAATATACTTAAATGTACGTTAGTATTTTGCCTGGCTTGTGGTTTTTCATTTGCAAAAACACCATGTACTAATATGTCTGATAAATTGAGTGCTGCACAAAGAGATTCTTTGCAAAATAATATCAAAAGGCAACTAAAAACAGAACGATTAAATATACTTGAATTTTTTAAAGAGCAAAATAGTTCAATCGTCTATATAGAAACATATGGTGCCGATGAGGCGTTTATTTTTTATTCTGGAGATGAGTTTAAGGATGATTTTATCACAATATGGAGTGGTGCGGCTGAAATATCAGAGGAAAAAAATATAGAAAAATGGGTAAAAGATCATGTTCCATACATTCCAGATAGGTTGGCTCGATGTTTCGCATGGTACACAATCTATAGGCATGACTGATCTGATATTTAAGATAACTTTGTCGACGTGCGGAAATATGGTGAATAGGGAAACCTGTCGGGTGAGGAAAATCCGGCGTACCTGGAGCAGGTGATACGGCTGCCGGGGCAGCAATATGATGAGGAATCGGGGCTGTATTACAACCGGCACCGTTATTACAATCCGGAACAGGGAAGGTACATCACGCAGGATCCGATTGGGCTGATGGGAGGATGGAACCTGTACCAGTATCCACTAAATCCGATTAGCAGAAGTGACCCTTTGGGGCTGGTTAACCTTGGACAAGGTATCCCTGGGGCTAATGGTCCTACTTCGGTACATGCGAACCCTGGCCCAGAGGCCACAGATTTCGGCCTGACCATGCTCCAGATCATATTCACTTAGGGAAAAATGATGGTCCTCGTGTAAGTACCGATACATGGAAACCTCTTTCTGAAGCAGATTCAACTAAAATGACAAAGGAACAAAGCTCATTTTGTAGAAAACTATCTGATGCAAGTAAGAAAATTCTATCTGCCAGGCAGAAGATAATTTTTAAATTTGGTAAGTTATTAAGTGCTGACCTTTTACTATTACAATATATATCAATGGGGTCTGCTTGAGAAGGGTGTTTGCGTGGGGATGTGTCGATGTGTGAGATATTCGAAAGGTTAGGTGGAGAAATTCAATATACTGGTGCGGATCCTGTTTAATAAGGTGGTTTATGAACAAAATAGAGTTTATAACATTAATGTCTTTTCCAATGGAGTGGTTAAACCTTGATATGTATCCTGATTTATTGTTTTTAAAACAACTTAATGGATATGAGGTTGGTCATGAGGATAGTTCGGAACATGATCGGAATGGCGCGTTTCATTGGTGGTTAAAGAAGAAACCATCTAAAGATGAATTGATGAAATTAGTTAGGTTGGCACTTATTGATCCCGACCAATTTTTATCGGAAGATATCATTCGATATATAAAAAAGTCATCACACTTTGATCGTGATGTCGATGCTCTTATCGAAAACTTACGTGATGAAAAAACGCAGCAAACGAGGAGAGCTAGTAGAGGCTTGCATCGTGACCAGTAGGTAAAAACCACCTATATTATCGTGGTTATTAGAGACTATCGCAGATGTTAATCGGCGTTAATAGAAGTATTGTATAAGTTAGTAGCGTTTAATGAATGGGAAAACCTGTCGGGTGAGGAAAACCCTGAGCACCTGGAGCAGGTGATACGGCTGCCGGAGCAGCAATACGATGAGGAGTCGGGGCTGTATATAACCGGTACCGTTATTACAATCCGGAACAGGGAATATATATCACGCAGGATCCTATCGGATTAGCCGGGGGATGAAACCTTTATAAATATCCGCTGAATCCGATCACAGATATAGATCCATTAGGATTGGAAACACTAAAATGTACTAAACCATTGCATTCACTAGGAGGTACGGGTGAAAAAAGTGGCCCTGATATATGGGGTAATCCTTTATATCATCAATATCTTTGTGTTCCTGACGGGGAAAATGGATATGTTTGTGGTGGTCAGGATCAACGAGGAGAATGGCCAACTGATGGAATGTTAGGACCAGGAAAAGCGAGCAACGATACGAGAGAAGGTGCTAGCCGGTGCGAATCGGTCGAACCAGATAATGATTGTATTGAAAGCTGCCTAAAAGAAAAACTTAAAGGAGCAAGGCCTTTTTATACCGTATTACCCGACTGGATGTTCCCGATGAAATTTGGATTGGTCAATAATTGTCAGGATTGGTCTAATGATACTTTAAAAACATGTCAGATGAAATGTTCCGGGAATAATGCAGGACGGCTTATGAGATTTATTTTAACTGGAGTGTTATAATGAAACACTTTATTAGAAGTATAAAAATGATCTGGATAACAATGTCAATCTCTATATTATGTGTTTCTTTACTTAGACTTTCTCAGTTAGATTCAAATTACGATATAAGTGAACTGAATAGTATTATGATGTATGGGATGGTAATAATATCATTTCCGACAGGAATAATATTTGCTATTGTTTTGTTTTTATTTTTATTGTCTTTTGGTTTTATTTTTACAACCATTCACAGTGAATATGTTTTGACAGTGGCAATATGGGGGTGGTTTTTATTTGGTGGATATGTTCAATGGTTTTTTTTGGTGGAGAAAATGATAAAAAACGAGGAGTATCACAAGTGATAAATACGTACATACCTTATTCCTCACATCAAATTAAATAATAAAAGGAATTGAGTGATGAGCGGAAAACCAGCGGCGCGCCAGAATGATATGACAGCAGAAGGTGGCCCGATAGTCCAGGGGCTGCGGGGGGCTGATAGGCGCGCCGACAGGCGTGGCGTGCTCGGTATGTCCGGGCGGAATGACGTCCGGCGGGCCGGTAAACCCGCTGCCGGGGCGAAGGTGCTGCCGGGGGAGACCAACTTCGCGCTGTCCGGCCCGCGGCCGTTCATACTCACCCGCGCCTAATCAAGCTAACACAGGAATACAGAAGCTGGTTGATTCATTAATAAGTGAGCGAGGGCAAAGTACAGGTAAGAAACCTGGCCGATGTGAGATGCTCGAAGAGTTAATTGCAGATGGTAGATTTACTGCACTGGAGACAAGTACACCATGAAGGCATGGGGATGCAAACATTCACGGCAATCCAAAGATAAAATTACCAAGTGATAATCGTTATGAAAGTTATTGAAAAATACAAACAAAAAAAAGAAAGAAGAGAGATTTTTCTATATGAAAAGTATAAAAACTACAAAGTAGAACAACTCACTCCTATTTTGTATGATAATGACTACTTAAAAAGAAATGCTGCTATATTTTGCCTGCAAATATTAAGTGGAGACGATGTTTTTAATTTATCCATGAATCTTTGTCATTCCAGGGATAACTATAAAAAGAAAATTGGAGTTACTATTTTAAGTCAAATGACCATGTCATATGAGAAACTGCGAAAATCTTTTTGTTTTTTAGAAAACATGTTCCAGCTCAATAAATCAGTCTTGTTAAGAGCCTCTATTATCAATGCGTTAGGGCGTTTTTGTAAAAAAGACAAACACTTCGAAAAGAAATTTATTAATTTATGCACTAAAGTAATTCATGATAAATCGGCAAATGTTCGATGTGCAATTGCAGCAGCACTATCAAATATTAATGATAACTCGACAATACCTTTATTGCTATGTTTACTTCGTGATAATAATAGCGACGTGAAGAATTGGGCTGCATTTTCTATAAATTTCAATCAATATGACACCGAGGATATCAGAGAGGAGTTTGTGGGGATGTTATTGGATACGAATGATGATATAAGAATTGAGGTTATATCAGGTCTGGCAGAGAGAAAGGATGAACGTGTTCTGGAAACCATAATTAAAGAACTTAAGAAAGATGTGATTTTTGATGAAATTATTATTGCAGCCGGGAATGCCGGGAGTAAAGAACTACTTCCTATTCTAAATGAACTATTAAATGAATTTAGAGATGAACGTATTATAGACAAAATTAATGAATCGATAAAAAAAATAAAAGAAAATGTTTGTGAATAATAGTCTGTCTGTGCTACTGCTAATGAGATATAAAATTATCTGGTGTCGAGATTACAACTGATGTCGATGGTATGATTTGCTGCAAAGGAGGAATATCATACAGGATCCGATAGGGCTTATGGGGGGATTAAACCCGTATCAACGACCACTGGAACGCTTCAGAAACCAGGCGATATAAAATAAATTTATATGATGAGGAAATAAATGCGATTTGTTATTATATTTATAATGTTAATAGTATCATTTTACACATTTGGTGGCAAAATGGCTAAGTCTAAAGACGATAATAAATGGAGGTCGGAATCCACTTCCACCATCTATAATCTAACGGATGAGCAAAAATTCGAGCTTGAAAACAAATCGAAAGATGGAGACTCGGAAGCATCATTTCGATTATATCAATATTATTGCTTCACCATAAATAATATTGACGAACAATTAAGGTATTTGAAGATATCTGCATCTCAAGGAAATATCATAGCTCAATATAATTATGGTATTTATTTATCCAATACAAACCCAGACTTTTCAAAGTATTATGATTTGGACAAAGCTATTTATTGGATGGGATTGGCTTCAAAAAATGGTGATATAGGTGCTCAAAACAAGCTACAAGAACTGAAAAAATTAAAGAATTAGCTATGATGTAAATATTTTTTATTATCAATGGGTTGTGTAAATTTTAGTCAAGAGGGACGGGCTGACGCCGGAGCAGATGACGGGGCAACTGGAGCCACACCATGAGCCGGAGAGAAAACTCCACCTTTGCCACTGTGACCATATTCTGATGGAAAAGTAGAGCATTGGGGGGGATGTTGGTCCAAACAAGAAATGGATACAACTCAACCAGGGTCAATCTGGCCGGGCTCTCAAAAAATGCATTGAACTAAAACGGGTCTATTTGCAGAAGCACTGCGGATGCTGTGCTTTATGAATTGTCTACTGGTGAGAAGGTCGGCGGCAGAGAATATATTGAAAGATTTACAGCGAGCTTTAAGGGGAGAGTAATGGATAAAATTATTGCTGACTATGTGGATAAATTTAGTTCTTCTTCGGACTCTATATCAGAAACAATTGGCTCCGTTAATGAGTATTGGATTCCTGATGAGCCACCGTTGATTATGCTATTTTCGCAGATTGGTAAGTCTTTGGTAGCGATATTTTCTGAACTTGATTGTGTTAAAAAAGAGTTATTGTTTAAATATATTGAAGATGGAATAACTTCAGATAATGATGAATTAGCCACTGCCATAGCAACAGGTCTTGTTGAGGCAATAGTTATATCGACAGACGCCAATCAACATTTATGGGGGGAAATAGAGGGGTTGTTGGGAGTAAAATCTAAGGAACATGCTCTGGCTTGGAGGAATTTTGGGAAACCATGATGGTATTTATTTAAATATGTAGAATCCGGTAATGACGCAAATTTAGTGATAGTGATTGATTGTCAGATACCAGCTAATGTTCTTATCGTGCCGTGCATTTTTTCTGACTTTGAAATATTGGTTTTGAAAAGAATGCCTATGCGACAGGGAATAAAATCTGATATGAAAAAAATAACTGATGCAGGTGATAATTTATGTCAAAAAAATTTTTCTATATAATTATGGTTATATCATTCGTTGCGGCGATAACAGCTTGCCAGTCTTCCATTCCTGAATATGTCAGGAGTACCCTCAACGGGCACTCTATCCAGGATGTTTTGGTGTATATGAAGGGATTGCCTTTAGATAAAAGGTATGATTTTTATTATTATGGTACGCGTGCTAAAAGACCATATCCATTATGGATGGCTGATGGTATTGCCCCTATGGGATCGAAGGCTATTCCTCTATTGAGAGACAAACTTTCCACCACAAATAGCTCTTTTGAAAAAATGACAATTATATATTTGTTATCTGTGATGTCAGTTCATGGTTGCTATGATGTTAAGTCTGACAGCGAATTGTTTTCGTTGGTTATGCAGAAGGAACGTGAATTAAATGATGATAATTATCATGATTATATCACTAATATGAACTATTTTTATGAATTTGGAAGTTCTTTAAATAGTACAGAAAGAATAAAGTGTGAATAATGTGGTGTTTTGTAAACGAGCTCCATCCTCCGGGGCAACGTTTTGTGGAGGATACAGGGGTAATGCCTTCAATCGATAGAATTTATAGTATGTACTGTTATTTTAGGTTTTCTATGGTTACTGTTGCCATTCAGATGAAATTTATCGTCATGGTCATAGTTCTTCCCGGCACGAGCGCTTTCGTTGCCGGTCATGTAGACGCGTTTTCCAGTTGTCTTATACCTGTGAAGCCCGTAAGCCCGGCGTCAAAGAACACATTGTTGATATGGCCTTTAATGGTGCTGACGTGCGCGATACAGCAAAAACACTAAAAATTGGTATCAACACCGTCATCTGCACATCTTAATAATTGACGCTTATTTAGCAATCATATCATGAGTTTTTTAATTGAAAAATACAACAATGTATGATGACAATATCTTATTATATAGTTTTCAACATATAATCCAATGTTAATGCCGACTATGAATAGTTATAGATTAACTTTTTCTTTAAGTTTACTGCGTTCGGCCATATTGTTTGGCATTATTTTAACAAGTGTTGGTTGTAATAATCAAAAGAGTAAGGCGTTGC
Source organism: Salmonella sp. SAL04202 (assembly GCF_046550775.1). NCBI lineage: Bacteria > Pseudomonadati > Pseudomonadota > Gammaproteobacteria > Enterobacterales > Enterobacteriaceae > Salmonella > Salmonella sp. SAL04202. The sequence continues at coordinate 1,934,500 of NZ_JBGDXK010000001.1, read as the reverse complement.
TTCTACCTGTTGGTTCTACGCAGTTTGCACAATTGGCTTGTTATTATAAAGATATTAATTCCGATGATAATGTAATGGAGTTAAAATTACCAGATGAATATAAAGAGAAAACTAACTTATTTAATCAACAGGAAGTTAAGGTGCCGGTAAATGGTGAGAATTTTCTTTCTCCGTATATTGGTGATGGTGTCCGTTATTATGAATTAGGGTACTTTGAACATGATGGTAATACTTACAAATTGATAATTTATAATAAAATTGGAGAGTCTGATACGTCATTGCTTAATGTACAAATAAATAGTTACGATGCAAAAGGAAACCTGGTGGATGCTTTATTGCTTAGTAGCTTTTTTGCTTATGAAGATATCGTGCGTTTTTCTGATTTTGTCATTCGTCAGGATTACACAATAAGCATTGATAGTTATGTTATATATAGGTGGTATGAGGACAGCAAAGATGGTCATCTTGTAACTATAAAGTTTAAAGATCAGGCGCCTCAAATTTATATAAAGGAACAATATCAAATGGAAAATGGTCGGTTCAAATTGATATCCAGAAATGAAGTATCACAGGGTAAAAAAAAGAAGCGAGCGTTAAATATACCATGCTTACGACATTAATAATTGTAATGGAGGTGTTGAGGTAATATGGATAGCAGGAAAGAATGAGGAACGTTATGTGAATTATAAATAGATTGTTAATTTCAACTGAGCTCAGGTTAATCATAAAATTTCAGTTTCCACGCCAGATTTATTCAACGCGCAGATAGTGCCCGTCGGCGCGGACATTTGCGCCAAAACCGCAGTTCACAAACGTATCGGTGCTGGCATCAATGGTTTCAGAAGAAAAAGCCAGCGAAATGTTGCAGTGAATATCATCGCCTTCCCGAAGCGCCACGATGGTTTTATCGTTTTCCAGCGTTACCGCTGTGGAGAACTCGCCGATATTGGGGCCGAAGTAGATCCCCATTAAACCGAACCAGTAACCCTGAAAATTAACCTGATAGCGCGATGGGGTGGGTAATGCCTTCACGCTAAGCACGTTCCAGGAGGCGCGCCCGGCATAGCGCCAGTATTCACCCGCCGCAAAAACCGGTGGCGGCAGGGCCGATAGCTTATCTTTGATAAGTTTCAGGTTGTAGATCGACTTGCTATCATTCGGCCTTAGCATCAGCCAGGCGCGGGCTTTACGCCACTCGCCTTCGCGTATCCAGGTTAGCGCCACGTTGTTGTAGGCCGTCGCGATGGCGCTGTCGTCAAGGGCGCAGCTTTCGCTCCATGCGGCCTGCTGTTCAAAAGCGTCGCGCGCTTTGGCATATTTTTGGGTCTTGTAAAGCTGTTCGCCCTGGCTGGCAAAAACTGGAATTTTTGCGCAGTCGGCCTCGATCTGCTGCTCCGTAATTTCAGCCCTGGCGGTGGCGCAGAGTAGAAGCAGGGCGCAAAGAAATAGAGATTTTCTTTGTATTATCACTCCATTACACCATTGAGTTGACCTGTCCCGGCAGCTCTGAATTCGGGATGCGGACGGTATACCAGGCGAAACGTAAGCGTTTCCAGAAAGAATCGAAATGCAGGTGGTCCAGGCAGTCCATAACGATTTCATTATCCGGGTAAAGTGTGAAGGCAAAATGCGCCCAGCGTGCGCTTAGCTTCATATTAAACAGCGTTCGATCGTGTTTATTACCGTGCAGGCGCGATAGGGTCACCATAGCGTGTAGCGTGCCTTTGTTGGCCTCTTGTTGCACCAGTTCCAGATGCTTATGCGCCAGCGTAATATCCTTCACTTCAAAAATATTCAGCAGGAACAAGCCCCAGGCCTCTTTATGCCCGTACTGATGCGCCAGCCAGAGATTATCGAGCAGTTCTTTTTCATAAGCGGAACGTTTTTCGGTATCAGGTTCTTGTTTACTCAGACGCTGGTTGCAGACGCCGATGCTGAAATGAATATTTTGCAGGTCATTTTCATAGTCGGTATAGCCTCCGTTATCTATTAATTTGTACGGGGTGCTCTTGCGCACCGCTAACTGCCGGTGCAAAATCTCCGCCGCGCGCTGAAAATACCCTAACGCGATGGCAGGATCGTAAGGTAGTAGGCCGTTGTTCTCTTTATTATTGTGTTCAAGGCCCAGCAGGTTTAGCGCGGCGGGTATATTTCTTTGTGCGCCCAGCTCTGCCAGCGGCACGAAATGTTCCGGGAGCCCGAACCAGTTGAAATTTTTAATCGCCGCCCGCCAGTTATGGTTATATTGAATGTCGGCGACGCTATCGAGCCAGGCGAGGCCTTGCGCCTCATCCTTTTCGAAACCCAATAACCCGGCGTACTGAAAGTAGCCACGACGGATTTTCGGCACTGCGAATTCCGTTTGCTGCGCATTCTGACAGAGAAAATTATACATCCACCAGGTGTCAGGAAAATCGCGCAGGGCGAACTTTATCGTGTCATCAAAGAAGTAATTGTTGAACTTAACTTTTTCCACGATCGAACGCTGAAGGGTTCGCCAGAGCGCGTCATTATCGTCCAGATCGCTATAGCAGACCCGCAGCCACTTCAGCGCGTTGTGGCGAGATTCCTGGATATGCGCTCGCAGGCTAATCTCTTCGGCTTTGGCGATAATGCGTTCCTGTTCTGCCGGGGAGTCAACCTCTTTGATGCGCAGATCGCGGTGATCGTCCCACCAGATCAATAGCTCCAGATGTTCACGTTCTGCGGCAGAAAGGTGATCGCATACGCTTGATTCCAGAAATTCGCGGATTTCCTCGTGAGACCCTCCCCAGCGCGGCATACGAAACGGGATATATTCATCCAGCACGTAAAATGCCGTCGGGAAAATAGCCAGGCAGACGGCGAGCCAGTATTTTTGCCCGGCATCGTCATTGCACTCCGGCAGCACGGACGGGCGCGGCAAATTTGGGCAAACCGCGTCGGCAAACGACAGCCCGGAATGGGCCATCAGCGCGTCCACCTCCTGCGGTGAATGGCGATGATATTCAGCCAGATCTTCCATTAATGGCTGCCCGGCAACATCCGCGCCCACGAGGAACTCAACCAGCCAGTCGGGCTGGCCGAAGACTTTTGAGTTGGTGCTGGTCAGGGCCGCCGCCATCCACTGGCGCGGTTCACAGTCGATAGCATTGAGCGCGGCGATGACCATCCGTTCGTTGCAGGCGGCGGCGCAGATCCACATCGCTCGGGTGGTTTCTCTCGCCCAGCCATAGCTGCGGTAAAGCCACGCACGGTGATTCCAGTATTGCGCCTCGGCAAGCCAGGCGTGAGTGGAGCGGGGACGAGCGCGCTGCCAGTTTTTGATCAGCGCTAATCCTTGCGGCCCAGCCTCAACCAGCGTGTCCATATCGTAAAAAGGGTTGTCCATTTGATTCCAGGCGAAGAAATAGCGCTTTTCCGCTTCGCGGCTGGTAAAGCTCTCCGTCAGCGCCTGGTTGTAGCGTTCGTCCAGTTCGTCATAGCGTTCTTCGCGCAGCAGGCCGGGAATATCGGCGATATGCCATTCGCGTTGCCCGTCATTGAGGGGATTTTTGTTGTTGCACATCTCAAACATAGCGTTGAGCAGACGATCATCCTGTTCCATAAAGCGTCCTTTAAATCGGCTCGAAAATTTTGAATTCATTCCACGGCAGTTGTCGCCAGCGGCTGACCGGGTCTTGCAAATAATGGGTGGCTTCCTGTAAATCCCGTCCGGCAAGCGCTGTTGGCGTGTCACGTAGCGTGAGCCATACCCGGCGGGCGCGAACGTAGGCGGTGGCGTAATCCTCCCAGGAATCAAAACAGTCCTGAGCGCGCTGGGCGTTAAGTAATAACACCAGCCAGGCCTCGTTTTCGTTACACCAGCCGAGCCCGGCGATACAGCGGGTCAGAAAGGCGGTTCGCATGCAGTCGAAAGCCAGCGCGTCGCGGACCTGGCCCTGGGCCGCCAGATGATGATAAAACGTGCGCGGCGAGCTGCCGATGCCCGCAGGCCAGCGGCGTAAGATATCCTCGACCTTGTGGCGTAACGCCGCGCCGTCGAGGTTTTCGCTCAAGCCCAGCTCTTTTTTTACCTGCTGCGCCAGATAGCGGCGTTTGTCATCGTCAAGTTTAAATACCAGCTCAACGCCTTTGATCGGTAGCCCGTTGCGCCGGGCGAGGATATCAGCTAGCGCCAGCGCCCATTGCCGCCGTCGGGTATCGCGACGCAGGTCTTTCAGGCGATCTTTTTCTTTCTCCTCGGCGATGCGGGCCGCAATCAGCGGTTTGTTTTTTTTGTAGTTGCGCCAGCTAAAAAATAGGGCGGCAATAATAAGAACAATCCAGAACATTATTGCACCTCCTTGATGACAGGGAGGTAACGCGTGGTTTGTAGCGTCAGGCTTTCAATTTCGAAAGGTTCACTACTGGTGTTTTTCCCGGCAAGCGTAGGGTGCCATTCATGCCGTGGAAACAGCATTTCCGCAGCCGTCGCCACGTTAGGATCAACAACCTGAAGGTAGCGCAGTGCCTCCGGGGCGCTGTGCAGCAGCAGCCACTGTAAAGCCACCGGAGGCGTAGGGAAGTGCTCCATTAAATGAAAATTGTCATGCAACACATTGAGCAGAAAATTGAGGTCATGAATATGAGTAATAAATTTCCAACCTGAATATTCCGGCGTCGATTCATAAACTATTCCCATCCCTTCGCAATCAGCGTGGCGCTCAGGAAGTGGTTGCAGATGGCGTAACAGAGATAAAACATCGTTAGCATATTTCTTAATAGGATGGCGATTTTGCTTACCTTTAATCTGATCAATGCTCAGGCCGTTATTACCAACCACCAGGCTTATTGTGACGTGGGGAATATTATTGCCGTCGCGCAGGCTGAACAGGCGAAGTTTCTGTTGTTCAACTTGCCGGGCATAGTAATCGCCGTAGCCGCCGGAAAGCGCGCCTTTATTGTCAAAATCTCCGACGCAGTGTTGCATATGCCAGGATTCATACGCCATCTCACTGCGCAGGCCGGGGTTTGTTGCATCAAGCTCAACCAGTACACCGTTATTCACCGCCATCACCGGTTTTAGCGCCTCGCTGTTGGAGGGATACCAACCTTGTTCACGCAGGCGCTGCATTTTTTGATGCTCCGCTTCGCGCATTGCCAGCACGGTAAAGCAGTTGATGCGCTGTAGTTTAGTTTCCAGCCGCGTTCCTTCCTGACGCGAAAGAAATTCCACTAAATCTCTTTCCATTGCCACAAGTTGCGGGTGCTGAACGTTAAGGTAGTAAAAGCGCTCATCGCCACCCAGCTTTGGCGCCAGCCAGGCGGGGATTTCTGCATCAGCGCTAAAATAAACGGCATAATCGGCGACGGAACGCACAGGATAAACATGAGGAAAGTCACCGATGATCCAACGATAAAAATGGTTGCTTAACCAGCGCTGGATATTTTCGCTGTCGCCGCGTTGTTGGCTCCGGGAAAAAATAGACGATTTTACATTTGGCGCATTTATTATATTCCGTGGTTTATAGCGGTGAGATGACGTTTCTGTCATAAAAATCCATGTATAATTAAGCTGGTATTATGTTTATGTATTTTTAGATTCACTTAATGAATTAATGCGCAATAAGTTTAAAAAACTACTCACAGTATATCGGTAAACTAAAAAGAGCGGCCAAATAATTTATTGTCTCCGATCGCGTTCGTCGTGGTTTTCGGGATACCGCTCGGCCAAAGGAAAGAGGACAGTGTGTTAATTCCGCCAGAATAGCGTTGGCGGAAAATATCGTCTTACGACCTTGTTATTGTTATGCCAATAATCATTATACCAGGCGACACGCATCCGCTTCCCAGCGATATCCCACCCCGTAGACCGCGCGTATAAATGACTGTTCGGCATCCAGCGATTCCAGTTTACGGCGCAGGTTTTTAATGTGGCTGTCGATAGTACGATCGGTCACCACACGGTAGTCGTCGTAGAGGTGGTTTAACAACTGCTCGCGGGAAAAAACTTTACCCGGTTCAAGCGATAAGGTTTTTAGCAGACGGAATTCAGCGGGGGTTAAATCCAGCGCTTTACCACACCAGGAGGCCTGAAAGCGGCTTTCATCAATCATTAACGGGCTTTCGGCATCCTGCTGCTGGAGTTCGCGCTGCGGTTTACAGCGGCGCAAAATGGTTTTCACGCGGGCCACGACTTCGCGCGGGCTGTAAGGCTTACAGATATAATCATCGGCGCCGATTTCCAGCCCCAGCAGCCGGTCGATCTCTTCGATTTTGGCCGTGACCATCACAATGGGGATGTCGGAAAAACGGCGAATCTCCCGGCATAGCGTCAGACCATCGGTACCCGGCAGCATCAGATCCAGCAGGATCAGATCCGGCGGCGTTTGACGCACATACGGCAGTACCTTGTCGCCATGATTGATGAGCGTGGGGGCGTAACTCGCCGCGCGTAAGTAGTCAATAAGCAGCTGTCCCAGCTTGGGTTCATCTTCAACAATCAAAATGCGCGGCGTGTTTTCATCAATGGGTAATTCAGTCATACTTCTCTCTGTAAATCGCGATCCAGCGGTAACTCTACTGTAATGCTAACCCCGCCAAAAGGCGAATGAGCGGCGTGAAGATGACCGTTATGCGCGTGTACAATATTGACGCATATTGCCAGCCCCAGTCCAGAACCGCCGCTGGCGCGGTTACGGGACACTTCCGTGCGGTAAAAACGGTCAAAAAGCTTTTGTAACTGTTCATCGCTGACGCCCGGTGCAGAATCGGCAAAGGTCAGGAATAATGATTTGTCGCGTTGTTCGGCGGAAATATGCAGGCCGCCGCCGCTGTCGGTGTAGCGCAGACTGTTTTCCAGTAGATTATTAAACAGTTGCATCAGGCGATCCGGGTCGCCGAAGACGGTCATACTATCCGGCAACGCGTAATGTAACGTTAGCCCCCGGCTGGTAAAGCGCTCTCTGAACGCGCCGCCAGCGACTTCCAACAGGGGAACAAGATCGACGGTCGTTTTTTGATAAGCCAGCGCGCCTTCGTCAGACAACGACAGCTGATGCAGGTCGTCAACCAGTTTGGTAAGCGTACCGACTTCCGCCTGTAGCGAGGTAACCGATTCTGGCGTGAACTGGCGAACGCCATCCTGAATGGCTTCCAGTTCGCCGCGCAATACCGCCAGCGGCGTGCGCAGTTCGTGGGAAATATCCGCCATAAAGTCGCGGCGCATCTGCTGGTTTTTTTCCAGGGTGCTGGCAAGCTGGTTAAAGTCTTGCGCCAGTTTTCCCAGCTCATCGGCGCTGGTTGGGGTCACGCGCGTGGTAAAATCCCCCGCCGCCAGTCTGTGCGTACCCTCGACCAACCGTTTGACCGGGGCGAGCAGGCCACGCGCCAGCAAAAACGTCGCCAGCGCGGCCAGCAACGTTGATAACGCCACGATCATCCAACTGGCGCGCCGCTGCTGCATATCAAAATTAATATCCGTATTGCGCGTCAGCCGCTCGACAGGAGAGGCGATAATCGCGCCGACTTCGGCGCCATTGACCAGAATGGGGCGGCGAGTACCGTCATGCGGCACCGGACCGCGTGGGCCGACCAGCACCCGGCCATTTTGATCGACGACCCAGAATTGGGTGCGCCAACCGTGCGGCGGCATACCGGGGCCGGGTTTATCGCGGTCGTTGTCATGCTCAAATGAACGCAGAATCTGGAAAACGAAGCGATCGTTGTTGCGTAAAAAACGCCAGTTACCGTGTTGCTGGTACTGGTCGCCCAGCGCATCGCCCAGCATTTGTAGCCGCTGCTCGTTGCCGTGTTTGATATAGTCAATAAATCCGCGTTCAAAACTGACGCGCACGGCCCAATGCATACTGATCAGCAGCACGATGCAGGTGGCGAAAATCGCCAGAAACAGCTTGCCGGTGATTCCGGGCCGCCAGACTTTCATTACAGGCTCCTTTTACGCCGTGAAATGACCATGTTTTGCTGTGTATCGTTCGGCACGCGGGCAAAAATTATCGCCGGTAGCGCGATAATAACCGCCATACATAACCAGGTGTACATAAAGACGTGATGTGTGGCGCTACTGTCTATCCCGATATGCTGTTGGCCAAACATACCCAGCAGCATTCCGGCAATAGTGACGCCAATACTCATCGAGAGCTGCATAATCATCGATAATAAGCTATTGCCGCTGCTGGCCAGCGTATCGGGAAGGTCTTTTAGCGTTAAGGTATTCATGGAAGAAAAGCGCGCCGAGTTCACCATTCCCTGCAAAAGCAGTACCAGCGGCAGGAGATAATACCAGCCGAGCAGCGCGACCGACATAAACAACAGGCTAACCAATGCCAGTCCGAGCGTGGTCGCTACCAGAACCCGACGATAGCCAAAACGGTTAACTATCTGCACCACAATCCGCTTCATTCCCATGCTGCCCAGCACCATGGGGATCATCATCAAACCGGCATGAAACGGTGAAAAACCAAGACCAATTTGTAAAAAGACCGGCGTCATAAACGGCAGCATACCGCTGCCGATACGCCCGGCAAAACTGCCCAGCAACCCCAGTGAAAACGTGGGCGTGCGGAACAATCGCAGGCTGAATAACGCGCCTGAGTTTTTTTTGGCATGGAAGAGATAGAGCAGAATGGCTGCCGCGCCGCCCGCAGCAAGTCCGGCTAATGTCCAGGGCGAGATCCCCATGCTTTTACTACCGTCCAGCGCCAGCGTGAGTACCGCCATGCCGATAGCTAACAGCAGGAACCCCGGCAGATCAAAGCGCCGGGTCTCTATGGTGTAGTTTGGCATCAGCATAAAGGTTGCCATAGCGCCGACGATTCCCACCGGGATATTGATCAGAAAGATCCAGTGCCATGAAGCATATTCCACCAGCACCCCGCCCAGCGCGGGGCCGAGTAATGGCCCGATCTGTCCCGGTAGGGTGACGAAGGTCATCGCCGCCATATATTGCGCGCGCGGCACGATTTTCATGACCGTCAGGCGTCCGACCGGCACCATCATCGCGCCGCCTACGCCTTGTAAAACCCGCGCTAATACCAGTTGATTAAGCGTACCGGAGAGGGCGCAAAACAGCGAACCCAGCGTGAACAGCACAATGGCGGTAAAGAAAATATTACGCACGCCGATTTTGTCTGCCAGCCAGCCGCTGGCGGGGAGCATCACGGCGACGGTAAGAACATATGACACCACTACCATGTGCATATGCAGCGGGCTTTCCCCCAGGCTTTTCGCCATGGAGGGCAGCGCAGTGTTGACGATGGTGGTATCCAGCGACTGCATAAAAAAGCCGAATGCCACAATCCAGAGTTGCCAGCGGGTGTTGTCAGGAAGTTCTGTCATATCTCTACTACCGGTTTGCTATTTTTACGCGAAAAACGTAGCCGCAGACGATCGAAAAAGAGGTACACCACCGGCGTGGTATAGAGCGTCAGGAGCTGGCTCATGACCAAACCGCCGACAATGGTTATCCCCAACGGCTGCCGTAATTCCGAACCGTCTCCGCCAGATAACACCAATGGCAGTGCGCCGAACAGCGCCGCCAGCGTGGTCATCATTATTGGACGGAAGCGTAACAAGCAGGCCTGGAAAATGGCTTGTTCCGGCGTCAGGCCGCCGCTTCGTTGCGCTTCAAGCGCAAAATCGACCATCATAATGGCGTTTTTCTTCACAATGCCAATTAATAGCATGATCCCTATCAGGGCGATTAGGCTGAAAGGGGCACTGAAGAGTTCCAGCGCCAGAAGCGCCCCAACGCCCGCCGATGGTAGAGTAGAGAGAATGGTCAGTGGATGGACGTAGCTTTCGTACAGTATCCCCAGCACAATGTAGACGGTAGCGATCGCCGCCACTATCAAAATAAGCTGTGAATTCATGGTCTGCTGGAAGACTTGCGCCGTTCCGGAAAAACTGCCGCGTACCGTCGAGGGGACGCCAAGCTGCGTCATGGTGCGATTAATGGCCTCTGTCGCCTGCGATAACGATGTGCCGGTCGGCAGGTTAAAGGCAATCGTGGACGCCGCGGAAAGTCCCTGATGGTTCACCGACAGCGGCGCATTGGCGGGCCGCCATTGGGCGAAATAAGAGAGGGGGATCGCTTTTCCGTCGCGGTTGATAACAAACATTTTCTCCAGCGCGCTGATATCCTGGCTATAGCGCGGATCGACTTCCATCACCACTTTATACTGGTTCATCGGCTGATAAATGGTGGAAATTTGCCGCTGGCCGAAAGCATTATTTAACAGACTGTTTGCGGCCTGAACATCAATGCCCAGTCGTGACATGGTGTCGCGGTCGTAGATAAGGTTCATCTCCGCGCCGTTATCCTGCTGGTCGGAGTTTACGTCCGCCAGTTGCGGCAGGGCCGAGAGCGCTTTGCGTATTTTCGGCTCCCATTCGCGCAGCGCCGCCAGAGAGTCAGACAGCAACGTATATTGGTAACTGGCGTTAGCCTGCCGCCCGCCGACGCGAATATCCTGTACCGCCATCAGAAACAGCCTGGCGCCAGGTTCTTTTGCCAGTTTGACCCGCAGTCGATCAATGATTTGCTGCGCCGTCTCTTTGCGTTCGCCGCGCGGCTTCAGCGTAATAAACATCATGCCGCTATTCACCCTCGATCCGCCGGTAAAACCAGTGACATTATTCACCGCCGGATCGTCGCGAATAATTTTCATAAAATCCTGCAGCTTGCCGCGCATGGCCTGGAAAGAGATGCTTTGGTCAGCCTGAATACCGCCCATCAACACGCCGGTGTCCTGCTCCGGAAAGAATGTTTTAGGGATGGCGATATAAAGCCAGATGTTCAGCGCAACGGTGCCAAGAAAAACCACACCGACAAGACGCGTATGGTTAAGCACCCATTTTAATGACGTGCCGTAACCCTGTTGCAAGGCGACCAGCAGACGGCCAACGCCCCGTTTACGCGGTTGGGTGCGCGGTTTGCTTGATTTAAGCATCCAGCCGCACATCATCGGCGTCAGCGTGAGCGAGACCACCAGCGATATGCCAATCGCCACCGAGAGGGTAACGGCGAATTCCCGTAATAATCGTCCTGGCAGGCCGCCCATTAACAGCAGCGGCAGAAATACCGCCACCAGCGACAGACTCATGGAGATGACCGTAAACCCAACTTCTCGCGTACCCTGTAATGCCGCCTGCAAAGGTTTCATTCCCGCCTCCAGATGGCGGGCGATATTTTCCAGCACCACAATGGCATCATCAACGACAAATCCGGTCGCGATAGTCAGCGCCATCAGCGACAGATTGTTGAGGCTGAAGCCGCACAGATACATGGCGGCGAAGGTGCCGATGAGCGAAACGGGAACGGCGACGGCGGGAATTAGCGTGGCGCGCCCGGAGCGCAGGAATAAAAACACCACCAGGATCACCAGCGCGACAGAGATAGCCAGCGTCTCTTCTACCTCTTGCAGCGACGCGCGAATCGTCGGCGAACGATCCTGGGCGATTTGTAAATCGATAGCGGCGGGGATCATTGCCCGCAGTTCCGGCAGTTTTGCCCGGATGCCGTCGACCGTCTGAATAATATTGGCCTCCGGCAGCTTGCGGATCATCAACAAAATAGCGGGTTTAGCGTTCGTCATCCCGGCGTTACGGACATCCTGCACCGAGTCGGTGACGCTGGCGACGTCGCCCAGGCGTACCGCCGCGCCGTTGTTATAGTGAATAATCAGCGGCTGATATTCGGCGGCGGTTTTCAGTTCGTCGTTGGTCTGGATTTGCCAGCGGTGGACGCTATCTTCAATTGCGCCTTGCGGTCGGCGTACGTTGGCGCTGTCGATCGCTTCGCGGACCTCATCCAGCGAGACGCCCTGGTTAAAGAGCGCCTGCGGGTTTAAGCCTACACGTACTGCGGGCAGGGAGCTGCCGCCGACGTCAACATCGCCGACGCCGTCAATTTGCGCGATGGTTTGCGCCAGTTGGGTAGAGGCGAAATCATACAGTTTGCCCTGTGACCAGCTCTCCGAGGTGAGCGTTAAAATCATAATCGGCGCGTCGGACGGGTTGGCCTTGCGATAAGTCGGGCGGCTGGGCATTCCGCCTGGCAACAAGCTTTGCGCGGCGTTAATGGCGGCCTGCACGTCGCGCGCCGCGCCGTTAATATCACGATCGAAATTAAATTCGAGAATAATGCGCGTACTACCGAGCGAGCTGCTGGAGGTCATTTCATTGACGCCTGCAATGCGTCCCAAAGAACGTTCCAACGGCGTCGCCACCGACGAAGCCATGGTTTCCGGCGAGGCGCCCGGCAGCGAGGCGCTAACCATAATCACCGGGAAATCGACCTGCGGCAGCGGGGCGACCGGCAGCAGACGAAAGCCCAGAATGCCGCACAGCGTAATGGCGGCGGCAATCAAAATGGTGGCGACCGGGCGGTAGATGAAAAGGGCGAAAAAGCGCATCTACGCCTCCTCTTTATGGCGCGGAAAGCGACTTTTCACGTACAGCGACAGGCGGTCAAACAGGAGATAAATCACCGGTGTGGTAAACAGAGTTAATACCTGGCTGACCAGTAGGCCGCCCACCATCGCGATCCCCAACGGGCGACGTAATTCCGCGCCAACGCCGGTACTCAACATTAATGGCAATGCCCCGAGCAACGCCGCCAGCGTGGTCATCAGAATCGGTCGAAAACGCAGCAGACAGGACTGGAAGATAGCGTCGCGCGGACTCATCCCCTGTTCGCGTTCGGCGGCGAGGGCGAAGTCAATCATCATGATGGCGTTTTTCTTCACGATGCCGATCAGCAAAATAATGCCGATAATGGCGATAATATCGAGCTCGCTACCAGCGATGATCAGCGCCAGCAGCGCGCCGACGCCCGCCGTAGGCAGCGTTGAGAGAATCGTGATCGGATGGATAAAACTCTCATACAGCACGCCGAGCACGATATACATCGCCACCACGGCGGCGACAATAAGCCAGACGGTGCTGCCCAGCGCCGCCTGGAAGGCGAGCGTACTGCCCTGAAACTGCGTTGTAATATCCGCTGGCAGGGCGAGCGTTTTTTCCGTATCGAGAATCGCCTGCACCGCATCGCCGAGCGAATAGCCCTCCGGCACGTTAAACGAAAATGTCGTAACCGGGAACTGATCTAAATGATTGATGGAGAGCGGGGCGAAGCGCTGCTCAATGCGGGCAATCGCGCTGAGCGGTACGGTGCCGCCGTCGCGGCTCGTCAGGCGAATCGTCTCCAGCGCCGCCAGGCCCGGCGTGCTGGCGGTATTATGTTCCAGCACGACGCGGTACTGGTTCGCCTGGGTATAAATCGTTGAAATCAGGCGTTGTCCGAACGCGTTGTAGAGCGCGTTATCCACATCCGCCATGCTGATACCCAGACGGCTGGCGCTGTCGCGGTCGACATTCACCCAGGCCGCTAATCCTCGATCTTGCCAGTCGCTGCTTACCTCGGAAAGCTGTGGTAACGACTGTAGCGCGTTCTGCAGTTTTGGCACCCAGTGGCTGAGCGCATCGAGCGTCGTGGCCTGCAGGGTAAACTGATACTGCGTGCGGCTGACCTGCGTGTCGATGGTTAAATCCTGCGTCGGCTGGAGATACAGCGCCACGCCGGGAATCGTCGCCACGGCGGTTTGCAGCCGGGAGATCACCTGCTGCACGCGGTCATCACGCGCATCCAGCGGCTTGAGGTTAATTTGCAGGCGCGCGCTATTGAGCGTGGGGTTAGCGCCGTCTACGCCAACAAAAGTCGTCAGGCTTTGCACCGCCGGGTCCTGTAATATCCGCTCCGCCACCTGGCGCTGACGTTGCGCCATACTGGCATACGATGACGATTGCGGCGCCTGCAGCGTTCCCTGGATAATGCCGTTATCCTGTACCGGAAAGAACCCTTTCGGAATGACTATCCACAGCATAACGCTGAGCAGGAGCGTGGCGAATGCCACGCTCAATGTAAGCCACGGATGGTTGAGCACTTTCGCTAATCCACGTCCGTAGCTGGCGATCACGCGGTCAAACATCCGCTCGCAGGCGCGGGAAAAGCGGTTTTGTTTACGCAGAGACTGCTGGCTGAGCATACGCGCGCACATCATGGGCGTGAGCGTCAAAGAGACGACGGCGGAGATTAAAATCGCTACCGCCAACGTCACCGCAAATTCGCGGAACAGTCGACCAACAATATCGCCCATAAAGAGCAACGGGATCAGCACCGCAATCAGTGAAAAGGTGAGGGAAATAATGGTAAAGCCGATTTCGCCCGCGCCTTTGAGCGCCGCCGCCAGCGGTTTTTCTCCTTTTTCGATGTAGCGCGAGATGTTCTCGATCACCACAATCGCATCGTCCACCACGAAACCCGTGGCGATAGTGAGCGCCATCAGCGTCAGGTTATTAATGGAAAAATCCAAAAACACCATCACCGCAAAGGTGCCGATAAGCGACAGCGGTACGGCGACGCCGGGAATAATTGTGGCGGGAATATTACGTAAAAACAGATAGATAATCATGACGACCAGCGCGATCGCCAGCATCAGTTCAAACTGGGTATCGCGCACGGAAGCGCGAATATTGGTGGTGCGATCGGACAGGACCGTGACCTTCACCGATTTCGGCAGGCTTTCGGTAAGCTGGGGCAGCATCTGGCGAATGCTGTCCGCTGTCGCAATGATATTGGCGCCGGGCTGGCGTTGAACGTTCATCACGATAGCCGGCGCTTGATTCGCCCATGCGCCGAGCCAGCTATTTTCCGCCCCCTGTTCGACGGTGGCGACATCGCCCAACCGTACCGGCGCGCCGTTTTGATACGCGATGATAAGCCTGCGGTATTCGTCGGCAGACTGCATCTGATCGTTAGCAGAAAGCGTCACCGCCCGTTCGGGGCCATCCAGACTGCCTTTCGCCGAGTTGACGTTGGCGCCGGTAATTGCGGTACGGACCGTTTCGCTGGTCAGACCGAGCGCGGCGACAGCCTGAGCATTCAGTTTTACGCGTACCGCAGGGCGCTGCCCGCCGGCAAGCGTCACCAGCCCGACGCCGGAGACCTGCGAGATCTTCTGCGCCACGCGGGTTTCTACCATGTCCTCTACCTGGGTCATCGGCATTGCGTTTGAGGTGACGGCAAGCGTCATAATCGGCGGGTCCGCCGGATTGACTTTGCTATAAATCGGCGGATTCGGCAGGTCGGAAGGCAATAAATTGGTGGCCGCGTTAATCGCCGCCTGTACTTCCTGCTCGGCAACGTCCAGCGGCAGCGTCAACTGAAACTGTAGCGTTACCACCGACGCGCCGCCGGAGCTTTGCGACGACATCTGCTTCAGTCCTGACATCTGGCCGAACTGGCGCTCAAGCGGCGCGGTGACGGCGGAGGTCATGACATCCGGGCTGGCGCCAGGGTAGAGCGTAACAACCTGAATAGTGGGGTAGTCGACCTCCGGCAAAGCGGCGACGGGCAGGAAGCGATAGCCGATAATCCCGGCGAGTAAAATCGCCGCCATCAGCAGAGTGGTGGCCACGGGGCGCAGAATAAACAGACGCGAGGGGCCGCCCGTGCTGCCCGGAGGTAATACCTGCATCAGGCGCGCGCTCCTTTTTGACCTTCATGGCGGGAAGGGGATTTTTCATCCGCCACGGTGGTTTGCGGCTCAACGACCTCGACTTTTGCGCCTTCCGTCAGCCGATCAATACCATCGGTAACGACGCGATCGCCTGCCGACAAGCCAGCGCTGATCACCACGTTTCGGTTATCCTGAATACCGATTTTTACCCGCTTCTTGCTGACGTTATTTTCGTCGTTCAGCACCCACACAAAGTGGCCCTCATTGCCCATTTGCACCGCCGCGGCAGGCACCACAACGGCATTTTGTTCGGTATCGACCAGCATCCGGGCGTTCACAAATTGATTGGGGAACAGCGTATCGTCCTGATTGGTAAAGCGCGCTTTAATTTTGATCGTTCCCGTTGTGGGATCAATCTGGTTGTCCAGACTGAGCAACACACCTTCGCTCAATTTGTGCGAGTTAGTCCGATCCCAGGCTTCTACGACCAGCGCTTTCCCCGCTTTCTGTGCCTGAACTACGGTCGCGATATCGCTTTCCGGCAGAGTAAAAATGAGATCAATCGGGTGCGTTTGCGTAATGACGACAATACCGGCGGTATCGCTGCTGGAAATCTGGTTACCGACATCCACCTGTTTCAGACCCACGCGTCCCGAGACCGGGGCCGTGATACGACTCCAGTCGAGCTGTAACTGCGCGCTGGCGACATTGGCTTCATCCGCTTTAATGGTTCCCTGGGTTTCGTTGACCAGCGCCTGTTGCGCATCCAGTTCCTGACGGGAAACCAGATTGGTTTTTGCCAGTTGTTGATAGCGCGCCAGATCACGACGCGCATTCGCCAGCGTAGCGTTATCTTTCGCCAACTGTCCCTGAGCCTGCGCCAGGGCGACCTTAAACTGGCTGGGATCGATTTGCGCCAGCAGATCGCCTGCGTTGACCTGCTGACCTTCCTGAAAGTGCAGGGCGATGAGTTGACCATCCACGCGGCTACGCACCGTAACGGTATTCGCTGCGGTCACGGTACCCAGCCCGCTCAGATAGCGCGGTACGGCCTGCGTGGTCGCGGTCGCGGCCTGTACCGGCGCCAGAGGGCCGTCGCGCATACCGCGGCGACCTGCGGCGGCGGTATGTGGCGCTTGCGCGGCGACGCCCGGCGCGGCGGTCGGGCTTTCGCTACGGCTATGCCAGAACCAGAATGCGGCGGCCACTACAACCCCAATCGCTATTGCCCAGCGGAAAGTATTACTGCCTTTCATCGGTATAAGTTTCTCATCCTGAAACGTTTTGCGGAATGTTGCTCCCTGTATTGTAGTCAGCAGGGAAGGGAGAAAAATGGAGGAATTATGGAACACGGTCGGGATTATTCTGAATGGCGACCCGCTTTGCGAGGCGCTACGCAACTCTCATCGGTGAAAATCGTTAACGCGCCGGAGTGCGGTAAAGTGGCGGCACGGCAATGAAGGTAAGCCACCGATTTCAGCAGGACGCTGAAACGGGAAAGCCCCTCCCGAGGAAGGGGCCAAAATAAGGAAAGGGTTATGATGAAGGTAGTCATCATACTGGTGATACTCTTAGTGATTAGCCTACCAGCTTACTAAGACACCAGGGGGAGGAGGAATCCTCCCTTACCCTCACTCCTGACGTTAAGCCACATCAAGAATAATGTCAATCCATCAGCGCTGGGCTTGCGAGGCGCTTAGCGGAAAACGACCTCCGCCCAGCGCGCCAGTCCTGCGGTGACGGAGCCGAAATCATCGCCGCCAGCGACGGGTATGCCCGGTAACTGTTCGGAAAGCGCTTTTTTAATCAATGGCGAACGGGCGCTGCCGCCGGTCAGATAGATGACATCCGGTTTTTCCTGCGCGCTGTCCAGCGCCAGTTGCACCTGTTCCAGAATACGCGCCAGCGGTTGATCCAGTGCCGCTTCCAGTCCTTGCTGGCTGATAGCGACCGCAAGGTCGTCGCTGATAAATGGCAGCCTCGCCGTAACATCCGCCTGGCCGGAAAGGGCGATTTTGCTCTCTTCCGCGCAGCGTACCAGGCGGTAGCTAAGCCGCTGACGCCAGACCTTGAGCAGCAACGCGACCTTGTCTGCTTCACGCGCGTTGCGAACCAAATCGTTCAACAGACGACCATTCGCGCTACTGTAAAAATCGCTTTGCGCCGGGACGTCGTTAATCGCCACGGCGTTCCACCACGGCAGCACCGGCAGGGCGATGCCTTTTTCGGTTTCGCCGCCCATGCCCAGTAAAGGCATCAGATTTTTAAAGGCCAGCGCGATATCCAGATCGTTTCCGCCCACGCGGCAACCGCTGTGTCCCAACAGGCTGTTTTCACGATCGGCGCGCTGACGCCACTGCGGCCCCATCAGTAGCATGGAGCAGTCGGTGGTGCCGCCGCCAATATCCACGACCAGCACACGCTTCTCTTCCCGCAGCGTAGCTTCGTAGTCCAGGCCCGCCGCAACCGGTTCGTACTGGAATACCACCTCCTGAAAACCGGCGCGTTTTGCCGCCCGCTCCAGAATACCCTGCGCCTGGCGGTTCGCGTCATCGCCGCCCAGTCCCTGAAAGTTGATCGGGCGACCGATCACCGCCTGGGTAATGGCCTCCGGCAATTGGCTGTGCGCCGTATGACGAATATGTACCATCATGGCGCAGACCAAATCTTCAAACAGCGCGACCTGCTGCGGTTTCAGGCCGCTGGCACCTAAAAAGGATTTCGGCGATTTGACAAACCAGACCTCCTGGGGATCGTCAATATAGTGCGCCAGCGACGCCAGACCAAACTGTACGCTTTGCGCGCCAACCTCAATATCTTCCTCGCGGTTGTAGCGTATCGCGCGGCGTAGCAACGCCTGAGTTTCTTCGTCCGTTGCCGGCACATCATGATGGCGATACAGCCACTCGCTCACCGCTTCGCGCGTCGGCGCGCACAGCATAGACGGCAGTAATGCGCTGTTATTCTCCATTGTCAGCAACTGTGGATGCCCGTCGCGCATAATGGCGACCGAGCAATTTGCCGTACCGTAATCAAATCCGATAAACACCTTAAAATCCCCATGCCAGTGAAGAAGGGGCGTGACTTTAGCGAAATGTCGTCGCGGCGACAACTGGAATATGAAAGCAAGGCGTTACGTGCGATTAGCGTTTATGCTGAAAGGTCAAATAAAGGAGAAAAGTATGTTTACCCTGAGCTGGCAGCCGCCTTACGACTGGTCGTGGATGTTGGGCTTTCTTGCCGCGCGTGCGGTGGACGGCGTGGAAACGGTAGGCGAGGGCTTTTATGCGCGCAGCCTGGTGGTGGGCGAGCATCGCGGACTGGTCAGCGTGAGGCCCCATCTGTCCACCCACACTGTGCAGGTTAGCGTGAGCGCCGGATTACTTCCCGTCGCGCCGGCGTGTCTGGCGAAGGTTTCGCGTCTGTTTGATCTTGACTGCCAGCCCGCGCAGGTTGCCGCCGTGCTGGGGCCACTGGGCGAGGACAGACCGGGGCTGCGTTTACCGGGATCGGTTGATACGTTTGAACAAGGCGTGCGGGCGATACTGGGGCAACTGGTGAGTGTCGCGATGGCGGCCAGGTTGACGGCGAAAGTGGCGCGCCGCTATGGCGAGGCGTTGCCGGATGCGCCCGATTATGTCTGTTTTCCCGGTCCGGAAACGCTGGCGTTGGCCGATCCGCTGGCGCTTAAAGCTCTGGGGATGCCTCTGCGGCGCGCCGAAGCGCTGATTCATCTGGCGCAGGCGACGCTGGCGGGAAAACTGGCGCTCGCCGCGCCGCCGGATATTGAGCAGAGCGTTAAAAATTTACAAACGTTTCCGGGAATTGGCCGCTGGACGGCGAACTATTTCGCCCTGCGCGGTTGGCAGGCAAAAGATATCTTTTTGCCCGATGATTACTTAATTAAGCAGCGCTTCGCCGGGATGACGCCCGCGCAGATCCGTCGCTACGCGGAGCGCTGGAAACCGTGGCGTTCCTACGCGCTACTGCATATCTGGTATACCCACGGCTGGCAACCGTCAATGGATAGCGAAATAGCTGGTATTCAGTAACAAATCCAACGGTTGCGCTTCGGCGATAGTGTCGCCATAAATCAGATCCACGCCAATACGGGAGAGCGTATCCAGCACCTGTGGGTTCTGTACCGGCCCGGCGAGCGTTTTGATGTCCAGATGTTGGGCGTGTCCCTGGATGATCGAGGTCAGCATTTCATCCATTAAACTTTCATGAACGTTGGCGATAAGGTCGCTATCCAGCAGTAAATAATCGGCGATATGCGGGGTCAGTAAATTAAACAGCTGTAAATCGCGCCCGACATGGCTGAGAATCACCTGGCAGCCGCGTTGCCGCAGTTTTCGCAGAGTCGCAGCGGCGGTCTGCGCCTGCTTAACGATAACGTCAGCCGGGATAATCAGGTGTAATAACCGTGGCGGTAGTGGGCTATGCTCCAGTTGTTCCAGCAGCTCATCAATAAGGGTCGCGCTGTATAATCCCGCGGCGGACAGCGGCAGCGCAACGCTTAATCCCTTGCTGGCGACGGCGGTCGCCGCATGGCGGAAAAACTCATGGAATACCCGTCGGTCAAGCGCGTGATGCAGCGCGGAGTCGGCTAACCCTGCCCGGAACGCGCGCTCTTCCATCACTTCCCCTTCGCTGGTCCACAGCCTGAGTGAGACCAGCCAAAAGCTGGTGGCCTCCGGCGTACGCGGCGGCGCGACGTTTCTGGCAAGCATCAGCAGGTGGTTATTTTTAATCATATGCCACTGTTCTTCCAGCGGCATCATTCCCTTTGAGGAGGTTAATGCGTGCTGCGGTTCGTACACGGTCAGACGGCCTCGACCGCTATTTTTCGCGGCGTAGCAGGCAATATCGGCCTGAGACACGACCTCTGTGAGCTGGCAGTTATGTTCATTTATCATTGTGATCCCGGCGCTGGCGCCGATCCGATGCAGGCGTCCTTCCCACATAAAGTGATACTCATTAACGGCGTTGATAAGCCGCGTCACGATAAAGCGCGCGCTGTCACTATTACAATCCGGCAGCAACAGGCCAAACTCATCGCCACCCAGACGGGCCAGGAGATCGCCGGATCGAAGCATACTGAGCATCAGTGACGCGAGCTCGCGCAATAAGGCATCGCCGGCGGCATGTCCCGCGCTGTCGTTAACCGCTTTAAAACGGTCCAGATCGATAAACACCAGCGCATGATGTTGAGGCGATTCCTGTATGGTTTGCAGGCGCTGTTGAAGCTGTTTTTCAAAACTGGCGCGGTTGGCAAGTTGGGTGAGGGCGTCATGCGTTGCGCTGTAGCTGAGCTGGCGTAACATTTTTCGTGATTCGGTAACGTCCTGGATAACCAGAACCGAACCAATCTTATCGCCATCAAGCGTACTGAGCGGCGTGATACTGTAATGAATATCGTAGCTGCCGCCGTTATGACAATGGAGCACTATCTCCTGTTCCATGTCCGATCGCGACCTGTCGGCGCGATAAATATCCTCCAGCAGCGGCCCCTTATCACCTGACGTAATGCGCAGAACCGTTAATAATGGCGCGCCTAAAGCATCCTCTTGCCGCCAGCCGCTCATCTTCTCGGCGATCGGGTTCATAAAGGTGATATTCATCGCGACATCAATACACACCACCGCTTCTCCGATAGAGTCAAGCGTGATGTGCAACCGTTCTTTTTCCTGAAACAGCGCCTCGTTCGCTTGTGTAATACGCTCCATCAACCGCTGGTTTTCCTGCTCGCTTTGCTTGAGATCGTTAATGTCTTCAATCTGAGCAATAAAATAGAGAGGTTTATTGTCTTTATGACGAACCAGTGAGACGGCCAGCAGCGCCCAGACGACATCGCCGTTGCGGGTGTAGTAGCGTTTTTCCATGGAATAGCTGTTGATGTCGCCGCGCACCAGCATGTTTAGCTGTTCAAGGTCGTTATTCAGGTCTTCCGGCCAGGTCAATTGCTGAAATGTCATCGTGCGTAATTCATCCTGGCTATAGCCAAGAAAATGGCTCAGAGATTTATTGACCTGTAGCCACTGACCCTCCGTACCGACCAGCGCCATACCAATGGCGGAATACTCCATCGCGTTGCGAAAGCGGGATTCGCTCTCGGTGATATGTTTACGCTCCGTGCGAAACGCGTACATCACCATCGTCATCATATTGGCAGGCAGCAGGATCATTAAAAAAGGCAGCCACGGCATATTGACCATCACGTCGGTTTTCGGCGTGGCGAGCAGCGTGGGGTCATTGGCCAGCATGAGCGAGACCACGATAACGGTAGCTAAAAAAATTAAAAACGCCTCCATTCGCGGCAGGCGCACCGCACTCCACATCAACAGGACGATAACGCACGTAAACGGCCACGGAATATAGCGCATAGCGAGCCAGCTTAGCGCCAGCGTAATGACCAGCGTCAATAGCGTTTCCAGCAACAGATGCGGATCACGATGACGCAACAGATAGTGTGGTTTAAACAGTAAACCTAACGGCACCAGCGTCAGCGCGCCGATGGCTTCCGATAATACCCAAATCAGAAACGCTTTCGAGGCGACCGCTTCCGGCGCTATCAGCCAAAATAACAGGCCGCCGAGTAGTGGCGGAATCACGGCGCTGCCGATAGCCAGACGAAACCAGTCATTCAAATTTTGTAAGGGGTTGTAGCTGGGGAGCAGTTTTCGCAGCAGTATCGCGCCAGTGGCCGCCTCGATAATATTTATTGCCGTCCAGCTAAAGTTAAGCGAGGCGGCAGGAAATAAAGTCAGTGAGGCGCCGATGCTGCCGAGCGAGCAGGCGACCGCGATCCCTGGCCACAGACGGCCCGCATGGCGGTAAAACGCGACCATCATAATGGAGGTGGGGAACCACAGCGGCGCGAGTTGGGTGCCGACACGCGATAATACGAGCGAAAAGAGCGTAAAGACAAACGCAACCAGGCCTAAACTGACCAGACGCAATAGCGGGTGGGGGACGGTAACGAAAACATGTTGGGATGGTTTACTCATTACCACTCTATCCGAATCGCCGGTAACGTCGCGGAATACCGGACGCGTCAGTTTACTCTGTGATTATGCTAGTATAAACGCGTAATGATTTATACGCTGGCTGAATATAAATTGTGGCTCCCGGCGTATTCCTCCTCCAGACGGGTCGATAAAACCGCTGCCCGCGTTAAAACTGAACGCTTTTACGTCGCGACGTCGAATGCGCCGCCAACAAATTCACCGTGGCATAGCGCCGGACTGGTATCGCGCTGCTGAAATCCCTATAATTGCCGCGTTTGGCGTTTCGGCGCCCCCCTTCCTTACATCCAGGTTAATCAGGTCGCTAAATTTATGACTGATCAGTCTCATCAGTGCGTCATTATCGGTATCGCTGGCGCATCGGCTTCCGGCAAGAGTCTTATTGCCAGTACCCTTTACCGCGAATTGCGTGAACAAGTGGGTGACGAACATATTGGCGTTATTCCCGAAGACAGTTATTACAAAGATCAAAGCCATCTGTCGATGGAAGAACGCGTAAAAACCAACTATGACCATCCGAATGCGATGGATCACAGCCTGCTATTTCAGCATCTTCAGGCGCTCAAGCGCGGTTCGGCGATTGAATTACCGGTATACAGTTATGTTGAGCATACCCGTATGCAGGAAACGGTTCGCGTAGAACCGAAGAAAGTGATTATTCTTGAAGGTATTCTGTTACTGACCGACGCGCGTTTGCGTGAAGAGATGAACTTCTCTATTTTTGTCGATACGCCGCTGGATATCTGTTTGATGCGCCGTATCAAACGCGATGTGAACGAGCGTGGTCGCTCAATGGATTCGGTGATGGCGCAATATCAGAAAACGGTGCGTCCGATGTTCCTGCAATTTATTGAGCCTTCCAAACAATATGCGGATATTATCGTGCCGCGCGGCGGTAAAAACCGCATCGCTATTGATATTCTGAAAGCGAAAATCAGCCAGTTCTTTGAATAAATCTGGCGAATTGTGTACCGTTCAGTGATAACCTGGTTAGCCCTTGATGTGCTTGATTTAAGGGCTTGATGCGCGAAAGGAGAAAGTGCCATGCGTTTATGCGACCGAGATATTGAAGCCTGGCTGGATGAAGGCCGTTTGTCTATCACCCCGCGACCTCCCGTAGAGCGCATTAACGGCGCGACGGTCGATGTACGTCTTGGCAATAAATTTCGAACCTTCCGTGGCCATACGGCGGCGTTTATCGATCTGAGCGGGCCGAAAGATGAGGTCAGCGCAGCGCTGGATCGCGTGATGAGCGATGAAATCGTTTTGCCGGACGGCGAGGCATTTTATCTGCATCCGGGCGAGTTGGCGCTGGCCGTTACCTTTGAATCCGTTACCCTGCCGCCGGATTTAGTGGGCTGGCTGGATGGTCGCTCCTCGCTGGCGCGTCTGGGGCTGATGGTGCATGTGACGGCGCACCGTATCGATCCCGGCTGGTCGGGCTGCATTGTGCTTGAGTTTTACAACTCCGGGAAGCTGCCGCTGGCGTTGCGTCCGGGTATGCTCATCGGCGCGCTGAGCTTTGAGCCGCTGTCCGGCCCGGCGGCGCGGCCTTATAACCGCCGTCAGGATGCCAAATATCGCGATCAGCAGGGCGCTGTCGCCAGCCGGATTGATAAAGACTGAGCCATTCGGCGCAATACTGCCGGTCCATTGAGGGTAGCATGAGACGATTTCTGACGACGCTGATGATTCTCCTGGTCGTGCTGGTGGCCGGATTCTCTGCGTTGGTATTGTTGGTCAATCCGAATGATTTCCGCGCCTATATGGTGCAGCAGGTTGCCGCGCGTAGTGAATATCAGTTGCAACTGGACGGGCCGCTGCGCTGGCACGTATGGCCGCAACTCAGCATCCTTTCCGGGCGAATGACGCTAACGGCGCGAGGCGCCAGCGAACCGCTGGTGCGGGCTGACAATATGCGCCTGGATGTCGCTTTATGGCCGCTGTTGAGTCATCAGCTTCATGTTAAGCAGGTGATGCTGAAAGGCGGGGTGATTCAACTGACGCCGCAAACGGAAGCGGTACGCAGCGATGATGCGCCGGTCGCGCCGAAAGATAATACCTTGCCGGACGTAGCGGAAGATCGCGGCTGGTCGTTTGATATTCGTAGCCTGCGCGTTGCCGACAGCGTGCTGGTTTTCCAGCATGAAAATGATGATCAGGTCACGGTGCGCGATATTCGTCTGAATATGGAACAAGATGCCGAGCATCGCGGCACGTTTGATTTTTCGGGACGGGTGAACCGCGATCAGCGGGATCTTGCTTTATCGTTCAGCGGAACGGTGGATGCTTCCGATTATCCGCATAACTTAACCGCGGGTATTGAGCAACTGCGCTGGCAATTGCAGGGCGCGGATCTACCGGCGCAGGGGATTGAGGGGCAGGGACAATTGCAGGCGCAGTGGCAGGAGGCGCAAAAACGTCTTTCATTTAACCACTTAAATTTAACGGCGAATGACAGTTCTCTGACCGGGCATGTCCAGGTAACGCTGGCGGACCAGCCGGAATGGCAAATTGACCTCCGGTCCAGCAAGCTTAATCTGGACAACCTGTTGCCGCATCATAGCGCCGTGGCACAGACGGGCGGCGCGGTGTCGCAGGGGCAAAATACGCTCCCCCTGACCAGGCCAGTTATCGCGTCGCGTGTTGGTGCGCCGCCTTATCAGGGGCTGCAAAGCTTTACGGCGGAGATTGCTTTACAGGCGGATTCAGTTCGCTGGCGGGGAATGGACTTTACCCAGGTTTCGACGAAGATGTCTAATCAGGCCGGATTGCTGGATATCACCGAGTTGCAGGGGAAACTGGCCGACGGAGAGATGTCGCTGCCCGGCACGCTTGACGCCCGCACCGCCAGTCCGCGCATCGAGTTCCACCCTCGCCTCAACCATGTTGAGATTGGGACTATCCTGAAAGCCTTCAATTATCCGATTAGCCTGACCGGTAAGATGTCGCTGGTTGGCGATTTCTCCGGGGCGGATATTGACGCGGAGGCATTTCGCCACAGCTGGAAAGGAAAAGCGCATGTTGACATGAGCAATACGCGCCTCGAAGGAATGAATTTCCAGCAACTGGTGCAGCAGGCCGTAGAGCGAAGCGGCGGCGACGCGCAGCAGTCGCAGGAAAATATGGACAACGCGACCCGACTGGATCGCTTCACGACCGATCTGACGCTAAATAAGGGCACGCTGACGCTCGACGGCATGGTCGGGCAATCTTCTATGCTGGCGTTAACCGGCAGCGGAACGCTGGATCTGGTTAAGCAGAGCTGTGATACGCAATTTAATCTGCGTGTGCTGGGCGGCTGGAACGGCGATAGCAACCTGATCACCTTCCTGAAAGAGACGCCGGTGCCGCTGCGCGTCTATGGCAAGTGGCAGGAGCTGAACTATACCCTGCAAGTGGATCAGTTATTGCGTAAGCATTTACAGGATGAGGCGAAGCGTCGGCTCAATGACTGGGCGGATCGCAATAAAGATACCCGCAACGGTAAAGATGTGAAGAAGCTGCTGAATAAGCTTTAGTTTTTGGCCAAAGGGCAGAGCCGGATGGCGAGGCTAACGCGCCTCCGGCCTGCCTGGTAAGCAGGCCGGGGCAGGCGAACAGACGTTACATCTCCTGGTCTGGCTCGCCGTTATGCAGCGGAATTAACTGCACTTTCTGCACTCGATGGCTTTCTACCTGCAATGTTTTCAGCAAATAATCGCCCACCTGAACCTCTTCACCGGTTTGCGGTATGCGTTGCAAATATTCCATCAATAATCCGGCAATCGTATGGTATTCCCGTTTTTCATCCAGCGGTAGCGGCACGTACTGCACCAAATCCTCCAGCGGCATATGGCCGTTTGCTGTCCAGGAACCGTCCGGGTTCTTCTGAATATCGTGGCGGGCGTCAATTTCCTCGACTTCATTCGGCAGATTACCGGCGATAGTCTCCATGACATCGCTTAATGTCACAATGCCTTCAACCGAGCCAAACTCATCTACGACAAAGGCAAAATGGGTTCTGGCGTTACGGAACTGCTCCAGCGCAGGCAGCAGCGGCAATGTTTCCGGGAAAACCAGCGGTTGGCGAATCAGCGCCCGCAGGTTGAGCGGTTCGCCGCGCAGCGATTGTTGCAACAGATCGATGACGTGGACGACGCCGAGTAAATCTTCCTGTTCATTTTCACCCGTCACGACCAGACGCGTATGCTGGTTCTTTTCCAGCAGAGCGCGGATTTCCGCTTCCGGCGCGTTGAGATCGATATGCTCGATATCGTGGCGCGACGTCATGATGCTACTTACGGTGCGCTGGTTGAGATTCAGCACCCGCTCAATCATCCTGCGCTCCTGCGGATTAAAAATCTGGCTGTCGTCATGGTCTGCCAGCATCGCAGCGGTTTCCGCATCCAGTTCGGCATCCTCTTTTTTACCGCTAATCAGCCGCATTACGGCCTCCGTTGTGCGCTGGCGCAGCGTATGGTTAGCGGAAAGAAAACGGCGGCGGTTAAAAATAGCCAGTTGGTTGAGCGCCTCGATCATCACCGAGAAGCCGATAGCCGCGTACAGATACCCTTTCGGAATGTGGAAACCAAACCCTTCCGCCACCAGGCTAAAGCCGATCATTAGCAGGAAGCTAAGACACAAAATGACAATGGTGGGATGGTTGTTCACAAATCGGGTCAGTGACTTGCTGGCGAGCAGCATCAGGCTAATGGCGATTATCACTGCCGCCATCATGACCGCCAGGTGATCGACCATCCCCACGGCGGTAATCACGGAGTCGAGAGAAAAGATAGCGTCCAGCACCACGATTTGCGCGACCACCGCCCAGAATTTCGCCCCCTTACGCTGGGTAGGGTTGGCGCTATCTTTCCCTTCCAGCCGTTCGTTGAGCTCCATGGTGGCTTTAAAGAGCAGGAAAAAGCCGCCGAACAGCATAATCAGATCGCGGGCGCTGAAGCTTAATGCCTGTACGCTAAAGAGCGGCTTAGTCAAGGTGACCAGCCACGAGATTGACGCCAGCAGCAGCAGGCGCATGATCATCGCCAGTATCAGGCCGGTAATGCGCGCGCGGTCGCGCTGCCCCGGCGGTAGTTTTTCAGCGAGGATGGCAATAAAGACCAGGTTATCAATGCCGAGAACAAGTTCGATAACGATTAACGTTACCAGTCCGGCCCAGATTGACGGATCGGCAATCCATTCCATAGTAAGAGCAATACCTTCTGTAATATGACAATTGTCACAATTCGATCATGGATAATACGGCGGAAAAATGCAATGCCGCAGAGCAATTTATCTTTGTTACGCGGCTATAAAATAACTTTAAAATAGCCGTAATGTTTCTGTCGGAAACTAAATAATGTCAAGAATATATTTAGGAAATATCGCAGGTGGAGTGGAGTAAATAAATATTGTCAACATCAATAAAATCCTAAAATCATCTGTTAATTCATTTAATATTAATCTTAAAAATATAGAATGGCGGGTTTGTTACCTTGCCTGTCATTAGGTTAGCTGCAACAATTCTTGCAGGATTAAGATAGCGCTCTTAAATATCCTGTCACGACATCGAGAAAACTATTAATACGTAACCTTTATTTCGCTGAAGATTTTTATCTGAACGAGGATAAAATCGGAGGGGAATGCGAAAATTTAGAATAATCAGTGTATTGGTAGCTAAGAAGCCAGGGGCGGTAGCGTGCCTGAAAGCCTGAATATAAGCCTTTATTATTCTGTCAATAGCCTGCGGATGAATTGATTTTTTTTCAGAATGATGCCAGTTAATTTTCTCTGCCATTAACTGCAAGGTAAATGTGCACGGACGAAGCCGCTATTTAAATTGCACAGGATAATGACTCTGCCAAAGTGATAAATAATCAATGATGAAATCCAAAATGAAATTGATGCCATTATTGGCGTCGCTCAGCTTGATAAGTGGTTGCACAGTACTTCCGGGCAGCAATATGTCTACGATGGGGAAAGATGTGATCAAACAGCAAGACGCTGACTTTGATCTCGACCGGATGGTCAATGTGTATCCGCTGACGCCACGGCTGGTTGAGCAATTACGCCCGCGGCCCAATGTCGCGCAACCGAATATGTCGCTGGACCAGGAGATTGCCAGCTATCAGTATCGCGTCGGGCCTGGCGATGTGCTGAATGTCACCGTCTGGGATCACCCGGAATTGACCACGCCAGCGGGCCAGTACCGTAGCTCAAGCGATACCGGCAACTGGGTACAGCCGGACGGCACCATGTTTTATCCCTACATTGGCAAGGTTAGCGTCGTCGGTAAAACTTTGTCAGAGATTCGCAGCGATATTACCGGGCGTTTAGCGAAGTACATCGCGGACCCGCAGGTGGATGTCAATATCGCCGCTTTCCGCTCGCAAAAAGCGTACATCTCCGGCCAGGTGAATAAATCCGGTCAGCAGGCCATTACTAACGTACCGTTAACCGTCCTGGATGCGATTAACGCTGCGGGCGGCCTGACCGATATGGCGGACTGGCGCAACGTCGTGTTGACGCACAACGGCAAAGAACAACGCATTTCGCTACAGGCGCTGATGCAAAATGGCGATCTTAGCCAGAACCGCTTGCTCTACCCTGGCGACATTCTGTATGTGCCGCGCAATGACGATCTGAAAGTCTTTGTCATGGGCGAAGTGAAAAAACAGAGCACCCTCAAAATGGATTTCAGCGGCATGACGCTCACCGAAGCATTAGGCAATGCGGAAGGCATCGATCTGACCACCTCCAACGCCAGCGGCATTTTTGTGATTCGTCCGTTGAAAGGCGAGGGGGGACGCGGCGGCAAGATCGCCAATATCTACCAGCTTGATATGTCTGACGCCACGTCATTGGTGATGGCGACGGAATTCCGACTTCAGCCTTACGATGTGGTGTACGTCACGACCGCGCCGGTTGCTCGCTGGAACCGTCTGATCAATCAGTTGCTGCCAACCATTAGCGGTGTCCGTTATATGACGGATACGGCCAGCGACATTCATTCCTGGTAATCGTTATGTTTAACAAAATCTTAGTGGTCTGTGTGGGGAATGTTTGCCGTTCCCCGACGGCAGAACGTTTGCTAAAGCGCTTTCATCCCTCGCTGACGGTTGCGTCCGCCGGGTTAGGCGCGCTGGTCGGCAAAGGCGCCGATCCTGCGGCGGCGAGCGTGGCGAGCGCCCACGATCTGTCTTTGGAAAATCACTGCGCAAGGCAAATTTCCGCGCGTCTGTGCCGGGAATATGACCTGATTCTGACGATGGAGAAACGTCACATCGCCGCCCTGTGCGACATTGCGCCGGAAATGCGCGGCAAGGTAATGCTGTTTGGTCACTGGGACAGCGAGCGTGAAATACCGGACCCGTATCGCAAAAGCCGCGATGCGTTTGAGGCGGTGTACACATTACTGGAAAGGTCTGCCCGCCAGTGGGCGCAGGCACTGAATGCAGAGCAGGGAAAACCATGACAGAAAAAGTAAAACAATCTGCGGCGGTTACGGGTAGCGATGAAATCGATATCGGGCGTCTGGTCGGAACGGTGATTGAAGCGCGTTGGTGGGTGTTGGGGACGACGGCCATATTTGCGCTGTGCGCGGTAATTTATACGTTCTTCGCCACGCCCATCTATAGCGCCGATGCGCTGGTGCAGATTGAACAAAACGCCGGTAATTCGCTGGTACAGGATATCAACAGCGCATTAGCGAATAAGCCGCCGGCTTCCGATGCGGAAATTCAGCTCATTCGATCGCGCCTGGTGCTGGGGAAGACCGTTGACGATCTGGATCTGGATATTGCCGTCACCAAAAACACCTTTCCGCTCTTTGGCGCCGGGTGGGAACGGCTGATGGGACGTCACAATGAAATGGTGAAAGTCACGACATTCACCCGACCAGAGACGATGAGCGGACAGATCTTCACCCTCAAAGTGCTGGGCGACAAACGTTATCAGTTAGTCAGCGACGGCGGATTTAGCGCGCAGGGCGTTGTGGGCCAGCCACTCAATAAAGACGGCGTGACGATGCGGGTAGAGGCAATTGACGCCCGTCCTGATACGGAATTTACGGTGAGTAAATTCTCAACGCTTGGCATGATTAATAACCTGCAAAATAACCTCACCGTAACGGAAACCGGCAAAGATACCGGCGTTCTGAGCCTGACGTTCACGGGAGAGGATCGCGACCAGATCCGCGAAATTCTCAACAGTATTACCCGTAACTATCTGCAACAGGATATTGCGCGGAAATCTGAAGAGGCGGGGAAGAGCCTGGCGTTTCTGGCAAAACAACTGCCGGAAGTCCGCAGCCGTCTGGATGTGGCGGAAAACAAGCTAAACGCTTTCCGCCAGGATAAAGACTCGGTGGATTTACCGCTGGAGGCGAAGGCGGTGCTCGATTCGATGGTTAATATCGACGCCCAGTTGAATGAGTTGACGTTTAAAGAGGCGGAAATTTCCAAGCTCTTTACCAAAGCGCATCCGGCTTACCGCACCCTGCTGGAAAAACGTAAAGCGCTGGAAGATGAAAAAGCCAAACTGAACGGGCGGGTGACGGCAATGCCGAAAACCCAGCAGGAGATTGTGCGTTTGACCCGTGATGTGGAGTCCGGCCAGCAGGTTTATATGCAACTGCTTAATAAACAGCAGGAGCTGAAAATCACCGAAGCCAGCACCGTTGGCGACGTGCGCATCGTTGACCCGGCGATTACCCAGCCGGGCGTGCTAAAGCCGAAAAAGGCGTTGATTATTCTCGGCAGCATTATTCTGGGATTAATGTTATCGATTGTCGGCGTGCTGCTGCGCTCGCTGTTTAATCGCGGTATTGAAAGCCCGCAGGCGCTGGAGGAACACGGGATCAGCGTCTATGCCAGTATTCCGCTGTCGGAATGGCAAAAAGCGCGCGATAGCGTCAAAACCATTAAAGGGATTAAGCGTTACAAGCAGAGCCAACTGCTGGCGGTGGGTAATCCGACCGATCTGGCGATTGAGGCGATTCGCAGCCTGCGCACCAGCCTGCATTTCGCCATGATGCAGGCGCAAAATAATGTACTCATGCTCACAGGCGTCAGCCCCTCTATCGGCAAAACCTTTGTTTGCGCCAATCTGGCGGCCGTCATCAGCCAGACGCATAAACGGGTATTACTGATCGACTGCGATATGCGTAAGGGCTACACCCATGAACTGCTCGGCACCAATAACGTGGACGGCTTATCTGACATTCTGGCGGGCAAAGGCGAGATAGCCTCCTGCGCGAAACCTACGGCGATCGCTAATTTTGATCTTATTCCGCGCGGTCAGGTGCCGCCTAATCCATCGGAACTGCTGATGAGCGAGCGCTTCGGCGAGCTGATCGCCTGGGCAAGCAGCCGCTACGATCTGGTATTAATCGACACGCCGCCGATTCTGGCCGTGACGGACGCCGCGATTGTGGGTCGTCACGTCGGGACAACGCTGATGGTGGCGCGTTATGCCGTCAACACCTTAAAAGAGGTGGAAACCAGTCTGAGCCGTTTTGACCAGAATGGCATTCAGGTCAAAGGCGTCATTCTCAACTCCATTTTCCGCCGGGCGACGGGCTACCAGGATTATGGCTATTACGAGTATGAATACCAGTCAGATTCCAAATAAAAAATAAGGCGTGCCGGATGGCGCGGCCTGTGACTGTAGGCCGGACAAGCGTAGCGCCATGCGGCAAAACTATCTGGGGAATAAGCATGACAACAGACAATCCGCTGATCTCAATTTATATGCCAACCTGGAACAGGCAGCAGTTGGCTATCCGGGCGATTAAATCAGTACTACGTCAGGACTACCGTCACTGGGAGATGATCATCGTGGATGATTGCTCCTCATCTTATCAGCAGCTACAACAATTTGTTGAGGAGCTGAACGACCCGCGCGTCCGTTATACCCATAACGCCAGGAATACCGGCGCTTGCGCGGTTCGCAACCAGGCCATTATGCAGGCGCAAGGGCACTACATTACCGGTATTGATGATGACGATGAATGGACGCCAAACCGTCTGAGCGTGTTTCTGGCCCATAAACACCAGTTGACTACGCACGCCTTTTTGTATGCCAACGACTATGTGTGCGAGGGCGAGGTCTACTCTCAGCCTGCCAGCCTGCCGCTGTATCCGAAATCCCCTTATTCGCGCCGCTTGTTCTACAAGCGCAATATTATTGGCAATCAGGTTTTTACCTGGGCCTGGCGCTTTAAAGCGTGTTTGTTCGATACCGAACTCAAGGCGGCGCAGGACTACGACATTTTTCTGCGCATGGTGGTGGAGTATGGCGAACCGTGGAAAGTCGAAGAGGCGACGCAAATTTTACATATCAACCACGGCGAGATGCAGATTACCTCTTCGCCGAAAAAGTTCTCCGGCTATTTCCATTTTTATCGTAAGCACAAAGATAAATTCGATCGCGCCAGCAAAAAATACCAGCTTTTTACCCTGTACCAAATTCGCAATAAGCGAATGACCTGGCGCACGTTGCTGACGTTGCTCTCCGTGCGTAACAGCAAACGCCTGGCGGCCGGGCTGCGGGGGCGATAACGATGCTGGAAGACTTACGCGCGAATAGCTGGAGCTTACGCCCCTGTTGCATGGTGCTGGCCTACCGTATCGCTCATTTTTGTTCCGTCTGGCGCAAAAAGAATGTGCTGAATAATCTGTGGGCCGCGCCGGTGCTGGTGCTGTATCGCGTGATCACGGAATGCCTGTTCGGATATGAAATCCAGGCCGCCGCGACCATTGGTCGGCGGTTCACTATCCATCATGGTTACGCGGTAGTGATCAACAAACATGTCGTCGCCGGCGACGATTTTACCATTCGCCACGGCGTCACCATTGGCAATCGC
Source organism: Salmonella sp. SAL04202 (assembly GCF_046550775.1). Classification (NCBI taxonomy): domain Bacteria; kingdom Pseudomonadati; phylum Pseudomonadota; class Gammaproteobacteria; order Enterobacterales; family Enterobacteriaceae; genus Salmonella; species Salmonella sp. SAL04202. The sequence goes on along the minus strand of NZ_JBGDXK010000001.1, from coordinate 1,901,126 downwards.
GGCGCGGACAGCCTGGCTTGTCCGGTGATTGGTCACGGCGTTGAGCTGGGGGCGAATGTCATCCTGCTTGGCGATATTACTATCGGTAATCACGTCACGATTGGCGCGGGTAGCGTGGTGCTTGACAGTATTCCGGACCATGCGCTGGTGGTGGGAGAAAAAGCACGGGTGAAGGTCAGCACATGAATATTCTGCAATTTAATGTACGGCTGGCGGAAGGCGGCGCGGCGGGAGTGGCGTTGGATCTCCATCTGCGGGCGCTGCAAAAAGGGCTGACGTCACGTTTTGTCTACGGTTATGGCAAAGGCGGAAAAAAAAGCGTCAGCCACCACCGTTATCCGCAGGTGATAAAACAGACGCCGCGCGGCACGGCAATCGCTAATATCGCGCTGTTTCGTTTCCTGAATCGCGATCTGTTTGGCAATCTCGACAATCTTTACCGCACGGTTATCCAGACATCCGGCCCGCTGGTGCTGCATTTTCATGTTCTCCACAGTTACTGGCTAAACCTGGCGGACATCGTGACGTTTTGCGAAAAAGTCAAAGCGCAAAAACCAGACGTCACGCTGGTCTGGACGTTGCACGATCACTGGAGCGTTACCGGGCGTTGCGCCTTCACCGACGGTTGCGAGGGCTGGAAAAGCGGCTGCCAAAAATGCCCGACCCTAAGCAATTATCCGCCGGTCAGGGTGGATCGGGCGCACCAGCTTATTGACGGCAAACGTCAGCGCTTTCGTGACATGCTGCGGCTGGGCTGCCAGTTTATTTCGCCGAGCCAGCACGTGGCCGAGGCCTTTAACAGCGTTTATGGCGCGGGGCGCTGCCAGATTATTAACAACGGTATCGATCTGGCGACCGAGGCGATTCTCGCGCAGCTATCACCTGTGCCGCTGAATCCGGGCAAACCGCGGATCGCCATTGTGGCGCATGACTTGCGTTATGACGGCAAAACTGACCAGCGTCTGGTACACGACATGATGGCGCTGGGCGAAAAAATTGAACTGCATACCTTTGGTAAATTTTCGCCTTTTACCGGCCAAAACGTTGTTAATCACGGTTTTGAAACCGATAAGCGTAAATTAATGAGCGCGCTCAATGAGATGGATGCGCTGGTCTTTAGCTCGCGGGTCGATAACTATCCGCTGATCTTGTGTGAAGCGCTCTCGATCGGCGTACCGGTGCTCGCTACCCACAGCGAGGCGGCGCAGGAGGTGCTGGCGAAATCCGGCGGCCAGACTTTTGCCGCTACAGATGTACTGCGCCTGGCGCAGCGGCGTAAGCCAGAGATTGCTCAGGCGGTATTCGGCGCAACGCTGGACGCCTTTCGTATGCGTAGCCGCGTCGCGTACAGCGGTCAACAGATGCTGGAGGAGTATGTCTCGTTCTATCAGAATCTGTAGCTATCTGCTGCTGCCGCTGATCTACCTACTGGTCAATGTCAAGATTGCCCAACTGGGGGAAAGCTTTCCCATTACCATCGTCACTTTTTTACCGCTGTTGCTGCTGTTATTTGTGGAACGCATTAGCGTAAAAAAATTAATGATCGCCTTAGGCATCGGCGCGGGGCTTACAGCATTTAACTTCCTGTTCGGCCAGTCGCTGAATGCCGGTAAATATGTCACGTCCACGATGCTGTTTGTCTATATTGTGGTCATTATCGGGATGGTCTGGAGTATCCGATTCAAAACCATTTCCGCGCATAACCACCGAAAGATTTTGCGTTTTTTTTATCTGGTGGTGGGTATAGTGGTCGCGCTCGCCGCGGTTGAGATGGCGCAAATTATCCTTACTGGCGGCAGCAGTATTATGGAAGGAATTTCGAAATATCTCATTTACAGTAATAGCTACGTACTGAACTTCATAAAATTTGGCGGTAAGCGTACCACTGCGCTTTATTTTGAACCGGCATTTTTCGCTTTGGCACTAATCTCAATTTGGCTGAGCATCAAACAGTTTGGTATCAAAACACCGAAAAGCGATGCTATGATTCTGGCAGGGATAATATTATCAGGATCATTTTCAGGGGTAATGACCTTTATCCTGTTTTACCTTCTGGAGTGGGCGTTCCAATATTTGAATAAGGATGCGATAAAGAAAAAACTTCCACTGGCGCTGGTCTCATTAACCCTGTTTTTGGTTGGGGTAATTATTGCATTTCCTTATATCGCGACACGACTTGGCGATTTAGGGACGGAAGGCTCATCTTCTTATTATCGTATTGTGGGCCCGTTAGTCATGGTCGGATATTCCTTGACCCATATTGATGGTGTAGTCAGATTTGGCTCACTTTATGAATATGTCGCATCATTCGGAATCTTTAACGGTGCGGATGTCGGGAAAACCATAGACAATGGATTGTATCTGCTGATTATTTATTTTTCCTGGTTCGCAGTGCTAATGACGCTGTGGTATATGGGGAAAGTTTTAAAAATGGCGCTAAATGCGTTTGGCGATAATCGCAATTTTCGGGTACAGCTCTATCTTTTTACGCCGGTGTCGCTGTTTTTTACCGGTTCAATATTTAGCCCGGAATATGCTTTTTTAATCGTCTGTCCGTTCATTTTGCGCAAGGCGTTAAAAATTTCATAACGGGGTGGTGGCATGTTTTTAAGCGTCGTTACCGTCGCCTTTCGCAATTACGAAGGGGTGGTAAAAACCTGGCGCTCGCTGCGCAATCTGGCGCGCGATCCGGGTCTGTCATTTGAATGGATCGTAGTGGATGGCGGTTCGGAGGACGGCACGCGCGAATTTCTGCAAAAACGTCACGGTGAGTTTAACCTGCGTTTTATCAGTGAAAAGGATCGCGGTATTTATGATGCCATGAACAAAGGCATTGCGCTGGCGCAGGGGCGCTATACCCTGTTTCTTAATTCCGGGGATGCGTTCCATGATGATGCCGCGCTGTTTGTCCGCCAACTGGCGCGGCAAAAGGGCGAGGCGATGTATATTGGCGACGCGCTGCTGGATTTCGGCGGCGGGCATAAAATACGCCGGAAGGCTAAACCCGGGTATTATATCTACCATAGTTTGCCAGCCAGCCATCAGGCGATATTTTTCCCGACGGCAGCGTTAAAAAAGTATCCTTATGATCTGCAATATCATGTCTCTTCAGATTATGCGCTGGCGGCCCGTCTCTATAAAGCAGGCTATCCTTTTCGGCGAATTAACGGACTGGTATCTGAATTTTCGATGGGCGGCGTGTCAACCTCGAATAATCTGGAATTATGTCAGGATGCAAAAAACGTACAGCGAAAAATATTACGTGTGCCAGGGTTTTGGGCGCAATTATCCTATTTATTACGTCTGAAAACGACGGGTAAAACAAAAGCGCGGTATAACAAAGTCTAATCACCGGGAGTTATTATGCAGGATCTTAGCGGCTTTACGGTGCCGAAAGGGTTCCGCGGCGCTAATGCGCTAAAAGTACAATTATGGTGGGCGGTACAGGCGACATTATTCGCCGGGTCGCCGCAAATATTGTATCGCTGGCGAGCCTTTTTGCTGCGTCTGTTTGGCGCCAAAATTGGAAAGAATGTGGTTATTCGACCGTCAGTAAAAATTACCTATCCGTGGAAATTAACCGTCGGCGATTATGCCTGGGTAGGCGACGACGCTGTGTTATATACGTTGGGTGAAATTAATATTGGCGCACATGCGGTTATTTCACAAAAAGGGTATTTGTGTACCGGTAGCCATGATTATACCAGCGCTCATTTCGATATTAACGCCGCGCCGATTGTTATTGGCGAAAAATGTTGGCTGGCGACCGATGTTTTTGTCGCGCCCGGCGTGACGATAGGTCATGGCACCGTCGTCGGCGCGCGCAGCAGCGTATTTAAATCATTACCGGCAAATGCGATTTGTCGGGGCAATCCCGCAGTGGTAACGCGCCAGCGCGTTCAGAAAGTTACTCCCTAACGGGACTATTTGAGGAAATGAAAATGTCAAAAGTCGCTCTCATTACTGGCGTAACCGGACAGGATGGGTCTTACCTGGCAGAATTTCTGCTGGAAAAAGGGTATGAGGTGCATGGTATCAAGCGCCGCGCGTCATCGTTTAATACCGAGCGCGTGGACCATATTTATCAGGATCCGCACAGCTGCAACCCGAAATTTCATCTGCATTATGGCGACCTGACCGACGCCTCCAACCTGACCCGCATTTTACAGGAAGTGCAGCCGGATGAGGTCTACAACCTGGGCGCGATGAGCCATGTGGCGGTGTCGTTTGAGTCGCCGGAATATACCGCCGATGTGGATGCGATGGGCACGCTGCGCCTGCTGGAGGCGATCCGCTTCCTCGGTCTTGAAAAGAAAACGCGGTTCTACCAGGCCTCCACCTCTGAACTGTACGGGCTGGTGCAGGAGATCCCGCAGAAAGAGACCACGCCGTTCTACCCGCGTTCCCCCTATGCGGTGGCGAAACTGTACGCCTACTGGATCACCGTCAACTACCGTGAATCCTACGGTATTTACGCCTGTAACGGCATTCTGTTTAACCACGAGTCCCCGCGTCGCGGCGAAACCTTCGTCACCCGTAAGATCACCCGCGCCATCGCCAATATCGCGCAGGGACTGGAGTCCTGCCTGTATCTCGGCAACATGGACTCGCTGCGCGACTGGGGTCATGCGAAAGATTACGTGCGGATGCAGTGGATGATGTTACAGCAGGAGCAGCCGGAAGATTTCGTGATTGCCACCGGCGTGCAGTATTCCGTACGCCAGTTTGTGGAGCTGGCGGCGGCGCAGCTGGGGATAAAATTGCGCTTTGAAGGCGAAGGCATTAATGAGAAAGGGATTGTGGTATCCGTTACCGGACACGATGCGCCGGGCGTGAAACCGGGGGATGTGATTGTGGCCGTTGATCCGCGTTATTTCCGTCCGGCGGAAGTGGAAACCCTGCTGGGCGACCCGTCCAAAGCGCATGAGAAACTGGGCTGGAAACCGGAAATCACCCTTTCGGAGATGGTCTCCGAGATGGTGGCGAACGATCTGGAGGCCGCGAAAAAACACTCACTGCTGAAATCTCACGGTTACGAGGTGGCCATCGCGCTGGAGTCCTGAGAATGAATAAGCAACGAATTTTTGTGGCGGGCCATCGCGGAATGGTGGGCTCCGCCATTGTACGGCAGCTTGCGCAGCGCGGCGACGTGGAACTGGTGCTGCGCACCCGCGATGAGCTGGATCTGCTCGACGGGCGTGCGGTACAGGCGTTCTTTGCCGGGGCGGGTATCGACCAGGTTTATCTGGCGGCGGCGAAAGTGGGCGGCATTGTCGCCAACAACACGTATCCGGCGGATTTTATTTATGAAAACATGATGATAGAGAGCAACATTATTCACGCCGCGCACCTGCACAACGTGAACAAACTGCTGTTTCTCGGTTCGTCCTGTATCTATCCGAAACTGGCAAGGCAGCCGATGGCGGAAAGCGAGCTGCTGCAGGGGACGCTGGAGCCGACCAACGAGCCGTATGCCATCGCCAAGATCGCCGGGATTAAACTGTGCGAGTCCTACAACCGGCAGTACGGTCGCGACTACCGTTCGGTGATGCCAACCAACCTGTACGGCCCGCATGACAATTTCCATCCGGACAATTCACATGTGATCCCGGCGCTGCTGCGCCGCTTTCATGAGGCCGCGCAGAGCCACGCGCCGGAGGTGGTGGTGTGGGGCAGCGGCACGCCGATGCGTGAATTTCTGCACGTTGACGATATGGCGGCGGCCAGTATTCACGTGATGGAGCTGGCGCGCGAAGTGTGGCAGGAGAACACTGCCCCGATGCTGTCGCACATTAACGTCGGCACTGGCGTGGACTGCACCATCCGCGAACTGGCGCAGACCATCGCAAAGGTGGTGGGTTACCAGGGCCGGGTGGTGTTCGACGCCGCGAAGCCGGACGGCACGCCGCGTAAATTGCTCGACGTCACGCGCCTGCATCAGCTTGGCTGGTATCACGAAATTTCACTGGAGGCAGGGCTTGCCGGTACTTACCAGTGGTTCCTTGAGAATCAGCAACGGTTCCGGGGGTGACAATGTTTTTACGTCAGGAAGATTTCGCCGCCGTGGTGCGGACCACGCCCCTCATCTCCCTCGATTTCATTGTGGAAAACGGCCAGGGGGAAATTTTACTGGGCCAGCGTCTCAACCGTCCGGCGCAGGGCTACTGGTTTGTGCCGGGGGGGCGGGTGTGCAAAGACGAAACGCTGGAGGGCGCCTTTGCACGCCTGACGCAGGCGGAACTGGGCGTGCGTCTGCCGCTGGCGGCAGGGACGTTTTATGGCGTCTGGCAGCACTTCTATGACGACAACTTTTCCGGTGAGGATTTTTCAACTCACTACATCGTGCTCGGCTTTCGTCTGCGCGTGGCGGAGAGCGATTTACGCCTGCCTGAGACCCAGCATGGCAGTTACCGCTGGCTGACGCCGGAACAGCTGCTGGCAAGCGATAATGTTCATGAGAACAGTCGGGCCTACTTCTCTCCTGACGCGCCGGCGGTGGGCCTATGAAGATCCTGGTCTATGGCATTAACTATTCGCCGGAACTGACCGGTATCGGCAAATATACCGGTGAAATGGTGGCGTGGATGGCGCAGGAAGGCCATGAGGTGCGGGTCATTACTGCGCCGCCGTACTACCCGCAGTGGAAGGTCGGCGAGCGCTATTCCGCCTGGCGCTATCGCCGGGAAGAGGGCGAGGCTACCGTCTGGCGTTGCCCGCTGTATGTGCCGAAACAGCCCTCCACCCTAAAACGACTACTTCATCTGTGGAGCTTTGCATTGAGCAGTTTTTTCCCACTGATGGCGCAGCGTCGCTGGAAGCCGGATCGGATTATCGGCGTTGTACCGACGCTCTTTTGTACGCCGGGAATGCGCCTGCTGGCGACACTCTCCGGCGCGCGTACCGTTCTGCATATTCAGGATTACGAAGTGGACGCCATGCTCGGCTTAGGAATGGCGGGAAAAGGCAAGCGCGGCAGCGTAGCGCGGTTAGCGACGGCCTTTGAACGCAGCGCGCTGCGTAACGTTGATAATGTTTCGACCATCTCTCGCTCCATGATGAATAAAGCGCGGGAAAAGGGCGTCGCGGCGGAAAAAATCCTCTTTTTTCCGAACTGGTCGGAAGTGGCGCGCTTTCAGGACGTTAATGACGCTGACGTGACGGCTTTGCGTCAGCAGCTTGGCTTGCCAGAGGGCAAAAAAATTGTGCTCTATTCCGGCAATATCGGCGAAAAGCAAGGGCTGGAAAAGGTAATTGACGCCGCGGAACGATTACGCGATCGACCGTTGATTTTTGCGATTGTCGGCCAGGGGGGCGGCAAGGCGCGGCTGGAGAACATGGCCCGCGAACGCGGCCTGGCAAATATTAAATTCCTCCCGCTGCAGCCTTACGACGCCTTACCCGCGCTGCTGAAAATGGGCGACTGCCATCTGGTGGTGCAAAAGCGCGGTGCAGCGGATGCGGTACTGCCCTCCAAGCTGACTAACATTCTGGCGGTCGGCGGTAATGCGGTGATTACCGCTGAGCCGCACACCGAATTAGGGCAACTTTGCGCGCGCTATCCGGGCATCGCCGTTTGCGTGGAGCCGGAGTCGACCGACGCGCTGGTCGACGGGATTAGCCAGGCGCTCGCCATGCCGAAAAACAACACGACGGCACGTGAATACGCCGAACGCACGCTCAATAAAGAGAACGTGCTACGCCAATTTATTGCAGATATTCGGGGATGATAATGCGTCAGACAAAACTTTACCCGGTTGTGATGGCCGGTGGCTCCGGTAGCCGATTGTGGCCGCTTTCTCGCGTGCTTTATCCAAAACAGTTTTTGTGCCTGAAAGGCGATCTCACCATGCTGCAAACCACCATTTGCCGTCTGAACGGCGTGGAGTGCGAAAGCCCGGTGGTTATCTGCAACGAACAGCACCGCTTTATCGTTGCCGAACAGCTCCGCCAGCTCAATAAGCTGACGGAGAACATTATTCTTGAGCCCGCCGGGCGCAATACCGCGCCGGCGATTGCGCTGGCGGCGCTGGCAGCGACGCGCCAGCATACGGACTGCGATCCGCTGATGCTGGTACTGGCGGCGGATCATGCGATCGCCAATGAAGAGGCCTTCCGCGACGCGGTGCGCGGCGCCATGCCCTATGCTGACGCGGGCAAACTGGTGACCTTCGGTATCGTGCCGGATCTGCCGGAAACCGGCTATGGCTATATCCGGCGCGGTGATGTCGTGCCGGGCGCGACGGATGCGGTGGCTTTTGAGGTGGCGCAGTTCGTTGAGAAGCCGGGGCTGGAAACCGCCCAGGCCTACGTCGCCAGCGGCGATTACTACTGGAACAGCGGCATGTTTCTGTTCCGCGCCGGACGCTATCTGGAAGAGCTGAAAAAGTTCCGCCCCGATATTCTGGCCGCCTGTGAACAGGCGATGCGCGGCGTCGATCCGGATCTTGACTTCATTCGCGTGGATGAAGAGGCCTTCCTCGCCTGTCCGGAAGAGTCCATTGACTACGCGGTGATGGAGCGAACGGCGGACGCGGTGGTGATGCCAATGGACGCGGGCTGGAGCGATGTCGGCTCGTGGTCCTCGCTGTGGGAAATCAGCGCCCACACCCCGGAGGGAAACGTCCACCACGGCGACGTCATCAGCCATAAAACGGAAAACAGCTACGTTTACGCCGAATCCGGCCTGGTGACCACCGTCGGCGTGAAGGATCTGGTGGTGGTGCAGACCAAAGACGCCGTGCTGATTGCCGATCGCCACGCGGTGCAGGACGTGAAAAAGGTGGTGGAGAAGATCAAGGCCGACGGACGCCATGAGCACCACATGCACCGCGAGGTTTACCGTCCGTGGGGCAAATACGACTCCATCGACGCGGGCGAGCGCTATCAGGTGAAGCGCATTACCGTCAAGCCGGGGGAAGGACTGTCGGTGCAGATGCACCATCACCGCGCCGAGCACTGGGTGGTGGTGGCGGGGACCGCCAGAGTCACCATCAACGGCGAGGTTAAGCTGCTCGGTGAAAACGAGTCCATCTATATTCCGCTGGGGGCGACCCACTGCCTGGAAAATCCGGGAAAAATACCGCTCGATTTAATTGAAGTGCGTTCCGGCTCGTATCTCGAAGAGGACGACGTGGTGCGGTTCGAGGATCGTTACGGGCGGGTCTGACGCCTGCAATTATGCCCGGTAAGCGCAACGCGCCATCCGGCAATGAATAACAATAACGATGCTGGCCATTTACGGTCAGGGCTAACTGTTGCCTGAAGAAGGGGAAGCACATGACAAAATTAACCTGTTTCAAGGCCTACGACATTCGCGGCAGGCTGGGCGAAGAGCTCAATGAAGATATCGCGTGGCGGATTGGCCGCGCTTACGGCGAATATTTAAAACCGAAAACCATCGTGCTGGGCGGCGACGTGCGTCTGACCAGCGAGGCGCTGAAGCTGGCGCTGGCGAAAGGGTTACAGGACGCGGGCGTTGACGTGCTGGATATCGGTATGTCCGGCACCGAAGAGATTTACTTCGCCACCTTCCACCTCGGCGTGGACGGCGGTATTGAGGTGACCGCCAGCCATAATCCGATGGACTACAACGGCATGAAGCTGGTACGCGAGGGCGCCCGCCCGATAAGCGGCGACACCGGTCTGCGCGACGTTCAGCGTCTGGCGGAAGCGGGCGACTTCCCGCCGGTGAACGAGGCCGCGCGCGGCAGCTACAGACAAATCAGCCTGCGCGACGCCTACATCGACCACCTGCTCGGCTATATCAGTGTTAACAATCTCACCCCGCTGAAGCTGGTGTTTAACGCCGGCAACGGCGCGGCGGGGCCGGTCATTGACGCCATCGAAGCGCGCCTGAAGGCGCTGGGCGCGCCGGTGGAGTTCATCAAAATCCACAACACCCCGGACGGCACCTTCCCGAACGGCATTCCCAACCCGTTGCTGCCGGAGTGTCGCGACGACACCCGCAACGCCGTTATTGAACACGGGGCGGACATGGGTATCGCCTTTGACGGCGACTTCGACCGCTGTTTCCTGTTCGATGAGAAAGGGCAGTTTATCGAGGGGTACTACATCGTCGGGCTGCTGGCGGAAGCATTTCTGGAAAAACACCCGGGGGCGAAGATTATCCACGACCCGCGCCTGACCTGGAACACGGAGGCAGTGGTGACGGCGGCGGGCGGGACGCCGGTGATGTCAAAAACCGGGCACGCCTTTATCAAGGAGCGGATGCGTACGGAGGATGCCATTTATGGCGGGGAAATGAGCGCGCATCACTATTTTCGTGATTTTGCCTACTGCGACAGCGGGATGATCCCGTGGCTGCTGGTGGCGGAGCTGGTGTGCCTGAAGGGACAGTCGCTGGGTGAGCTGGTCCGCGACCGGATGGCGGCGTTTCCGGCGAGCGGGGAAATCAACAGCAGGCTGGCGGAGCCGGCGGCGGCCATCGCGCGGGTGGAAGCGCACTTCGCGGAAGAGGCGCAGGCGGTGGACCGCACGGACGGCCTCAGCATGTCGTTCCCGGACTGGCGTTTCAACCTGCGCTCGTCGAACACCGAACCGGTGGTGCGCCTGAATGTGGAATCACGCGGCGATATTCCGCTGATGGAAGCGCGAACACGCACTCTGCTGGCGCTGCTGAATCAGTAACGTCAGATCTCCCCTTACCGCCTGCGGGTAAGGGGCCAATCACAGGAACAACGATGACAAATCTAAAAAAGCGCGAACGAGCCAAAACCAATGCATCGTTAATCTCTATGGTGCAACGCTTTTCAGATATCACCATCATGTTTGGCGGGCTGTGGTTCATCTGTGAAGTCAGTGGACTGCCATTCCTGTACATGCACCTGTTGGTGGCGCTGATTACGCTGGTTGTTTTTCAAATGCTGGGCGGGATAACCGATTTTTATCGCTCCTGGCGCGGCGTCAAAATGTCGACAGAGTTAACGCTGTTACTGCAAAACTGGACGCTGAGCCTGATCTTCAGCGCCGGTCTGGTGGCGTTTAATGATGACTTTGACAACCGCCTCGCCACCTGGCTGGCCTGGTATGCGCTGTCCAGCCTGGGCTTAGTGTTATGCCGTTCATTTATTCGTTTCGGCGCGGGCTGGCTACGCAATTGTGGTTATAACACTCGCCGGGTCGCCGTCGCCGGAGATTTGCCTGCGGGCCAGGCGTTGCTGGATAGCTTCCGTAATGAGCCGTGGCTGGGTTTTGAGGTGGTGGGCGTCTATCACGATCCTAAACCGGGCGGCGTCTCTGCTGACTGGGCCGGGAACTTCGAGCAGTTAATTGACGATGCGAAAGCCTCGCGAATTCACAATGTTTATATCGCCATGTCAATGAGCGACGGCGCCATGGTGAAAAAACTGGTGCGCGAGCTGGCCGACACCACCTGCTCGGTGATCCTTATTCCCGATGTGTTCACCTTTAATATTCTCCACTCGCGCGTGGAGGAGATGAGCGGCGTTCCGGTTGTTCCGCTGTATGACACGCCGCTGTCAGGGATTAACCGTCTGCTTAAACGGGCAGAGGATATCGTGCTGGCGTCGCTGATTCTGCTGCTCATCTCACCGGTACTGTGCTGCATTGCGCTGGCGGTCAAATTGAGCTCGCCCGGGCCGGTGATTTTCCGTCAGACGCGCTACGGGATGGACGGCAAGCCGATCAAAGTCTGGAAGTTCCGCTCAATGAAGGTGATGGAGAACGATAAGGTCGTTACCCAGGCGACGCAAAACGATCCGCGCGTCACCCGGGTAGGTAACTTTTTGCGTCGTACCTCGCTGGATGAATTGCCGCAGTTTATCAACGTATTAACCGGCGGGATGTCCATCGTCGGTCCTCGCCCGCACGCGGTGGCGCATAACGAACAGTATCGTCAGTTGATTGAAGGTTACATGCTACGCCACAAGATGAAGCCGGGCATCACCGGCTGGGCGCAAATTAATGGCTGGCGCGGTGAGACCGATACGCTGGAGAAAATGGAAAAACGCGTGGAATTCGACCTGGAATACATCCGCGAATGGAGTATTTGGTTCGATATCAAAATCGTTTTTCTGACGATTTTTAAAGGGTTTGTTAATAAAGCGGCGTATTAAGAACCTGACCCACAAGGCTATTTTACTTGCCATATTGCACCAGGGCAGTGCTCAATCTGGCTGCGCCAATGACGCCTTGTGAACAGGTTCTGGAGAAAAGAATGAGTTTACGACAAAAAACGATCAGCGGCGCTAAATGGTCGGCTATCGCCACGATAGTGATTATCGGTCTGGGGTTAATTCAGATGACGGTGCTGGCGCGGATCATCGACAACCACCAGTTTGGCCTGTTGACCGTATCGCTGGTGATTATCGCGCTGGCCGACACGATCTCGGACTTTGGCATCGCGAACTCGATTATCCAGCGTAAAACGATTGGGCATCTGGAGCTGACCACGCTTTACTGGCTAAACGTTGGGCTTGGGATTGTGGTATTTGCGGTGGTCTTTTGGCTGAGCGATGCGATTGCCCATGTTTTGCATAACCCGGATCTCGCGCCGTTAATCAAAACGTTGTCGCTGGCGTTTATCGTGATCCCTCACGGGCAGCAGTTCCGTGCGCTGATGCAAAAAGAGCTGGAGTTCAATAAGATCGGCATGATCGAAACGACCTCCGTGCTGGCGGGGTTCACCTTTACGGTGATTAGCGCCCATTACTGGCCGCTGGCGTTAACCGCGATTCTCGGCTATCTGGTGAACAGTGCGGTGCGAACGCTGCTGTTTGGTTACTTTGGCCGCAAGATTTACCGTCCGGGGCTGCATTTTTCGCTGGCATCGGTGTCCACGAACCTGCGTTTTGGCGCGTGGCTGACGGCGGACAGTATCGTCAATTACATCAACACGAATTTATCGACGCTGGTACTGGCGAGAATTCTCGGCGCAAGCGTCGCCGGGGGATATAACCTCGCGTACAACGTGGCGGTTGTGCCGCCGGCGAAGCTTAATCCCATCATTACTCGCGTGCTATTTCCGGCATTCGCCAAAATCCAGGACGATACCGAGAAGCTGCGCGTCAACTTCTATAAGTTGCTTTCCGTGGTGGGAATTATCAATTTTCCCGCGCTGTTGGGCCTGATGGTAGTGGCGAACAATTTTGTGCCGTTAGTGTTTGGCGAGAAGTGGAACAGCATTATCCCGATCCTGCAATTGCTGTGCGTGGTGGGGCTGTTGCGCTCGGTCGGCAACCCGATTGGTTCGCTGCTGATGGCGAAAGCGCGCGTGGATATCAGCTTTAAATTCAACGTCTTTAAAACGTTTCTGTTTATCCCGGCAATTCTCATTGGCGGCCATTTGGCGGGGGCGATTGGCGTGACGCTGGGGTTCCTGGTGGTGCAAATCATCAACACCATTCTGAGCTATTTCGTGATGATTAAGCCAGTACTCGGCTCCAGCTATCGTCAGTATATTCTCAGCCTGTGGCTACCGTTTTATCTCTCATTGCCAACATTTATTACCAGCTACGGCGCAGGAAAGCTGGTCGACGGCTATTTACCGTTGTCAGGGGTATTCGCACTACAGGTTGTAGTCGGTATTTTGAGTTTTATTTTAATGATTATTTTTTCACGCAATGCGCTGGTGATGGAAATTAAAAATCAGCTTGTTGGCAGTGCAAAAATGAAAAAGTTATTACGTGTCGGATGACGGGGATATAAGAGGCTATTTATGAAATTATTAATTTTAGGCAACCACACATGCGGCAACCGTGGTGATAGCGCCATTATGCGCGGTTTGCTTGATGCCATCCGTCAACAGGCACCAGAGGCGGAGATGGATGTGATGAGCCGTTTCCCGGTGAGTTCCGCCTGGTTGCAGGGGCGCCCGATTATTGCCGACCCGCTGTATCAGTTAAGCCAGAAACAGCAGGCGGCGGCAGGGCTTAACGGTCGGGTGAAAAAAGTATTACGCCGTCGTTTTCAGCATAAAATTTTATTGTCTAAAGTCGCCCAGGAAGGATCGCTGCGTAATTTTGCTATCGCGCCGGAATTTGCCGAATTCGCGCAATTTATTGCGCAGTATGACGCCGTCATTCAGGTGGGCGGTTCAAACTATGTCGACTTATACGGTTTGACTCACTTTGAATATCCGCTGTGCGCGTTTATGGCGAACAAACCAATTTATATGGTGGGACATAGCGTCGGCCCTTTCCAGAATCCTGACTTTAACCAGCTTGCCAATTATGTTTTTGGACGCACCAGTGCGCTGATCCTGCGTGAAACCGTCAGCCGCGATCTAATGACCGCCGCGCAGATCGATACCCGGAAAGTGGAGCAGGGGGTGGATACCGCCTGGTTAGTCGAACGCCGTCACGACGAGTTTGTCGCCAGTTATGCTGTGCAGCACTGGCTGGACGTCACCGCGCGCCGCAAAACCGTCGCGATTACGTTGCGCGATCTGGAGCCGTTTGATAAACGCCTGGGCACCACTCAGCAGGCCTATGAGCAGGCATTTGCCCAGGTCGTGAATCGCCTGATTGCGGACGGTTATCAGGTACTGGCGCTGTCGACCTGCACCAGTATTGATCGCTATAACCGCGATGACCGGATGGTTGCGTTACGGATGGCGAAGTATGTAAACGACTCAGAACATTTCCATATCGCGATGGACGAACTCAATGACGTGGAAATCGGAAAGATCCTCGCCTCCTGCGTACTGACCATCGGGACGCGCCTGCATTCCGCCATTATCTCCATGAATTTTGGCACACCCGCTATCGCCATTAATTATGAACATAAATCCGCCGGGATTATGCAGCAGCTAGGCCTGGCGGAATTGGCCATCGATATCCGTCACTTGCTGAACGGTTCATTACAAAGCGTGGTGGCCGATACGCTCAATCAATTGCCTGCGCTAAAGGCAAAAGTGGCTAACGCCGTCACCGAGGAGCGGGCGAAAGGGTTCACGATGATCAAATCTGTTCTCGACAGAATTCGGGAGGCGCAATGAAAGTCAGCTTTTTTCTGCTGAAATTTCCACTCTCATCGGAAACCTTTGTGCTGAATCAGATTACTGCGTTTATTGATATGGGCCATGAGGTGGAGATTGTCGCGTTACAAAAAGGCGATACCCAACATACTCACGCCGCCTGGGAGAAGTATGGCCTGGCGGCGAAAACCCGCTGGTTACAGGATGAGCCCCAGGGACGGCTGGCGAAACTGCGCTACCGGGCATGTAAAACGCTGCCGGGGCTGCATCGGGTGGCGACCTGGAAAGCGCTCAATTTTACCCGCTATGGCGATGAATCACGCAATTTGATCCTTTCCGCGATTTGCGCGCAGGTGAGCCACCCTTTTGTGGCGGATGTGTTTATCGCACACTTTGGTCCGGCGGGCGTGACGGCGGCCAAACTACGCGAACTGGGCGTGCTTCGCGGCAAAATCGCGACTATTTTCCACGGGATTGATATTTCCAGCCGCGAAGTGCTCAGTCATTACACGCCGGAGTATCAGCAGTTGTTTCGTCGTGGCGATCTGATGCTGCCCATCAGCGAACTGTGGGCCGGTCGCCTGAAAAGTATGGGCTGTCCGCCGGAAAAGATTGCCGTTTCGCGCATGGGCGTCGACATGACGCGTTTTACCCATCGTCCGGTGAAAGCGCCAGGGATGCCGCTGGAGATGATTTCCGTCGCGCGCCTGACAGAAAAAAAAGGCCTGCATGTGGCGATTGAAGCCTGTCGGCAACTGAAAGCACAGGGCGTGGCGTTTCGCTACCGCATTCTGGGGATTGGCCCGTGGGAACGTCGGCTGCGCACGCTCATCGAGCAGTATCAGCTAGAGGATGTCATTGAGATGCCGGGGTTTAAACCGAGCCATGAAGTGAAGGCGATGCTGGATGACGCCGATGTTTTTTTGCTGCCGTCGATTACCGGTACGGATGGCGATATGGAAGGTATTCCGGTAGCGCTGATGGAGGCGATGGCGGTAGGGATTCCCGTGGTATCTACCGTGCATAGCGGTATTCCGGAACTGGTGGAGGCCGGCAAATCCGGCTGGCTGGTGCCGGAAAACGATGCGCAGGCGCTGGCGGCCCGACTCGCTGAGTTCAGCCGGATTGACCACGACACGCTGGAGTCGGTGATCACGCGCGCCCGTGAAAAAGTGGCGCAAGATTTTAATCAGCAAGCGATTAATCGCCAGTTAGCCAGCCTGCTACAAACGATATAAACGAGGTGGTATGCCCGCGACTAAATTCTCCCGACGTACTCTCCTGACGGCAGGTTCTGCGCTTGCTGTTCTTCCTTTTCTGCGCGCCTTGCCGGTACAGGCGCGTGAACCTCGCGAGACCGTCGATATTAAGGATTATCCGGCGGATGACGGTATCGCCTCGTTCAAACAGGCCTTCGCCGACGGACAGACCGTGGTCGTGCCGCCAGGATGGGTGTGTGAAAATATCAATGCGGCGATAACGATTCCGGCGGGAAAAACGCTGCGGGTACAGGGCGCGGTGCGTGGGAATGGCCGGGGACGGTTTATTTTGCAGGACGGGTGTCAGGTGGTGGGGGAGCAGGGCGGCAGTCTGCACAATGTGACGCTGGATGTTCGCGGGTCGGACTGTGTGATTAAAGGCGTGACGATGAGCGGCTTTGGCCCCGTCGCGCAAATTTTCATCGGCGGTAAGGAACCGCAGGTGATGCGTAATCTCATTATCGATGACATCACCGTTACCCACGCCAACTACGCCATTCTCCGCCAGGGATTTCATAACCAAATGGATGGCGCGCGGATTACGCATAGCCGCTTTAGCGATTTACAGGGGGACGCCATTGAGTGGAATGTCGCGATTCACGACCGCGACATCCTGATTTCCGATCATGTCATCGAACGCATTGATTGTACCAATGGCAAAATCAACTGGGGGATCGGCATCGGGCTGGCGGGTAGCACCTATGACAACAGTTATCCTGAAGACCAGGCAGTAAAAAACTTTGTGGTGGCCAATATTACCGGATCTGATTGCCGACAGCTTGTGCACGTAGAAAATGGCAAACATTTCGTCATTCGCAATGTCAAAGCCAAAAACATCACGCCCGATTTCAGTAAAAAGGCGGGTATTGATAACGCAACGATCGCAATTTATGGCTGTGATAATTTCGTCATTGATAATATTGATATGACGAATAGTGCCGGGATGCTCATCGGCTATGGCGTCGTTAAAGGAAAATACCTGTCAATTCCGCAAAACTTTAAATTAAACGCTATTCGGTTGGATAATCGCCAGGTTGCTTATAAATTACGCGGCATTCAAATTTCCTCCGGCAACACCCCCTCTTTTGTCGCCATCACCAATGTACGGATGACGCGTGCTACGCTGGAACTGCATAATCAACCGCAGCACCTCTTTCTGCGTAATATCAACGTGATGCAAACTTCAGCGATTGGCCCGGCGTTAAAAATGCATTTCGATTTGCGTAAAGATGTCCGTGGTCAATTTATGGCCCGCCAGGACACGCTGCTTTCCCTCGCTAATGTTCATGCCATCAATGAAAACGGGCAGAGTTCCGTGGATATCGACAGGATTAATCACCAAACCGTGAATGTCGAAGCAGTGAATTTTCCGCTGCCGAAGCGGGGAGGGTAAGTACCGCTATTTTTACGAAAATTCCTGGGAAAAAGTTGTTCATACTTAATGTTATGGTGCCGACTAAGACGTAATGTAGAGCGTGCCATCATTATCCCTGGCAGCAGAGTAATTCATGCTGGCGAAAACAAGCTAAAGAGCTATAATTCAGCAACCATTTTACAGGTGGAAGAAACAATGATGAATTTGAAAGCAGTTATACCGGTAGCGGGTTTGGGTATGCATATGTTGCCTGCCACCAAGGCAATCCCAAAAGAGATGCTACCGATCGTCGACAAGCCAATGATTCAGTACATTGTCGATGAGATTGTGGCTGCAGGGATCAAAGAAATCGTACTGGTGACTCACGCGTCTAAAAACGCCGTTGAGAACCACTTCGACACCTCTTATGAACTTGAATCACTTCTTGAACAGCGCGTTAAGCGTCAGCTTTTGGCGGAAGTGCAATCTATCTGCCCACCGGGCGTAACGATTATGAACGTTCGCCAGGCGCAGCCGTTAGGGCTGGGGCATTCTATTCTGTGCGCGCGTCCGGTCGTGGGCGATAACCCTTTCATTGTGGTACTCCCGGATATTATTATTGATGATGCTACCGCCGATCCGCTGCGCTATAACCTTGCGGCGATGGTGGCGCGTTTCAATGAAACGGGTCGCAGCCAGGTGCTGGCGAAGCGCATGAAAGGTGATTTATCGGAGTATTCCGTTATCCAGACGAAAGAACCTCTGGATAATGAAGGCAAAGTCAGCCGGATTGTGGAGTTTATCGAAAAACCGGATCAGCCGCAGACGCTGGATTCCGATTTGATGGCGGTAGGCCGTTATGTGCTTTCAGCCGACATCTGGGCGGAACTGGAAAGAACCGAACCGGGCGCCTGGGGCCGTATCCAGCTCACCGATGCCATTGCAGAACTGGCGAAAAAACAGTCGGTTGACGCGATGCTAATGACGGGTGACAGCTATGACTGCGGTAAAAAAATGGGCTACATGCAGGCATTTGTGAAGTACGGGCTGCGCAACCTGAAAGAAGGAGCGAAGTTCCGTAAGAGCATAGAGCAGCTTTTGCATGAATAAGTATTAACAACCGTGATAAATGGTTGGTGATAAACATAATAACGGCAGTGAACATTCGAAGCGGCAAGTTGGCTGAAACGAGTGTTGACTGCCGTTTTAGTTTTGTATAAAGGGCTTAAGTAACAAGGGGTTATCTGGAGCATTTTAATGCTGATTTTATAAGATTAATCCTTGTTTCCGGATGCAATTAATAAGACAATTAGCGTTTAAGTTTTAGTGAGCTTTGCCCTGCTGGGCGAGGTTTGTAACAAGTCGATATGTACGCAGTGCACTGGTAGCTGATGAGCCAGGGGCGGTAGCGTGTGTAACGACTTGAGCAATTAATTTTTATTGGCAAATTAAATACCACATTAAATACGCCTTATGGAATAGAAAAGTGAAGATACTTATTACTGGCGGGGCAGGTTTTATTGGATCAGCTGTTGTCCGCCATATTATTAAGAATACACAGGACACTGTAGTTAATATTGATAAATTAACCTACGCCGGTAATCTTGAATCCCTTTCTGATATTTCTGAAAGTAATCGCTACAATTTTGAACACGCGGATATTTGTGATTCCGCTGAAATAACGCGTATTTTTGAGCAGTACCAGCCGGACGCGGTGATGCATTTGGCTGCGGAAAGTCATGTGGACCGTTCGATTACCGGGCCAGCAGCATTTATTGAAACCAATATCGTCGGCACCTATGCACTTCTTGAAGTTGCGCGTAAATACTGGTCTGCCCTTGGCGAAGATAAAAAAAATAATTTTCGTTTTCATCATATTTCCACTGATGAAGTTTACGGCGATTTACCGCATCCTGATGAAGTTGAAAACAGCGTTACGCTGCCGTTATTTACTGAAACGACGGCATATGCGCCAAGTAGCCCCTATTCTGCGTCAAAAGCATCCAGCGATCATTTAGTCCGTGCCTGGCGGCGTACCTATGGTCTACCAACGATCGTTACCAATTGTTCTAATAACTATGGCCCTTATCACTTCCCTGAAAAACTGATTCCGTTGGTCATTTTGAACGCACTGGAAGGAAAGCCTTTGCCAATTTATGGCAAAGGGGATCAGATTCGCGATTGGCTATATGTAGAAGATCACGCTCGCGCGCTTCATATGGTAGTGACTGAAGGCAAGGCGGGGGAGACTTATAACATTGGTGGCCACAATGAGAAGAAAAATCTTGATGTGGTATTTACCATCTGTGATCTGCTGGATGAGATTGTACCCAAAGCGACTTCTTATCGTGAACAAATCACTTATGTCGCGGATCGTCCGGGCCATGATCGTCGTTATGCCATTGATGCAGGTAAAATTAGCCGCGAATTAGGCTGGAAACCGCTGGAGACCTTTGAAAGTGGTGTTCGTAAAACAGTGGAATGGTACCTTGCAAATACTCAATGGGTAAACAATGTTAAAAGTGGGGCGTATCAGAGTTGGATAGAACAGAACTATGAAGGACGCCAGTAATGAATATCTTACTTTTTGGTAAGACAGGGCAAGTAGGCTGGGAGTTGCAACGTTCTCTGGCACCAGTGGGGAATCTGATTGCTCTGGATGTCCATTCAAAAGAGTTTTGCGGTGATTTTAGCAATCCGAAAGGCGTTGCCGAAACCGTTCGTAAGCTTCGTCCCGATGTGATTGTTAACGCAGCAGCCCATACTGCAGTAGATAAAGCAGAGTCTGAACCAGAACTGGCGCAGTTACTTAACGCCACCAGTGTGGAAGCCATCGCTAAAGCAGCCAACGAAACTGGCGCATGGGTAGTGCATTATTCAACCGATTATGTATTTCCTGGTACCGGCGATATCCCATGGCAGGAAACGGACGCTACGTCGCCGCTGAATGTCTATGGCAAGACCAAACTGGCGGGAGAAAAGGCCCTGCAGGATAACTGCCCTAAGCATCTTATCTTCCGCACCAGTTGGGTTTATGCCGGTAAGGGCAATAATTTCGCAAAGACAATGCTTCGTCTGGCGAAAGAGCGTCAGACACTTTCAGTCATCAACGATCAGTACGGTGCGCCAACCGGTGCGGAATTACTGGCTGACTGCACGGCCCATGCGATCCGTGTGGCGTTAAAGAAACCAGAAGTCGCAGGTCTTTACCATCTGGTTGCCGGGGGAACCACAACCTGGCATGACTACGCGGCCTTAGTCTTTGACGAGGCGCGTAAGGCAGGGATAACACTTGCGCTTACTGAGCTTAATGCTGTGCCGACCAGCGCCTACCCGACGCCGGCGAGCAGACCTGGAAATTCGCGTCTCAATACTGAAAAGTTTCAGCGTAATTTTGGCCTTATTCTGCCGCAATGGGAATTAGGAGTTAAGCGTATGCTGACTGAAATGTTTACGACGACAACCATCTGATAAATTTAAATGCCCATCAGGGCATTTTCTATGAATGAGAAATGGAAATGAAAACGCGTAAGGGCATTATTTTAGCGGGGGGCTCCGGCACTCGTCTTTATCCGGTGACCATGGCGGTAAGTAAGCAATTGCTACCAATTTATGATAAACCGATGATTTACTATCCCCTTTCCACGCTTATGCTGGCAGGCATTCGGGATATCCTGATCATCAGTACGCCACAGGACACGCCGCGTTTTCAACAACTGCTGGGAGACGGCAGCCAGTGGGGGCTGAATCTTCAATATAAAGTACAGCCAAGCCCGGATGGCTTAGCACAGGCGTTTATTATTGGTGAAGAGTTCATTGGTCATGATGATTGTGCATTAGTGCTGGGTGACAATATCTTCTATGGTCATGATTTACCAAAGTTAATGGAAGCTGCCGTTAATAAAGAAAGTGGTGCTACCGTCTTTGCTTATCATGTAAACGATCCAGAGCGCTACGGTGTGGTTGAGTTTGATCAAAATGGCACAGCCGTTAGTCTGGAAGAAAAACCGTTACAACCGAAGAGTAATTACGCGGTAACGGGGCTGTATTTTTATGATAATAGCGTGGTGGAGATGGCGAAAAATCTTAAGCCTTCCGCTCGCGGTGAGTTAGAAATCACGGATATTAACCGTATCTATATGGATCAGGGAAGATTGTCTGTCGCTATGATGGGGCGCGGTTATGCCTGGCTGGATACAGGGACGCATCAGAGTTTGATAGAGGCCAGTAATTTTATTGCAACCATCGAAGAACGCCAGGGTCTGAAAGTGTCTTGCCCGGAAGAGATCGCATTTCGTAAAAATTTTATAAATGCACAACAGGTTATAGAACTGGCCGGGCCATTATTAAAAAATGATTATGGCAAATATTTGCTGACGATGGTGAAAGGTTTATAAGTGATGATTGTGATTAAAACAGCAATACCAGATGTCTTGATCTTAGAGCCTAAAGTTTTTGGTGATGAGAGGGGATTCTTTTTTGAAAGTTATAACCAGCAGACCTTTGAAAAGTTGATTGGACGTAAAATTACATTTGTTCAAGATAATCATTCAAAATCCAAAAAGAACGTACTTAGAGGGCTGCATTTTCAGAGAGGAGCAAATGCACAGGGTAAGTTAGTTCGTTGTGCTGTCGGTGAGGTTTTTGATGTTGCGGTCGATATCCGAAAGGAGTCGCCTACTTTTGGTCAGTGGGTTGGCGTAAATCTATCTGCTGAGAATAAGCGACAGCTTTGGATTCCAGAAGGTTTTGCTCATGGTTTTGTTACTCTCAGTGATTATGCAGAGTTTTTGTACAAAGCAACTAATTATTATTCACCTTCATCGGAAGGTAGCATTCTATGGAATGATGAGACAATAGGTATTGAATGGCCTTTTTCTCAGCTGCCTGAGCTTTCAGCAAAAGATGCTGCAGCACCTTTACTGGATCAAGCCTTGTTAACAGAGTAAGCATCGTGTCTCATATTATTAAGATTTTTCCATCAAATATTGAATTTTCCGGTAGAGAGGATGAATCAATCCTCGATGCTGCGCTATCGGCTGGCATCCATCTTGAACATAGCTGCAAAGCGGGTGAT
This sequence comes from Salmonella sp. SAL04202, assembly GCF_046550775.1. Classification (NCBI taxonomy): domain Bacteria; kingdom Pseudomonadati; phylum Pseudomonadota; class Gammaproteobacteria; order Enterobacterales; family Enterobacteriaceae; genus Salmonella; species Salmonella sp. SAL04202. The sequence goes on along the minus strand of NZ_JBGDXK010000001.1, from coordinate 1,878,480 downwards.
TGTGGTATCTGTGAGTCCGATTTGTTGGCGGGAGAAGTTGTTGACTCCAAAGGTAATATTTTTGGACAGGGTGATAAAATACTAACCTGCTGCTGTAAACCTAAAACCGCCCTTGAGCTAAATGCGCATTTTTTTCCTGAACTAGCTGGACAGACAAAAAAAATTGTCCCATGCAAGGTAAATAGTGCTGTACTGGTTTCAGGCGATGTTATGACTTTGAAGTTACGCACACCACCAACAGCAAAAATTGGCTTCCTTCCAGGGCAGTATATCAATTTACATTATAAAGGTGTAACTCGCAGTTATTCTATCGCTAATAGTGATGAGTCGAATGGTATTGAGTTGCATGTAAGGAATGTTCCCAATGGTCAGATGAGCTCGCTCATTTTTGGGGAGTTACAAGAAAATACTCTTATGCGCATTGAAGGGCCTTGCGGAACATTTTTTATTCGTGAAAGTGACAGACCTATAATCTTCCTTGCAGGCGGTACTGGATTCGCTCCAGTTAAATCAATGGTTGAGCATCTCATTCAGGGGAAATGTCGTCGTGAGATCTACATTTACTGGGGAATGCAAGATAGTAAAGATTTTTACTCTGCATTACCGCAGCAGTGGAGTGAACAGTACGACAACGTTCACTATATCCCTGTTGTTTCTGGTGATGACGCCGAATGGGGGGGGAGAAAGGGATTTGTCCATCATGCCGTGATGGATGATTTTGATTCTCTAGAGTTCTTCGATATATATGCATGTGGTTCACCTGTGATGATCGATGCCAGTAAAAAGGACTTTATGATGAAAAATCTCTCTGTAGAACATTTCTATTCTGATGCATTTACTGCATCTAAATAATATTGAGGGTAATTTATGAAAGCGGTCATCCTGGCTGGTGGACTTGGTACCAGACTAAGTGAAGAAACAATTGTAAAACCAAAACCGATGGTAGAAATTGGTGGCAAGCCTATTCTTTGGCACATTATGAAAATGTATTCTGTGCATGGTATCAAGGATTTTATTATCTGCTGTGGTTATAAAGGATATGTGATTAAAGAATATTTTGCGAACTACTTCCTTCACATGTCAGATGTAACATTCCATATGGCTGAAAACCGTATGGAAGTTCACCACAAACGTGTTGAACCATGGAATGTCACATTGGTTGATACGGGTGATTCTTCAATGACTGGTGGTCGTCTGAAACGTGTTGCTGAATACGTAAAAGATGACGAGGCTTTCCTGTTTACTTATGGTGATGGCGTTGCCGACCTTGATATCAAAGCGACTATCGATTTCCATAAGGCTCACGGTAAGAAAGCGACTTTAACAGCTACTTTTCCACCTGGACGCTTTGGCGCATTAGATATCCAAGCTGGTCAGGTCCGGTCATTCCAGGAAAAACCGAAAGGCGATGGGGCAATGATCAATGGTGGTTTCTTTGTGTTGAATCCATCGGTTATCGATCTCATCGATAACGATGCAACAACCTGGGAACAAGAGCCATTAATGACATTGGCACAACAGGGGGAGTTAATGGCTTTTGAACACCCAGGTTTCTGGCAGCCGATGGATACCCTACGTGATAAAGTTTACCTTGAAGGGCTGTGGGAAAAAGGTAAAGCTCCGTGGAAAACCTGGGAGTAAGTAGATGATTGATAAAAATTTTTGGCAAGGTAAACGTGTATTCGTTACCGGCCATACTGGCTTTAAAGGAAGCTGGCTTTCGCTATGGCTGACTGAAATGGGTGCAATTGTAAAAGGCTATGCACTTGATGCGCCAACTGTTCCAAGTTTATTTGAGATAGTGCGTCTTAATGATCTTATGGAATCTCATATTGGCGATATTCGTGATTTTGAAAAGCTGCGCAATTCTATTGCAGAATTTAAGCCAGAAATTGTTTTCCATATGGCAGCCCAGCCTTTAGTGCGCCTATCTTATGAACAGCCAATCGAAACATACTCAACAAATGTTATGGGTACTGTCCATTTGCTTGAAGCAGTTAAGCAAGTAGGTAACATAAAGGCAGTCGTAAATATCACCAGTGATAAGTGCTACGACAATCGTGAGTGGGTGTGGGGCTATCGTGAGAACGAACCCATGGGAGGGTACGATCCATACTCTAATAGTAAAGGTTGTGCAGAATTAGTCGCGTCTGCATTCCGGAACTCATTCTTCAATCCTGCAAATTATGAGCAACATGGCGTTGGTTTGGCGTCTGTGAGGGCTGGTAATGTCATAGGCGGAGGCGATTGGGCTAAAGACCGTTTAATTCCCGATATTCTGCGCTCATTTGAAAATAACCAGCAGGTTATTATTCGAAACCCATATTCTATCCGTCCCTGGCAGCATGTACTGGAGCCTCTTTCTGGTTACATTGTGGTGGCGCAACGCTTATATACAGAAGGTGCTAAGTTTTCTGAAGGATGGAATTTCGGCCCGCGTGATGAAGATGCGAAGACGGTCGAATTTATTGTTGACAAGATGGTCACGCTTTGGGGTGATGATGCAAGCTGGTTACTGGATGGTGAGAATCATCCTCATGAGGCACATTACCTGAAACTGGATTGCTCTAAAGCAAATATGCAATTAGGATGGCATCCGCGTTGGGGATTGACTGAAACACTTGGTCGCATCGTAAAATGGCATAAAGCATGGATTCGCGGCGAAGATATGTTGATTTGTTCAAAGCGTGAAATCAGCGACTATATGTCTGCAACTACTCGTTAAGAAAATAAGTTTAAGGAATCAAAGTAATGACAGCAAATAACCTGCGTGAGCAAATCTCTCAGCTTGTCGCTCAGTATGCGAATGAGGCATTGAGCCCGAAACCTTTTGTTGCAGGTACAAGCGTTGTGCCTCCTTCCGGGAAGGTTATTGGTGCCAAAGAGTTACAATTGATGGTTGAGGCGTCTCTTGATGGATGGCTAACTACTGGTCGTTTCAATGATGCCTTTGAGAAAAAACTTGGGGAATTTATTGGGGTTCCTCATGTTTTAACGACTACATCTGGCTCTTCGGCAAACTTGCTGGCACTGACTGCGCTGACCTCCCCAAAATTAGGCGAGCGTGCTCTCAAACCTGGTGATGAGGTTATTACTGTCGCTGCTGGCTTCCCGACTACAGTTAACCCGGCGATCCAGAATGGTTTAATACCGGTATTCGTGGATGTTGATATCCCGACATATAATATCGATGCCTCTCTCATTGAAGCTGCAGTTACTGAGAAATCAAAAGCGATAATGATCGCTCATACACTCGGTAATGCATTTAACCTGAGTGAAGTTCGTCGGATTGCCGATAAATATAACTTATGGTTGATTGAAGACTGCTGTGATGCCCTTGGGACGACTTATGAAGGCCAGATGGTAGGTACCTTTGGTGACATCGGAACCGTTAGTTTTTATCCGGCTCACCATATCACAATGGGTGAAGGTGGTGCTGTATTCACCAGGTCAGGTGAACTAAAGAAAATTATTGAGTCGTTCCGTGACTGGGGCCGGGATTGTTATTGTGCGCCAGGATGCGATAACACCTGCGGTAAACGTTTTGGTCAGCAATTGGGGTCACTTCCTCAAGGCTATGATCACAAATATACTTATTCCCACCTCGGATATAATCTCAAAATCACGGACATGCAGGCAGCATGTGGTCTGGCTCAGTTAGAACGCGTGGAAGAGTTTGTAGAGCAGCGTAAAGCTAACTTTTCCTATTTGAAACAGGGTTTGCAATCTTGCACTGAATTCCTCGAATTACCAGAAGCAACAGAGAAATCAGACCCATCCTGGTTTGGCTTCCCTATCACCCTGAAAGAAACTAGCGGTGTTAACCGTGTCGAACTGGTGAAATTCCTTGATGAAGCAAAAATCGGTACACGTTTACTGTTTGCTGGAAATCTGATTCGCCAACCGTATTTTGCTAATGTGAAATATCGTGTAGTGGGTGAGTTGACAAATACCGACCGTATAATGAATCAAACGTTCTGGATTGGTATTTATCCAGGCTTGACTACAGAGCATTTAGATTATGTCGTAAGTAAGTTTGAAGAATTTTTTGGTTTAAATTTCTAATTTTTAGAATAGGATGCTTGATGTGAATAAGAAAATCCTAATGACTGGCGCTACTAGCTTTGTAGGTACCCATCTACTACATAGTCTCATAAAGGAAGGTTATAGTATTATTGCATTAAAGCGTCCTATAACCGAGCCAACGATTATCAATACCTTGATTGAATGGTTGAATATACAAGATATAGAAAAAATATGTCAATCATCTATGAATATTCATGCGATTGTCCATATTGCAACAGACTATGGTCGAAACAGAACCCCTATATCTGAACAATATAAATGTAATGTTCTGTTACCAACAAGACTGCTTGAGTTAATGCCAGCGCTTAAAACTAAATTCTTTATTTCTACTGACTCTTTTTTTGGGAAATATGAGAAGCACTATGGATATATGCGTTCTTACATGGCATCTAAAAGACATTTTGTAGAACTATCAAAAATATACGTAGAGGAACATCCAGACGTTTGTTTTATAAATTTACGTTTAGAACATGTTTACGGTGAGAGGGATAAAGCAGGTAAAATAATCCCGTATATTATCAAAAAAATGAAAAACAATGAAGATATTGATTGTACGATCGCCAGGCAGAAAAGAGATTTTATTTATATAGATGATGTTGTTTCGGCCTATTTGAAAATTTTAAAGGAGGGTTTTAACGCTGGACACTATGATGTCGAGGTGGGGACTGGAAAATCGATAGAGCTAAAAGAAGTGTTTGAGATAATAAAAAAAGAAACGCATAGTAGTAGTAAGATAAATTATGGTGCAGTTGCGATGCGTGATGATGAGATTATGGAGTCACATGCAAATACCTCTTTCTTGACTCAATTAGGTTGGAGTGCCGAGTTTTCTATTGAGAAGGGTGTGAAAAAAATGTTGAGTATGAAAGATTAATGAATCGTATTATTAGAGTGTTAGGTGTAGATAAAGCAATTCGTTATGTTATTTTTGGTAAGATAATATCTGTATTAACGGGTTTGCTGTTAATAATGTTAATATCACACTATTTATCTAAAGACGCACAGGGCTATTATTATACATTTAATTCAGTAGTGGCACTACAGATAATATTTGAATTGGGGCTATCAACGGTAATCATTCAATTCGCTAGCCACGAAATGTCAGCGTTAAAATATGATTATTCTGAACGAGATATTATAGGTGAAAGTAAAAATAAGCAACGTTACCTATCGTTATTTCGGTTGGCAATAAAATGGTATGCAGTAATAGCTTTGCTAATAATATTAATAGTCGGTCCCATCGGGTATGTTTTTTTTACGCAAAAAGAAGGCTTAGGTGTACCTTGGCAAGGGGCATGGTTATTATTAACAATAGTTACAGCTTTTAATATTTTTCTTGTTTCTGTACTTTCTGTCGCTGAAGGGAGTGGGTTAATTACTGATGTGAATAAAATGAGAATGTATCAGTCGCTGTTAGCTGGTATATTGGCAGTAAGCTTACTTATTAGTGGCTTTGGACTATATGCTACGTCTGCAATAGCTATTTCAGGGACTATCATCTTCTCCATATTTTCATATAAGTATTTTAAAAAAATTTTCCTGCAATCCTTAAGGCATAAAAATAAATATACTGAAGGTGGTATTTCATGGGTTAATGAAATATTTCCTATGCAATGGCGAATTGCTCTAAGTTGGATGTCAGGGTATTTTATTTATTTTGTTATGACCCCCATTGCATTCAAATATTTCGGGGCTATATATGCAGGGCAGTTAGGGATGTCTTTAACATTATGCAATATGGTAATGGCTACGGGCCTGGCTTGGATATCCACTAAATATCCAAAATGGGGAGTAATGGTTTCCAACAAACAACTTGCGGAACTGAGTAAATCGTTCAAAAGTGCAGTAATGCAATCATCCTTTTTTGTCTTGACAGGGTTAACTGGTGTATACATTTCATTATGGTTATTGAAATTATCTGGTTCAAACATTGGCGAGCGGTTTTTGGGATTACAGGATTTTTTCTTTTTATCTTTAGCAATTATTGGTAATCACATTGTAGCTTGCTTTGCAACCTATATAAGAGCGCATAAAACTGAAAAAATGACATTGGCATCATGTATAATGGCTCTCTTGACTATAACTACAATGTTGTTTGTTGCATATTTAGAGTACTCGAGGTTCTACATGTTAATGTATGCAGCACTAACGTGGTTATATTTTGTTCCTCAAACTTATATAATCTTTAAAAGATTCAAGAGTTCTTATGAGTAAAAAACCTCTTCTTACTATTGCTATTCCGACATATAACCGCTCTTCATGTTTGGCTCGTTTACTTGATAGTATAATTCAACAGGAGAACTATTGTCATGATGAACTCGAGGTTATTGTTTGTGATAATGCTTCAACAGATGAAACAGCAAGAATAGCCAAGAGTGGCTTAGATAAAATAAGAAATAGTACTTATCATCTAAATGAAGAAAACTTAGGAATGGATGGTAACTTCCAGAAATGTTTTGAGTTATCAAATGGAAAATATCTTTGGATGATTGGCGATGATGATCTAATAGTCAAAAATGGTATTTCGAAGGTTTTTTCGATATTAAAGACCCGGCCTGCATTAGATATGGTGTATGTAAACTCAGCAGCAAAGACTGAGTTAAATTATAATGCTGATGTGAGGACGTCATTCTACACAAATGATGTAGATTTTATTTCAGAAGTGAAAGTTATGTTCACGTTTATTTCTGGAATGATATGTAAGAAAACTGATGCAATTGTCAAAGCCGTTGGTATTTTCAGTCCGCAAACTACTGGAAAATATCTTATGCATTTAACATGGCAATTGCCATTACTTAAACAGGGTGGAGAGTTCGCAGTTATCCATAATAATATAATTGAGGCTGAGCCAGATAATTCAGGTGGATATCATTTATATAAGGTTTTTTCTAATAATCTTGCGACAATCTTTGATGTTTTTTATCCCAGAGAGCACCGTGTAAGTAAGAGAGTTCGCGCATCAGCATGTTTATTCTTACTTAACTTCATAGGCGATGAAGATAAAACCAAAAATTTTGCTACAAATAATTATTTAAGAGATTGCGATAGTGCATTTATAGATTTAATTATATATAAATATGGGCTTAGGTTTTTCTATCTATACCCTAAAACTGTGCCTTTATTTAGAAAAATAAAATATATTATAAAGACGGTTTTAATGCATAAATAAAAATTATTCAAGGTGGTTTGCTGAAAACGACTTATAGGACTATCTAATGCTTGTCTATATTTTAAGATTAAAATTAAATCTTATCATATCATTATTGAGTAAAGTTAGGCGGAAATTAAAAGCGAAGTTTTTTGTTCTGCTTAGCGGATATGATTTTAAAATGGTTGGGAAGAATTTTAAATTGAATGTCAAACCTTACTCTGCAAAAAATAACACCTCTTCCAAATGGGGTAGTATGCGGGTTGGTGATAACTGCTGGATTGAAGCTGTATATAATTATGGTGATGGAAAATTTGAACCTTATTTGTACATAGGTGATCGTATATGTTTAAGTGATAATGTTCATATTTCTTGCGTATCATGTTTAATTTTAGAAAACGATATATTAATTGGTAGCAAAGTTTATATAGGCGATCATAGCCATGGCAGTTATAAAGTATGCAGTCCGAAAATAGAACCGCCAGCAAATAAGCCATTAGGTGATATTGCTCCTATTAAAATAGGTAATTGCTGCTGGATTGGAGATAATGCAGTAATTCTGGCTGGTAGTGAAATTTGTGATGGCTGTGTAATCGCAGCTAATTCAGTCGTCAAGGATTTAAAAGTCGATAAGCCATGTTTAATTGGTGGGGTTCCTGCTAAAGTAATAAAGGTATTTTAAAATGAATGTTTTTATCAGTATTTGTATACCGTCTTATAATAGAGCTGAGTTTTTAGAGCCACTACTGGATAGCATATATAATCAAGATTATTGTTTAAACAATAATGATTTTGAGGTCATTGTTTGTGAAGATAAATCTCCACAAAGAGATGAGATAAACTCTATTATCGAAAACTATAAAGCAAAAAATAATAAACATAATCTTCATGTTAATTTCAATGAAGATAATTTAGGCTATGATAAGAATTTAAAAAAATGCATTAGTTTGACGACAGGTAAATATTGCATGATCATGGGCAACGATGATCTATTAGCAGATGGAGCGTTATCAAAAATAGTGAAAGTTTTGAAGGCTAATCCTGAAATTGTATTGGCTACGCGAGCGTATGGTTGGTTTAAGGAAAATCCGAATGAGTTATGTGATACTGTTCGTCATTTAACAGACGATACTTTATTTCAGCCGGGGGCTGATGCCATTAAATTTTTCTTCCGTAGAGTTGGAGTTATTTCAGGCTTTATTGTCAATGCTGAAAAAGCAAAAAAACTATCGAGTGATTTATTTGATGGGCGTTTATATTATCAAATGTACCTTGCTGGTATGCTAATGGCTGAAGGTCAGGGATACTATTTTAGCGACGTGATGACATTGTCGAGGGATACAGAGGCTCCTGACTTTGGTAACGCTGGAACTGAAAAAGGAGTTTTCACCCCGGGGGGGTATAAACCAGAGGGCCGTATACATATGGTTGAAGGCTTGTTGCTAATTGCAAAATATATAGAAGATACAACAAAAATTGATGGCGTTTATGCTGGAATTAGAAAAGACTTAGCGAACTATTTTTATCCTTATATTCGAGATCAACTCGACTTGCCTCTTTATACTTATATTAAAATGATAAATAAATTTCGGGAAATGGGATTTTCAAATGAAAAGCTTTTCTATGTGCATGCCTTTTTAGGGTATGTACTAAAACGGAGGGGCTATGATGCTTTAATTAAATACATTCGTAGCAAAAAAGGCGGTACTCCGCGTCTTGGTATTTAACCTCCACTTTCAAAAAATGTTATGAATATACTTCTTGCTGCGATATTAGGCGTTAACTTATTTTCTCCATATATTAGTTCGTGGATGGTGGGTATGCTGCCATTTCCACCAGGAGCAATCCTAAGGGATGTACTCAATGTATTTTTTGTGGCGTTAGTGCTAGTTCGATTTGTCATTGATAGGAAAAAAACTTATTTTCCGTTGATTTTTACTATTTTTTCATGGTCGGCGGTAATACTATGGGTAATAGCGTTAACTATATTCTCACCGGATAAAATTCAAGCAATTATGGGGGGGCGGAGTTATATTTTATTCCCGGCAGTTTTCATAGCATTAGTGATTTTAAAAGTATCATACCCGCAATCCTTAAATATTGAAAAAATAGTTTGCTACATAATTTTTCTAATGTTTATAGTTGCGACAATATCTATTATTGATGTACTAATGAATGGAGAGTTCATTAAATTGCTCGGATATGATGAGCATTATGCAGGAGAACAATTAAACTTAATTAATAGCTATGATGGGATGGTCCGGGCTACAGGCGGTTTTAGTGATGCTCTCAATTTTGGATATATGCTCACATTAGGTGTTTTGTTATGTATGGAGTGTTTTTCCCAAGGATATAAAAGATTATTGATGCTTATTATTAGTTTTGTGCTATTTATAGCGATCTGCATGAGTCTTACTAGAGGAGCAATACTTGTTGCTGCGCTTATTTACGCACTTTATATAATTTCAAATCGGAAGATGCTTCTTTGTGGAATAACTTTATTTGTAATAATTATACCCGTTTTAGCAATTTCTACTAATATTTTTGACAACTATACAGAAATTTTGATCGGCAGGTTTACAGATTCGTCTCAGGCATCGCGTGGATCTACACAGGGACGGATAGATATGGCAATTAATTCATTAAACTTCCTGTCAGAACATCCATCAGGTATAGGTCTGGGTACTCAAGGTTCAGGAAACATGCTTTCGGTAAAAGATAATAGGTTAAATACGGATAATTATTTTTTCTGGATCGCCCTTGAGACTGGTATTATTGGCTTAATCATAAATATTATTTATCTAGCAAGTCAATTTTATTCTTCAACTTTACTAAATAGAATATATGGCAGTCATTGTAGCAATATGCACTATAGATTATATTTTCTCTTTGGAAGTATATATTTTATAAGTGCAGCGTTAAGTTCAGCACCTTCGTCATCAACTTTTTCTATATATTATTGGACAGTTTTAGCTTTGATTCCATTTTTAAAATTAACAAATAGACGGTGCACGCGATAATGAATAATAAAAAGGTTTTGATGGATATTAGTTGGTCTAATAAAGGGGGTATTGGACGTTTTACTGATGAAATTTCTAAACTACTATGTGATATATCTAAGGAGGAACTATATAGAAAATGTGCTTCTCCGCTGGCCCCATTAGGTTTAGCAGTCAATATTTTTCTGCGAAAGAAAACTGATGTGGTTTTTCTTCCTGGCTATATCCCACCACTTTTTTGTTCGAAAAAGTTCATAATAACAATACATGATCTAAATCATCTGGATTTAAATGATAATTCCTCTCTTTTTAAGAGGTTATTTTATAATTTTATAATAAAGCGCGGTTGTAGAAAAGCATATAAAATATTCACAGTTTCGAATTTTTCAAAAGAAAGAATAGTAGCATGGTCAGGTGTAAACCCTAATAAAATAGTCACGGTATATAATGGGGTATCTAGTCTATTTAATGCCGATGTAAAACCATTGAATTTAGGCTATAAATATTTGCTATGTGTAGGAAACAGAAAAACTCATAAGAATGAGAAGTGTGTTATATCTGCCTTTGCCAAAGCAGATATTGATCCAGCAATAAAACTCGTTTTTACTGGTAATCCTTGTAATGATTTAGAAAAACTAATAATACAACATGGTTTAAGTGAACGTGTAAAGTTCTTTGGGTTCGTGTCTGAAAAAGATTTACCATCGTTATATAAGGGCTCGTTAGGATTAGTTTTCCCTTCTTTATATGAAGGTTTTGGATTACCTGTAGTGGAGAGCATGGCCTGTGGTATTCCTGTATTAACTTCTCTAACTTCATCATTGCCAGAGGTGGCTGGAGATGCAGCGATTCTTGTCGACCCTCTTTCGGAAGATGCTATTACTAAAGGAATTTCGAGGTTAATTAATGATTCTGAACTTCGTAAGCATTTAATCCAAAAGGGGCTTTTGCGGGCAAAGAGGTTCAATTGGCAAAACGTGGTTAGTGAGATTGAAATGGTACTGACAGAGGCATGTGATGGAAATAAATGAAATAAAAATATCTCTCGTTCATGAGTGGTTATTAAGTTATGCAGGCTCCGAACAGGTATCATCTGCCATCCTGCATATTTTCCCTGAAGCGAAGTTATATTCGGTGGTTGATTTTCTAACGGATGAACAAAGAAGACATTTTCTGGGGAAATATGCGACTACCACATTTATTCAAAATTTACCTAAAGCTAAAAAATTTTACCAGAAATATTTACCACTAATGCCACTGGCTATTGAACAACTTGATTTATCAGATGCTAATATCATCATTAGTAGCGCCCATTCCGTTGCAAAAGGTGTTATTTCCGGACCAGATCAGCTTCACATTAGCTATGTTCATTCTCCTATTCGATATGCGTGGGATTTACAGCATCAGTACCTTAATGAGTCTAACCTGAATAAAGGAATTAAAGGTTGGTTAGCAAAATGGCTTCTTCACAAAATACGAATTTGGGATTCTCGAACCGCAAATGGGGTTGATCATTTTATAGCTAATTCTCAATATATCGCGCGTAGAATTAAAAAAGTATACAGACGTGAGGCTTCAGTTATATATCCGCCTGTAGATGTGGATAATTTTGAAGTAAAAAATGAAAAGCAAGACTATTATTTCACAGCATCCCGTATGGTACCCTACAAACGTATTGATCTTATTGTCGAAGCCTTTAGTAAAATGCCGGAAAAGAAATTAGTAGTTATTGGTGATGGACCGGAGATGAAAAAAATAAAGAGCAAGGCTACAGACAATATAAAATTGCTCGGTTATCAATCATTTCCTGTTTTAAAAGAGTATATGCAGAGCGCCAGGGCGTTTGTTTTTGCAGCGGAAGAGGACTTTGGAATAATACCTGTCGAAGCTCAAGCTTGCGGTACCCCTGTTATTGCCTTTGGGAAGGGAGGGGCCTTAGAAACCGTTCGCCCACTAGGTATAGAGGAACCGACTGGCATTTTCTTCAAGGAACAGAATATTGCTTCTTTGCATGAAGCTGTTAGTGAGTTTGAAAAAAATGCATCATTTTTTACATCTCAGGCTTGTAGAAAAAATGCAGAAAAATTTTCTCGATCAAGATTTGAACAAGAATTTAAGAACTTTGTTAATGAAAAGTGGAATCTTTTCAAAACAGAACAGATTATTAAACGTTAATTATGGTTTATTGAATGTCTAAATTAATACCAGTAATAATGGCCGGTGGGATTGGTAGCCGTTTGTGGCCACTTTCACGTGAAGAGCATCCGAAACAGTTTTTAAGCGTAGATGGTGAATTATCTATGCTGCAAAACACCATTAAAAGATTGACTCCTCTTTTGGCTGGAGAACCTTTAGTCATTTGTAATGATAGTCACCGCTTCCTTGTCGCTGAACAACTTCGAGCTATAAATAAACTAGCAAATAACATCATATTAGAGCCAGTGGGGCGTAATACAGCCCCAGCTATAGCGCTGGCCGCTTTTTGTTCACTTCAGAATGTCGTCGATGAAGACCCGCTTTTGCTTGTCCTTGCTGCGGATCATGTCATCCGCGATGAGAAAGTGTTTCTTAAAGCTATCAATCACGCTGAATTTTTTGCAACACAAGGTAAGCTAGTAACGTTTGGTATTGTACCCACACAGGCCGAAACTGGCTACGGTTATATTTGTAGAGGTGAAGCAATCGGGGAAGATGCTTTTTCTGTAGCCGAATTTGTAGAGAAGCCTGATTTCGATACAGCGCGTCATTATGTAGAATCAGAGAAATATTATTGGAACAGCGGTATGTTCCTTTTTCGTGCAAGTAGTTACTTACAAGAATTAAAGGATCTGTCCCCCGATATTTACCAAGCATGTGAAAATGCGGTAGGGAGTATTAATCCTGATCTTGATTTTATCCGTATTGATAAAGAAGCATTCGCAATGTGCCCTAGTGATTCTATCGATTATGCGGTAATGGAACATACTAGGCATGCAGTTGTCGTACCGATGAATGCCGGCTGGTCAGATGTGGGGTCATGGTCTTCACTGTGGGATATTTCTAAGAAAGATCCACAACGTAATGTATTACATGGCGATATTTTTGCATATAATAGTAAAGATAATTATATCTATTCTGAAAAATCGTTTATTAGTACAATCGGAGTAAATAATTTAGTTATCGTGCAGACAGCAGATGCCTTATTAGTATCTGATAAAGATTCAGTCCAGGATGTTAAAAAAGTTGTTGATTATTTAAAAGCTAATAATAGAAACGAACATAAAAAACATTTAGAGGTTTTCCGACCGTGGGGAAAATTTAGCGTAATTCATAGTGGCGATAATTATTTAGTTAAAAGAATAACTGTTAAACCAGGCGCGAAGTTTGCTGCTCAGATGCATCTCCATCGTGCTGAGCATTGGATAGTGGTATCTGGTACTGCTTGTATTACTAAGGGGGAAGAAATTTTTACAATTTCGGAGAATGAATCAACATTTATACCTGCTAATACAGTTCATACGTTAAAAAACCCCGCGACTATTCCATTAGAACTAATAGAAATTCAATCTGGCACCTATCTTGCGGAGGATGATATTATTCGCCTGGAGAAACATTCTGGATATCTGGAGTAATGAATTGATGAAAAATATATATAATACTTACGATGTTATCAACAAATCTGGAATTAATTTTGGAACCAGTGGTGCCCGCGGCCTTGTTACCGATTTTACACCCGAAGTTTGCGCAGCATTTACCATTTCCTTTTTGACAGTAATGCAGCAAAGATTCTCATTTACAACGGTTGCGCTCGCAATTGATAATCGTCCAAGCAGTTACGCGATGGCTCAAGCTTGTGCTGCTGCTTTGCAAGAAAAAGGAATTAAAACCGTTTACTATGGCGTAATTCCAACACCTGCTTTAGCTCATCAATCAATTTCCGATAAAGTACCTGCAATCATGGTTACTGGCAGTCATATCCCTTTTGACCGTAATGGCCTGAAATTTTATAGGCCAGATGGTGAAATTACTAAAGATGATGAGAATGCTATTATTCATGTTGAAGCCTCATTTATGAAGCCTAAGCTTGAACAATTGACAATTTCCACAATCGCTGCTAGAAATTATATTCTACGATATACCTCATTATTTCCAATGCCATTCTTAAAAAATAAGCGCATTGGAATTTATGAGCATTCTAGTGCGGGTCGTGATCTCTATAAGACGTTATTCAAAATGTTGGGTGCTACAGTTGTTAGTTTAGCAAGGAGCGACGAATTTGTTCCTATTGATACTGAAGCTGTAAGTGAAGATGATAGAAATAAAGCAATCACATGGGCAAAAAAATATCAGTTAGATGCTATATTTTCAACTGATGGTGATGGAGATCGCCCTCTGATAGCTGACGAATATGGAAATTGGTTAAGAGGAGATATATTAGGCCTTCTGTGCTCTCTCGAATTAGCTGCTGATGCAGTCGCTATTCCTGTAAGCTGCAACAGTACAATCTCATCTGGTAACTTTTTTAAACATGTGGAACGAACAAAGATTGGTTCACCCTATGTGATTGCAGCATTTGCTAAATTATCTGCAAACTATAATTGTATAGCTGGTTTTGAAGCGAATGGTGGCTTTCTGCTAGGTAGCGATGTTTATATTAATCAGCGTTTACTTAAGGCATTACCAACACGTGATGCTTTATTACCTGCCATTATGCTTCTGTTTGGTAGTAAGGACAAAAGTATTAGTGAGCTTGTTAAAAAACTTCCTGCTCGCTATACCTATTCAAACAGATTACAGGATATAAGTGTTAAAACAAGTATGTCTCTAATAAATCTTGGTCTGACAGATCAAGAGGATTTTTTGCAGTATATTGGTTTTAATAAACATCATATATTACATTCTGATGTTACTGATGGCTTTAGAATCACTATCGATAACAATAATATTATTCATTTACGACCTTCAGGCAATGCCCCTGAGTTGCGTTGCTATGCGGAGGCTGACTCGCAAGAGGATGCATGTAATATTGTTGAAACTGTTCTCTCTAATATCAAAAGCAAACTGGGTAGAGCTTAATGGCTGTTGATATAGAGCGTTTCTTTCCAGTAATACTTTGTCTGGTTATCTGGTACCCAGGTTGAGGGTGAGGATTAAATGGATCGTTTTGATAATAAGTATAACCCAAATTTATGCAAAATATTATTGGCTATATCAGATTTATTGTTTTTTAATGTAGCCTTATGGGCATCGCTAGGTGTTGTATATTTAATCTTTGATGAAGTTCAGCGATTTGTACCACAAGAGCAATTGGATAATCGATTTATATCACATTTTATTCTATCTATAGTATGCGTTGGATGGTTTTGGGTTCGGCTGCGTCACTATACATATCGAAAGCCATTCTGGTATGAGTTGAAAGAGGTTATTCGTACTATCGTTATTTTTGCTGTGTTTGATTTGGCTTTAATTGCTTTTACAAAATGGCAGTTTTCACGCTATGTCTGGGTGTTTTGTTGGACTTTTGCCATAATCCTGGTGCCTTTTTTTCGCGCACTTACAAAGCATTTATTGAACAAGCTAGGTATCTGGAAGAAAAAAACTATCATCCTGGGGAGCGGACAGAATGCTCGTGGTGCATATTCTGCGCTGCAAAGTGAGGAGATGATGGGGTTTGATGTTATCGCTTTTTTTGATAAGGATGCGTCAGATGCTGAAATAAATATGTTGCCGGTGATAAAGGACTCTGAGACTATTTGGGATTTAAATCGTACAGGTGATGTCCATTATATCCTTGCTTATGAATACACCGAGTTGGAGAAAACACATTTTTGGCTACGTGAACTTTCAAAACATCATTGTCGTTCTGTTACTGTAGTCCCCTCGTTTAGAGGATTGCCATTATATAATACTGATATGTCTTTTATCTTTAGCCATGAAGTTATGTTATTAAGGATACAAAATAACTTGGCTAAAAGGTCGTCCCGTTTTCTCAAACGGACATTTGATATTATTTGTTCAATAATAATTCTTATAATTGCATCACCACTTATGATTTATCTGTGGTATAAAGTTACTCGAGATGGTGGTCCGGCTATTTATGGTCACCAGCGAGTAGGTCGGCATGGAAAACTTTTTCCATGCTATAAATTTCGTTCTATGATTATGAATTCTCAAGAGGTACTAAAAGAACTTTTGGCTAACGATCCTATTGCTAGGGCTGAATGGGAAAAAGATTTTAAACTGAAAAATGATCCTCGAATCACAGCTGTAGGTCGATTTATACGTAAAACTAGCCTTGATGAGTTGCCACAACTTTTTAATGTACTAAAAGGTGATATGAGCCTGGTTGGACCACGACCTATCGTTTCGGATGAACTGGAGCGTTATTGTGATGATGTTGATTATTATTTGATGGCAAAGCCGGGCATGACAGGTCTATGGCAAGTGAGTGGGCGTAATGATGTTGATTATGACACTCGTGTTTATTTTGATTCCTGGTATGTTAAAAACTGGACGCTTTGGAATGATATTGCCATTCTGTTTAAAACAGCGAAAGTTGTTTTGCGGCGAGATGGTGCGTATTAAGCTTACCGAGAAGTACTGAATAATAATTGTATAAAATAGCCTGCGTAAAATCTGAACGCATCAATCGCTACCTTAATATCATACCTTTGAGTTAACATACTATTCACCTTTAACCTGCCATGACCGTTTGTGGCAGGGTTTCTACACCTGACAGGAGTATGTAATGTCCAAGCAACAGATCGGCGTCGTCGGTATGGCAGTGATGGGGCGCAACCTCGCGCTCAACATCGAAAGCCGTGGTTATACCGTCTCCGTTTTCAACCGCTCCCGTGAAAAGACCGAAGAAGTGATTGCCGAGAATCCCGGCAAAAAGCTGGTGCCTTATTACACGGTGAAAGAGTTTGTTGAATCCCTCGAAACGCCTCGTCGTATCCTGTTAATGGTGAAAGCGGGCGCAGGTACTGATGCAGCTATCGATTCGCTGAAACCGTATCTGGAAAAAGGCGATATCATTATTGATGGCGGTAACACCTTCTTCCAGGACACAATCCGTCGCAATCGCGAGCTGTCTGCGGAAGGTTTTAACTTTATCGGTACCGGCGTTTCCGGTGGTGAAGAGGGCGCGCTGAAAGGGCCATCTATCATGCCTGGCGGTCAGAAAGATGCCTATGAACTGGTGGCGCCGATCCTGACGAAGATTGCTGCTGTGGCAGAAGATGGCGAACCGTGCGTGACCTATATCGGCGCCGATGGTGCGGGTCACTACGTCAAGATGGTCCATAATGGTATTGAATATGGCGATATGCAGCTTATCGCTGAAGCTTACTCCTTGCTGAAAGGCGGCCTGAACCTCAGCAATGAAGAGTTGGCGAACACTTTTACTGAGTGGAATAACGGCGAGCTGAGCAGCTATCTGATCGACATCACTAAAGACATCTTCACTAAAAAAGATGAAGACGGAAACTACCTTGTGGATGTCATTCTTGATGAAGCCGCCAACAAAGGGACCGGTAAATGGACCAGCCAGAGCGCGCTGGATCTGGGCGAACCGCTGTCGCTGATTACCGAATCCGTCTTTGCGCGTTACATCTCTTCGTTGAAAGCGCAACGTGTTGCCGCATCTAAAGTGCTCTCCGGCCCGAAAGCGCAGCCGGCGGGCGACAAAGCGGAATTTATCGAGAAAGTGCGTCGCGCGCTGTATCTTGGCAAGATCGTCTCCTATGCGCAGGGCTTCTCGCAGTTACGCGCCGCGTCTGATGAATATCACTGGGATCTCAACTACGGCGAGATTGCTAAGATTTTCCGTGCGGGTTGTATCATTCGCGCTCAGTTCCTGCAGAAAATCACCGATGCTTACGCAGAAAACGCTGGTATTGCCAATTTGCTGTTAGCGCCTTACTTCAAGAAAATTGCTGATGAGTACCAGCAGGCGCTGCGTGATGTCGTGGCTTACGCGGTGCAGAACGGCATTCCGGTGCCGACATTCTCTGCGGCAGTGGCCTACTATGACAGCTATCGCGCCGCAGTACTGCCAGCTAACTTAATTCAGGCGCAGCGTGACTACTTTGGTGCGCACACCTATAAACGTACTGATAAAGAAGGCATTTTCCATACCGAATGGTTGGAATAATTTCTGCAAAAATGTTTAAGCCCGGTTTAATACCGGGCTTTTTTTTATCTCTATTCTTATTGATTTATCGCTTTTGCTTAATATTAACTTAATAATCTGTGTTTATCGTAATGAAGATAATCTGAATTGTTTTCGTCTGCGTTGCACTTTATATACTCAGGCGTTAAAACTTTAATATCTTATCAGGATGCGAAATACATCATGATTCATAATTAAGTTAATTCTGAGAGCGAATAATGAAAATCACGATATCCGGGACGGGTTATGTTGGCTTGTCTAATGGTTTGCTTATTGCACAACATCATGATGTGGTGGCGTTAGACATTGTTCCTTCCCGTGTTGAACTGTTAAATGATCGGATATCTCCGATTGTTGATAAAGAAATTCAGCAATTTTTAAAGGAAGATAACATCAGATTCAGGGCAACGCTGGATAAGTTTGATGCGTACCAGAATGCAGATTACGTCATCATTGCTACGCCTACGGATTACGATCCCAAAACTAACTATTTTAATACGTCCAGTGTGGAATCGGTCATTCAGGATGTGATCAGCATCAACCCCGCAGCAGTGATGATTATTAAGTCTACGGTGCCGGTTGGCTTCACGGCGGCAATGCGTCAGAAGTTTGCGACAGAAAATATCATTTTCTCTCCGGAGTTTTTACGTGAAGGTAAAGCCCTTTACGATAACCTTTATCCCTCCCGTATCGTGATTGGGGAACAGTCTGAGCGCGCCAGAGAATTTGCCGCATTACTCCAGGAAGGCGCTATTAAACAGGAGATTCCAACGCTGTTTACGGACTCCACTGAGGCGGAAGCTATTAAACTTTTCGCCAATACTTATCTCGCTATGCGAGTCGCTTATTTTAATGAATTAGACAGCTATGCTGAAACGTTAGGATTAAATACCCGACAAATTATTGAAGGGGTGTGCCTCGACCCGCGTATTGGCAATCATTATAATAATCCCTCTTTTGGTTATGGCGGATATTGTTTGCCAAAAGATACCAAACAGTTGCTGGCTAATTATCAGTCGGTGCCTAATAATATTATCTCCGCTATCGTTGAAGCAAACCGTACGCGTAAAGATTTTATTGCCGACGCTATCCTCGCCAGAAAGCCTAAAGTGGTGGGCATTTATCGCCTGATTATGAAGAGTGGCTCCGATAACTTCCGCGCCTCATCGATTCAGGGGATTATGAAGCGCATTAAAGCGAAAGGCGTAGAGGTCATCATCTATGAGCCGGTAATGGAAGAAGATACTTTCTTTAACTCACGTCTTGAACGTGATTTGCACTGCTTTAAACAGCAGGCGGATGTCATTATTTCCAACAGGATGGCGGCAGAGCTTTTGGATGTCGCTGAAAAAGTGTATACCCGCGATCTTTTCGGTAGTGATTAATAAGGCAATCGGGGCTGATGAGTCCCGATGATTTATTGACCATATGGAAATAATGTCTGATTTTTATCATTAATCCTATGGCATATATTTACTTTATGACTACACTGTCTCCAGCTTCATCCTTTTTTTAGTTAGGGTATCTATGACAGTGGATAGTAATACGTCTTCCGGGCGTGGGAACGATCCGGAACAGATTGATTTAATTGAGTTATTGCTACAGTTATGGCGTGGGAAGATGACCATTATTGTAGCCGTTATTATCGCCATTTTGCTGGCCGTAGGCTACCTGATGATAGCCAAAGAAAAATGGACATCCACGGCGATTATTACCCAACCTGATGCTGCGCAGGTTGCCACCTATACCAACGCGCTCAACGTCTTGTATGGCGGGAATGCCCCCAAAATCTCTGAAGTGCAGGCGAATTTTATAAGCCGCTTTAGCTCTGCGTTTTCCGCATTATCGGAAGCGCTGGATAATCAGAAAGAGCGGGAAAAGCTCACCATTGAACAGTCGGTAAAGGGGCAGACGCTGCCGCTCTCGGTTTCTTATGTGAGTACTACCGCTGAAGGGGCGCAGCGTCGGCTGGCGGAATATATCCAACAGGTGGATGAAGAGGTCGCTAAGGAACTGGAAGTTGACCTGAAAGATAACATCACGCTGCAAACCAAAACGTTGCAGGAGTCCCTTGAGACGCAGGAAGTTGTGGCGCAGGAGCAAAAAGATCTGCGTATTAAGCAAATCGAAGAAGCGTTGCGCTATGCGGATGAGGCCAAAATCACGCAGCCGCAGATTCAGCAAACCCAGGATGTTACCCAGGACACGATGTTCCTGCTGGGGAGCGATGCGCTAAAATCGATGATACAGAACGAAGCGACGCGTCCACTGGTCTTTTCTCCGGCCTATTACCAGACGAAGCAGACACTGCTGGACATTAAAAATCTGAAAGTGACTGCCGATACGGTGCACGTCTATCGTTATGTGATGAAGCCGACGCTGCCGGTCCGTCGCGATAGCCCGAAAAAAGCCATTACTCTTGTGCTGGCTGTATTGCTGGGTGGGATGATCGGTGCCGGGATTGTGCTGGGACGCAATGCGCTACATAGCTATAAGCCAAAAGCCTTGTAAGCTTCTTTGCCGGATGGTGGTCGGCTTCGAAAGGTAAAATTTCTCATTAAAAAACCGGGCATTGCCCGGTTTTTTTACGCTTATTGATGACGCTTACGAAGATTGTCGATCACGGTGGTGAGGTTGAGATCCTGATCCTGCAACAGCACCAGCAGGTGGTACATCAAATCAGACGCTTCATTGGTTAATTCAAAACGATCATTGACGGTGGCCGCCAGCGCGGTTTCTACACCTTCTTCGCCAACTTTTTGCGCAATACGTTTGGTACCGCTGGCGTACAGTTTCGCCGTGTAAGAGCTGGCCGGATCGGCGGTTTTGCGCTCTGCCAGTAGCTGCTCCAGTTGATACAGGAATAACCATTGATGGCTGGCGTCGCCAAAGCAGCTGCTGGTACCTTTGTGGCAGGTCGGCCCGACAGGATTTGCCAGCACCAGCAGTGTATCGTTGTCGCAATCCGGCGCAATGCTGACGACATTCAGCACATGGCCTGAGGTTTCGCCTTTGGTCCATAAACGCTGTTTCGTGCGTGAGAAGAACGTAACATGGCCGGATTCAATGGTTTTGTCCAGCGCTTGTGGGTTCATATAGCCCAGCATCAATACTTCGCCGGATACCGCATGTTGCACGATGGCTGGCATCAGGCCATCGGTTTTTTCCCAGTCCAGCTCGCGGCGTTGTTGCTCTGTTAACATATCCTGATCTCCACGCCCTGGCCTGCCAGGTACGCTTTTAATTCGCCAATATTGATGATTTGCTTGTGAAAAACGGAGGCGGCAAGCGCGCCGTCGACATCGGCATCACGGAATGCCTCAAGAAAGTGTTCCATCGTGCCCGCGCCGCCGGAGGCGATCAGCGGCACGCGGCAAACGTCACGGACTTTTTTCAACTGCGTCAGATCATAACCGTTACGCACGCCGTCCTGGTTCATCATATTCAGGACGATTTCCCCCGCGCCGCGCTGTTGTACCTCTTGCACCCAATCCAGCGTCTCCCACTGCGTCACGCGGGTACGGTTTTCATCGCCGGTATACTGGTTAACATGATATTTCCCCGTGGCGTCGTCAAACCAGGTATCAATCCCGACGACAATGCATTGTACGCCAAAACGGTCAGCCAGACGGGTAATCAGCGTTGGGTCAGCCAGCGCCGGGGAGTTGATAGAGATCTTATCCGCCCCGAAAGAAAGAATTTTGGCGGCGTCGTCAATTGACCGGATGCCGCCCGCTACACAAAACGGAATGTCGATCACCTCGGCAACGCGCGCCACCCAGCTTTTATCGACTACGCGACCATCGCTGGAGGCGGTAATGTCATAGAACACCAGTTCGTCCGCGCCTTCATCGGCATAGCGTTTGGCCAGCGGAACGATATCGCCAATGATCTCATGGTTGCGAAACTGTACGCCTTTCACCACCTGACCATCACGAACATCCAGACACGGAATTATACGTTTTGCCAGCATTGGATGGCCTCCTTAACGGTAAATTTCCCTTCCAGCAGAGCGCGTCCGACAATCACGCCGCGCACGCCGGTGCCGCGCAGGGCGGCAATATCATCGATATCGCCAATACCGCCGGAGGATTGAAAGGCGATCTGCGGATATCTGGCGCATACCTCTTCGTACAGCGAAACGTTAGAGCCCGCCAGCGTGCCGTCGCGAGAAATATCGGTACACAGTACATGTTTCAGGCCGACGGGGAGATAGGTCTCCACCAGTTGTTCCAGCGAGACGCCGGAATTTTCCTGCCAGCCGCTAACCGCCACCTGCTTGGTGCCGTGTTCGTCTATGCGAACGTCCAGCGCCAGCACCAGCGCCTGCGCGCCAAAACGTTCAAACCAGCCTTTCACCACGTCAGGAGATTTCACCGCCGTTGAACCGATGACCACACGGGCAACGCCAGCTTTCAGTAATGCCGCAACGTCTTCTTCGGTACGCACGCCGCCGCCGACCTGAACAGGCACGTTCACGCCCGCGACCAGGGTTTTAATCAGCGGTATCTGTCGCTTAGCCGGATCTTTAGCGCCGGTCAGATCTACCAGATGCAGCACCCCGGCGCCCTGGGCGGCGTAATCCTGCAAACGGGGCAGGGGATCGTTACCGTAATCCCGCTGCCGGGCGTAGTCACCCTGGTGGAGACGCACCACGGTGCCGTCAATTAAATCTAATGCCGGAATAATCATTACATCTCCAGGAAGTTTTTCAGCAACTGTGCGCCCGCCGCGCCCGAACGTTCCGGGTGGAACTGTACGCCGAAGAAATTATCTTTCTGTATCGCCGCGGTAAACGGCTCGCCGTAATTGCACTGGGCGATAGTCCACGGGTTGACCGGCATCGCGTAGCTGTGAACAAAGTAAAAATAGGCGCCATCTTCAATGCCCTGAAACAGCCGGTTGCCCGCCTGCGGATACACGCGATTCCAGCCCATGTGCGGCAGCGGCAGACCAAAGTCGGTCATTTTCGGCACGTCTTGCTCGATAATGTTCAGCAGATCCACGCCGCGCGTTTCTTCGCTGCGACGACCCAGCAGTTGCATCCCTAAGCAGATACCCAGTACCGGCTGAGTACACGCTTTAATTAAGTCGATCAGTTCACGTTCGCGCAGTTGATCCATAGCGGCCTGCGCCGTGCCGACGCCGGGCAGAAAGAGTTTGTCAGCGCGTAATACGATTTCCGCTTCGCGGCTGACCACCGGGGTGTAACCGTGGCGCGCCACGGCGGATTTTACCGAGCTTAAATTGGCGCAGCCGGTGTCAAGGATGACGACGTTCATCACAGCACTCCTTTCGAGGACGGTAATGTATCGCCCTCCACGCGAATAGCCTGGCGTAGCGTCCGACCAAAGGCTTTAAACAAACTTTCGACACGGTGGTGATCGTTCTTACCCTTAGTCTTGAGATGCAGAGTGACACCCATCGTGTAAGAGAGTGAGCGGAAAAAGTGTTCAATCATCTCTGTGCTCAAATCGCCCACACGCTGGTAGGTAAATTCAGCTTTATATTCCAGATGCGGACGACCGGAAATATCCAGCGCGCAGCGCGCCAGACATTCATCCATCGGCAGTACAAAGCCAAAACGGCAGATACCGCGCTTGTCGCCGAGTGCCAGTTTTAATGCCTCACCGAGCGCCAGTCCGGTATCTTCTACCGTGTGGTGATCGTCGATATAGAGATCGCCCTTAACGGTAATCTCCATGCGAAAGCCGCCGTGGGTGGCGATTTGATCGAGCATATGGTCAAAGAAGCCGACGCCGGTATTAATCTTGCTGTTGCCTTCGCGATCCAGCCAGACACTGACATCAATCTGTGTTTCTTTGGTGTTGCGGACCACATGCGCATAACGATCGCGTTTCGTTAGCTGTTCGCCAATCATCGTCCAGTTCAATGTTTCACGGTGATAGCGTAAACCAGTAATGCCCATATTATCAGCGAGCTGGATATCGGTCGCACGATCGCCAATCACATAGCTGTTGGCGCTATCCATCGCTTGTTCCGCAAGATAACGCTCCACCAGCTTCACTTTGGGCTTGCGGCAGTCGCAGTCGTCTGCGGGCAGGTGAGGGCAGATCAGCACCTCATCAAAGCATACGCCCTGAGAGGTGAAAATCTGCATCATCAGGTTGTGCGGTCCGTCGAAGTCCGCCTGCGGGAAGCTTTGCGTGCCAAGTCCATCCTGGTTAGTGATCATCACCAGCTTAAAACCGGCTTTTTGCAGCTTCAGCAATACGGGAATCACCTCTGGCTCAAAGGCCAGTTTATCAAAGCGGTCTACCTGAAAATCGCTTGGCGGTTCGGAAATCAAGGTTCCGTCCCGGTCGATGAAAAGATACTTCTGACTCATACTGGCTCCGCACGTAAGGCGTCAATGACGCGCTGGTTTTCCTGGCGGGTGCCGACCGTAATCCGCAGGCAGCCGCTTAAAGAAGGTTGTTTATTCTGATCGCGTAAGATAATGCCCTGATCCCATAAGGATTTAAACACGCTGCTGGAGGCGGTAAACCGCGCCAGAATATAGTTGGTTTCAGAGTCAAAGACGTGTTCTACGCAGGCGGTCTGTTGCAGGGCATTCACCAGATACTGACGTTCCTGCACTGTCTGCGCCACGCGATCGCGCATTGCGTTTATTCCCTGCGGACTCAGCGCCTGGGCGGCGATATCCGCCACTGGCGTAGAAAGCGGATAAGGGGCGATCACTTTTAACAGCAGGTTGATCACCTCTTCATTAGCCAGCGTAAAGCCGCAGCGCAGACCCGCCAGCGCAAAAGCTTTCGACAATGTGCGCAGGATAACCAGATGAGGATATTCAACCAGCCAGCCTGTCAGCGTGGCCTGTGGGCAAAACTCAATATAAGCTTCGTCGGCGACGACTATCGCTTTACCGCGTGTCAACTCCAGCAGCGTGCGCAGATCCTGCGGGTTGATAAGTTGCCCGGTGGGGTTATTGGGGCTACAAACGAATACCACTTTTGTGCCGTCAAGGTTGTCGGAAATCCCCTGTAGATCCAGCTGCCAGTTTTCAAGCGCGGGAACCGTCCGGCGCTCTACGCCAAGGGTTTCGGCGCTGACGCTGTACATACCGTAAGTGGGCGGACAGTAGAGAATGGCGTCTTTTCCCGGTTCGCAGAAGGCGCGGATCACCAGTTCGATCCCTTCATCCGCGCCGCGGCTGACCAGCACCTGCTCCGGCTTTACGCCAGCATATTGCGCGTAGTTTTCAATCACGGCCTTTGGCTGGCATTCCGGGTAGCGGTTAAGCGTTTGTTGGGTGAGCTGAAACTCCACCGCTGTCGGGAATTCATTCGCGTTCAGCCAGACATCGCCGTTACCGCCCAGACGGCGGGCGGACTGATACGGTACCAGGTTGCGGACATTTTCACGGGCTAAGTCAGCGACGCTGAGAGTGTTTTCAGTGCTCATGCTTGCTCCTTGAGGGCGTTTACGCGCAGGGTCACGGCATTTTTATGGGCGGTCAGACGTTCTGCCGCCGCCAATGTTTCAATGGTTGATGCCAGAGCGGAAAAGCCCGCTTTCGACAGTTCCTGAACGGTCATCCGTTTCTGGAAATCCGCTAACCCAAGGCTGGAACAGGTAGCAGTATAGCCATAGGTCGGTAAGACATGGTTGGTTCCGGAAGCGTAATCACCGGCGGATTCCGGCGACCAGTCGCCGAGAAATACCGAGCCTGCGCTGGTAATCGCATCCACCAAATCGCGCGCATTGCGCGTCTGGATAATTAAGTGTTCCGGCCCATACTGATTAGAGATGGCGACGCACTGCGCTAAATCTTTGGTCACAATCAGACGACTGGCGCTCAGGGCCTGCCGGGCGGTGTCCGCGCGCGGCAGTTCCGCCAGTTGACGTTCTACCGCCTCCGCCACCTTGCGGGCAATGTCAGCATCAGGCGTCAGCAGGATCACCTGCGAATCCGGACCGTGTTCTGCCTGGGAGAGCAGGTCAGAAGCGACGAAATCCGGTGTTGCGCCGCTGTCGGCGATCACCAGTACTTCAGACGGCCCGGCAGGCATATCGATAGTCGCGCCGTCGAGGCGCTGGCTGACCTGACGCTTGGCTTCGGTTACAAAGGCGTTGCCGGGGCCAAAAATTTTATCCACTTTCGGTACGGACTCGCTGCCGAAGGCCAGAGCGGCAATCGCCTGCGCGCCGCCGACGTTAAAGATTTCCTGCACGCCACACAGTTGCGCCGCATAGAGGATTTCATCAGCGATGGGCGGCGGCGAGCACAGAACCACGTTCTGACATCCCGCAATACGCGCCGGCGTCGCCAGCATCAGCACCGTTGAGAAGAGCGGAGCCGAGCCGCCGGGAATATACAGACCGACAGACGCGACGGGACGCGTAACCTGCTGGCAACGCACGCCTGGCTGGGTTTCCACATCTACAGGCGGTAGCGTCTGCGCGGAATGGAACGTTTCAATATTTTTGACGGCAGCGGCCATCGCCTGTTTTAATTCGTCGCTCAGACGCGCGCCGGCGGCGGCGATCTCTTCAGGGGTAATGCGTAGCGCTGTCACTTCTGTTTTATCAAATTTAGCGCTGTATTCACGCAGGGCATCGTCACCGCGTGTTTTTACATTATCCAGAATATCGCTGACCGTCCGGGTAATACTGTCAGAGGCGGAAATCGCCGGACGCGTCAGCAGCGCACGCTGCTGTTCAGGGCTACAGCTGTTCCAGTCAATCAAGGTATTGAAGCTCATGGTCTTTACTCCATCACAGGGTTCCGCCTTATCCGGCCTACAGAACCCAAAATAACAACGCATTACGTAGGCCTGATAAGCGCAGCGCCATCAGGCGTCAGATCACTCCATCATCTTCTCGATCGGCAGTACCAGAATCGAGCTGGCGCCAAGCGCTTTCAGTTTCTCCATGGTTTCCCAGAACAGCGTTTCGCTGCTGACCATGTGCATCGCCACGCGCTGTTGCTCGCCCGCCAGCGGCAGAATTGTCGGCCTTTCAGCGCCTGGCAGCAGGGCGATAACCTCTTCCAGGCGTTCACTTGGCGCGTGCATCATGATGTATTTCGATTCGCGCGCCTGAATCACACCCTGAATACGGGTCAGCAATTTATCGATCAGCTGTTGCTTGCTCTGTGCCATCTCACCGTCGCGCTGAATCAGACAGGCTTTAGAGCGGTAGATAACTTCGACTTCACGCAGGCCGTTAGCTTCGAGCGTCGCGCCGGTAGAGACCAAATCGCAGATAGCGTCGGCCAGCCCCGCGCGCGGCGCGACTTCGACAGAACCATTTAACAGACACGATTTAAAAGAGACGCCTTTCTGATCGAGGTAGCGTTTGAGGAGGTGCGGATAAGAGGTAGCGATACGTTTACCGTCCAGCGCCGCCGGGCCGTCCCAGGCTTCGTCAACCGGCGTTGCCAGCGATAAACGGCAGCCGCCGAAGTCAAGACGGCGCAGGGTAAAATAGCGCGGATCTTCGCCCTGCGCGCGGCGGTTGAGTAGCTCTTCTTCCAGCACGTTCTCGCCGATAATGCCGAGATCGACCACGCCATCCATCACCAGACCCGGAATGTCATCATCACGCACGCGCAGGATATCAATCGGCATGTTTTCCGCCATCGCAATCAGGCGCTGAGTGTGTAAATTAATTTTTATGCCGCAGCGGGCCAGCAATTCTCGTGAATCATCGCTTAAACGGCCTGATTTCTGAATAGCTATGCGTAAGCGGGTGTTGTCTAACATTCTGCGTTCCTCTTTATCCTGTCTGAACCGGTCTGTATCGCGCGCCAAAAAAAAGCCCCCGGAAGATGATCTTCCGGGGGCTTTCTCATGCGTTCATGCACCACTGGAAGATCTGAATGTCTTCCAGCACACATCGCCTGAAAGACTAGTCAGGATGATGGTGATGATGGTGGTGTTTAAATTGAACGCGTGTCATAAAAATTCCGATGAATGCTTATTCATTTGATACCTTTTAACCTAAACCACTTTTACGCCTTAAAGCAAGCGCTTTTTTCATTTCGCATTTATAGTATGAATTGTCAGTCACGGCGGGCTGGCGTAGCCTTATGTATAAGGCGTTAAAGTCAGGAGAAAATGGATGAAAAAGGTCGCAATTGTCGGTTTAGGTTGGTTAGGCATGCCGCTGGCAATGTCGCTGGCAGCGAGAGGCTGGCAGGTTACCGGCAGCAAAACCACCCTTGACGGGGTGGAAGCGGCCCGTATGAGTGGAATTGAAAGCTATCCGCTGCGTCTGGAGCCGGAGCTGGTCTGTGAGGCGGACGATCTTGACGCTCTGCTGGATGTCGATGCGCTGGTGATAACACTGCCCGCGCGCCGTAGCGGTCCGGGAGAGGATTTTTATCTGCAGGCGATGCAGGAGCTGGTCGACAGCGCGCTGGCTTATCGTATCCCGCGTATTATTTTTACCAGTTCGACGTCTGTTTACGGTGATGCGCAAGGCGTGGTGAAAGAGAATACGCCGCGTAATCCGGTCACGGCCAGCGGGCGTACCCTGAAGGAACTGGAAGATTGGCTGCATAATCTGCCGGGCACGTCAGTAGATATTCTGCGGCTGGCGGGGTTGGTCGGGCCTGGACGCCATCCCGGACGTTTCTTTGCCGGAAAAACCGCGCCGGATGGTCAACACGGGGTCAATCTGGTGCATCTTGAAGACGTGGTTGGCGCAATTACCCTCTTGCTACAGGCGCCAAAAGGGGGGCACATCTATAATATATGTGCGCCGGCGCATCCAGCCCGCAACGTGTTTTATCCGCAAATGACGCGCTTGCTGGGAATGGCGCCGCCGCATTTTCGTGACGCACCGGACAACGGCAAAGGGAAGATTATCGACGGTAGCCGGATTTGTAATGAGCTGGGATTTGAATATCAATATCCCGATCCGCTGGTGATGCCGATGGAGTGAGTCGCTGTCCAGCAGGTGGTCGCCATATAGCGCAAGGGGACGAGTATGAAACCACTGCTGGACGTTCTGATTATTCTTGATGCGTTAGAAAAAGAAGGCAGCTTCGCGGCGGCGTCGGCAAAATTATTTAAAACGCCGTCCGCCCTCAGTTATACCGTTCATAAGCTGGAAAACGATCTTAATATCCAACTGCTCGACCGTAGCGGGCATCGCGCGCGATTTACGCGAACCGGTAAGATGCTACTGGAAAAAGGCCGTGAAGTGCTGCACACCGTTCGCGAGCTGGAAAAGCAGGCGATTAAACTGCATGAAGGCTGGGAGAACGAACTGGTCATCGGTGTGGATGATACCTTTCCCTTTTCTCTTCTGGCCCCGCTTATCGACGCTTTTTATCAACGCCACAGCGTAACGCGCCTTAAATTTGTTAATGGCGTTCTCGGCGGTTCATGGGAGACGCTGACGCAGGGAAGGGCGGATATCATTGTTGGCGCCATGCGCGCGCCGCCGCCTGACACCGGCTTTGGCTTTGCAAGACTGGGCGATCTTGAACTGGTGTTTGCTGTCGCTCCGCATCATCCGCTGGTTCATGAAGAGGAACCGCTTAGCCGCCAGACGATCAAACGTTTTCGCGCGATTGTGGTTGGCGATAGCGTCCATTCCTCGCGATCAATAGGGTCTGAACTGCTCGACGCTCAGGAAGCGATTACCGTGTTTGATTTTAAAACCAAGCTGGAGCTGCAAATTAGCGGCCTGGGATGCGGCTATTTACCGCGTTATCTGGCGCAGCGATTTTTGGAAAGCGGCGCGCTTATAGAGAAGAAAGTTGTGGCGCAAATCGTCTATGAACCGGTGTGGGTTGGCTGGAATGAACAGACCGCCGGGCTGGCCAGCGGCTGGTGGCGGGATGAAATTTTAGCAAATAATGCTATTGCTGGGGTGTATGCAAAATCGCCGGTTTAAAAATCAATCGCTTATGAAAAATAATTTTTTGAACGCGCTCGCATTCTCTTGTCATTTCACTTCAATTTAGGGCAGAATACGCCGCTTGCAAAAAATGACACTAACCGACGTTTTAATACGCGTCGGTTATTTTTTTGCTTCAAACACATCATTCAATACCAAGAGGCCGGGCTTCGTACCGGATAGATACTTACTTAAAAATCGACAGTTGTTGTCGCTGAGGAATCCAGAAAATGGGGCAATTTTTTGCTTACGCGACGGCATTCGCCGTAAAGGAGAATGACCATGTCGCATAACGTTACTCCAAACACCTCTCGCGTGGAATTACGTAAAACGCTTACGTTAGTTCCGGTTGTAATGATGGGTCTTGCCTATATGCAGCCGATGACGCTGTTCGATACATTTGGTATCGTTTCAGGCCTCACTGACGGTCACGTACCGACGGCGTATGCATTCGCGTTAATCGCGATTCTGTTTACGGCGTTGAGCTACGGGAAACTGGTGCGTCGCTACCCTTCCGCGGGTTCGGCGTATACCTATGCCCAGAAATCCATCAGCCCGACCGTTGGCTTTATGGTGGGTTGGTCTTCTCTGCTCGATTATCTGTTCGCGCCGATGATCAACATTCTGTTGGCGAAAATTTATTTTGAAGCGCTGGTGCCCTCCATTCCGTCATGGGTGTTTGTTGTGGCGCTGGTGGCCTTTATGACGGCCTTTAACCTGCGCAGCCTCAAATCGGTCGCTAACTTCAACACCGTGATTGTAGTGCTACAGGTGGTGCTGATTGCGGTCATTCTGGGCATGGTGGTTTATGGCGTATTTGAAGGCGAAGGCGCCGGTACGCTGGCGAGCACCCGTCCGTTCTGGTCCGGCGATGCGCACGTTATCCCGATGATTACGGGAGCGACGATCCTGTGCTTCTCCTTTACTGGCTTTGACGGCATCAGTAACCTGTCGGAAGAGACCAAAGATGCTGAGCGCGTGATCCCGCGTGCGATTTTCCTGACCGCGCTGATTGGCGGCCTGATCTTCATCTTTGCAACCTATTTCCTGCAATTGTACTTCCCGGATATCTCTCGCTTTAAAGATCCGGATGCGTCTCAGCCGGAAATCATGCTGTACGTGGCGGGTAAAACCTTCCAGGTGGGCGCGCTGATCTTCTCTACTATCACCGTACTGGCTTCCGGTATGGCTGCGCATGCAGGCGTAGCGCGCCTGATGTACGTAATGGGGCGCGACGGCGTATTCCCGAAAAGCTTCTTCGGTTACGTTCATCCGAAATGGCGTACGCCAGCGATGAACATCATCCTGGTCGGGGCGATCGCGCTGCTGGCGATTAATTTTGACCTGGTGATGGCGACGGCGCTGATTAACTTTGGTGCGCTGGTCGCGTTTACCTTTGTTAACCTGTCGGTGATTTCGCAGTTCTGGATCCGTGAGAAGCGTAATAAAACGTTGAAAGATCACTTCCAGTATCTGTTCCTGCCGATGTGCGGCGCGCTCACGGTTGGTGCGTTGTGGGTTAACCTGGAAGAGAGCTCAATGGTACTGGGCCTGATCTGGGCAGGTATCGGGCTGATTTATCTGGCGTGCGTAACTAAAAGCTTCCGTAACCCGGTTCCACAGTACGAAGACGTCGCGTAATCGCGCGTATTATCGGCAATAGTAAAACCGGAGGCAGTGCCTCCGGTTTTTTGTCTGTCATCCAGCACGTTTGCCGGATGGCGGCGTCACTATTTATCCGCTCTGAATTAACAATGCCCGTCAGGCATTGGTCAATTACACAATCTCAGTTGCGTACTGCCACAGTGATTTCAGCAACCCCAGCTTCGTTTTATCTTCCGCATACTGCTGAGAAAGCATCTGCAATTCATTGGCATACTGTTGTAAAAACTCCGGCGTCAGCACCTGACGGCGATGCTCCAGCCAGCGCTGCTGCTCTGCGTCATCCAGCGTACCGGGAAAATTGCGTGCGCGGTAATTAAACAGCAGCTTCTCAATGCGCTTATCGACAAAAGTAATGTCCAGCGCGGGTAGGTTACGCGGCTCGGTTTCGAGTACGATTTTCATGGCTGCGCGATCGGCATCGCTGAAAAAACCATCATAGAGCTGGGCATCAACGTTATCCGAGGCGGCAAAAGGTTCGGCTTCGGCGAAAATCGCCACCACTTTGTCGCGGACCTGCGGGTTTTCACGTAGCACTTTCAGGTTATCCAGGCAATGCTGGCGGTTAATTCCCAGTCGGTCGGCATCCTCCGGGCGCAAGGTATTCGCCTGCGCCAGTACCGGACATTTATTGATATGCACCAGCTTTACCGGCACTGCGACGTGATCGCCAAGATCGGCTTTGGCCGTATAAAGCCGCTCGCGAAGGGTGTCGCTGTCCAGCTCAAGAAGAGGAGAAATATCGCCTGCTAAATCGACCATGATCACCGCGTTACGGTTTTCAGGATGCCACGCCAGCGGCGCGACCCAGCTTGTATTACCGCGCCACGCGCCAAACATGCCGGAGACATGCACCAGCGGCTTCATTTGCGGAACGTCAATCAGCGCCGCCAGTTTATGTTTACTGCGGTGGCTATAAAGATAATCAAACAGTCGCGGCTGGCGTGTTTTCACCAGTTGCGCCATCGCAATAGTGGCGTAGACATCCGCCATCGCATCATGCGCGTTGCTGTGTTCGATCCCGTTCGCCTGGGTTAAATGTTCCAGACGAAAGCTGGGCAGGCCGTCGTCGTTTTCCGGCCAGTTAATTCCCTCCGGGCGCAGCGCATAACAGGCGCGCATGACATCCAATAGATCCCAACGTGAATTATCATGCTGCCAGCTCCAGGCGTAGGGATCGTAAAAGTTGCGATAAAAAATATTGCGCGTGACTTCATCATCAAAACGCACATTGTTGTAGCCCACAACGCAGGTTTTAGGAACGGTAAACAGCGCATGAATGCGTCTGGCGAAAGCGGCTTCGTTTTCTCCTTTCTCACGCGCTTCCTGCGGCGTGATGCCGGTAATCAGCACCGCGCCGGGCTGCGGTAGATAATCATCAGCGGGTTTGCAATAAAACACCTCCGGCTCGCCAATAACGTTGAAGTCGTTATCCGTACGGAGCGCGGCGAATTGCGCTGGTCTGTCGAGGGCCGGATGCGTACCGAAGGTTTCGTAATCGTGGAAGAGGAATGTGCTCTGTATGCTGTCGTTTTTAACTGTCACTTGATGTACACGCCTGATGTTATCTGTATATGAAATATTTTATTCTTTTATTTTGTCGTTGATTGATTGTATTTGTACACCAATTGATATCGTTGCTAATGTTCGTACATGCGATGGTGAGTACATAAACATTAAAATCATTGAGTACAAAATACTAAAATGACCATCAGCGACACTAAGCTACGCTCCCTCTATGGTAAACCATATTCCGGCCCATCTGAAATTACTGATTCTGATTTAGTACTGTATGGAATTTAGGCCAGGGTCAATCTGGCCGGGATCTCAAAAATGCATGGACTAAAACGGGTCTATTTACAGAGGGACACAACGCTGTGTCCCTTAATTCCATGCGGGTTGAGGCTGGACTACGCCCAGGCCAGTGGCAGGATGGATGACAGAACACTCGGGAAATATTTTCTGGCATGACGTTGCATACTATCCGCCACAACGCTGGTACAGGTAAAGGCGCCATGGAGGCCGTGAAAACGGTCGGACCACTCGGTAAACTGTTCGCTGGATGGGAATATCGCCGGAGACAGCTCCCAGGCTTTCTGCATCAGCGCCTCCGCATAGCCTCTCAGGGCCGGCGGAGAGTCATGCTCAGTGCCGAAAATGGCGCTGGAGGAATAGCGTGCGAATGCGGTACTGAGACAGAACAGGGTTTCCGCCTGCTTCTGTGGGGTGGCGTCCGTCAGGTGATAAGCACTGAGGATGTGCTGGTAGTGTGCCGGGCTGAGTTTGCCTTCAGGAAGCAAGGGGTCAAAAATGGTGGCCAGACGCGACACTGAGGCATCATCAATCAACTTCACGGTGGAGTGTTTCTGGTTCGTGGCGGCAATAAACTGCTGGTTCAGCTCCCCGTGATCTTCAGTGCTGAAGATGATATCAATCAGCTCCCCAAAGCGTCGCTGCGTGGCCTGCTGATTAAATGCGGCGAGAAACACCGGAAAGTCATGACGGAATAACTCTACCGGAGAGATTTGCGCGGTGGAAACGTTCTCTCCGGCTCGCAGCAGGTAAAAGTTGTCCCATGTAGTGTCAGGAGTAGGGTTTAGCATTGTTAACAGCGTGTCAGTGGAGAGCATCATCGCCGTGTCTGAATCCTGGGAGGAAAGCAGCAGGAAATTATCTGCTGCGCGGGTTGTCCAGTCCGGGCTGCCGTCATAATTGCCGAAGAGCCCATTATGGATGTGGGGAGACACCGCCGGGTGAGCAAGATACTGTTCATAAAGCGCTGCAGCTTTCTGGCGGGTGCCATCAGTGCAGTCCACGCCTGTCATACAGTGTAAAATCACCTGATTAAAGAGTCCGCTGTGAGTGGTCATGGCGGCGCTGTTCCTGTCAAACGAATCCAGCAACACAGGCAGTATGCGCTGCTGATAATATGTGTCAGGAGTCGGCAGGGGAACGTCATTATAGGTCTGGCACTGGTGGGCAAAAAAACGTTCCTGAACAGGCCCGAGCCACTCGCGGATAAGCGCACTTTGCGTATAGGGAGGGTGGGCCAGTACGCTTACCAGCGAACTTTCAACTGGCCGGATACATGCTTCTGTTAAGCGGCCACCCCGCAATGACTTCACCAGGTCTTCCATTGCCCGGACTTTTTCCTGACTGTATTTATCGGGCAGGCTGTCAATGGTCATCAGAATACTTTTACCATTATTGTGCTCATGATTTAAAAATCCATCCACAGCGTTCTCACTCCAAAGGAGTGGCATTTGCAGCCAGATATCACCTAGACGAATAAAATTTCCGCCCCCTGACACTGACGGAGGTGATGAATTATCCGGTTCATTTAAAATAACGCCAGAGAGGTTGGCTTTGTGACGTATAAACGTATTTTTTAATGTTGTATTAATAAAAGACGGCTGTTGTCGTGTAGTAATTGAATACTGTAAAATCAGTTCATTCATGTCTGAATTACTAAATTTTGTATTACTGCAGACTACATCACTCAGTGTCGAATAAGTGAATCGGCATTCGTCAAAATGTAAATGAGATATATCAGAATAAGTAAATTTTGAATTTGAAAAGTTGAACCCCTTAATAATATCGCCGTCTCGCTCCATGAAGCTGGTGGGCAATATTTTGCTGAATGTAATATTACGGAAATCTGCGTTTGAAAAATCGCGATCTGCGGCCGTAAGGGTTTCTCCGGCTTTCTGTCGTAAAAGTGCATCCGTGAGTTTCTTAGCCCATTCGGCAGGTGATGACGGGGAAGACGTAGCCTGAAGTGAGAGGGAGGGTGATACTGGTGGTGTTCTACCTTCAGAAACCGTGGGCCTGTTATTGGCTGATACAGAGACTCCACCGGGGAGCGGGGCCGCACCTGTCACTCTGTAATTATAATCACATGTTTGATTTGCAATATGCTTACGCATGAATGCTGCATTCATTTTTGAGACATCTTCTGCTGAAATATTTTTCTTACCTGCATTATTTGTATCTTTAATATTTTTAACAGTAATCAATGTTTTGTTTAAGGTGTTTTTATCTTTCGGCTGAAAGAAGTCTTTTATTTTTTGTGGTAACGCGAACTCAATCGATGAGCTCTTTCCTGTTTTAAGTTTTTCATTTAAAGAAGCATGCGTGTTTTTAACACTGGTTATTTTTGAGGCGAACCCGTTTTTCGTATGTTCACGAATAGAGGTAATTAATTTTTTAACCTGGTTAGGAATAGTAGAAAAATTAATTGCGCCTGATGATATCTTCATTAGAATTCCTTATCAACATCATTATGGAAAAACGGTCTGGATTTTTAACGCCTTAAAAGTAAGCTTCATATGTCGGTATGGCGATGGAGATCACAATTCACCATGTTATCTGGCAGGTTTCTTTCAGAAAGTGTCCATCCTGTCATCATGTCACCGTATTGTGGGACGCTGACGTATCTGCGGAAAAATCAGGGCATAAGGGAGCGGGTCGGGTAACGAAGCCCGTGTGCACGCAAAAGTAAACCCGCTTCGATGCTCAACCAGCGTTTTTCACCGGCATTCGGGATATCGTCGGCGGACATTCCGGCGCGTATGAGAAAGAACTGCGTAAAGCGCGTGAAATCGCTTTTCAGGAAATAATCGTTTTCTTTTAAATATTATTACGTGTTATTGGAATTGTATCATTTTTATAATTAACAGCGGGTTGTTTGGTAATTCTGCTGATTATTCAATGACAGTCCATGTGCGTGTTCAGGAAATGTAAAATATTTATAAAATAAAAGGTTTTATCGTGTGGCGTGTTCATTTTAACAACTATTTCAAATTGTGATTGAAGCCGACATTTCATAATACAAATTAAATATAATCTTCAGCTATATCTAATAACAGGAGGTTATATGAGCATTAGTCGTCGTTCTTTTTTGCAGGGGGTAGGCATCGGCTGCTCTGCCTGCGCGCTGGGCGCTTTTCCGCCCGGGGCGCTGGCGCGCAACCCGATTGCCGGCATTAACGGTAAAACCACGCTAACGCCAAGCTTGTGCGAAATGTGTTCCTTTCGTTGCCCTATTCAGGCGCAGGTAGTCAATAACAAGACCGTTTTTATCCAGGGCAATCCTTCTGCGCCGCAGCAGGGGACGCGCATATGCGCCAGGGGCGGGAGCGGCGTCAGCCTGGTCAATGACCCGCAACGGATTGTAAAACCTATGAAACGCACCGGGCCACGCGGCGACGGTGAATGGCAGGTGATTAGCTGGCAACAGGCTTACCAGGAAATCGCGGCGAAAATGAATGCCATCAAAGCGCAGCATGGCCCCGAGAGCGTGGCTTTCTCTTCCAAATCGGGCTCGCTCTCCAGCCATCTTTTCCATCTGGCTACGGCCTTTGGTTCGCCTAATACCTTTACTCACGCCTCAACATGCCCTGCCGGGAAAGCCATTGCGGCAAAAGTGATGATGGGCGGCGATCTGGCGATGGATATCGCTAACACGCGCTATCTGGTTTCGTTTGGCCACAATTTGTATGAAGGGATTGAAGTTGCCGATACCCATGAGTTAATGACCGCGCAGGAGAAGGGGGCCAAAATGGTGAGCTTCGATCCGCGTCTGTCGATATTTTCCAGCAAGGCGGATGAGTGGCACGCTATTCGTCCCGGGGGGGATTTAGCGGTTCTGCTGGCGATGTGCCACGTCATGATTGATGAACAACTCTACGATGCGTCTTTTGTTGAGCGTTATACCAGCGGATTTGAACAGTTAGCACAGGCGGTAAAAGAGACGACGCCGGAATGGGCCGCCGCACAGGCCGATGTCCCAGCCGACGTTATTGTCCGGGTGACACGCGAACTGGCCGCCTGCGCGCCTCACGCTATTGTCAGTCCTGGTCATCGCGCGACGTTCTCGCAGGAAGAGATCGATATGCGGCGTATGATTTTTACGCTTAATGTGCTGCTCGGTAATATTGAGCGCGAAGGCGGGCTATACCAGAAAAAAAACGCGTCGGTTTACAACAAACTGGCCGGAGAAAAGGTCGCGCCAACGCTGGCGAAACTCAACATTAAAAATATGCCGAAACCGACGGCGCAACGAATCGATTTGGTCGCACCGCAGTTTAAATATATCGCCGCTGGCGGCGGCGTGGTGCAAAGCATTATTGACGCGGTGTTAACCCAGAAGCCTTACCCGATAAAGGCGTGGATTATGTCGCGGCATAATCCTTTCCAGACCGTCACCTGTCGTTCGGACCTGGTAAAAACCGTTGAGCAACTGGATCTGGTGGTCAGCTGCGATGTCTATTTGAGCGAGAGCGCGGCGTATGCCGACTATCTGCTGCCGGAATGCACTTATCTCGAACGGGACGAAGAGGTATCGGATATGTCGGGACTGCACCCGGCTTACGCTCTGCGCCAACAGGTCGTAGAGCCGATTGGCGAGGCGCGTCCGAGTTGGCAAATCTGGAAAGAGCTTGGCGAGCAGTTGGGATTAGGGCAGTACTATCCGTGGCAGGATATGCAGACGCGCCAACTCTATCAGTTGAACGGCGACCATGCCTTAGCGAAGGAACTGCGACAGAAAGGGTATCTCGAATGGGGCGTTCCGCTGCTATTACGCGAACCAGAATCCGTTCGCCAGTTTACGGCGCGTTACCCCGGCGCTATCGCGACGGACAGCGACAACACCTATGGCGAACAGCTTCGCTTCAAATCGCCCTCCGGCAAAATCGAACTTTATTCCGCAACCCTGGAGGAATTGCTCCCAGGCTACGGCGTTCCACGCGTTCGTGACTTTGCGCTTAAAAAAGAGAATGAGCTTTACTTCATTCAGGGCAAGGTGGCCGTGCATACCAATGGCGCGACGCAGTACGTACCTTTACTCAGCGAGCTAATGTGGGATAACGCGGTCTGGGTCCATCCGCAAACGGCGCAAGAAAAAGGCATTAAGACCGGCGATGAGATCTGGCTGGAAAATGCTACGGGTAAAGAGAAAGGTAAGGCGCTGGTGACGCCCGGTATCCGTCCGGACACGCTTTTTGTCTATATGGGATTTGGCGCTAAAGCTGGGGCCAAAACGGCGGCGACGACACACGGTATCCACTGTGGCAATTTACTGCCGCACGTGACGAGTCCGGTATCCGGTACGGTAGTGCATACCGCAGGCGTGACGCTGAGCCGGGCATGAGGGAGGAGGGAACCAT
This sequence comes from Salmonella sp. SAL04202, assembly GCF_046550775.1. Taxonomy (NCBI): domain Bacteria; kingdom Pseudomonadati; phylum Pseudomonadota; class Gammaproteobacteria; order Enterobacterales; family Enterobacteriaceae; genus Salmonella; species Salmonella sp. SAL04202. The sequence continues at coordinate 1,839,390 of NZ_JBGDXK010000001.1, read as the reverse complement.
GAATCATTTAACGAATCAGTACGTCATGCTGCATGATGAAAAACGTTGTATCGGCTGCCAGGCGTGTACCGTTGCCTGCAAAGTGCTTAATGACGTACCGGAGGGATTTAGCCGCGTACAGGTACAAATTCGCGCCCCTGAACAGGCATCCAACGCACTAACCCATTTTCAATTTGTCCGCGTCTCCTGTCAGCACTGTGAAAATGCGCCATGTGTCAGCGTTTGTCCTACCGGAGCGTCATATCGTGATGAAAACGGGATCGTGCAGGTGGATAAATCGCGCTGTATTGGCTGCGATTATTGTGTTGCCGCGTGTCCTTTCCATGTGCGCTATTTGAATCCGCAAACCGGCGTCGCCGATAAGTGTAACTTCTGTGCCGATACGCGGTTGGCGGCTGGCCAGTCTCCGGCGTGCGTATCCGTTTGCCCAACGGACGCGCTGAAATTCGGCAGACTGGATGAGAGCGAGATCCAGCGCTGGGTCGGTCAGAAAGAGGTCTATCGCCAGCAGGAGGCGCGTAGCGGCGCGGTCAGTCTGTACCGTCGTAAAGAAGTCCATCAGGAGGGTAAAGCATGAATACTATCTGGGGAGCGGAACTACATTATGCGCCAGATTATTGGCCGCTGTGGTTAATTTATGCAGGCGTCGTGGTGCTGCTCATGCTTGTTGGGCTGGTTATCCATGCGTTATTGCGCCGGATGCTGGCGCCAAAAACGGCAGGCGGCGAAGAGCATCGTGACTATCTCTACTCGCTGGCGATTCGCCGTTGGCATTGGGGAAATGCGTTACTGTTTGTTTTATTACTGTTAAGCGGTTTATTTGGCCATTTTTCTCTCGGCCCTGTAGCGCTAATGGTACAAGTGCATACCTGGTGTGGTTTTGCCTTACTGGCTTTCTGGGTCGGGTTTGTGCTGATCAACCTCACCACAGGTAACGGGCGTCACTATCGGGTAAATTTTTCCGGACTGGTAACGCGCTGCATACGCCAGACGCGTTTTTACCTTTTTGGCATTATGAAAGGGGAAGCGCATCCGTTCGCGGCAACAGAGCAGAATAAGTTCAATCCACTGCAACAACTGGCATATCTGGCGATTATGTACGCGCTGGTACCGCTGTTAATCATCACCGGTTTGCTGTGTCTCTATCCGCAGGTTGCGGGTCTGGGCCCTGTGATGCTGGTGTTGCATATGGCGCTTGCTATCATCGGCTTACTGTTTATTTGCGCGCATCTCTATCTGTGTACTCTTGGCGACACGCCGGGACAAATTTTCCGTAGCATGGTTGACGGCTATCATCGTCATCGTACCGCGCCGCGCGGGGATAAGTCCGCCGTCTGAGCGTATCCATAAAATAAAGTCAGCAAGAAAATGTGCCTTGTGTCACATTTTCTTGCAATTTATCCATGTTTGTTTAACTGAACTTCCGTAAAAAGAACGGCAAATTGAGACCATCCTGAGGACATGCTGTTGAAACGCCGTTTGTTTATTGCCGCTTCTTTATTCGCGATGCACCTTTCTCCTGCGCTTGCGGCCGATGCCGTAAGTTTTGCTCCCCAACCGCCAGCCATTGATGCAGGCGCCTGGGTGTTGATGGATTACACTACGGGACAGGTTCTTACCGCCGGTAATGAACACCAGCAACGTAATCCCGCCAGCCTTACCAAGCTAATGACGGGCTACGTCGTCGATCGCGCCATCGATAGTCATCGTATCAGCCCTGACGATATCGTCACCGTTGGGCGCGACGCCTGGGCGAAGGATAATCCGGTGTTTGTCGGCTCCTCGTTGATGTTTTTAAAAGAAGGGGATCGCGTGTCGGTACGCGATTTAAGCCGTGGCTTAATTGTGGATTCCGGTAACGATGCCTGTGTGGCGCTGGCGGATTATATCGCGGGCGGGCAGCCGCAGTTTGTGGCGATGATGAACAGCTATGTGAAAAAACTCAATTTGCAGGATACCCATTTTGAAACCGTCCACGGTCTGGATGCGCCGGGACAACATAGCTCCGCGTATGATCTGGCCGTACTCTCCCGGGCGATTATTCACGGCGAACCTGAATTTTATCACATGTACAGCGAGAAAAGCCTGACCTGGAACGGCATCACACAGCAGAACCGCAACGGCTTGTTATGGGATAAGACCATGCATATCGATGGGCTTAAAACCGGACACACATCGGGGGCGGGATTTAATCTTATCGCATCGGCGGTGGACGGGCAGCGTCGACTTATCGCCGTCGTGATGGGAGCGAAAAGTTCGAAAGGACGCGAGGAACAGGCGCGAAAACTGTTGCTGTGGGGCCAGCAAAACTTTGCGACGGTGCAGATTTTGCACAGCGGCAAAAAAGTGGGCAGCGAGCGGATCTGGTACGGAGACAAAGAAAAGATTGCGCTGGGTACGGAACAGGATTTCTGGATGGCGCTGCCCAAAGCGGAAATTCCGCATATCAAAGCAAAATATGTGCTGGATAGAAAAGAGCTGGAGGCGCCAATCGCCGCCCATCAACGGGTAGGTGAAATAGAGCTCTACGATCGGGATAAACTGATCGCTCAGTGGCCGCTGGTCACTCTGGAATCGGTGGGTAAAGGCGGTATGTTCTCTCGTCTGAGCGACTATTTTCAGCATAAAGCGTAAGCCGTTGTCACACACCGTTCACCGTCATCTGAGGTGTCAAAAGGGCGGGATTGCGAGGTTGCTCACAAAATGATCACGCTGTCCTTGTGACCGTAAAAGGCTGTAACTATACTGTACATTCATACAGTATAGTAAAGTGACGGAGGCAGCATGGATTACGAAATCAGGCAGGAACAAAAACGCAAGATAGCCGGTTTCCACATGGTCGGTCCATGGGAACACACCGTGAAGCAGGGTTTTGAACAACTGATGACGTGGGTGGATCGACAGCGGATCGTGCCAGTTGAATGGATTGCCGTCTATTACGACAATCCAGATGTCGTACCTGCAGAAAAACTCCGCTGCGATACCGTGGTGTCCGTGGCAGAGAATTTCATCCTGCCGGACAATAGCGAAGGCGTAATCGTTACCGCCATTGAAGGCGGCGAATATGCCACTGCTGTCGCGCGAGTGGAAGACCGTGACTTTGCGAAGCCGTGGGAACGGTTTTTTGATGTCCTCGAGCAGGATAGCGCTTATCAGATAGCCTCTGCGCCCTGTTTTGAAACCTATCTGAATAACGGCATGGAAGATGGATACTGGGATATTGAAATGTATATTCCGGTACAGCGGAAGTGATCGACTGGTTTCCTGGCTGAAAAGAGCGGACGGATAATGTGTTCCGTCCGCCAGTGCGCTATTTTTGCTATAAAGCAGGTACAATGCATTTTTTGCCATTCCCGTAAGGAGCGCAAGCGTGCGTGCCGATAAGTCATTAAGCCCTTTTGAAATACGGTTGTACCGTCATTATCGCATCGTGCATGGCATACGTATCGCCCTGGCGTTCATTCTTACCTTTCTGCTGGTTCGTCTGTTTTCTATTCCCGAGGGCACATGGCCGCTAATCACGTTAGTGGTGATTATGGGGCCCATCTCATTCTGGGGAAATGTAGTGCCTCGTGCTTTTGAGCGCATAGGCGGTACGATCCTGGGCGCGGCGTTAGGGCTGGTGGCGTTACGCCTGGAGCTCTTTTCCTTACCGCTGATGCTGGTGTGGTGTGCGATAGCGATGTTTTTGTGCGGCTGGCTGGCCTTAGGGAAAAAACCGTATCAGGCGCTACTGATAGGCATAACGCTTGCCGTTGTTGTCGGTGCTCCCGCTGGTGATATGGATACGGCATTATGGCGTGGCGGGGATGTGATTTTGGGGTCGCTACTGGCAATGTTGTTTACCGGCATCTGGCCCCAGCGCGCCTTTTTGCACTGGCGCATCCAACTGGCGCATTGCGTCACGGCGTATAATCGGGTGTATCAGGCAGCGCTGTCGCCGAATTTGCTGGAGCGCCCCCGGTTGGATAAACATTTGCAACGGTTGCTGAACGATGTCGTCAAAATGCGCGGGCTGATAACGCCCGCCAGTAAAGAAACCCGGATACAAAAATCTATTTTCGAGGCCATTCAGACCATCAACCGCAATCTGGTTTGTATGCTTGAATTACAAATCAATGCCCACTGGGCGACGCGCGCCAGCCATTTTGTGATGCTTAACGCGCACACATTGCGTGAAACCCAGCAGATGACGCAGCAAACCTTGCTAACGATCGCCCACGCGTTGTTTGAAGGCAACCCGCAGCCGGTACTGGCAAACACCGGTAAACTGAATGATATTGCTGCCGAGTTGCGACAGCTAATGAACGAGCAGCAGGGCGACGCGGTGGCTGAAACCCCCATCCACGGCTATGTTTGGCTAAGTATGGAAACGGCCCGACAGTTGGAACTGCTTTCACATTTGATCTGCCGGGCTTTGCGCAAATAAAAAGCAGATGGGGCGAATGAATTTGTTGCTGCTTCGATTCAGCAAAGATTAAGAGTATGATACTAATATAAGGATAAAATGAGTGCTACTGGCAAAGATTTTATCCCCGAACCTTCAGGTTTCCCCAGACGGCGACGTAACGGTGTTTCCTCTGGCGGCTTGAAGTATGACGGGGATAAACGTAATGTTTATCCACTAGCAGTTGCTTAACGAATCCGAATCTCACATTATCAGGGGTGTAAAAATGGAAACAACCAAGCCTTCTTTCCAGGACGTGCTGGAGTTTGTTCGTCTGTTCCGTCGCAAAAATAAACTGCAGCGTGAAATTCAGGACATTGAGAAGAAGATCCGTGACAACCAGAAGCGTGTGCTGCTGCTGGACAACCTGAGCGACTACATCAAGCCAGGTATGAGCGTTGAGGCGATTCAGGGTATCATCGCCAGCATGAAAAGCGACTATGAAGATCGCGTTGATGATTACATCATTAAAAATGCCGAAATCTCCAAAGAGCGTCGCGACATTTCCAAAAAGCTGAAAGCGATGGGCGAAATGAAACACGCCGATGTAAAAGCTGAATAATGCGCTACGGCAGTGGGAGCGTATATCAGGCTCTCACTGCAGTTTGACCCCGCCTGTGACCATCTTGAGTAAATGTTGTTTTGGCCAGTGTCGGGTAAGTTTTTTCTCTGCCAGCTTACCTTTCAGACGCGCAATATCATGACGTTTCCGGTCCAGCATCAGACCCACCACGCTACCGCTATGCGCCACGTTCAATCCGTATAAATCACACTCTTCGACCAGCGACAGCAGGGCGGTAAAGCCTGGCTTAGGTAACAGCGTCTGGCTGGCGATAGCGCTAAGCGTAGCCGCCTCACCCAGTCGGAGCGGATTTTGCGTTATACAGGCTTCCTGCACCAGATTCCAGGCCTGCTGCAAGGTTGCTGAACTTGCTATTAATTTCTGCTGGCGAGGGAGACGGTGGTAATCTTGCGTGCGCAGTGTGACCGGGCTTTCCAGTACCAGCAAATCGATTGGCGGCGGTGGCTCGCAGGCGATTTGCGTGACCGCATTATTATGATCAAACAGCGTTAACTGATGAAAAACGGTGCTATCAGTGGGTTCGATTGAGACGCAAAGCTGTGCAAGGGTGGTTTCATCCAGCGAATGTCCAAGATGATGCGCCGTTGCCACTGCCGTAGCGGCAATATCTGCGGTGCTGCTGGCCATGCCTTTGGCAACGGGAATTGACGAACGCACATCGACGCGAATCTCGTTACTCCAGTGCGCAGGATACTGCCAGTGCGCCAGAACGCGCTCCACCATCGCCCGCGACAATGGGCGCTCGTTTACCAACGGCGGCGCAGCCGTGACTGCTACGGTGCTGTACCAGTCAACGGGGCAGGAGACCAGTTTCTCACTGCCCAGAATCCATCCCTGGATAAGTTCTCCGCATGAGGCGGGGCATTGCGCAACAGCCACGTTATCACCTTTCAGGTACGAATAGTGTGCGCGCATAGTGTCATGGTAAAAGCGTTATTACCATGACTTGCCGCAATGCGCCGTATAACCCTCTCAGGCTGGTACACAAAGCCCTTCCGTGGCCGGTAGCGCAATGCGCATAACGTCTTGTGCGATCATTAACTCTTCGTTGGTGTTGATGACGGCGACTTTCACCAGGGCGTTCTCCGTCTGGATAAATGTCGCATTACGCTGATTTTTCTCTTCATCAACGGCTAAGCCTAAAAATTGCAAATTATGGCAAACCGCCGATCTGGCGCGCGCTGAGTTCTCGCCAATTCCCCCAGTGAATACCAGCGCATCCAGTCCTCCCATCTGCATAATATAGCTGCCAATGGTGGCGCGAATGCGTTCGGCAAACAGAGTGAGAGCGAGTTTAGCCTGCCGGTTACCGGTATTGGCTGCCTGTTCGACATCGCGGTAATCAGACGACACGCCAGAAACGCCCAGCAAGCCTGACTCATTATTTAATAACTGATTCAACTGTTGCGGCGTTTTGCTTTCGCGCTGGGCTATCCACGGCAGAATAGAGGGATCAATATCTCCGCTACGGGTGCCCATCATCACGCCTGACTGCGGCGTAAAGCCCATCGACGTATTGACCGAACGCCCGTTCTTGATGGCGCAGATGCTGCTACCGTTTCCAAGATGACAACAAATCACCCGTAATGCGCTGAGTGGCACGCCCAGCTTTTCCGCCAGAACGCCGCTGACATACTTATGGCTGGTGCCATGAAAGCCATAACGGCGAATCCCCAGTTCCGCGTAATAATGCCAGGGAAGCGGGTAAATATAGGCGGGTTCATCCAGCGTCTGGTGAAATGCCGTATCAAACACGGCTACGGAAGGGGCATCAGGCAACAGTTGACGAAAAACGTGAATACCCAACGCGTTTACCGGGTTGTGAAGCGGGGCCAGTTCGGCAAGACGTTCGATTTGCGCTAACGTTTCATCCGTGACCAGCGTCGAGTCTTTAAAAAACTCACCGCCGTGCGCCACACGATGGCCCACCCCGTCAATGTCCCGCAGACTGTTAATGATTTGATAACCCAGCAGCTTTTCCAGAAGCAGCGTTACCGCATCGCGATGATCGGCAACGGGGACGGTTTCCTGCCATTTTTGGCTGTGCGTCTTAATTGTCACCTGCGCATCCGCCATTCCAATACGCTCAATCAGCCCCTGGCAGAGCATGTCGCCCTGCGGCATCTCCAGCAGCTGGAACTTTAACGATGAGCTACCGGCGTTAATGGCCATTATTTTGTAAGACATAAAGGTTCCTTCGAATTCAGAAAATCCAGCACGGCGTCGAGACCCGAATTATTCAACGCGCTGGTAATAAAAATCTGCCGGGCGCCAGCCTGCGTAAGCCATTCCGCAACCAGCGAAATATGCTGAGGCTCGGCGAGATCGGCTTTGGTGACAAGGCCAATCGTCGGGCGGTTCATCGGGGCGGTAAAACCCGGAGAAAAGGGCGACCACTGGGCGTCGGCATTTAACACCAGGGCGATAACGTCGGCCTCGCAGGCACTGGTTAGCAGGGCGCTATACAGGCAGCGGTTTTCCAGGTACTCGCCCGGCGTGTCGATAGCCATCGGGGACCATTCAATGGCCTGGGTTTTCTTATAATGGAGCGCTTCGCCGCGCAGGCTTTGGGTCAGCGAGGTTTTCCCGCACTGGCTGGGGCCGATAAACATCAGACGCTTCATGACGTTACGTCCGGGTGATCGAACAGGTGGTGAATTGCATCATCTCGCCCAGGGTGCGCGTCACCTGCTTAAGGGCATATTCCACGGCGGAAACGTCGCCGGTCAGCACCACGGCACCGGTAAAGCGGTCAAGAAAACCAATTTCCACCGCGCCGGATTTGGTGGCGATATCGCAGGCGATAATCGACGCCTCGCTCGGCGTGATGGTAAGGATGCCAATGGCGGACACCGCATCCGTCAGACCCAGCTTCTTAAAGAGATCTTTCCCTGGATTAGCAATCAGGTGCGCGAGAGTGACCTGTTTCCCCGGCACGTATTCCTGAATCATGCGATCCGTTGTCGGTTGTCTTTCCATTATCCCTCCACCATCTGTCGCCACATGGCTTCATGCGGGCGCGGGATCACCGAACGGTAAACCAGCAACCCTTTCTCGCCCGCGCTTTCGCTGGCAACCGTCACGGCGTTATTGACGTCAGAAACGTCGCCCGCCACCACCATGTAGCATTTACCGCCGATGCCGAAGGCCATATGCACCCGCACCAGGGTGACGTTTGAGCCTTTCACCGCCCGGTCTGCGGCGCTAATGCAGGCCGCCACGCTCCAGGTTTCGACGATACCTACCGCCTGGCGCTTATCGACGCTGTTCAGGCCGCTGATGGCCGGAAGTACGCTGGGATGAATATTTGCCAGCACCAGGCTATCGACGAGCATTTCGCCGGCCTGCGATGTACCGGTTTCAATGGCCTGCTGGATAGCGCCGATATCGCCGCCCAGCATCAGTAAAAACTTCCCTGGGCAGATGGTCTTGCTGACCAGTAGATCGACGTTGGCGCTTTTCAGCATGGCATCACCAAGCTCCATGCCTTTGGCGATGCTGGTGAGTTCTAAAATTCCTATAGCCTGAGACATGGTTAACCTCTTACAACCGTGATGGCCTGTTCGCTGATGGCCGATACAACGCCGTCGATGCTGGCGTGAATGGGTGCGCCGAGCGCGCCAGGCGGGACATCGGCAACGCATTGCCCGCGCGTCACGCGTTCTCCCACCGCAACGTTCGCTACCGCGCTGGCACCAATATGCTGGCGCAGCTGCAAAGTGATTTTTTCTACTGACGGCTCTTCTTCAACCAGCGGCGCTTCCTGGTACCAGGGGCTTAGTCCCAGTTTGGCGATCAGCCGCTTCACCGGCACCAGGCGATATTTCGCCATTTCGTCGGCCGGGTTCAGCGGCCCTACGTAGCGCTGGTTTTGCGCCCGCAGCTCGCGTTTTAACATGCGGTTGATGCGCATCGGCGAGATCCCCACCGGGCAGGCCACGCTTTCGCAAACGTTGCATTCCGAGCAGGTAAGGGCGCTCAGCAGCAGCTGTGGCGTGGCGGCCTGGTGAAAGTTCACCGCCCGCACCAGCAGGTGCGGAGAGAGTTCGTGGCCGATCAGGTGTCGTGGGCAGAGATCGGTACACAGTCGGCACTGTTCGCAGACGGTGCGCGCGACGGAAAGCACCGTGCGCTCGTCCTGCATTCTGCGCTGGATAAGCAGATGGCTTTTGGGGAGCACCAGCAGGCCGCCGGTAGTTTTCGTCACCGGGTTATCAAGAGAGGTAATCAGGCCACCCATCATCGGGCCGCCGTTAATAAAACCAGGATCGTCGACCGTTGCGCCGCCCGCCAGCGCCAGCACTTCATGCAGTGACATGCCGATAGGAACGGTAACGGTCAACGGTCTGGCGACCGCGCCGTTCACGGTCAACGTGCGACGAGTGACCGGAAACTGCTGCTCGACCGCCCGGGCAATATTCAGCACCGTTTGCACGTTATTGACGACCACGCCGACGCTGGCCGGTAGCGCAGCCGGGGCGACCCGACGACCGGTTGCCATCCAGATAGTCAGCACCTCATCGCCCGCCGGATAAACATCCGGCAGAATATGCAGGCGGATACCGGCGGGCAGTAGCGGGGTAAGGGCGTCGATGGCCCGGCGGTATTTTTCTTTCAGGGCAATCACCCCTTCGCGCGCGCCGGTCGCCGTCATGGCGTACTGTACGCCGCGCACAAGGCGCGCAGCTTGCTGCCACATCAGTTGCTGGTCAACTTTGAGCATCGGTTCACACTCGGCGGCGTTCACCAGAAAAATCTCTACCTGCGCCTGTAGTTTGACGTGAGCGGGAAAACCTGCGCCGCCCGCGCCGACAACGCCCGCTGCGCGAACGCGCTCACGAATTTCATCAGCGCTATAAGACATTTCAACGACGTTGACGGCGGTACTCATAGCAGTTCCTCCAGCAGTTCCCGAATGGCTTCGGCATTGGCCGGGCGCGGGTTAGTGCGCAGCGTAACGTCAGCCAGCGCAGCCTGCACCATCGCCGGAATGCGTGCGGAAAAGTCGGATCTTCCTTCTTTAAGCGCAACGGCCAGTGAGGGAAGGGCACAGCGTTGCTTAAGCAGTTCGATTTGCTGAATCAGCGCATTGATCGCCGCAACGTCATTGGCTTCTGCCGGGCAAAAACCGCAGGCTTTGGCCATCCGCGCGTAGCGTTTGGCGGCGCGCGGGTCACCCGCGTTAAAGCGGATCACCGCCGTGAGCAGCAGCGCATTGGCCAGCCCGTGCGGCAGATGGAACTGTCCGCCGAGCTGGTGGGCTATCGCGTGGTTAAGCCCCAGCCCCGCCTGGCTGAAGGCCATCCCGGCGAGCGTTGAGGCATTGTGCATTTTCCCGCGCGTCGCCACGCAGTCGCCTTTTTCCACCGCCGTGGGCAGATACTGGAACACCAGTTTGGCGGCTTTTTCCGCCAGCGCGTCGGTAAAGTCGCTGGCGCGCGGTGACACCCAGGCCTCCAGGGCGTGGGTCAGCACGTCCATGCCGGTGTTGGCGGTAATCTGCGGCGGTACGCTGACCACCAGCTCCGGGTCGAGGATCGCCATATCCGGATACAGCGCATTGTTGAACAGCGGATACTTGATGCCTTTATCCGGGTCGCTAATTACGCAGGCGCTGGTCACTTCCGAGCCGGTGCCGCTGGTGGTCGGGATCGCCACGCAGGTTTCGATGTTGATCCCGCTCTGCTGGCTAAACCAGACAATCGCTTTCGCCGCGTCCATTGCCGAGCCGCCGCCAAAACCGATCACCACCTGCGGTTGCAGAGCCTGCATTTGCGCAATGCCCTGCACCACGGTATGGATGGTGGGGTCCGGCGTTATCTCGCTAAAGACGCTGATGCGGTTATCTGCGGGCAGCGCGTTACGCAGGGTATCCAGCAGCGGAGAGCGCGCCAGAAAGCCATCGCAGATTATCCAGATGTGCTTATTGGTAAAGCGCTTGAGCACCGCCAGACTGCCCTGACCGCTGTACAACCGCGTTTGTAGTGAGAAGGTATTCATCGCGACCTCGGTTAGCGAATAGAAAAGCCGTTGGTCAGTACGCAGCGCCGGGAGCGGGCAAAAGTACGCGCTGACGTGGTCCCTTCACCGGTTGGTGTGGCGATAGTGAAGGTGGTAAAGCCTTCGCCGCCGACGCCGATCCCGGCATAAGAAGGGCCGTTTTTGACGAATATCGAGGTTTGCAGGGTGCGGGCCGCGAGGTTCAGGCGCGACACGTTCTGCGAGTGCATGATCGCGGTGTGATGCAACCCCTCTTCAACCTTCAGGGCCAGTGCCAGCGCGCTATCGAAATCGCTGACTTTTACCACCGGCAGCATCGGCATCAACTGTTCGCTGGTGACCCACGGATCGTCAGCGTTAACCAGCGCAATCAGCAGACGCGGCGCTTTTGCCGGGACAGCGATCCCGGCGGCTTCCAGCATGGCCGATGGGCTCTTGCCGACCAGTTTTTTATTCGCCTGGCCTTCAGGCAGGCAGACGGCGCGGAGTTTGTCGGTATCGGCAGGGCTTAGCAGCAGCGCGCCGAAGGTTTGCATTTGCTGTACCAGACGCTCGGCGACGCTCTCCACTACGATCAGGCTCTTCTCGGCAATGCAGGGCAGGTTGTAATCGAATGACGCGCCGTTAATGATATCTTCCGCCGCTTTCACCAGGTCCGCTGTTTCATCGACGATGCAGGGCGGGTTACCCGCGCCCGCGCCAATCACCTTCTTACCGCTCTTCATGCCCATTGCCACAATGCCCGGACCACCGGTAATCGCCAGTACTGCGATGCGCGGGTGGGCCATCATCTGCTGGGTCGCTTCGAAGGTGGGTTCAGCTACAGTCACCACCAGATTGCGGATGCCGCAACAGCGGAAGGCAATCTCTTCAATCAGGCTAATCAGCTTCAGAGAGACCTTTTTCGCGCCCGGATGCGGGCTAAAGTAAATACTATTGCCCGCCGCCAACATGCTGATGCTGTTATTGATGATGGTTTCCGTCGGGTTGGTGCTTGGGGCGACCGAACCGATAACGCCAAACGGTGAGTATTCAAACAGCACCATGCCGCCGTCGCCGGTCAGCGCGGTGGTGGTGAGATCTTCTACGCCCGGCGTGTTGTCCAGCGCAGCCTTGTTTTTGAGGAATTTATCTTCTTTGTTGCCCATCCCCGTTTCATTGGCGCTCTCTTCCGCCAGGGTCGCCAGCAGCGGCGTCAGCTCCTGACGCATCGCGCTGATGATAGCGCTGCGGGTTTTCAGCGGACACTGCTGATAACGTAAGAACGCCTGATGCGCGGCGTCGATAGCCTCGCTCACGGACTGGAAAATCCCTTTGCCCTGAGGCTGGGCCGGCGTTTGCGTCGGCGTGGTTAATTGCTCGCTAAGAATGGTGCGAATCAGGGTTTCGAGTTCAGAAGTATTCATTGATGAGTTCCCACGTTAATAGCCGCGATGGCGGTCTGTGCTATGTCCATGTCCTGCTCAACGCTGCCGCCGCTGATGCCAAGACCCCCAATTAATATGCCGTCGCGCCACAGGGCGTAACCGCCGCCAAAGGTGACCACTTTTCCCTGTAAATGACTTTCCAGACCGTAAAGCGCGGCACCCGGCTGAACAACATCGCTCAGCTCATGGGTCGCCGTTTTCATCGCCACTGCGGTCCATGCCTTTTTCGGCGCCAGTTCGCTGCTGACCAGCAGGGCGTCCGGCATCCGCCAGGTCACAGTTTCCGTGCCGTGCGCGTCAACGATGCTGACGACTACCGGAACCTGCAGTTGCTGCGCGCGTTCAACGGCGGCGCGGGTGAGCTGGTGCAGATCGTGAAATGAGAGGGCCACGGGCGTTGTCTCCTTGCTGCGGGTCGGCTGGCTGGCAGCCAGATAGCGCTTGCTAACTTCACGGATGATGTTGGCCTGGTGCGCATCGCTATCTTCCGCGCGGGCCAGAGCGTACAGGCAGTCCGATAAGCGGTTGATGTAGCGCATCAGCACCTGGCGTACGTTGACTTCAGTTGCCAGTTCAACCAGACGGCGTTCGGCGCGGCGCGCCAGCGTGCGGGCAAAATGTAAGCGGCTCGCGGCTTCGCAGCGTCCGGGTAAAATAAAGCTGTGCAGCGGTTCGACGCGGGCCATTGCCCGATCGATAGCGGCTTCCAGGGCCGAAATCTCTTCGCTGCTGATGTAGCGCTGTTTGGGCGACGGCTGCTCGCTGTCGCTGGCCAGCTCTGCGCTAAACCAAAAAAGTTGCTGCTGGATGGCCTCGAGTAAGGTGCGGTGATTTTCATCCGCAGCGGCGCAGGCGCACAGGCTCAGCGCGGCGTTCAGCTCATCCAGCGTGCCGTAGGCTTCAACCCGCGGGTGGGTTTTGCTCACCCGCTGGCCGGTAAACAGTGATGTGGTGCCAGCGTCACCTGTTCGGGTATAAATCGCCATAACCGCCCCTTAACGCGAAAGCGTATCTACAATGCCGACAACGGCGAGGTCGATGGCCTCATTTGGCCCGGAAAAAACGTGCCTGGCGCTGGAGCCGCCGCTGAGCAAAACCAGTTCGCCGACGCCCGCGCCGACGGAGTCCACGGCCACTTCATCGCCAGAGGTGGGCGAGGCGGGGAGTTCGCCATCGGCGCTGACCCGACGCACCAGCAGCAGCTTTTTCCCAATCAAAGAAGGTGATTTTTGCGTGGAGACAACCGCGCCCGTGACTCGTGCCAGATGCATGATTTACTCCTGCTTAATTAATTGAATATTCCGCGCATTGGCCGCGTCACGCGCCATGGCGGTCACGATGCATTTGCGGTGGACAACCACACGCCCCCGGCTTAGCAGCGCGACATCGCGATAGCTCAGCACCGAACCCGCATGCAGAACCAGCGGCAGTCCGTGCTCGTCGGTGAATACCAGCGGCAGACGAGCCAGTTTTTTTACCGGGATAACCGGCAGCAGCTGGCTGTGCAGGCTGAGCTGTACGCGGATGCCAAACGCCAGAGCATCGTGAATTTTCCGTGCTGCGGCATCGTCGGTTTCCGCATCCGCAAGCTGACCCAGCAGCGGCAGGTCGACGAGCAGGATGCGCAGCGACGCGTGCTGACAGAACAGCGCTGGACAGTCGGCATCACGAAGTTGCGTAACGCTCAGCGTCGCCGTGCTCTGGGCACGGCGCTGCAGCCGGGAGACAATCTCCTCGACAATGCGCTGCAGAGTTTCGCCGTTCATCGCGGGCCTACCAGCCGGGCAAAGGCCTGCGGGTTATCGGCACCAGCGGCGTTGGCTTCATCGGTATCAATGTGCATTTCGAGGCGCATGTCCGGTGAAACGCGAATCGCCACGTTGTTGAAAATCAGCCCGCGATCGTCGCCTTCAATCGCCACGGAGACCATATCGCCGTGGGAAACCCGCAGGATCAGCGCATCAAGCGGCGACATATGGATATGCCGCTGCGCGACGATAACCCCGGAAGGCAGCTCCAGTTCAGCAAAGGGGCTGACCAGGCGGATGCCCGGCGTCCCCTTCAGGTTGCCGGACATTCTCAGCGGCGCGGCAATCCCCAGCGTTCTCGCATCGGTACGCGAAATTTCCACCTGGCTTACCGAGCGCAGCGGGCCGAGCAGGCGCACATTTTTTAGCTGTCCTTTCGGCCCTACCAGGGTGACGGTTTGCTCCGCAGCGTATTGTCCCGGCTGCAGCAGCGCTTTTTTCTCGCTGATGGGATGGCCGGGAAACAGCCGCTCATAATCCTGTGCGGACAGGTGGATATGACGGTTTGAGACGCCCAGCGGAATAGGCCGCTGGCGCATCTCGTCGAGAACTTTACTGACCGTTGATTGCAGAAGCTCTTTATCCATTACGCTTCACCTCGCTTGCCGGAATGAATGCAAAGCGTACGAGGTTCGCCCTTCTGGCGCGGACATTTTGGATCCAGACACAGATTGCAGCTGACCAGTTCTGATTCCTGCGGGGCCTCTTCGGCTGGCGCTGCAGAAACGACATCAGCTATCTCTGACGCTTCAGGCTCAGGTTCAATGACGGAGGGGGGAGGCGTTTCTGCGAGCAGGATCCCTTCTCCGGGCCTGGCGATAACCTTGTGGGCCACCAGGCCATTCCGCTGTTCGGCGAAATGCGCACCGGTGGTGATGGCCGCCTGCACGGAGGCCACATCACCGGTAATTTTAATCACCATCCAGCCTGAACCATTGGTCTTTTCGAGGGCGAGCAGCGTGATAGAAGCGGATTTCGCCATGATATCGGCGCAGCTGATAGCCAGTGCCAGACCACAAACTTCAAGTAATCCCAGTGATTGCTTCACGCGGTGCTCCTTATTCGCCATCGATTAGGCTGATTTCGGTAAAATGGCCTCAACATCGCTGTGCGGACGCGGGATAACGTGGCAGGATTTCACTTCACCCACTACGCTTGCCGCCGCGCTGCCTGCATCTACGGCTGCTTTAACCGCGCCGACATCGCCGCGAACCATGACGGTAACCAGGCCAGAACCAATTTTTTCGTAGCCCACCAGCTGTACGTTGGCGGATTTAACCATTGCATCGGCGGCTTCAATGGCGCCGACCAGCCCTTTTGTTTCAACCAGTCCCAGTGCGTTATTCATACTGCCGTTCTCCTGTGATTAAGCATGGAGATCCCGAAAAGGGATCCCTTTGACCAGCCGTGCCGCGTTATTACCGGTATTGCGATGGGCCTGACTGTCCTGATGATGCATCAGCGTAAAAAGCGGCGCCGATGCGGGTAAATTCTTGTAATGCACGACCAGCGAGTGTCGATCGCAGGCAATGCCAACCAGCAGCGGCGAGCTGCGCGCCGCCTGCCAGGCGCTGTCAACGACATCTCCAGCCGGGTGATGCTGAAGCAGGAAAGGGATGCCTTCTTCTTCGAGACCCAGCAGCACTTCGTGCCAGAGGCTGGCGCAGTCGTTGATAACGGTAATGACGATGGCCGGGGCGCTGTGATTACTGTCCATATGCAAATTCCTTGTGCCAGGAGAGAATCAGGCCGGTGGCCACCGCGTTTCTTGGGCCTTCGCTACCGCGAATATTTCCTCGCCCGGCGACCAGGCGGTAGTGCGCCAGCGCATCGGTGACCAACTGCGGAACTTCGAAATCCAGCGACGAGCCGCCGACCAGCACCACGAACGGAATATCGCGAATGTTGCCGGTTGGACTGACCTGACGCAGCGCGCGCAGGGCGTTGGTGACAAAGACGCGTTCTTTAGCGCTGCGGCGAATGGCGCGCACTTTTTCCAGCGCTAAGTCGCCGGGAAGCGGCACCAGTTCGTCCGGTTTCACCACGCAGACGCGGGCGAACACGGTGGGAGGCAGCGGCGTCGGGAAGAACTGGACGCTGCCGTCCTCGTGGCGTAAGTGGAACAGGCTTTCGACCTTAGCCAGCGGGTATTTTTTGATCTCTTCCGCCAGATAGCGGTCTTCCAGCCCCAGTTCGCGGGCAATAATCATCGTGACCATGTCGCCTGCCCCGGCGAGATGGGTGGCGATGATTTCACCTTTAGGGTTGATGATGGAGGCATCGGTGGAGCCCGCGCCGAGGTCGAGGATCGCCAGCGGTCGGGTGGTACCCGGCGTGGTCAGCGCGCCCAGAATGGCGGCTTCAGCCTCAGCGCCGCCGATCTGCACGTCGATATTGAGCTTCTGCTCAATTTCACGGGCAATCATCGCCATCTGCAGACGGTCTGATTTCACCATCGAGGCGATGCCGACGGCCTGCTCCAGCGAGAACTCCCCGGCCAGACCGCCGGTGACGCTCACCGGAACCGAGGTGTCAACGGCCAGAAGATCCTGAATGAAAATCTCGCTGCTGGGCTTATTGGTTAGCTCGGCCATGGTCTGGCGTACGTGCTCCAGCATGCCGCCGATATTGGTCCCGGCCTCGCCGGTGACGTTGTCGAGTTTGCCGCAGCCGTCCACCGCTTTCATGATAGCTTCGGCACCGGCGGCAACATCCACGCGCACGGTACGACCCTGAGCCTGCAGCTCCAGGTTACCGGCGGGTATTGCGCGCGCTTTGACGTCTCCGGATGGCGTTTTAACCACCACGGCGGAACGGTTGCCAATCAGCGCGCGCGCCATCGGGACGATGTTTTTCGTCTCATCGGCGTTGAGGTTGAATACGGTGGCGATGCCGTAAGGGTTAGAGAGGGTTTCGATAACCTTTCCCGGCACGGCGACTTCAATCGCCGCCAGCATCCCCAGCGGAATGCGGTCGATGTACAGAACTTCATCGACAATCGGTAGCGATTTTTCCAGCCGGTTGCTGACCAGTACGCCATCGTCGCGCTGCAAAATGACGCCGGTAATCTGGTATCCGGCGCGCATTGAGGCGTTGATAACATTGGCGATATCGGCAAAATCAAAGGCTGACGATACCACCAGTATATAGGACGAGTCCGCCGGGCGGGTTAACAGCTCCTCCGGCGTAATCGTGATACCCACACCAAGGCCTACTCCGCCCGGCGTTTTTGGGTTATGGCCAATCATTGTCGATTCGGTGATGATGGTTTCGGTAATGGTTTCCATCGCCACATCGCCAATCACCGGCGTGGCTTCGTTAATGCGGATGAGCGAAATATCGCTGACATTGATCCCCGCGCGCTTTGCGACGAGGGCGAGCGCTTCCTGAATGCCGAACACGTTACGCAACGTGCCTTTGATCCCGGTCGTTTCCGCCAGCGCGCTGTGCGTAATCGTTAGTGCGCCAGTCTCATCTTGCCGCGCCAGTGCGACTTCCGTTGATGAGTTACCGATGTCAATGCCAGCTATATATCGCATCGTATATCCTTTTTCTCGTCGTACTTCAAACTGCCTTTTTGTTGGCTGCGTTCTTTCACCCGAATCACTTACTACAGTAAGCTCATCGGGGTTATGAGGGACATCCCTGTCCCTCACTAAAGCCAGCCTATGGCTGTTCAAATTCGTTCCAGACGAATTTGTCACTCACTTGCCGCCTCAATGCATCTCGAATTACTTAGAGAAAGTTAATCGTCGCCTTTGAGTTTTTTACGCTCGACATACAGCGTTGCCGCTTCGCGAACGAAAGCTGCGCAGATCTTCGCCTGATAGCGGTTTTCGAGATCGTCGGCGATAGCGAGCAGCTCTTCTTTCGTTGAACGATACGGACGAAGGGCGTTGTAGATTTCAAGAATGCGATCGTCCGGTACCGCGGTCAGTTCGGCGGCGCGTTCGAAGTTCATCGCCAGCCGGTCGCGGCCCGCATCTTTGGCGATAGACGCCTGTAAGCGCAGGGTTTCCGGGGTAATACGCATATCCTGAGCGGTGACTTTATTGCTCAGCACGTTTTCCAGCGTAAAGTCGTCCAGCGTTTTATTGGTGGCGGTTTTCACCCATTCCGGGTGTTTGTTCGCCAGCGGGTAGTCGCTGACCTTTGCGCTGCGGGACGTGCCGCCTGCCGCAGGAGCCGCTGCTGGCGCATCGCCCTGCAGGCTGTTCATGCGGCTCAATACGTCCCGGACCATCGATTCAATTGCGTCGGTATTCATGGAGTTATCCTTTATCAAAGCGCCACGCGCAGTTCCTGCGGGTTTTTGCCCGTCACGACGTACTTGGTCTCTTTAATGTGCAAAATGGCCGACTTTGCCTGGTACTTCGGGCGTGCCATCTGGTCATTGAGCGTAGGGACCGGCTGCGGTGATTCGCGTTTCGCATAACGGGCGGCGTTTTTACCAATCTGACGGTAGGTTTCCAGCGTCAGCAGCGGCGCCTGTGGGAACAGCTCCAGGTTGGAGAGCGGCGGTAGCCCCTGCTGGTGGATAACCGTAGTACCTTTCGACTGGATGCCGATGGAGATGCCGGATCCGCTCAGGCGGTTACCTTCAACGGCGACGAACGCCACGTCGGAAGATTTAAAGCAGCGAATCACGCGCGCCCTGATACCTTCTTCTTCAATACCGGCAATGACTTCGCGCAGAATGCTCTTATGCGGTAAGCCCACGATATTGACGGTTTGCGCCAGGCCAAATGCCGGGCCGACGGCGATAATGACTTCGTCCTGCTGAGTGCCCTGGCGCGCTTCGCCCACTTCGGTCAGAAAGCCGTCGCCCGCAGGCGCAGCGGTCTGTGGTGCTGTGGATGCCGCAGGCGCATTAAACGAGACGGGTTTATCGCTGCCCTTCATATCGCGGAGCACGTCTTCAATTATCTGGCGCAGCAATTTTTCATTAATTTCCATTTCTCACCCCTTAATCAATCTCGTTGGGATCAAGAGCGCCAGGGATGTTTTTAATCTCTTCCCAGCGTTCTCCCTGCAGGCGATAACCTGTTGCCGGACCGGCATAGTCATTGACGTCATTAACCGCAGAGAGCACTTGTCCGTCGCCGACGATAATGGCGGAGGTGTGCAAATAGTCGCCGGTTAGCTTGGCTTTCTGGATGTTGAGCATGTCCTGGGCCACGTCGGTAAACCCGCCCTGCGCCAGCGCTTTCACAACTTCCAGACCGTTGCGGTTTTTATTGATGATTTCCTGGGCGAACTTGATGTCTTCGACGATGTTACGCTCCGGCATATCTTTCGAACCGTGGGCATAGGTCGCGGCTTCAACTTCTTCATCGGTAATCGGCGGTAGTCCCATTCCGGCAAACACGGCCTGCAGCGCGCGGGCGGCTTTGTTACGGATGGCGATAACGTCCTCTTCGCGAACCGGGCGCAAACCGCCGTCCACTTTCAGGTCACGCTGGATAACGTTGTAGTCGTCAAAGTCTTCCGCATCTTCGTTGGAACCGGCGAACATGTTGTCGTAGTTCGGCACCGCGGAATAACCGGAGGAGATAAAGTCGGTACCCGGCAGGAACTGCATCAGCAGGCGCGCGGTACGACGCATATCGGAGTGGGTGAAGGTCTGGTCGTTACTGGAGGCGCACTCCAGATCCAGTGACGAGCAGATCAGGTTTTCCGCCAGCACGGCACGAATGCCTGATGGCACGGCAGACGGTACGCCGATACAGCTTACGGAGCCATTTTGCAGACCCTGAACGCCAGCCGCTTTGGTGATATAGATGCAGCGCGCTTCCAGATACAGCATGGATTTGCCTTCGGCGTAGCCCATCTGCACTTCGGATCCGGAGCCGGAGGTGAAGCGCATTTTCAGGCCGCGAGAGGCGTAGGAAGAGGCTAAGAAGCCTTTCGACCATGGCGTATCGTCACCGTCGGTGAAGACCGGCTCGGTGCCGTAAACGGAAATGGTTTCGGCGTAGCAGGTGTGGCCCAGCATGCCGAGCTTCAGCTCGGTGGCTTCTTCCAGGGAGCACTGCGTCAGTACGCCCGGACGACCAACCTGAGAGCCGACCAACAGCGCGATGGCGTTGAACGGCGCGTAGCGTGCTACCGCAACCGTGGTTTCTTGTTCGTCAAACCCGCGCCATGCGCCTTCGGCGGCATCGGCGGCAATTTGCACCGGGTTATCCTTGACGTTGGTGACGTGCGCCTGCTGAGACGGCGTGCGGCGTGCGCGCATTTTCTGCATCGCCATCATCATCTCAACCACGTTCATATGCGAAACCACTTCAACAATTTTCGCCGGGGTCATGGCGGTGGTCAGCGGAACGATTTCGCTGCGCTTGACGTTAGGATCGCACAGCATATTGGCAAGCTTGACCGAGTCCATCGCCATCACTTCTTCGGCGCGGTTCAGGTTGATGCCGTAGCGAGCAATAAAGTGGTCGATCAGGTCGAATTCGCTAACCGGTTTTCCGTCCAGCTCGGTCACCGCGCCGTTAACGATTTTAATCGACGGTTTTGGATCGTTCGGGCTTTCCATCGCGATAAAGCCTTCTTCGATCCACTCCTTAACAAAGCCGTCCTGATTCACAGGGCGTTTCGCCAGTGCTTCAAATCTTTTCGATCTCATGAATCAGCCTCGTGGGTATCAGATGTAGGACGGGCGATCGTTTTTCGGTTCAGAACCGAGGGTCGCAAGGACGGTTTTGCCGATTTCGCGGGCGGAGGTCACCGCCTGACGGACCGCGCCGGAGTCGCCGGAAATCACCAGAATGGCTTCGTTACTAAAGCTGGTGCCGTGCGCCGGAGAGCTGTACGCCACGACTTCAACGTTGGCTGACTTCAGGGCGGTATCGGCCATCAGTACGCCGACGGAAGCCGGAGCGCCGACGATGACGCCGCAGGCACGGCCAATCGGTGCGCCGAACGCTTTTTCCAGGGCGTAGCTGGCGCGAGCGGTGTACTGCAGCTCGATATGCCCGGCTTCGTTGCCGTAAACATCGCCGAAGGTGCGGTCCAGCTCTTTCAGCGCGACTTCGATACCGCGCTTGACGTCGGACACGTCGTTACCGCCTAAAATAATCAGCGAACCGTGGCCCGCGCCGCCTTTGGTATCGCGCGGCAGCTCAATGCTGACCACTTCGGTGTTGGTGGCTTTCACCGCTTCGTCCGCCGCCATAATGTGCGGGCCTGCGCCGGTGCGGGCGCCGAGAATACCGATGGAACGATAGCGCTTCTCAAGCTTCATCGCGTCCAGCAGGGCGGTATCGACGTTGGCGATAACCAGGCCCAGGGTATCGCCAATGGCGGTCCCGACAAATTCCGTTAAACTGCAGCTTTTTTCTGCCATAGCCGTCTCTCGTATAGGTTGGGGTTGACCAGGGATGGCCTGTTGTTCCGGCGTTGCCACACGGGCAATCACCTGCGCCATGATCTGTTCCACCAGCTCATTGCTGCTCATTGGCTAATTCCCTTCGGTAAGATTTTTTCTACATCGGTGTGAGGGCGTGGGATGACGTGTACGGCTTTCACTTCACCCACGTTGCGTGCGGCTGCGGCACCTGCATCGGTGGCCGCTTTGACCGCGCCAACATCGCCGCGCACGATGACGGTTACCAGCCCGGAGCCAATCTTTTCATAGCCCACTAACATCACATTGGCTGACTTAACCATTGCATCAGCGGCCTCTATGGCTGCGGTTAAGCCTTTGGTTTCTACCATTCCTAGTGCTTCTTGTTGCATAAAGACCTCGCATGGAGTGTTCCGATAGTGGGGACTATAAGAAGATGCGAGGAAAAAGAATGGCTGACTTGCTGTTGAGCATCAGAAAATAATGAGAAAGCAATATGACTAAATTGCCTTTTATTTTTATAACTCATTGATAATCAATATTTAATTTATTATTGTCTATATGATTATTTTGTTTTTATCATTTCATTTTTACATTTTTGTTAGTGACGAGAGTATTTTTATTTGATATGGCGAAAGACGCAAAATGTGATGCTTATTCGAAATTGATAAGTTGGCTTGTGCAATATTTTATTATTTCCACAGGCGTATTTTATAGCTCAAATTTCCCGTGTGATGGGCTGATAAAAATATCGGAAAAGCAAAATTTTGCTATCGCAACACGATTTTTCCGGAAGGCAGGCCCGCAGGTTGCCAACAATTTACAGGCGGCACTTTTTATAGTGAGGTTAGCTGTACACTACCGCCAGCCGAAACTTGCGCTGGCCAGGACACGAACTTTGCTCAGAAGGTGTCACATGAATGATTCTCTAAAGGCGCAATGTGGTGCGGAATTTTTAGGCACCGGACTCTTTTTGTTTTTTGGTATCGGTTGTTTGAGCGCGCTCAAAGTCGCAGGCGCCAGCCTCGGATTATGGGAGATTTGCATTATTTGGGGGCTTGGGATTTCACTGGCCGTTTACCTTACGGCCGGGATTTCCGGCGGACATCTTAACCCTGCGGTGACGATTGCGCTGTGGCTCTTTGCCTGCTTCCCCAAACAGAAAGTATTGCCTTATATTATTGCCCAGTTTGCTGGCGCTTTTGGCGGCGCTCTGCTGGCGTATGTGCTTTATAGTAGCCTTTTTACTGAATTTGAGACTGCGCATCATATGGTGCGCGGTAGCGTCGAAAGTTTGCAATTAGCCAGCATTTTCAGTACCTATCCGGCCGCAGCGCTAAATGTATGGCAGGCTGCGTTGGTGGAAGTGGTCATTACGTCGATTCTGATGGGCATGATCATGGCATTGACGGATGATGGCAATGGCATTCCTAAAGGGCCGCTTGCGCCTTTGCTTATTGGGATATTGGTTGCCGTTATCGGCGCGTCTACTGGACCCCTTACCGGTTTTGCAATGAACCCGGCGCGTGATTTCGGTCCCAAACTGTTCACATGGTTAGCGGGGTGGGGGAACATGGCGATGAGCGGTGGGCGAGAGATCCCTTATTTTATCGTGCCGATTGTCGCGCCTGTTATCGGCGCCTGTGCCGGAGCAGCCATATATCGCTATTTTATTGGTAAGAATTTACCTTGTAACCGCTGTGAACTGTAAGAAAATGCGAACCAGATTCACAGCAATGATGTATCGTAAAAACAGGTGAGATAATTTCGTGATCTGCTTTCACGAACTGATCAAAACGTCTCCCAGCAATGGGAGACTTTTGATATTGTCATTGTACTTTTTATCAGGGCCAGGATAATGCTAATAAAAAGTGAATGTAAATAATGTGTTTTGTTTATAACAATAAATTAACTGAGGGGTTTTATCATGATTTCTGCGAGCGCTCTGAACTCAGAACTCATTAATAAAATCGCACAGGATTTTGCACAAGCCACCGGTCTGGCGGTTGTGGTTGTCAATATTCATGGTGATGAAATATCTGAGCTATTCAATTTCACGCCGTTTTGTCAGTTGATGCGGCAGCATCCCCAGCATAGTACACGTTGTCGTATGAGCGATCGCTGCGGGGGACTGGAGGCATCGAAGTCCGATCAACCCTGTATTTATCGTTGTCATGCCGGTCTAACGGATTTTTCTATTCCGCTGGTAATCGCAGGGCATTTAGTTGGCTTTGTTTTATGCGGGCAGGTTCGTTTAAGTAATGACGTGGAGCTGGTAAACATTCTTAATGTCGACGATCGCTGGCAGGCTGACCCTGAGCTCTTGAATGAATTTCGGAATGTGCCAGAGATGGACTATTCACGCGTTATCGCTTCCGCCGATCTTCTTAAACTGATTGTTGAGAATTGCCTGAAAAAACAACTCAATTTCGTGGTTATCAAAGACAATCCGCAGCAATCGGAGGCAAATAAAACCACTCGTGGTCCCACTCCGCATGACAGTAAAATGAAAAAAGCGCTTCGCTATATTGATGCGCATTTGTCCGACGATCTTCGTCTTGAGGATGTCGCCTCACATGTCTATCTCAGCCCCTATTACTTCAGTAAGCTATTCAAGAAATATCAGGGAATCGGATTTAATGCGTGGGTAAACCGCCAGAGAATGGTTAGCGCCAGAGAATTGCTTTGCCATAGTGACTGGAGTATTGCCAGTATTGCGCGTAATTTAGGCTTTTCGCAAACCAGCTATTTTTGCAAAGTCTTCCGCCAGACCTATCAGGTTACGCCGCAGGCTTATCGCCAGCAGATAAATGAGAATTCTCATCCTCCATCGTTATGAATAGCAATATTTTGCTATTGCCGATTTTTGATAGTCTTTTGTATCTTAATCATTTCAGAAAGAAAATTTATCTGGTGTAACAATAAATTGTCATAGCGCAACAAAATAATAAAATTTAGGGCATAAACTGCACCAGTTTTTATTTTTGTGATGAAGTACAGTGTCAGGAAAGATAAGTTTTATTACGCTTTGTCGATACGTTTTATCGTCAATATACCGGTAAGGATGAGTAGATTAACGTCAGATGAGCAACCGCTCAGGCTATTGCTCACAGAAATGTAAAACGTAGCACATTATTAATTGTCGTTATGGGTGTGCCGTACAGCCATAACGTAAACCAACAGGTTTGCCACATTTGTGGTAGGGAAGGGGGTGAAAATCCCCCGCAGCCCCCGCTGCTGTGATGCTGACGACCCCGTAAAGACCACTGATCGCAAGATTGGGAAGGACGGGCGAGGAGGACGCTAAGCCAGAAGACCTGCCTGTCGGTGATAACCAACAACTTCGGTGGGAAGTGGGTTGCGAAGACGCGTACAGTCGAAAGACTGAACATGCGCGTACCTGTATACCCCTACCACCCTGAACAGGATCAGGGTAATGGCGGCAAGGCATCACGCATTTATTCTTGCAGGCACAGGAAGCGGTTGCGGCAAAACCACGGTGACGCTTGGTTTGTTGAGGCTGCTGCAAAAACGCGCGCTGCGCGTACAGCCGTTTAAAGTTGGGCCAGATTACCTTGATACCGGCTGGCATACCGCTATCTGTGGCGTGGCGTCCCGTAATCTTGACAGTTTCATGCTTCCTCCTCCTGTTCTCAACGCCTTATTTTGCGAACAAATGCGGCAGGCGGATATCGCTGTCATTGAAGGGGTCATGGGGTTGTATGACGGCTATGGCGTCGATCCCAATTACTGCAGCACAGCTGCGATGGCCAAACAGCTTGGTTGCCCGGTCATCCTACTGGTGGACGGCAAGGCTGTTTCAACGTCGCTTGCGGCTACCGTTATGGGATTTCAGCACTTCGACCCGACCCTCAACCTCGCGGGCGTGATTGTGAATCGCGTCACTAGCGACGCCCACTATCAGCTCCTCAAAAATGCCATTGAACATTATTGCTCACTGCCGGTACTGGGGTATGTCCCTCATTGCGACGGCGTCGCATTACCTGAACGCCACCTGGGGTTGATTACCGCCAGAGAATCCCTCGTCAATCAGCAATCATGGCATGATTTTGCCGCCTCGCTGGAACAAACAGTGGATGTGGATGCGCTACTCTCGCTGAGCGTGTTATCAGCGCTTCCGGCGGGAATGTGGCCTGAACGCCCCGATAACACAGCGGGGGCAGGGCTGACGCTTGCTCTGGCGGATGATGAGGCCTTTAACTTTTATTACCCCGATAACATCGATTTGCTGGAGCGTGCTGGCGTTAACATTGTGCGTTTTAGCCCACTGCATGACCGCGCATTGCCTGATTGCCAGATGATCTGGCTGGGCGGTGGATATCCTGAATTATACGCCGCAGAGCTGGCGGCAAATACGGCGATGTTAAAACATTTGCGGGCGGCGCATCAGCGCGGCGTGGCGATTTACGCGGAGTGTGGCGGTCTGATGTATTTGGGGAGCACTCTGGAGGATAGCGGTGGGGAAATTCATCAGATGGCGAATATTATCCCCGGTCACAGCAAAATGGGTAAGCGACTTACCCGCTTTGGCTACTGTGAGGCGCAGGCTATGCAGCCAACGCTATTGGCGGTGCCTGGCGAGATAGTGCGCGGCCATGAATTTCACTACTCAGATTTTATTCCCGAAACACCCGCCGTTATGGCCTGTCGTAAGGTTCGCGATGGCCGCGTGTTACAGGAATGGACTGGCGGCTGGCAGACAGGCAACACGTTTGCCAGCTATCTGCACGTCCATTTCGCCCAGCGTCCGGAAATGTTGCAGCACTGGCTGGCGGCGGCGAGGCGCGTATTATGACGATTCTTGCCTGGTGTATCGCCTGGGTGCTGGATTTTATCATCGGCGACCCTCAACACTGGCCCCATCCGGTACGCTGGATAGGTCGTTTAATCACGTTTGTGCAGCGTATTGTGCGTCGCTATTGTCCCGGCGATAAAGCGCTGCGGATTGGCGGCGGCGTAATGTGGGTTGTGGTTGTCGGGGCGACCTGGGGCGTGGCATGGGGCGTACTGGCGCTGGCGCAGCGGATTCACCCCTGGTTTGGCTGGAGCGTCGAAGTCTGGATGATCTTTACCACGCTGGCCGGACGCTCTCTGGCCCGCGCCGCGCAGGAGGTTGAACGACCGTTGCGGGAGAACGACCTTGCGGAAAGCCGAATAAAACTCTCCTGGATCGTCGGGCGCGATACGTCGCAACTTCAGCCAGCGCAGATCAATCGCGCCGTGGTGGAAACGGTTGCAGAAAACACCGTTGACGGCATTATCGCGCCGCTCTTTTTCCTCTTTCTCGGCGGCGCGCCGCTGGCGATGGCCTACAAAGCCGTCAATACCCTGGATTCAATGGTGGGCTACAAACATGAAAAATACCGGGCGATTGGTATGGTCAGCGCCCGTATGGACGACGTAGCGAACTATCTTCCTGCCCGACTGAGCTGGCTGTTGCTGGGCATTGCGGCAGGACTGTGTCGCCTGAGTGGTTGGCGGGCGCTGCATATTGGCTGGCGTGACCGTTATAACCACAGTAGCCCAAATTGCGCCTGGTCGGAAGCGTGTGTGGCTGGCGCCTTAGGAATCCAGCTCGGCGGCCCAAATAACTACTTTGGCGAGCGTGTGGACAAACCCTGGATCGGCGACGCGCAGCGCGATATTTCCGTGGACGATATTTCCCGAACGATTCGATTGATGTGGGTCGCTTCAACCCTGGCGCTGG
The DNA here is from genome assembly GCF_046550775.1 of Salmonella sp. SAL04202. Taxonomy (NCBI): domain Bacteria; kingdom Pseudomonadati; phylum Pseudomonadota; class Gammaproteobacteria; order Enterobacterales; family Enterobacteriaceae; genus Salmonella; species Salmonella sp. SAL04202. Next base: position 1,812,046 of record NZ_JBGDXK010000001.1, on the reverse strand, counting down.
CGCTGTTTATTGCGGCGCGGTGCGGGTTATCTGGCGTGGCCTGAGGACGACAGTATGCATTATATCCAGCAGCCCCAAACCATTGAGGCCAACAGTTTCACCATTATTCGCGACATTATTCGCGAAACGCGTCCTGATTACCGTTTCGCCAGTCCGCTCCATGAGGCCATTATCAAGCGGGTTATTCATACCACCGCCGATTTCGACTGGCTGGACATTTTGTGGTTCTCTGCCGATGCGCTGGAGCAGCTTTGTGATGCGTTACGCCATCCGTGCATTATTTATACCGATACCACGATGGCGCTGTCCGGCATTAATAAAAGATTACTGGCGACGTTTGGCGGCGAGTGTCGCTGTTATATCAGCGATCCGCGCGTGGTGCGCGCCGCACAAACGCAGGGGATTACCCGTTCAATGGCCGCCGTCGATATCGCTATCGCCGAGGAGGAGAAAAACAAGCTCTTTGTTTTCGGTAATGCGCCGACGGCCCTGTTCCGTTTGCTTGAACATAACGTGACGGTGAGCGGCGTGGTGGGCGTACCGGTAGGCTTTGTCGGCGCGGCGGAGTCCAAAGAGGCACTCACCCATAGCCATTTCCCCGCGGTTGCCGCGTTAGGGCGTAAAGGCGGCAGTAACGTGGCTGCCGCTATCGTCAATGCGTTGCTCTATCACCTCCGGGAGGCCTGATGAGCGAGCTTTCTTTTGACGCGCCGGTCTGGCACCACGGTAAAGCGTTACGTAAAGGATATACCACCGGTTCCTGCGCGACGGCGGCGGCAAAAGTCGCCGCGCTGATGGTATTGCGTCAACATCTGATTCATCAGGTCTCCATCGTCACGCCGTCGGGCGTCACGCTATGCCTGAACGTGGAGTCGCCGCACATTGAAGGCCAGCAGGCGATAGCCGCAATTCGTAAAGATGGCGGCGATGATGTGGATGCCACGCACGGAATGCTGATTTTTGCCCGCGTTACGCTCAACGACAGCGGTGAGATTACGCTCACTGGCGGCGAAGGTATTGGTACGGTAACGCGTAAAGGGGTTGGACTGCCGCTCGGGAGCGCCGCCATCAATCGTACGCCGCGCCATACCATTGAGTCAGCGGTGCGCGAAGCGATAGGCCCGGCGCGTGGGGCCGATGTGGAGATTTTTGCCCCGGAAGGCGAAGTGCGGGCGCAAAAAACGTATAACTCGCGGCTTGGCATCCTTGGCGGCATTTCCATTATTGGCACTACCGGCATTGTGACGCCGATGTCGGAAGAAAGCTGGAAACGCTCGCTATCGCTGGAATTGGAGATCAAACGGGCGTCAGGATTAACGCGGGTGATACTCGTGCCGGGCAACCACGGCGAACGGTTTGTTCGCGAACAAATGGGCGTCGACACACAGGCGGTCGTCACCATGAGCAATTTTGTCGGCTACATGATTGAAGAGGCGGTACGGCTGGGATTTTGCCAGATAGTGCTGGTGGGGCATCCTGGAAAATTGATCAAAATCGCCGCCGGGATCTTTCATACCCATAGCCATATTGCCGATGCGCGCATGGAAACGCTGGTCGCGCATTTAGCTTTACTGGGCGCGCCGCTGGAGTTACTCACCCTGGTCAGCGATTGCGATACCACCGAAGCGGCAATGGAGCACATTGAAGCATATGGCTTCGGGCATATCTATAACCATCTTGCCAGGCGTATTTGTTTGCGAGTCATGCAGATGCTGCGTTTTACCAAAACGCCGCCTGTCTGCGACGCCATCCTGTTTTCTTTTGATAACCATATTCTCGGCAGTAATCGTCCCGTCGACGAGATTGCTAAGGAGCTGCAATGCTAACGGTCGTGGGAATGGGGCCCGCTGGACGGCATTTGATGACGCCTGCGGCGCTGGAAGCGATAGACCACGCCGATGCGCTGGCAGGCGGTAAACGGCATTTGGCGCAGTTTCCGGCGTTTGGCGGCGAACGATTTACGCTGGGCGCGGATATTGGCGCGTTGTTGTCATGGATTGCCGCCCGTCGGGATAAAGGGATCGTGGTGCTGGCCTCCGGCGATCCGCTGTTTTATGGCATCGGTACACGCCTGGTGGCGCATTTTGGTATCGAACAGGTTCGCATTATCCCTGGCATCAGCGCCGTACAGTATCTGTGCGCACAGGCTGGGATTGATATGAATGACATGTGGTTGACCAGTAGCCACGGTCGTTGCGTCAGCTTCGAGCAGTTAGCGAACCATCGCAAAGTGGCGATGGTCACGGATGCCCGCTGCGGGCCGCGGGAAATCGCGCGGGAGCTGGTCGCGCGCGGTAAAGGGCATCGCTTAATGGTGATTGGTGAAAATCTGGCGATGGAAAATGAGCGGATCCACTGGCTACCCGTCAGTGCGGTCAACGCCGACTATGAAATGAATGCAGTGGTGATCCTGGATGAAAGATGAGCTTTTTCTGCGCGGCGAGAACGTGCCAATGACCAAAGAGGCGGTACGGGCGCTGGCACTGTCGAAACTTGATCTCCACCGCGCCAGTCACATGATTGACGTCGGGGCGGGAACGGGAAGCGTCTCAATTGAAGCGGCGCTGCAATTTCCTTCGTTGCAGGTGACGGCTATCGAGCGTAATCCTGCCGCGCTACGGCTGCTTGATGAGAATCGTCAGCGCTTTGCCTGCGGCAATATCGATATTCTCCCCGGCGAAGCGCCAATGACCATAACCGGGAAAGCCGATGCGGTGTTTATGGGCGGCAGCGGCGGGCATCTGACGGCGCTGATTGACTGGGCGATGGGCCATCTGCATCCCGGTGGCCGTCTGGTGATGACCTTTATCTTGCAGGAAAACCTTCATAGCGCGCTGGCGCATCTTGCCCACATCGGCGCATGTCGAATGGACTGTGTACAGCTTCAGCTTTCATCGTTAACGCCGCTGGGGGCGGGGCACTATTTCAAACCGAACAATCCTGTTTTTGTTATCGCCTGTCAGAAGGAAGAAAACCATGTCAGAGACATTTGATCCACGCTGTGTATGGTTCGTCGGCGCCGGGCCGGGCGATCGCGAGCTGATCACGCTTAAAGGCTACCGCCTGCTGCAACAGGCGCAGGTAGTTATCTATGCCGGTTCGCTGATCAATACCGAACTGCTGGATTACTGCCCCGCGCAGGCAGAACGCTACGACAGCGCCGAACTGCATCTTGAGCAGATTATCGAGCTGATGACGGCGGGCGTGAAAGCGGGAAAAACGGTGGTGCGGTTGCAAACGGGCGATGTCTCGCTGTACGGCTCCGTACGTGAGCAAGGCGAAGAGTTAACCCGCCGTGGTATCGACTGGCAGGTAGTGCCTGGCGTCAGCGCGTTTCTCGGCGCTGCGGCGGAGCTGGGTGTGGAATATACCGTACCGGAGGTATCGCAGAGTCTCATTATTACCCGTCTGGAAGGGCGTACGCCAGTACCGGCGCGCGAACAACTGGAGGCGTTCGCCAGTCACCAGACGTCGATGGCGATTTATCTCTCCGTTCAGCGTATTCATCGGGTGGCGGAACGTCTCATTGCCGGCGGTTATCCGGCAACTACGCCTGTCGCAGTCATCTATAAGGCTACCTGGCCGGAAAGTCAGACCGTTCGCGGCACGTTAGCGGATATTAGCGACAAAGTACGTGATGCTGGCATCCGTAAGACGGCGCTAATCCTGGTCGGGAATTTTCTGGGTAAGGAGTATCACTACTCAAGACTCTATGCAGCGGACTTTAGCCATGAATACCGTAAAGCCTGAATCCATTGCGTTGTTTTGCCTGACGCCCGGCGGCGTGGCGCTGGCAAAGAGACTCGCCGCGATGCTGCCGTTAACCTGCTTTACCAGTGAAAAACTGCGGGAAAAGGGATTTATTCCCTTCGATGGCGGATTCGCTAATACCGCCCGGCAGGCTTTTACCACTTATACCGCGCTTATTTTTATCGGCGCGACCGGCATTGCCGTTCGTGTCCTGGCGCCGTTAGTGAACGACAAGTTCAGCGATCCGGCGGTGGTCGTCATTGATGAACGTGGTCAGCATGTCATTAGCCTGCTTTCCGGTCATGCGGGCGGGGCCAATGCCTTGACGCGCTACCTGGCAGGAATGTTAGGCGCCGATCCGGTGATTACCACGGCAACGGATGTCAATGAGATGTCCGCGTTGGACACCTTAGCTTTCCAGCTTAACGCCCGCATGACCGATCTTCGAACGGCGGTAAAAACCGTTAACCAGATGTTGGTCAGTCATCAACGTGTGGGGTTATGGTGGGATGCCGAACTAACGGAAGAGATCGGCCAGTGTGATATTCGCGGTTTTATCCCTGTTGATGATTTGCAGCGGTTGCCTGAACTGGATGCGCTTATCTGCGTCTCTTTGCGTAATGACCTCCCTGAGCTTCCCGTACTGCACTGGAAACTGGTGCCCCAGCGTGTGGTGGCGGGAATTGGCTGTCGCCGCGATACGCCATTTCCCCTGTTAGCGACATTACTGGCGCGTCAGCTTGAAGCGCAGAAACTCGATCCGCTGGCGTTAAAAGCGATTGGCAGCGTCACGCTCAAAAAAGGGGAGCCGGGGCTTATTCAGCTCGCCTCCTGCTGCCGCGTGCCTTTTAAAACCTTTACCGCCGAAGCGTTGCGCGAATTCGAACACTATTTTCCCGGTTCTGGCTTCGTCAGAAAAACGGTGGGCGTTGGCAGCGTATCCGGCCCGGCTGCGTGGTTATTAAGCCAGGGACAATTGTTAGGCGAAACCCTGCGCGAACAGGGCGTCACTATTACTTTGGGAGTTTCACACTGATGTTAAGCGTAATCGGAATTGGCCCTGGCTCACAGTCAATGATGACCATGGAAGCGATTGAGGCGTTACAGGCGGCGGAAATCGTCGTCGGTTATAAAACCTACACCCACCTGGTGAAAGCCTTTACCGGCGATAAGCAGGTGATCAAAACCGGGATGTGCAAAGAGATTGAACGCTGCCAGGCGGCGATTGAGCTGGCGCAGGCCGGGCATAACGTGGCGCTGATTAGCAGCGGCGACGCCGGTATTTACGGCATGGCGGGACTGGTGCTGGAGCTGGTGAGCAAGCAGAAGCTGGATGTAGAGGTTAGCCTTATTCCGGGGATGACCGCCAGTATCGCAGCCGCCTCGCTGCTGGGTGCGCCGCTGATGCACGACTTCTGTCATATCAGCCTCAGCGACCTGCTGACGCCGTGGCCGGTGATTGAAAAACGCATTGTTGCCGCAGGCGAAGCCGACTTCGTTATCTGTTTTTACAACCCGCGCAGCCGCGGGCGCGAAGGGCATCTGGCGCGCGCGTTTGACCTGCTTGCCGCCAGTAAAAGCGCGCAAACGCCGGTTGGCGTGGTGAAATCCGCCGGACGTAAGAAAGAGGAAAAATGGCTGACTACGCTCGGCGATATGGATTTTGAACCGGTAGATATGACCAGTCTGGTCATCGTCGGTAATAAAACGACCTATGTTCAGGATGGGCTGATGATAACGCCGCGAGGTTACACGCTGTGAATGAGGGGGAGGTGCTGGTGGTGGGCGGCACCAGCGATGCGCGCGCGTTATGCCGACAACTGGATGCGGCGAACGTCGCGTACACCTTATCCGTGGCGACGCCAGCCGGAAAAGCGCTGGCTGGCGACATTAAAGGACAGGTGCGCTGTGGTCGTCTGGAATACGGGCAGATGGTCGCCTGGCTAAAAGAAAACCGTACTCGCTGGGTAATAGATGCGTCGCATCCTTATGCAGAAATGGTCAGCCATAACCTCCTTCGCGCCTGTGAAACGGCAGGCGTGTTGTTAAGTCGTTATCAGCGTCCGGAGCAGCTTAGCAATCTGACGCATCCGCTTCTCTATACGGCGCGCAGTATTGCCGATGCCTGCGAGATAGCGAGGCGTTTTGGTCCGCGCGTGTTACTGACGACCGGCAGTAAAGATCTGGCCGTCTGGCGTGCCGGGCTGGCGGAAAAAACGTTGCTGGCGCGCGTACTGCCCGTGGCGGAGGTGATTCAACGCTGCAGCGAACTGGGGTTCGGCGTTGGAGAAATTTTCGCACTGTGTGGGCCGTTCAGCGCTGATTTTAACGCCGCGTTTTACCACCAGTGCCGGGCCGACGTAGTCATTACCAAAGCGTCCGGCGCGGAGGGGGGATATCAGGAAAAAGTTCAGCCCTGTCTGGATGCGGGCATTCCCTGCATCGTTATTGCGCGCCCGACGCCGCTTGTGACGGGTGATGAGTTACTGGAAAGCCAGGCCGCCTTTGCGCAGCGTTTATCGCGCTGGCTGGCCGCAGCTAAGGAGTAAAAATGAAAAAAGCGCTTCTGGTAGTCAGTTTTGGCACCAGCTATCACGACACCTGTGAAAAAAACATTGTGGCGTGCGAACGTGATCTGGCGGCGTCCTGTCCCGATCGCGACCTGTTTCGCGCCTTCACTTCCGGAATGATCATTCGCAAGCTTCGCCAGCGTGACGGTATCGACATCGATACGCCATTACAGGCTTTGCAAAAGCTTGCCGCACAGGGATATCAGGACGTGGCGATTCAGTCGTTGCACATTATTAACGGCGACGAATATGAAAAAATTGTCCGTGAAGTACAAATCTTGCGTCCGTTATTCACTCGCCTGACGCTGGGCGTGCCGCTGTTGAACAGCCATAACGATTATGTGCAGCTAATGCAGGCGTTGCGACAACAGATGCCATCGCTCAGACAAACGGAGAAAGTCGTTTTTATGGGCCACGGCGCCAGCCATCACGCATTCGCAGCTTATGCCTGTCTCGATCATATGATGACCGCGCAGCGCTTTCCGGCGCGCGTCGGCGCCGTAGAAAGCTACCCGGAGGTCGACATCCTGATCGACAGCCTGCGTGACGAAGGCGTCACCGGCGTACATTTGATGCCATTAATGCTGGTGGCGGGCGATCACGCCATTAATGATATGGCTTCAGACGACGGCGACTCATGGAAAATGCGCTTTAACGCGGCGGGCATTCCGGCGACGCCGTGGCTGAGCGGGCTGGGAGAAAACCCGGCTATCCGGGCGATGTTTGTCGCGCATTTGCACCAGGCGCTGAACATGGCGGTAGAGGAGGCGGCATGAACGGTAAATTATACGCATTAAGTACCGGGCCAGGCGCGCCCGACCTGATAACCGTCCGCGCAGCGCGGATTCTTGGCTCGCTGGACATTCTGTATGCGCCCGCCGGTCGTAAGGGGGGCGATAGTCTGGCGCTGTCGATTGTGCGCGACTATCTCGGCGAGCAGACGGAAGTACGTTGTTGCCATTTCCCTATGAGCGCTGACGGCGCCGAGAAAGAAGCGGTCTGGAACGAGGTTGCCGCCGCGCTTACCGCAGAGGTGGAAGCGGGTAAACAGGTCGGTTTTATTACCCTGGGCGATGCGATGCTATTCAGTACCTGGATTTTTTTACTCCAGCGAATCGGCTGCCCGGAGTGGCTGGAGATTGTCCCCGGCGTCACGTCCTTCGCCGCGATAGCCGCCCGCGCGAAAATGCCGCTCGCCATAGAACGGCAATCGCTGGCGGTTATTTCTTGTACCGCGCCGGAAGCGGAAATAGCCCAGGCGCTACAACAGCATGATAGCCTGGTGTTGATGAAAGTGTATGGCCGGTTCGCCCGTATTAAAGCGTTGCTGGCGCAGGCTGGCCTGCTGGAATGCGCCTTAATGATGTCCGAGGCCACACTGCCCGGCGAGCAGTGCTGGCGCCATCTCCACGAGGTCAACGATGATCGACCGTTGCCCTATTTTTCGACCATTCTGGTCAATAAACAGTGGGAGTATGCAGAATGAAACTTGAACAGCAGCTTCGACAGTTGTCTTTCAGTGGACTGGCTGCAGCGCTATTGCTGATGGTTGTCCCGCAACAGGCGTTTGCGATGCATATCATGGAGGGCTTTTTACCGCCAGTGTGGGCGCTGGCCTGGTGGTTACTGTTTTTACCCTGCTTGTGGTATGGACTGGTGCGCTTACGGCGTATTGTGCAGGAGGATAATCATCAGAAGGTACTGCTGGCGCTGTGCGGCGCGTTTATTTTTGTCCTGTCCGCGCTCAAAATTCCGTCGGTAACGGGGAGTTGTTCACATCCGACCGGCGTTGGTCTGGCGGTTATCTTGTTCGGGCCCGGGGTGGTGGCGATTCTCGGCGCGGTTGTGCTGTTGTTTCAGGCGCTATTGCTGGCGCACGGCGGCCTGACGACGCTTGGCGCAAACGGAATGTCGATGGCGGTGATTGGCCCGGTTGTCGGTTATCTGGTGTGGAAAATGGCCTGCCGTGCCGGACTGCGCCGCGATGTCGCCGTTTTTCTGTGCGCGATGCTGGCGGATTTGGCGACCTATTTTGTGACTTCAGTCCAGCTTGGTGTTGCGTTTCCCGATCCCCATGCCGGAGCGACAGGGTCTGTTGTGAAGTTTATGGGGATTTTCTGCCTCACACAGATTCCTGTCGCCATTGCCGAAGGTTTATTAACCGTCATGATTTATGACCAGTTAACCAAACGGCAAGTGATTACCGTACAAGGACATTAAAATGAAAAAAACGTTGATGTTGTTAGCGATGGTGGTGGCGCTGGTGATTCTGCCGTTTTTTATTAACCATGGCGGTGAATATGGCGGTTCAGACGGCGAAGCGGAAAGCCAGATTCAGGCTATTGCGCCGCAGTATAAACCCTGGTTTCAGCCGTTATATGAACCTGCCAGCGGTGAAATTGAAAGCCTGCTGTTTACCCTTCAGGGCTCTCTTGGCGCGGCGGTGATCTTTTATATCCTGGGGTATTGCAAAGGTAAACAACGCCGTGATGACCGGGCTTGATCGACTCAGCTATCAAAGCCGCTGGGCACACGTTGCGCCGCAGCGCAAGTTTTTGCTGTGGCTGGCGATGATGATACTGGCGTTTGCTCTGCCGCCTGTAGGGCAGGGCATTGAGCTGCTGATCATTGCCGGATTGAGCTGTTGGCTATTGCGCATATCCCTCTGGCGCTGGTGTCGATGGATGGCGATACCTTTTGGATTTTTGTTGGTCGGCGTGATAACGATTATCTTCAGCATCAGCCGCGAGCCGCAAATGCTGCTGGCTGGCATCTCTGTCGGGCCGTACTGGATCGGGATCACCCGTGCGGGCGTGGTTACGGCGAATGAAACGTTCTGGCGTAGCCTGACGGCGCTGTCCGCGACGTTGTGGCTGGTGATGAACCTACCGTTTCCGCAGTTAATTAGCTTGCTTAAGCGCGCGCATATTCCACGCCTGCTTACCGAGCAAATCCTGTTAACGTGGCGCTTTCTCTTTATTCTTCTGGATGAGGCGGTGGCAATTCGTCGTGCGCAAACGCTGCGTTTTGGTTATTGCAGCCTGCCGAACGGCTATCGATCTCTGGCGATGCTGGCTGGACTCCTGTTTACGCGGGTGTTAATGCGTTATCAGCAAATGACCACCACGCTGGATATCAAACTGTATCAGGGTGATTTTCACCTGTAAGGACTATTATGCTTGCCACTTCAGACCTGTGGTTTCGTTATCAGGATGAGCCGGTACTTAAAGGGTTAAATCTGGATTTTTCGCTTTCGCCTGTTACCGGTTTGGTGGGCGCGAACGGCTGTGGGAAGTCTACGCTTTTTATGAACCTGAGCGGCCTGTTGCGTCCGCAAAAAGGGGCCGTGTTGTGGCAGGGAAAACCGCTGGATTACAGCAAGCGCGGACTACTGGCGCTGCGCCAGCAAGTTGCGACGGTTTTTCAGGACCCTGAACAGCAGATTTTTTATACTGATATCGATAGCGACATTGCGTTTAGTTTACGTAATTTGGGGGTGCCGGAGGCGGAAATCACGCGCCGCGTCGACGAGGCGCTAACGCTGGTTGACGCCCAACATTTTCGCCATCAGCCCATTCAGTGTTTGAGTCATGGGCAAAAAAAACGTGTGGCTATCGCCGGAGCGCTGGTGCTACAGGCGCGCTATCTATTGCTGGATGAACCCACTGCTGGTCTCGATCCCGCAGGGCGCACTCAGATGATTGCTATCATCAGGCGGATTGTGGCGCAGGGAAATCATGTCATTATCTCCAGCCATGATATCGATCTTATTTATGAAATTAGCGATGCCGTATACGTGTTACGCCAGGGCCAGATCCTGACGCATGGCGCGCCTGGCGAGGTTTTCGCGTGTACGGAAGCGATGGAACAAGCGGGGCTAACCCAGCCCTGGCTGGTCAAACTTCATACTCAACTGGGACTGCCGCTGTGTAAAACAGAAACGGAGTTTTTTCATCGAATGCAAAAGTGCGTATTCAGGGAGGCGTCATGACGCAGGCAGTTATGTTGCAGGGGACGGCATCCGACGTCGGCAAAAGTGTGCTGGCGGCGGGTTTATGCCGCATTTTTTATCAGGATGGTCTGCGTACCGCGCCGTTTAAATCGCAAAATATGGCGCTTAATTCTGGTATTACGCCGGATGGTAAAGAGATGGGGCGGGCGCAGATTTTTCAGGCGGAAGCCGCGGGGATCACGCCAGATGTGCGTATGAACCCGGTACTGCTCAAACCGACCAGCGATCGCCAGGCGCAGGTCGTGCTGATGGGGAAAGTGGCGACCAATATGGATGCGGTGAGTTACCATGACTATAAACCGCGTTTGCGTGAGCAAATCCTTGCGGTCTATAACAGCCTGGCGCAGGAATATGACGTTATTGTGCTGGAAGGCGCCGGAAGCCCGGCGGAAATCAATCTGCGCGATCGCGATATCGTCAATATGGGAATGGCGGAAATGGCCCAGTGTCCGGTTATTCTGGTGGCGGATATCGACCGGGGCGGCGTATTCGCCGCTATTTATGGCACGCTGGCGCTGCTGCATAAACAGGAGCGTGACAGAGTAAAGGGCGTCATTATCAACAAATTCCGCGGCGACGTGGCGCTACTCTATTCCGGTATCGAACAAATCGAATCGCTTACCGGCGTCCCGGTCCTGGGAGTGATGCCGTGGCTGGATGTGGATCTGGAAGATGAAGATGGCGTCGCGCTGCAAAACGATAAATATCGCGGTAACGCCCCCCGTGATATCACTATTGCCATTGTGCAACTGCCACATATTTCTAACTTTACGGATTTTAACGCTCTGGCGGCGCAGCCGGATGTGCGCATACGCTATATTCGCCGCCCGGAAGCGTTGACTGACGCTGATCTGGTGATCCTGCCGGGCAGTAAGAATACGCTGAGCGACCTCGCCTGGCTGCGCGAAAGCGGGATGGCGGATGCGGTATTGCAGACACATCGGCAGGGCGTGCCGGTGATGGGGATTTGCGGCGGCTACCAGATGCTGGGCGACACCATTGTGGATGAGGTGGAGTCGGGGCTGGGTACACAGCCGGGCCTGGGGCTGCTTAATACAATCACTCGCTTTGCACAGGATAAAACCACGACGCAGGTTAACGCGACAATGTCAGGCGAGCTGCCCGGCTGGCTGGCTGCCGCGGCGGGGCTACCGGTACGCGGTTATGAAATTCACATGGGGGAAACGGTGCTGCAGGAAGGATGCTGTACGGCCATGACGTTACAGAAAAATGGATGCTCTGTGGCGGATGGCGCGGTCACCGCCGACGGACTGGCGTTTGGCACTTACCTTCACGGCCTGTTTGACAGCGATGCGTTTACCCGTGCGGTGGTCAATGGGTTACGGGCACGAAAAGGGCTTGCGCCGTGGGAAACGACTTTTTGTTATGCGGAGCATAAAGCGCGGCAATTTGATCTGCTGGCGGAAGCGATGCGGCAACATATTGATATTGATAAAATTTATACCATCATGCAACAGCATCAGGAGCCGGTATGATGATTCTGGTGACGGGCGGGGCGCGTAGTGGTAAAAGCCGTCATGCTGAAGCCTTAATTGGCGATGCGCCGCAGGTACTGTATATCGCCACCTCGCAGATTCTTGATGACGAGATAGCGGCGAGAATTCAGCATCATAAAGATGGCAGGCCGGCACACTGGCGGACCGCAGAATGCTGGCGGCATCTTGATACGTTGATTACCGCGGATCTTGCCCCTGACGACGCGATTTTGCTGGAATGTATTACCACCATGGTGACGAATCTGCTGTTTGCGCTGGGAGGCGAAAACGATCCCGAACAGTGGGATTACGCGGCGATGGAGCGCGCCATTGACGATGAAATTCAGATTTTAATTGCAGCCTGCCAGCGCTGCCCGGCGAAAGTGGTACTGGTGACAAATGAGGTGGGAATGGGGATCGTCCCGGAAAACCGTCTGGCGCGCCATTTTCGTGATATTGCCGGTCGGGTCAACCAACGACTGTCGGCAGCGGCGGATGAGGTCTGGCTGGTAGTCTCAGGTATTGGAGTCAAAATTAAATGAGTAAGCTGTTTTGGGCCATGCTCGCTTTTATTAGCCGCTTGCCCGTGCCGTCACGCTGGTCGCAGGGACTGGATTTCGAGCAGTATTCGCGTGGGATCGTGATGTTTCCCTTTATCGGGTTGATTCTGGGGGGCGTAAGCGGCCTGATTTTCATCCTCCTGCAACCCTGGTGTGGTATTCCGCTAGCGGCGTTGTTCTGTATTCTGGCGCTGGCGCTGCTGACCGGTGGTTTTCACCTGGATGGGCTGGCCGATACCTGCGATGGCATTTTTTCCGCGCGCCGCCGTGAGCGAATGCTGGAGATTATGCGTGATAGTCGTCTGGGAACCCATGGCGGGCTGGCGCTTATTTTTGTGCTACTGGCAAAAATTCTGGTGGTCAGCGAACTGGCGTTACGTGGAACGCCAATGTTGGCGGCGTTGGCGGCGGCCTGTGCGGCCGGACGCGGCAGCGCCGTTTTATTGATGTACCGTCATCGCTACGCCCGTGAAGAGGGGCTTGGCAATGTATTTATCGGTAAAGTCAGCGGACGGCAAACCTGCATTACTCTGGGATTGGCGGTAATCGTCGCCACGGTATTACTGCCTGGTATGCAAGGGTTGGCCGCAATGGTGGTCACATGCGCGGCGATTTTCATCCTTGGCCAGTTGCTTAAACGTACGCTTGGCGGTCAAACCGGCGATACGCTGGGCGCGGCGATCGAACTTGGCGAACTGATCTTTCTGCTGGCTCTGTTATGAGCCGATTATTACGGACGAGACATCTTATGCAGACACTACACGCTTTACTCCGTGACATTCCTGCGCCGGACGCCGAGGCGATGGCGCGTGCGCAGCAACATATTGACGGCCTGCTCAAACCGCCGGGCAGCCTGGGCAGACTGGAAACCTTAGCCGTTCAGCTCGCAGGAATGCCGGGTCTTAACGGTACGCCGCAGGTAGGTGAAAAGGCGGTGCTGGTGATGTGCGCCGACCATGGCGTCTGGGATGAAGGCGTAGCGGTTTCGCCCAAAATCGTGACGGCGATTCAGGCGGCGAATATGACGCGGGGAACAACCGGCGTATGTGTGCTTGCCGCTCAGGCCGGTGCGAAGGTGCATGTCATTGATGTCGGTATTGATGCCGAACCTATTCCTGGCGTAGTTGATATGCGCGTCGCGCGCGGCTGCGGAAATATTGCCGTTGGCCCGGCGATGAGTCGCTCGCAGGCTGAGGCGCTTTTGCTGGAGGTTTCCCGCTACACCTGCGACCTGGCGCAACGCGGCGTGACCTTATTTGGCGTAGGGGAGCTGGGAATGGCGAACACTACGCCAGCCGCCGCGATGGTCAGCGTTTTTACAGGAAGTGATGCAAAAGAGGTGGTGGGGATTGGCGCGAATCTTCCGCCTTCCCGCATCGATAATAAAGTGGACGTCGTGCGGCGGGCGATTGCGATTAATCAGCCCAATCCGCGCGATGGCATTGATGTGTTGTCGAAGGTGGGTGGTTTTGATCTGGTCGGGATGACCGGCGTGATGCTTGGCGCGGCAAGGTGTGGCTTACCCGTATTGCTGGATGGCTTTCTTTCCTACTCGGCAGCGCTGGCGGCCTGTCAGATTGCGCCTGCGGTGAGACCTTATCTGATCCCGTCGCACTTTTCGGCGGAAAAGGGTGCCCGCATCGCGCTCGCGCATTTGTCTATGGAACCCTATTTGCATATGGCGATGCGGTTAGGTGAAGGAAGCGGCGCGGCGCTGGCGATGCCGATCGTGGAAGCCGCGTGCGCCATGTTCCACAATATGGGGGAGTTAGCGGCCAGTAATATTGTCCTGCCGGAGGGGAACGCAAACGCAACATAACCCGGGCGCACAACACCAGCCATGTGAGAAAAAAGCTATACTTAACGCACACCTGCCGCGACAAAGGAAGGGATATAATGCGTCGTATCACACCTTTTTTTCCGTTTTTCGTCTTGTTGGTAAGCCATTTCTCGCTGGCTATAAGCTATCCGTTGCCGCCCGAAGGCAGTCGTCTGGTAGGACAGCCTGTCACAATCGCCGTACCACAGAACAATACTCAGCCCTTAGAGTCATTTGCCGCCCGCTACGGTCAGGGGCTGAGTAATATGCTTGAAGCGAATCCCGGCGTGGATGTGTTTTTACCTCAGTCTGGTTCCACACTGGTAGTGCCGCAGCAGTTGATTCTGCCTGACACCGTTCGTGAAGGTATTGTGGTAAACGTCGCCGAGATGCGCCTTTATTATTATCCCGCAGGCACGAATACGGTTGAGGTGCTACCCATTGGTATTGGTCAGGCTGGCCGTGAAACGCCGCGCAACTGGGTAACTGCGGTTGAACGCAAACAAGATGGCCCGGTTTGGGTGCCAACGGCTAATACGCGTCGGGAATATGCTAAAGAGGGAAAAACGCTGCCCGCGATGGTGCCTGCGGGGCCGGATAACCCTATGGGGCTATACGCAATATATATCGGCAGGTTATATGCCATCCATGGCACTAACGCTAACTTTGGCATTGGCCTTCGCGTCAGTCAGGGCTGTATCCGTTTACGCAATGACGATATTAAATATTTATTCGACCATGTTCCTGTAGGAACCCGCGTTCAGATTATCGACAGGCCCGTTAAATTTTCGGTAGAGCCGGATGGCAGTCGTTGGCTGGAAGTACACGAGCCGCTTTCTCGCAACCGTGCTGAATTTGAGTCAGACAAAAAAGTTCCATTGCCCGTTACGCCAGTGCTGCGCACGTTTATCAAAGGGGATGACGTTGATACTTCGCGGGTTAATGAGGTGCTGGAGCGCCGTTCTGGAATGCCGGTCAACATTAGCGCGGGCAGGTCTGGCCTTTAAATATCCTGCCACATTGCTGGTTTTCATGGGCTGGAGTATCTGTATTAGTAGTGAGTGTCATGGCAGGGGCTCCATTTCTCAGCGAACCGCGAGCCCTCCGATTAAGCTCAAAGTCATAAATCTTTTCTCCGGCATCGCCGGAGATTTTTCATATGCGTCTGCAAGGCTCTCTTATCCACCGCGCCGAGTATTCTTTTCGGTCGAAATGATATTTGAGATACCAGAGGCGGGAACCGCCCGGACTGACAAGCAGATACAGACCGTGAGAAGCGGTCAGTTTAAAAGGGTTATCAGCAGGCTTAATACTGCGGCTTTGTGCGTCGGTTAGAGATACAGGATGGTCCCTCCATTATCGAACTGAAATGACCCTAAGTTTCGCCGGATGTGCAGGGAAAACCAGATGCACATCGGGAGAGATCTTCACGCTAACATCTGTCACAGAAAACCATCATGACAGGCTGCTCGATAAACCGGATCTCAGAAGTGCGATGAAATATTGGCACAGGCAGGCGTCATGTATCGATTTAAGGGGCGTGTATTCCCCCATTCGTTACGCTATGCGTGGGCACAGGATGCAATAAACCATTATCTGGCGCAGGGATTCAGCGAGAAAGAGGCGTTGGCGCAGACAGCAATATGACGACGGACGCGGGCGTTATGTGGCACAGGTTTATGGATGGAAAGGGAATGACTATTGATAATGCGGGTATCCGTCCTTTTCTGGCGTAGAGAATTTCTACGTAGAAATTTTTTGCCCCATTTCCTGTTGATTCAGAGCTATTCATCGATTTAACCAATCCAAATCTTTGCAGGGGCACATGGCATCTGTCATCTATTCTTGTTGCTGCGTAACAGTTCCAGCGTTAACGCCAGATATCTATCGCATACTTTATCGTCCATAAGCTGCCACAAGAGATCCTCTACCAGCATGTTGATCTGGTCCCGAGTGTAGCGACTTTGTGCGGTTATGCTGGTATTAATGCACATATATGAGAGCTTTTTGGGATAAACCCTGCCGACTATATATATGGTCTTAGCGGGTTGTATCAATGGATATCATTTATGCTGATAGCTGAATCAAAAAATACAAATATTCATCCGGGAAAGCTGATGGCATATTGAAGTTGCATATAATATTCTATGAGGAAACTTTAATGAATGCCAAAATTGTTAAAATGAAAGAGAATACACCTGTTCTGGCAGGGCTGAAAAGACTTTGCCATAGGAAAATGTATTCATTCCACGCTTTGCCTATTTCGAGTCATGGTCAGAGTGATATTGTTGGCGATATCAGAGAATTTCTTTCTGAATGTCTGGAGGGGTCAGCAACTGGTGAACTCTTCGATAATTTCTTTTTCCCTCATGGGATTATTGCTGAATCACAAAAATTGACAGCAAAGCTTTATAATGCTGACGCATCATTTTACATCACCAGTGGAACAAGTACATCTAACCAAATAGCGATCACTGCTCTTTTTGAAAAGGGTCAACGCATTTTGATTGATAAAAATTGTCACCAATCAATTCATTTTCATGCACAAGCAATTGGTGCTGAAGTTCGTTATCTTTGTCCTGATTTGCAGACAATGGATCAGGAAATAAGTGCATGGTCATATGCACACTTAGAAAATACACTCTTATCATTACAGAATGAAGGTAAAGGGTGTGATATTGTGATTCTTACAGCACAGTCCTATGAGGGCATCATTTATGATATTCCACAGGTATTGGCCCATCTTTTGTCAGCTGGTGTGCAGGCTCGAAAATTTTTTATTGATGAGGCATGGGGGAGTCTGAATTATTTTAGTGAAGATACGAGACAGCTAACAGCAATGAATATAGACTCATTGCTCGAGTTATATCCTGACCTCGAAGTGATTTGTACACACTCAGCCCATAAATCTCTCTTTTGCCTTCGTCAGGCCTCAATAATTCATTGTCGTGGAAAAAAGAACTGGCAGAGAAGATAGAAACAGCTAAATATAGAATCCATACAACTTCTCCTAGTTACCCAATACTGGCTTCTTTGGATGCTGCGCAAGCAATGATGTCAGTAAAGGGGGAAATACTTGCTACACATACTCGCGAGTTAGTTCATGAATTTATTATGGGGGTATCTGATATTGCTGGCCTGGGTGAAAAATCAATTTGCAGGGAGGTATTCAATACACACTGGCATATTCAGTATGACCCAACCAAAATTATGATCGATGTCAACGCGTTAGGGACAGGTCAAGAAATAAAAACATTGCTCAGCGAACATGATATATATCTAAAGAGATTCATCAATAATTTCATTCTTTTGAATTTTCATATTGGTATTAATAGAGAAGCAATCCGCTGTCTTCTTTCTTCGCTAACAAAAATTAGCAAAGATAATAAGAATAATAAAGAAGAGAACGCAGTTGCCAATAAATTCATTATATCTTACCCACCAGGTGTTCCTCTTGTTTTTCCTGGGGATGTTATTAGCAAAGACGTTAGAAATAAAATAAATGAATGTAAACGGAATGGCTGCCTAATTATTGCTGCCTGATTATATAATTTATACTATCTAAGGAATATCTAAAATGATTACTCTTCGCAGACTGAATGAAATAGCCATTACTCGAGGTAATGATATTTGCATTATTGATAAAGAACGACAATATACGTGGTATGATATTATTCGCCGTACTGAGTCTCGCATTGTCTTTCTCCGTCGGGCATTTAACCCTGAGCAGTTACGGTCTGTTTGCTATTTATCAAAAAATAGTGTCGATCTAATTTGTTGGTTGGCTGCTTTTGCTACTTTAGGAATTCCTGCAAACGGTCTTGACTACTCATTACCTATTGAGACCTTGAGGGGGTTGCTAATTAAAATTAATCCTGGACTAATGTTAGTCTCTTTTAGCCTTTACTCTCCGGATGAACTCAATAAGTTGCATGTCCGTACTATAACCATGCTGGCAGTCGATGCTCCAACTGATCCAGTTATTGGCAGTATAGGTGAATTTCATCACCCTGAATTGGAAAGTCTACTTGCGACACATATTCCTGCACCATTTCGCTCAGTTTCACTAACTTCAGGAACCAGTTCAGCACCTAAAATCGTATTACGCTACAACTCTTTTGATGCCCGGCGTTTCGACTGGTTTACTCAGCGATTCAACTTCACGCACCACGATGGTTTCCTGCTTATCTTACCCCTTTATCATGCAGCAGGAAATGGCTGGGCAAGGATGTTTATGGGGCTTGGGGCTTCTTTACATTTGGTGGATCAGGATGATGAATCTGCTCTTATTCAGGCACTTTCTCTCAACTCCGTAAAGGCTACAGTGATGACACCTAATCTGGTTTCCCGTCTCACTAAACTCGCCAGTGAAACAGTTTTACATCATTACTTGCGTTGGGTTTTGGTTGGTGGAAGCTATTTTCCAGTAAAAAGCAAAATAGCTGCATATACCCACTTGGGACATATTTTTAACGAGTATTACGGGTGTACCGAAACTGGGGTGAACGTTCTTTCTGAGTCTTCAGATATGTTTGAGTGTCCAGGTAGCGTGGGGAGAGCCTTTGACGGTAATAAAATCAGAATCCTGGATGAGGATAATGTACCACTGAAAGCAGGCAATAGGGGAAGAATAGCTGTAGCCAGTTATATGCTTATGGATGAATACGGTGATGGCAGTAGGCCTTTCATTGAAATAGACAGTGAACGCTATTTTTTGATGGCTGACTACGGATATCTTGACGATAATGGACGACTATTCTTGATGAATCGTAATAGTGAAATAAAGTGTGAGCAAGACATTTATCATATTGAGGAACATTTACGTGCACTCCCCTGTATTACAGATGTGGCACTCATACCAATAAGACAACAAAATAAAGATCATATCAGGTGCATATTTAGCGCTAAACATATAAATGAAGATGATGTTTCTTTTATTATGGATGAAATAAAAAATAAAATTAATCATATCGGGGTGACTGATTTCACCGCACATATGGTTGATAAAATACCTTATAGCCCGAGTGGGAAAGTCCGTTTCAGCGAGATAGTCCAAACTCTGACAGCAGCATAAGTATGCGATATCATAATTTCTTATATAGATATCAATATTAACGAATGGCTATTTTTGAAGTGTTGTGAAAATGTAAGATACAACATCCATGATAACTATCTTTTTAATGTAAGGTGAAAATATGAATTCATATCTGAAAGGGTTACTCTGTTGCTTATTAGCTACAGTGTCATGGGGGGGGATGTTCCCGGTAATGACACATGCTCTAACTTATATTGATCCGTTTAATTTTACTACTTTTCGCTATGGGATTGCGGGTATTGCCTTTGCATTGTTATTGCTATTTCGTGAAGGCCAAAATTCATTCCGGTTAAAAGGAGAGCGCTGGGGTTTGGCTTGGTTGTTTGGTACGCTGGGTTTTGCTGGTTTTGGTTTTCTGGTCTTTCTGGGCCAGTCGCTTGCGGGGCCCGGGGGGGCACTTACTGCATCCATTATGATGGCTACTATGCCGATGTTAGGGCTTCTGACTATCTGGGCTCTGAAGAAAGTACGCCCTCACGCCAGTACTATGTCTTTTATCCTGCTGTCTTTTAGTGGTGTCGTCCTGGTTATTACCAATGGTGATGTCTTTGCCGTCCTTAATTCACCTATTAGCCTTGCTGCAAATCTGCTACTTATCGCTGGAGCATTGTGTTGGGTACTGTATACCATTGGTGGAAGCTATTTTCCGGGCTGGAGCCCGTTACGTTATACAACTATGACCACGCTGTTGGGGATGATTAGTGTTGTATTAATTGATTTGTTTCTGGTTGGATCGGGTGCAATTTCTGTACCGAGTGCAGCGTCGATAATAACTATTGTTCCTCATCTATTGTATATGGCTCTGGTTGCTGGTCTGGTGGCCGTGCTGTGCTGGAATGTTGGTAATCGCATAATTACTCCAACAAATGGTGTGCTCTTTATGGATGTTGTTCCCATTACCGCTTTTATTGTTTCAGCTCTAAATGGCATTGTGCCAACAAACATGCAAATTACCGGGGCCGTAATCACAGCTATGGCTCTTGTACTCAACAACCTGAACCAACGTAAACTCGCGATGTTGGCAACCCAGGCTAATACCCTGAAGGCATCGACTAGTCACTAGTAGAGATATTGCACCTTTTTTTGAAGAGCTGGTGCAATTATAAGTCTACAGATGATATTTGATTTACTGATAAGTAATGGATGAATTATGGCTATTAAAGTAGGTATTAATGGTTTTGGGCGTATCGGTCGCACGGTTTTTCGTGAAGCGCAAAAACGCTCTGATATAGAAATTGTGGCAATTAACGATCTGTTAGATGTTAACTATATGGCGTATATGCTGAAGTATGACTCCACTCATGGTCGCTTTGATGGCACTATTGAAGTAGATAATGGTCAGTTAATTGTTAACGGTAAAATAATCCGTGTTACCACTGAACGCGATCCGAATAACCTGAAATGGGGTGAGATCGGTGTTGATGTTGTTGCTGAAGCAACCGGTATTTTCCTGACCGATGAAACTGCTCGCAAGCATATCACTTCTGGTGCAAAGAAAGTTGTTCTGACTGGTCCGTCAAAAGACAATACTCCAATGTTTGTGAAGGGAGTAAACTTTGACAAGTATAGAGGGCAGGATATTGTTTCGAATACATCATGTACAACTAACTGTTTGGCTCCACTGGCCAAAGTCATCAACGACAACTTTGGAATCATTGAGGGGTTAATGACCACCGTCCACGCAACCACGGCGACCCAGAAAACCGTTGACGGCCCGTCTCATAAAGACTGGCGTGGTGGTCGCGGTGCGGCTCAGAACATCATCCCTTCCTCTACTGGTGCAGCTAAAGCCGTAGGTAAAGTTCTACCGGAACTGAACGGAAAATTGACGGGCATGGCGTTCCGCATTCCGACTCCTAACGTTTCTGTTGTTGATCTGACTGTTCGCCTGGAAAAAGCGGCTTCTTATGAAGATATTAAGAAAGTAATCAAGGCTGCTTCTGAAGGCTCAATGAAAGGCACTCTGGGTTACACTGAAGATGACGTTGTTTCTACAGACTTCAATGGTGAAGTTTGTACTTCCGTGTTCGATGCAAAAGCAAGTATTGCTTTGAACGACAACTTCGTAAAACTGGTTTCCTGGTATGATAATGAAACTGGTTACTCAAATAAGGTTCTGGACTTAATCACCCATATTGCCAGATAAGCTAAGATAACCAACGGTTCTAAAAAGGCAGCTTCGGCCGCCTTTTTAGATCTTATAATATAATTCATACTCCTGAGAGTCAGACTACTTTCTCTTACCCTGGCTTGATGTTGCAATGTTATCTTCAATATGAATTGAAGTTATGATAATCAAGCTGGCACTTGCCAGATATCTTTCACCGTTGCAATTAGTGCAGATAAGACAGAAGATTTCTCTTTTTCACGATCCCAAAGGAAACAAAGCTGGCTCACTGTCTTTTCTCCCGGCCAGATATAAATCTCCTCATTATCCTGAAGAGCTAGAGCGATATCTTCTCTCATCAGAGTTATCCCTGCTCCCATTGCTACCAATTCAGCTAGCGTTTTTTCCTGATCAACTATAATGGATGCCTTTACAGTGACATCATGTCGTTCAAAGAAAGACTTTGTTATAGCAGTAAAGGAGCATTTTTCTGGAGTAGCAATCCAGGGTAACTCCTGTAGTTGC
Organism: Salmonella sp. SAL04202; assembly: GCF_046550775.1. Lineage (NCBI taxonomy): Bacteria > Pseudomonadati > Pseudomonadota > Gammaproteobacteria > Enterobacterales > Enterobacteriaceae > Salmonella > Salmonella sp. SAL04202. The sequence goes on along the minus strand of NZ_JBGDXK010000001.1, from coordinate 1,790,112 downwards.
TCCCAACCTGCTTTTTCAAGCTGGGATTTCCAGGCCCATGGACCTACAAGGCAGAGCGTTACAGAAGAAACAGGAATAATCCCTAACTGAGAGTCATTAACTTCCCCAATGACAAAGCCAGCATCGAGCTTACCGTTCTTAATGTCTTCAATAATATACCCCGAAATATTCTGCTGGATCGTCAAACTGACATTCTGGTGCCGCAGCCGTAGTTGTGATAGTACTAATGGTAGATTAAGGATTACTGGAACTGAAATAGTGCCTAAGGCACAGTTCTCTATATTATGAAGTGTACGGGCTTTATTTACAAATTTGTTTGCGGCATCAAGTGCAAGACGTGCTTCATCTCTCATGATGAGACCTGTAGAGGTCAGTTCCATGCCTCTGGGGGTGCGTTTGAATAGCTTTACATTGAACTCGGTTTCAAGTTGCTTTATATGGGCGCTTACCGCTGGTTGACTTAGGTAGAGAAGTCCTGCTGCGCGAGTCAGGCTGGCGGTTTCCGCAACGGTAACAAATGTTTTAAGCTGGTTAAGATCCATTGTATCCTCCGTTTGAATCGGCAGGAAAAATTACTGCTTCTTATTAATATGGATTTTATAGTAATCTTTATTTATCGGCTTTCCTATATCTTCGTTAAAATTTATATAACTATTTGAATTTGTTAAAAAATAGTGTCTAATGACTAGGGTGATGCAATACGCAATCGTTTAATTCGATCGTTTCCTTAGATCGTCGCTTATATATTTATATGATTTATATTTTATATAGTTTATATTTTCTGTGATTAAATAAATCACATGTATTTATTTAAAGTTATAGAGAAGACCAGATTTTAGGCAGATCTCATTCCTCTCTAATATTGGGTGTAATCTGGTGCAAAAAAACCGTATTGATAGATAAACACCTGAAAATATTCTACCAGAATAATTTTAGGCATCTACTGACTAATTTATACGAGAATAATTGGCGAAGGCTATTTTTGCCGTAGGATGCAGACTGGCATACGTCAGGAAAAAGGCCAGGAATCTAAAAGGCTAAAAGCTAAAAGGTCAGAACTGGCGCAGTTCAGTGATGTTGATTCATCGTTAAAACCTCAGATTATTACCGCTGTAATAATCTGAGGTTTTGACTGTCAATAAGTGTACTTCCGGAGGCAGTCTGCAAAAAAGCCACCTGAGTGTTGAGCACAGGTGACTTTGTTTTCAGTAAGTTAACGATTACACCGTAATCGCCACTATATTATGACTCCCGCTTTTGTTGTCGGGCATAGATATAGGGTGCAACACAGCCTTCACGATTAGCGTCCAGGTAATCCGACCACCATTGCATCATCACCTTACGTGCATCGAGGTGTTCCGCTTTGTGAATATAGGCCGCCCTGACGCTGCTACGCTCCTGGTGGCTCATCTGCCTCTCCACTGCGTCGCGCGACCATCGCTCAGATTCCACCAGTGCGCTACAGGCCATAGCCCGCAAACCATACCCGCAGATATCAGTTTTTGTGTCATAACCCATCAGACGCAATGCCTGGTTGATGGTGTTTTCACTCATTGGTTTATGCGGGTTATGGTCGCCGGAAAACACCAGATCCAGATGGCCGGAGATTTCCTTTATCTGCTTCAGAATGGCAAGCGCCTGCCGGGACAGCGGCATAATATGCGGAGTACGCATTTTTGCGCCACGCCCGGTGTAACGTACTTTGTCGATCGCCTCACGGGTGGCAGGGATGGTCCAGATTTTGTTTCTGAAATCAAGCTCACCTCAGCGGGCAAAACGCAGCTCGCTGGAGCGGATAAACAGATGCAGAGTCAGCTTCACTGCCAGCTGGGTTAATTCCCGGCCCTGCTGATAACCATCAATGCACAGGAGCAGTTCAGATAACGGCTCCAGCGGCAGAGCGGGATAGTGATTTTTAACCGGAGGAGTGGTGACGCCTTCCAGATTCAGAGCTGGATTGTTTTCAGTCAGCCCCTGCTGCACGGCGTAACGCATGATGTTACAAAGTTGCTGCCGGGTACGGGACGCGACTTCCAGAAAGCCTTTATCATCGATAATTCTCAGTAACGCAGTGAAATGCTGAGTTTTCAGTAGAGTGGTGGGCAGATGGCCGATAGCCAGAAAAATGTGGTTGTTCATGCTGGCGAGCAGACGGGCGGCATAATCCGCCGACTATTTTTTATTGCTCTTATGCCAGGCCAACGCCACGGCTTTAAAACATTTATCCGGGGAGCTGGCAATCCGTTCGTCGGTTCGTTGCTGAGCGGGGTTAATTTTCCGGGCCAGAAGTTTACGGATACCTTCGCGCCGTTGTCGGGCATCGGAAAGGGAAGCCTGAGGGTACGGGCCTAACGCAATGCGGGATTCTTTTCGATTTTGAGATACCAGAGGCGGGAACCGCCCGGATTGATAAGCAGATACAGACTGTGAGAAGCGGTCAGTTTAAAGGGAGTTGGTGAAGGTTTAGTAGCGCGGATTTTACTGTCAGTAAGGGGCATATGGTGATCACTCCTTTATCTAACTGAAATGACCCCAAAGCAGACCACCAATTTGTCCCGATGCGGAGAGATAAATCAATATGCACTGAGACAGTTTTCTACGCTAACTCTCTGAATCAAAATACTATTGAGACATGCTGAGATGCCTGAAAACAGGAATTTGGCTCCTCTGACTGGGTGCGTTTTTTATCTCATTGAATAATAAAATATTTATTTTCTAAATTCAAAATAAGGCCCTTATAAAAGCCCCGATCGTAATGATGCACTAAGAATGTGATTTTTATCACATTTTAAAAGTGGGATTATTTCCCCCCATCTTGCCATTTCCACTAGATATTATTAACGGATACTTGAATTAATTCGATTATTCAATAATGATTGAAATATTGAATCATAGAGGGCCGCCCCACATTATGAACAAACAAACTGCCACAACCATCTTTGAATCCCTCTCCTCCGGCGTGCGTCTGGATGTATATCGCCTACTGATCAAAATGGGTACCGAGGGCATGGTTGCCGGGGAGATCGCTTCAACGCTGGATATCCCGCCGACTAACTTATCGTTTCATTTAAAGGCGCTGACGCAAGCCGGGATGCTGACGGTAGAACAGGAAGGTCGTTACCAGCGTTATCGTGCCAACATCCCACTGATGCTGGATTTAATCGGCTGGCTGACCGAGGAGTGTTGTTCAGGCCACCCGGAACAATGCGCAGATTTTCGTTCGGCTTCTTCCTGCTCAGAAGCCGTTTTACCCCCACTCAACACCACGAAAAAGAGTAAATCATGAACGTACTTTTTCTCTGTACCGGCAACTCCTGCCGTTCCGTGCTGGCCGAAGCCACGTTTAACCATCTGGCTCTTGCCGGATGGCGCGCCATGAGCGCAGGCAGTCACCCGGCGGGTTACGTACATCCCCGAGCACTGGCGTTGTTGGCGCGGGAAGGAATTTCAACAGAAGGCTATTTCAGCAAATCGTGGGATGGCCTACCGCAGACGCCGGATATTGTCGTGACAGTCTGTTCAAACGCTGCCGGAGAAACCTGTCCGGCCTGGCTCGGTAACGTGATGCGTACCCATTGGGGCGTTGACGATCCGGCTCATGCTACCGGTAGCGATGCCGAAATCGATGCGGCTTTTGTCACTGCTTACCAGACATTACGTGCGCGTATTGAAGCCTTTCTGGCGCTACCGCTGAATGAATTGCTGCACGATCGCGCTCGTCTGAAAGTCGAACTGGATCGTATTGGCGAAATTTTTTAACGACCTGTATTTCAATAATTGATGGAGAGTCAAATGAAGACGATTCAGATTTTCGATCCCGCTTTATGCTGTTCTTCCGGTGTCTGTGGCCCGGAAACCGATCCGGCGCTGGTCGCATTCGCCGCTGATTTTGAGTGGGCCAGAACGCAGGGCGGCAATATTGAGCGTTTCAATCTGGCGCAGCAACCATTGCTCTTCGCACAGAACGAAATCGTTAAAGGCTTTCTGGCCCGTTCCGGCAAAGAGGCGCTACCGCTGATTCTGGTGGATGGTGAAGTCGCACTGGCTGGTCGTTACCCTCGCAGAGAGGAACTGGCGCGCTGGATGGGGCTTACCGTCTATTCGAGTTTTACGCCAGCGACTTCCTCCTGTTGCGGTGGCGATAAGTGCTGCTGATGGACTGATTTCCCGCTTTATTTAATTTAAAGGAGTCTTTTTTATGCTGATGCTTCGGCAGGTGCCCCCCTTTTTGTTTTTTACCGGTAAAGGCGGTGTGGGTAAAACATCGCTGGCCTGCGCTACCGCGATTCATCTGACCGCCTCTGGCAAACGTGTACTGTTGGTCAGCACCGATCCGGCTTCCAATGTGGCGCAGGTATTTGAACAGACTATCGGTCATCAGATAACCCCGATTGCAGCGGTCAACGGACTGGCTGCGCTGGAAGTCGATCCGTCCGCTGCCGCAGCGACATACCGTGAGCGCATTGTCGGACCGGTGCGTGGCATTCTGCCAGACGATATCGTGGCGGGTATTGAGGAACAGCTCTCCGGTGCCTGTACCACCGAGATTGCCGCCTTTGACGAATTCACCGCGCTGCTGACTAATCAGCAACTGCGCGATGAGTACGATCATATTGTGTTCGACACCGCGCCAACCGGGCATACGCTACGAATGCTGCAACTGCCCGGCGCGTGGAGCGGTTATCTCGACAACAGCCAGCACGGTGCGTCCTGTCTCGGCCCGCTGGCCGGGCTGGAAAAACAGCGCAGCCAGTATCGCGCCGCCGTAGACGCACTGGCGAATGCGGAACTGACGCGGATGGTGCTGGTCGCCAGAGCGCAAACCGCAACGCTGAAAGAAGTATCGCGTACCTATGACGAACTGGCCGCCATCAGTCTGACGCAGCAGTATCTGGTCATTAACGGCCTGTTGCCTGAGCAGGAAACCGCTCGCGATAAGCTGGCGCAGGCACTGTATCAGCGTGAACAACAGGCGCTGCAACATTTACCTGATAACCTGCGCGCATTGCCCTGCGATCGCCTGCCGTTAAAACCGTTCAATATGGTAGGGCTGGCGGCATTACGGGGTCTGTTGGACGGCAGTTCAACTGGCTCCCCGGCGGAAGTCGGAGATATCTCCCCCGTAGATCTTCCTTCATTGTCATCACTGATCGACGGATTCGCGTCGCAGGGACATGGCCTGATCATGCTGATGGGCAAAGGCGGTGTGGGGAAAACTACGCTGGCAGCGGCGATTGCCGTTGAACTGGCCCGTCGCGGTTATCCGGTTCACCTGTCCACATCCGATCCGGCGGCGCACCTGACCGACACGCTGGATGGCTCATTCGACGGTCTGACCGTCAGTCGTATCGATCCACTGGCCGAAACCGAGCGTTACCGGCAGCAGGTGATGGCTGAGCAGGGTAAAAACCTCGACGAACAGGGTCGTGCCGTTCTTGAAGAAGATCTGCGTTCTCCCTGCACGGAAGAAATTGCCGTGTTTCAGGCTTTCTCCCGCATCATTCAGGAGGCAGGTAAGCAGTTTGTCGTCATGGATACCGCACCAACCGGCCATACGTTGCTGCTGCTTGACGCTACTGGCGCTTACCACCGTGAGATTGCCCGACTGGCCGGGGAACACGGTCAGCCCGTACTGACGCCCATGATGCGCCTACAGGACAGCGAGCAGACGAAAGTTCTCATCGCCACGCTGGCGGAAACCACGCCGGTGCTGGAAGCCGCTCATTTGCAGGACGACCTGCGTCGCGCGGGGATTGAACCGTGGGGCTGGGTCATTAATAACAGCCTGATCAATACGCCGACTACATCGCCGCTGCTGCGCCAGCGTGCCGAACGCGAACGGTCGCAGATTGATGCCGTCTGTACCCACCATGCCCGACGCTGTGCGCTGGTGCCGCTACAGGCGGAAGAGCCTGTCGGTGTGGAACGTTTGCTACAACTGAGCACAACGGGAAAATAAACCTAAAGGAGCCTGCTATGTCCGCACAAACCCAGGCCGCTCCGGCCATGAACCTGTTTGAACGTTACCTGAGCGTCTGGGTTGCGCTCTGCATCGCCATCGGTATTCTGCTCGGGCAGGTAATGCCGGGCGTCTTTCGCGTTATCGGCGGTCTGGAGATTGCCCGCGTCAATTTGCCGGTCGGTTTGCTTATTTGGGTAATGATTATTCCTATGCTGCTGCGCATTGATTTCGGGGCGCTGGGGCAGGTCAAAGCGCACTGGCGCGGGATCGGCGTAACGTTGTTTATCAACTGGCTGGTTAAACCATTCTCAATGGCGCTGCTCGGCTGGCTGTTCATCCGTTATTTATTCGCGCCGTGGCTGCCAACCGATCAGCTTGACAGCTACATCGCCGGGCTTATTCTGCTGGCCGCCGCGCCCTGTACGGCAATGGTGTTTGTCTGGAGCCGACTCACCAACGGCGACCCTTATTTCACGCTGTCGCAGGTGGCGCTGAACGATGCCATCATGATTTTCGCCTTTGCGCCGATTGTTGGGCTGCTGCTCGGCTTGTCCTCAATCATCGTGCCGTGGGCCACCCTGTTAACCTCCGTGGTACTGTACATCGTTGTGCCGGTTATTCTGGCCCAGCTCTGGCGTAAGGCTCTGCTACGCAAGGGGCAAGCGGCATTCGATAATGCGCTGACGAAAATCGGCCCGTGGTCAATGGCGGCATTACTGGCAACGCTGGTGTTACTGTTTGCGTTTCAGGGCGAAGCCATTCTGCAACAGCCGCTGGTCATTGCCCTGCTGGCGGTGCCAATTCTGATTCAGGTGCTGTTTAACTCGGCACTGGCCTATGGGTTGAATCGACTGGTGGGCGAAAAGCACAATATTGCCTGTCCATCCAGCCTGATCGGCGCATCGAACTTCTTTGAACTGGCTGTCGCAGCGGCAATCAGCCTGTTTGGTTTTCATTCCGGTGCGGCGCTGGCGACCGTGGTAGGAGTACTCATTGAGGTGCCGGTGATGCTGCTGGTTGTGCGAGTGGTGAATCGTTCGAAAGGGTGGTATGAGAGAGCTTAGCGGAGATATTATCCCTCTCTAATTATCCGTTCGCGACAAACATTCAGGCAGTTTCTCAAGGGGCAGGGCCGGGTAATGCTGTGTTTCAGGCGGCGTGAACTCACCATCCAGATTTTGCGCAGGGTTCGACCTGATTAACTGTTTTTTCACCGCATAGGGGCCAAAAGCCAGCTTCTTCTCTTTCTCGTCAATGCGGTACTTCATGTACCAGAGTTTCGAGCCGTTGGGTTTGATCAGCAGGTAGAGTCCTGAACTGTCGGTAATCTTGAAGGATTTCTCGGTGGGTTTGATCTTGCGGATAGCGGTATCGGTTAATGCCATCGGAGGGGGCTCCATTTTCTCAACGAACCGTGAGGCCCCCGATTAAGTCCCCAAAAACTATGGATGTCAAAAAACCCGGCAAACCTTCTCAGGTCAACCGGGTAAAGATAAGTTCTTGTTTTTTAAACGTCTCCGGACTCACCAGGATGTCCCGAAACTAAAATCTGGCTCCTCTGACTGGACTCGAACCAGTGACATACGGATTAACAGTCCGCCGTTCTACCGACTGAACTACAGAGGAATCGTGTGGGGTCGTATATTAGCGGCGGAAAAATTTTTGTCAAACCCCATTTAACCTCTTACAGATTCGATTGCGGGTTATCTCATCACTTTGTTGCATTTGCAGACATTTTTTCTGCAAAAAGCTTTGCAGCCTTACGATTTCTCGCTCATTATTGAAATGTGGTTTCAACTCTCTTCTTTAAGGTCCATTTTGAACGTCTCCACTGCCTTACGCCAGGCTGTCGTCCGTACGCCCTGGTATGCCAAACGCAAGAGCTACAAAGTGTTGTTCTGGCGTGAAATCACCCCACTTGCTATCCCCATTTTTCTGGAAAATACCTGTGTTTTGCTAATGGGCGTGCTCAGTACTTTTCTCGTCAGTTGGCTGGGCAAGGAAGCAATGGCGGGCGTGGGGCTTGCCGACAGTTTTAATATGGTAATTATGGCTTTTTTTGCGGCTATCGATCTTGGTACTACGGTGGTGGTTGCCTTTAGCCTGGGCAAGCGCGACAGGCGACGGGCAAGGGCAGCGGCGCGCCAGTCGCTGGTGATTATGACGCTATTTGCCGTTGTGCTGGCAGTGGTCATTCATTATTTCGGCAGTGAAATTATTAATATTGTCGCAGGCGAGGCGACGCCAGAAGTAAAGGGGCTGGCGTTAACGTACCTTGAACTGACGGTGCTGAGTTATCCGGCTGCGGCAATTGCGCTAATCGGTAGCGGCGCGCTGCGTGGGGCAGGGAATACGAAAATCCCGTTGATGATTAACGGCGGGATGAACATTCTTAATATTATCATCAGCAGCATCCTGATTTACGGGGCTTTCTCCTGGCAAGGGCTGGGTTTTGCCGGCGCGGGGCTGGGATTAACCATTTCGCGCTACATCGGCGCGGTAGCGATTATTTGGGTGCTGATGATTGGTTTTAATCCGGCGCTGCGCATTCCGCTGAAAAGCTATCTGAAGCCGCTGAATTTCGGCATTATCTGGGAAGTGATGGGTATCGGTATTCCGGCGAGCATTGAATCAGTGCTGTTCAACGGTGGCAAACTACTGACGCAAATGTTTGTCGCAGGAATGGGCACTAACGTTATTGCGGGCAACTTTATTGCTTTTTCCGTGGCGGCGCTTATCAACCTGCCGGGTAACGCCCTTGGTTCGGCGTCGACTATTATCACCGGTAAGCGTCTTGGTACCGGGCAAATTGGTCAGGCAGAGCGTCAATTGCGCCATGTATTCTGGATGTCGACTATCGTACTTACGGCAATCGCCTGGGGGACAGCGCCGTTCGCGGGTCTGTTTGCCTCATTTTATACCCAGGAGCAGGACGTAAAAGAGGTAGTTAAAGTTCTGCTCTGGCTTAATGCTGCCTTTATGCCAATTTGGGCGGCCGCGTGGGTGCTGCCGTCGGGTTTTAAAGGCGCGCGCGATGTGCGATTTGCGATGTGGGTATCGATGCTGGGGATGTGGGGCTGTCGCGTTGTGGCAGGGTATACGCTTGGTATTGTGCTGGGTATGGGGGTTGTAGGGGTTTGGCTGGGGATGTTTCTTGACTGGGCCGTGCGCGGCGCGCTGTTTTACTGGCGTCTGGTAAGCGGGCGCTGGCTGTGGAGATACCCGCGCGTAAAGAGGGAGTAAGCGCTTTTTGCTGTGAAAATCATCAGGAAACGGTGAATTTTAACCGAAGTGTGGAATAAAACAGCAAACGAACTTTTTTTGTGAAAACAGGCTTTGACAAGCCAGGGGCACCTCGTTAATATTCGCCCCGTTCACACGATTCCTCTGTAGTTCAGTCGGTAGAACGGCGGACTGTTAATCCGTATGTCACTGGTTCGAGTCCAGTCAGAGGAGCCAGATTTTAGTTTCGGGATATCCTGGTGAGTCCGGAGACGTTTAAAAAACAATAAATTATCTTGACCCGGTTGACCTGAGAAGGTTTACCGGGTTTTTTGACATCCATAGTTTTTGGGGCTTAATCGGGGCCTCACGGTTCGTTGAGTAAATAGAGCCCCCTCCTATGGCATTAACCGATACCGCTGGCGGCACGCAGACCGATCCGGGTACAGGAAAACCGTCAGAAAATCCACCCGCCGATCCACCGTCAGATGGTCCCGCTTCTGAAAAACCACACGACCCACCCGCCGATCCCAATAAGCCCACTCCACCGAAAGAAGAAACGCCGCCCGGCGCGCCGGAGAAATACGCGTTCACCGCCCCTGAAGGTCAGGAACTCGATACCAGCGCGCTGGCGCAGTTCGAACCAGTGGCGCGTGAACTGAACCTGACGCAAGAGCAGGCGCAGAAGCTGGTGGACGTCTATCCGAAAGTGCTGGCGGGAGTGCAACAACAGCAAGCGGAGTCATGGCAGAAGCAAACAGAAGACTGGGCTGCGGCAGTTAAAGCCGATAAAGACATTGGCGGTGACAAGCTGGCGTCTAATCTCGGCGCAGCTCAGCGGGCTATCGACACGTTCGGTACCAAAGAACTGAAAGAGTATCTCGATGGTACCTGCGCCAGATCTCTGGTCAATGCAGCACCGTGACGGAAGCGATTCCACCCGGCACCCGTTACCACATCAACGCCTTTTACTTTACGGGCTGCGGCCTGCAAAGACGTCCGGCTTTGCTGCCGCGTGACCGTAAAACAACACCAGAGTCTGCGATCTTTCGCGTACTGCACTCGACCAGTGCGTCGCTTTCGTCGCGCAAAGCGACAAAGTGACGCACAACCACTACACCGCGCCATGCCCCTGTTTTCGGGGTTCCGGCGTTCATTCCCGAATCTGACACGCCTTTTTGGGGCCGCTGTCAGCAAGAAAGAAGAGAAAAAGATCGATACCGAGGGGGGGCATGATGCCCCGGAGAATTTCTGCTCATGCAGGCAGCCTGTACCGCGTACAGTCTGAAACTCCCTATACCTCAACAAACTGCCACTCCGGCGTAAAGGTATCGTTCTGGCGCAGCCAAAAAGCATACGCCGGAGACTGTTTGTGTTCTCAAAATCATAGGAGAAGTGTATGGGCAAGTTAGGTGGTGAAATGAAGGCACTGGCAAAGCACTGTGGCGGTAGCCATAAAACGGTGAACGATCGCATTCATATCGTGCAGCGTTTCGATCACCACTTACGGGCTTTGAACGTCCATATCCAGCGGGTTGCGCAGATTAAGGTGCGCCACATTGAAAGCTATATTCATGAAAGGTTGGCGCAGGGGATCGGCAAACGCACGCTGCAAAATGAAATGGCCTCGCTGCGCGCTGTTCTGCAACAGGCCGGGCGTAAACAGGTGGCAGAGCATGAGTGGCTGACTAATAAATCGCTGGGTCTGGCTGGTGCATCGCGCAGCGGGACGCGACAGGCGATCACGCCTGAACATTATCATCATGTGCTGGAGACGGCCCGCATGAAAGATCCGGGACTGGCGGCGGCGCTGGAACTGGCGAGGCTGATGGGCTTACGTTCACAGGAAGCGGTGCAGAGCGTGCAATCGCTGAAACGTGGAAACAGGCCATTGAACGCAGCGATACGCGTTTAACCGTGGTGTTCGGCACCAAAGGCGGACAGCCCGCGAAACGGTGATTCTGGATACTATAGCTGTCAGAAAAGCGCTGGATAATGTGCTGGCTATTGCAGAAAGCCGTCATGGCCGACTGATCGACAAACCGGATCTGAAAAGCGCGATGGATTACTGGCACAACCAGGCGGCGCGTATTGGTCTGACTGGCGCATATTCTCCGCATTCCCTGCGTTATGCGTGGGCGCAGGATGCCATTAGTCACTATCTGGCGCAGGGGTTCAACAGGAAAGAAGCGCTGGCAATTGTGGCGATGGATCTGGGGCATGGGGACGGGCGTGCGCGGTATGTGGCGCAGGTGTATGGGCAAATTTGACAGTTGGCTAAGAGCGAGCATCGGACGGAGCAGGTTACCACAGTTCACAGTTAGTGAAAGACTGGGCGGAGGTGGTAAATATCAGGCTGCATTACCTTCCCCCTTACAGTCCAAACCTGAATCCGATAGAACGAATGTGGAAATTAATGAACGAACATGCCCGGAATAATCGCTACTTCAGCAGTACGCGAGAGTTCAGGGACACAATATCTGTCTTTTTTAACCAGACGCTGCCGGATATAGCGGACTCACTGACATCCCGAATTAAAGATCACTTTCAGGTGCTCACTCCCGCATCTTGAGGTTTATTGGGTATATAATCGTTAATAATCATCAGCGCGTTATTATCAAATTAAAAACAACGCGCTCGTAATACTTAAATTATTCTTACTGGTAACTGAAGCAAACTCTCTCCTGCCAGAATATGCTCCTCGCATCCTTTACATTAACTCTTTGTTTCTATAGCATGAAATAAGTTTCAGGGAGTTATTATTCATACAAGGAGAACATCTTGAAGAAAATATTCATAACAATGATAGTTTCATTATATTGCGCGAATATATGTGCAAAACAATCCCCCAGTACAGAATCCAAACCCGTTAATTTCATCGCCCAAATTGAAAATATCGATTTTAATAAAACCGCCATTAGCAGTGACCTGAAACTTTTACTCGCCGACCGTTATTATTTTAAAGATAAAACACCCTGTAATACTAATACCCTTTCTGCGCGCGCAGAATCAATGGGACTGACGACAGAAGAATATATTAATAAAATACGCAGTTTAAGACCGGCTATTCTCGATGACCGTTATTTTTACCTGACGGTCGATCAGTGCGATGCTGGCGGCACGCCCATGCTGACTGGAATCGAGCTATGTACCGAAGCGCTGTGCGGTGCCGAATACATGAAAAGATCGTCTGACTTGTGGCTGGATGATGAACTGCAACCGACGGTTAAACGTCAGGCAACAATAGTAGTCCATATGCCTCTCCCCTATGACAAAGAGAAAAAATTATGGAAAGTCACCGGCTGGTATCTGGAATCCTCAGAAGAAACAGGGGAGGTGATGCAGAGTAAACAGATAGCCTTTGAAGGCTATACCAACGAAGAAAACTTCGCTAACCGACAACGTGTTTCTGTATTTAAGTCTTTCTATGAAAGCGGCAATCTCAAAAGTATTTATCATTATAATGCGCAAAATAAGCGTGACGGAAAAGCTGAAACTTACTTTGATGAAAAAGACAAAATAGCGCAAACGCTGACGTTTAAAGATGGTCAACCCGAAGGGGAATACATCGTATACCATGAAAACGGAGCCGTTGAAAGTAAACGTTACTTTGCCCAAGGTAAAATTAAAGATGGCGAATGCCCACATTTTTATGATAACGGTGTTTTAAAACAAAAACACAGCTATTTAAATCAGAAACTGGAAGGCCCGGCATTTGAATATTTCCCTGATGGGAAAATAAAGGGGGAATATTCATACAGTAAAGGCACCATTGTCGGCACCAGTACGGAATATTATTCTACCGGTAAAATTCGTGGTGTTTACCACAGAAATAACCAAGGTGAAAACGACGGAACGTTCGAACAATACAGTGAAGAGGGCAAACTCCTTTCTAAAGCGACCTATAAAAATGGCAAACAGCTTTCTGCTCAGAGCTGGTATGGAAATGGGCATCCCAAAGAAGAATCCTCTTTTGATAGTGAAGGCCGTAAACATGGTGCGGTCAAAGAATGGTTCAGCAACGGAAAGCCTGCCTCATCCAAAATGTATAAACATGATGTGTTAGACGGGGATTCCGAAAAGTGGTACGAAAATGGTCACCGCGAATCAGTCTATCCCTATAAAAACGGTATGCTAAATGGGGACGCTAAGCACTGGAATGAACAGGGCAAACTCACCTATACCACCGAATATAAAGACGATAAAAAGCAGGGAGCCGATCGCCGCTGGAGCGAACGTACCGGTAAACTTGTTGAAGAGGTTATGTTTGCTAATGATGAAAGAAACGGCCTGAAAAGAGAGTTTAACGATCGTACGGGTAAGGTCTTAAGTACGCTGCCCTATGTCGATGGCGACAAGGAAGGTACAGAAGAAGCCTATGATGAAGACGGCATAAAATACATCCGTTGTTACCACAACGATGAAGAGCTTTCAGAGCTATATGCGCCGACTGACGTCACCAATAAGGCAAAGCAGGGTGACAGCACTGCGCAATATCATTTAGGTAAGTATGAGTTTGAATGCACAAACTACGATGCGGCGATGAAATGGTTAACTCAGTCCGCAGAGCAAAATCATCCCGGTGCGCTTCTCTTTTTGGCCTATGCGTACAACGACGGTGATGGCGTAGCGCAAGACAGCAAAAAATATCTCTCCTATTTATTCAAAGCGGCAGAGCTTGGCGAAAGTGATGCGCAGTTAGAAGTGGGATATTTAAATCTTATCGGCGAAGGAATGCCGAAAAACCTGCCGGAAGCCTATAAGTGGATTAAAAAATCCGCTGACCAGGGAAATGCTCAGGCGCACTATAACCTTGGACTCATGTACAGGAATGGTGATGGCGTTGAGAAAGACCTCAACAAAGCCAAACTTCATCTTACAGCGGCGGTAAAAGGCGGCGTCAAACCTGCACTGGCAGCCTTAAAGGAATTAACGCCTCAAACTAAGTAAATATGACTTTGCTGTAAAGAGGCTATTCAAACGGAACTGAAAGGATACACGTTGCTATGAAATTTAAATTCGCCACATTACTCACAGCCGCCACGGTTTTTTACTCTTATCAGAGCGTTGCACAAAGTCAGCAATCGCCTGATGTCTGGTCAGTTGTCGAACAGAAACTGCAAAATGCCGTCCCTTTAAATGAAAACACCACTTTTAAATCGCAGGCAGCCTGGTTTGAATTACACAGGGAACTGTTTATGTACGGCCCGATGAGCCGTGCGGATGCATTACTGAAAAAGCTGGACACACAATCGAATTATGCGAAGTTTTCGCTAAACCATGAGGCCTCGTGGATCGCTGAAAATAATAGCCCGGATGCCGCGATGGTTTTCCTGTCCAAAATTGGTCTCGATAAACCGTCGAGCATTACCGCCTACGAGAGCTACGTTGATGGCTGGGTTAATCGCAAACAGCCTGAAAAAGCCTTAGCCCTTCTTAGCAAAAATGCCGACGCGAGGAATTTTTATTTAGCCACGGTTTTAGAATTCTGGCACTCAGAGCCTGATAAAACCGCCGCTATTTATAATGAAAATTACGCTGATAAAATTGTTGTTCCTTATACTCAGCTAAAAATGCTGCTTATTATTGCGAAGCAGTACCATGCCAAGGGCGACACCGCAAAGGCGTTGGTTTACGCAGATAGCGCGCTGAAAATGTTTGATACGGCTATTGCTCAACAACCGAGTGCTGAAGCCTACCGTTATCAAGAGTATCTCGACCTGATGGAGATCTATTACGCCACGGGTAATAAAGAGAAGGCGATGGCGTTGTCTGCGAGATTGCGCAAAGCAACCGGCAATAAAGGAAGCTATTTCCAGTATTCATTACCGGGATTGCTCTCTTTTTATAAGAAAAACGAGCTGACACAGAATTATCAAGAGACGCTTTCAACCTATGTGACGCAGGTCGATAAAATATTCAATTTTGCCCCTTCACCGCGCATTGAAATGGAGCTGATTGATTTATTAAGCAAGCTTGATGATGTTGCGCTGATGAATAAGCGTATCGATTTGCTGATGAGCGCGCCGGAATATACCTGCTACGACGACAGGTATTGCTACGAGTACAAAATCAAAGCGCTGAAGAATCTCTTTCAGCATAAGCAGAATGCTGTGGCGGAAAAGCATATCGCAACCCTCTCCGCCGAGGCGCAAACCCTGACGTTCGCCGAATGGGAAGATGCAACAAATGAAATGGGTGAAGTACTCAAAGAAATTGGTCATCCTGAGGCAGCGCAAAAATTAGCCGTCAGCGCCGAGGCGATTTACCTCAGCCAGGCAAAAGCCTGGCCTGATGAAGATATGTCGCGTTCCTTTCAAAGACTTGCGGAGCTTTACAGCTATGGCAACGACACGGTGAATGCCAAACGGGTGTTACACCAGCACGTTCCCTCTCTCGAAGAGGAGGCGATGATCGACCACTACATGAATGCAAAACAGTGGAGTCAGGCAAGGGAATTGATGATTAACGCAGATAGGGTCGATAATAAAAACCTGATGCTGTTACGCCAGATTTGTTCTGAAAACACGCCCGAGTGTCAGGAACATATTACCTTTACGCTGAAAAAATTAACCACGCAGGCGTCGATTACCCGCCAGGACGACACCGGTAATCAGCAGCTTTATCAGATTGGGAATATTTTTCACAGATTGGGTATCATACCGGGAGCGGAACAGCAGGCGCTGATTCAGGCGTTGTATAACAAGGCCGCAGAGACTAAAAAAGCCACGCCTTAATCGATTTACCCGCCCGGCCACCTTTCTCACATGCGGGAAGGCGGCGGGCGGGAAAAATCAATCGCGGAAGTTTTTGAACTGGAACGGCTGGCCCAGATTGCCGCCGCGCATCAGCACCATCGCTGCCCGCCAAGCGCTGGCTCAGCTTAAAGGACGCGGCGTCGGCAGCACCGTCAGCTACTACGTCAACGGCCATATCGGTGTACCGCAGGAGCTGCTGGACAGGACGGCAACGTAGTGTGGAGTGCCATTTATCGCGCCTACGGCCATACAGAAATGCAGGCGGGTATCTGCCAGCCACTGCGTTTGCAGGGGCAGTATGCCGATGAAGAATCAGGGCTGCATTATAACCGCTACCGGTACTATAATCCGTTAGCGGGGAGGTATATCAGTCAGGATCCGATTTCGATTCGGTTTGAATACCTATAGTTATGTACATGATCCGCTGGGGTGGATGGATCCACTTGGATTGGATGGGTGTCCGGGAACAGAAGGCCCTAAAGCACAAGACCCAAAGAAAGATCATACATGATTATGTCCCCTAAGACCTCCGTGACGGTCACAATGGGTGTGATAATATCTTTCCAGTCAAACGGCATGGCCTGTATTTCCTGATACAACGATGAATTTCCTGGGAGATGGCATCCGAGGTTGCAAGACGGCTGCAGCCAGCGCCTGGCGGGCAGCGGACACACTATAGCTGGCACGGTGGCTGCGGTTAAGGCGGTAAATGCTGTTTTTACGGAGGGATTGGTCTGTCGTCCTCCTGGCACAGAGCCAACCGCCATATCTACCTACGGTCAGAACAACAATCACAAACGTGATATGTATCACATTTAAAAACAGCAATAACATTTGGGGCTTTATTGAGGGCCTCGTTTTAATATTTAAAACTAAATTAATTAAAATTCAAAGAGATATATTAGATATCGCATCCAGTCAGAGGAGCCAAATTTAGGGAAGCAGACGTTCACTGACGTCTGCTTTCTGCATTTATATCAACTGATTAACCCCTTCTTCAGGTTCACTCTCGTTTACTAAAAACCACTCGAAGCTATACCCTTTTGCTGGTAAAGCTGGTTCGATTTGCGTTTTACCAGCACGCGGAGGGAACCGTCATGTCACTGACTGATACCAAAGTAAAAAATGCCAGACCATCGGAAAAGGCCGTCAAGCTCGCTGACGGGTTTAGCCTCTATCGATTCAAAATACTGGCAGTCAGGCTATCGCTTCAATGGCAAACAGAAGGTGTTTTCTATTGGGGTTTACCCTGCGGTTTCTCTTGCTGATGCCAGACAACGCCGTGACGAGGTCAAAAGGCTGCTGGATCAGGGGATTGACCCGAACGCAAAAAACAGACTGATGAAAAAATCCTTCAGGAAAAGCGCGATAAAACCCGCACGTTCCGTGTCGTCGCCAAAAGCTGATGCACCATAATTCTGCCTATGATATTGACGGAAATCTTTTCGCCTGCACCAGAAATTTATCTGCCATTTCCGCTACCGGCGTCAGACTGCCTGTATCAACCATTTTCACAAAATATTTCACGTCTAAAGTTCATTCTACTCCCTGCCCTTAATCTCTACGGCGTTATGTCTCAGAATTATTTGCCAAGTGCCTGCCAGTTTTTCACGTTTCATCAGACGCTGGTACATAGCCATTGCGGTAAGGTCACAGCATTTGACTTGTGCAATTACAGACAAAGTTGCGCCATGCCGGAGCAAAGTAGGAATTAGATCAAAACTTCAACGCTTTGTTGTTTTTGTCAGCAAACAAACGCGCAACCTTATTTCCCCCTTTGACAAGCCGATCGCACATCGTTACTATGCGCCCCGTTCACACGATTCCTCTGTAGTTCAGTCGGTAGAACGGCGGACTGTTAATCCGTATGTCACTGGTTCGAGTCCAGTCAGAGGAGCCAGATTTTAGTTTCGGGACATCCTGGCGAGTCCGGAGACGTTTAAAAAACAAGAAATTATCTTTACCCGGTTGATCTGATAAGGTTTGCCGGGTTTTTTGACATCCATAGTTTTTGGGGCTTAATCGGGCCTCACGGTTCGTTGAGTAAATGGAGCCCCCTCCTATGGCATTAACCGATACCGCTATCCGCAAGATCAAACCCACCGAGAAATCCTTCAAGATCACCGACAGTTCAGGACCCAACCTGCTGCTCAAACCCAACGGCTCAAAACTCTGGTACATGAAGTACCGCGTTGATGGCAAAGAGAAGAAGCTAGCCTTCGTTACTATCTGGCGCAGGGGTTTAGCCAGTTCTGACAGTCGGCTAAGAACGGGATATAGCCATTCGCCCCCTAAGGCTTACACTTTGAAGTGATTCAGAAAATATCTGCATTTATCTATCATGATATGCAGGCTATCAGCTAAGCTACGATAACGTGTTCCTAAATAGTGTGGAATAGCAGATCGCTTTGAGGGAACTCAGCCCAGATTGTGCGATCTGATCAATCGCTAAACATCACCAGTCACCAGCCGGATTGAGCGATGACAATCATTACACCGATCGCCGAAGTCTGCTATGAACAATTGAGAATTACTCAGAGTTGTTCATCATCTGTATCCACACCACTAAATTATTAGTTGCGGTTTTTCCCACCCCAATCACACATTAAATCCAGAATTGGCATTAATGATTCCCCTCGTTTTGAAAGACTGTATTCAACTTTGGGCGGTATTTGAGGATACTCCACCCTATTGATTATTCCATCTTGTTCGAGTTCTTTCAGAGTATTACTCAGAGTTTTGAAAGAAATCGTACCGATGCGGCGTTTAAGCTCGTTGTATCGCATGACTGGTTTATTTTCATTTAACCAGTACATAACTATCATTTTATATTTCCCGCTAATTAAGGAAAGAGTATAACCAAAATCGGTTTCCTCCAGGTTGATACCAGTCTGTGAGCATGTCTCAGTCATCATTTACACTCTCCTTTTGGTAAGTATATAACCTAAATTTGCGTACTTCACAAACGACAGGGCCAATCATATACTCCTGAGTAACCCAATCGCAAGTCAGTCCTGAATGAGGAAATGATGAAAAAAACGCTTATAGTTGTCGCTCATCCAAATATTGAAAATTCAGTTGTTAATCAGTGTTGGATAAATGAGTTAAAAAATTATCCTGATCAGTTTACTGTCCATGAGCTTTATAAAGCATATCCTGACGGCAGGATCAATATCGAGACTGAGCAAAGACTGGTTGAGCAACATGAGTCGCTGGTTTTGCAGTTCCCAGTTTACTGGTTCAACTGCCCTCCCATGTTGAAACAATGGCTGGATGAAGTGTTTCTTTATGGATGGGCATACGGCTCTACAGGCGATAAGCTGAAGAATAAAAAAATAGCTTTGGCTGTAACTGCCGGTATTGAACTTGCAGACTATATGGCGAATGGCCGTTATAAATTTACCATGCAAGAAGTACTTCGCCCATTTGAAATTACGATTAAATATGTTGGTGCTGAATATGTTCCACACTTTGCCTTTTATGGTGCAGAATATAACCCTTCCAAAGAAGTGATTAAAGAAAACGCAGTAGACTATGTTAAGTACTTAACTAAATTAACTTACAGTGAGTTAGTAACAAGTAATTAATGTTAATTTGATAGCCCATTCTCATATATTTTCGCTTATGATGCAGTAAATAATATGGTTCTGCTTGCTGCATCAATTAGTGTCTTGATTGCCTTACTTGTAATTAAGCCAAAAGAACACAGTGAAATTTAACCGAACCATTACAAACCAACTCACAAATTTCGTATTGAGTTGGTTATCGTACTGATATTTTGGCTTTAGCACTCAGGTAATTACATAACCGATGTCCACTTTGACACAAAGCTGTCTGTTATGCCCACTTACGGCCAAAGAGTAATCTAAAACATGACAAATATCACATTTCAGAACAGTTATTGCGTTTGGAGCCTTATTGAGGGCTTCACTCCAATTTTAAAAATAAAATCTTCATAAATTCAATATGATAAATCAATATCAGTATCCAGTCAGAGGAGCCAAATTCCTGTTTTCAGGCTTACTTATAAATTCTTATTACCGCAGATTTCAATAAGTTAGCGTGAAAATACCTCCCGATGCGCATCTGGTTTTTCCTGCGCATCCGGCGAAACTTTGGGCCATTTCAGTTCGATAATGGCGTGACCATCCTGTGTCTCTAACCAACGCACAAATCCGCAGTATCAAGCCTTCTGATAACCCCTTTAAGCTGATCGATTCTCACGGTCGGTATCTGCTTGTTAATCCGGGCTTGTGGGTCAGGCGCTCAAAGAGCGTGAAGTGTGGCGCAATGTTTTCGCCTTCCGGCGCGTTTCCTGACGTAGACGCGATTATCGGCGACAGATCTCCGGCGATGGTGATGGTGATGAAGCTCGCGGCACAATAAGGCCTTAGCGGGATGCAAAATCGCCTCCCGCTAAGGCTTCATTCAGCCGCTTTTCATATCACATAAATACGCCTCTTCCACTCCTGTCCAACAGCAGGCGACAGCTCATTTCGTTAGCGAAACGGTGGCTCATTAAACGTGCGTAATTTACGTGAGTGCAAACGATCACCTTCTGCGCGTAGCAAATCAATAGCACGAATACCAATTTGCAAATGTTCTGAAATAGCCCCCTCATAAAACCGGTTTGCCTGCCCGGGCAGTTTAATTTCACCGTGTAAAGGTTTGTCAGAAACACAAAGCAGCGTGCCGTAAGGCACACGAAAGCGATAGCCCTGGGCTGCAATCGTCGCGCTCTCCATATCAATCGCAACCGCGCGGCTAAGGTTGAATCGCAGCGCCGATGCGGAATAACGAAGCTCCCAGTTACGGTCATCCGTGGTGACGACGGTTCCCGTGCGCAGTCGCTGTTTCACCTCTTCGCCGGGCATTCCGCTAACCGCTTTGGTAGCGTCGTACAGCGCACGCTGTACTTCCGCAATGCTTGGAATCGGAATATCAGGCGGCAGAACGGCATCCAGCACATGATCATCGCGTAAGTAGGCATGGGCCAGCACATAATCGCCAATCGCCTGACTTTCTCGTAACCCTCCACAGTGCCCAATCATAAGCCAGACGTCAGGCCGCAACACGGCCAAATGGTCGCAAATCGTTTTAGCATTTGAAGGGCCAACACCGATATTTACCAGCGTAATCCCCTGCCCATCTGCCGTTACCAGGTGCCAGGCGGGCATCTGATGTTTCTTCCAGGCCAGATCGGAAATAGCCTCTTCCGGCGCTTCCGTTTCTGCCGTGATCCAAATTCCGCCAGCACAGGAAAGCGCGATATAGGGGCTGTCAGGATCAAGAATTTGGCTGCATCCCCAGCGCACAAACTCATCGACATAGCGGGTGTAGTTGGTAAACAAAACGAAGGGCTGAAAATGTTCAACCGGCGTACCGGTATAGTGCCGTAACCGGGCCAACGAGAAGTCAACACGACGCGCGTCGAAGTGCGATAACGGATAGAATTCGCCGGGGTGGAACAGACCGTCTGCTGTCTCATCGCCAATCTGTGCCAGTTCTGTGGTAGGAAAATGGCGCGTTAGCCCGGCGCTCATAGAACGATCTAGCGTCAGAGCTGAGCCGTCGATCACGTAAGGATACGGGATCTCATGGTGCGAGGCCTCTACCGCAATATGCGCGCCATAATCATGGTAAACGAGGTTAAGCTGTTCCAGAAGATAAGCGCGAAATAGCGCAGGCCGCGTAACGGTAGTGGTATAACAGCCTGGATGAGTAAAGCGTCCAAAAGCGCGTGTTTTAGGCGGGTTCGGTGTCGTGCCATCCCAGCTTACAGACAGCGAAGGATAAACAAACAGTCCGTTAAGCCTGGCATGGGGATCGGGCAGCGTGCCGTTATCAACATAGTCAGCGATGGCTTCACGGAGCGCGTTAACCGACTGCTCGTACAGCTCCTCCAGGCGATCCAGCGCCTGCTCGGGCGTCAGGTTTGTGCCTTTATTTTCCATATTATTCTCCTTAGCGTTCACAGGTGAGGCACGTCATTCGATAGTATGACAGCAAAGGAGGAAACTAAAGGGGTTAGCGTAAGGGTGGCGGCACAGGTGACCATCAGTTCACCTGCCACATCCGCCTCTTCGTTAGCAGCAGCGGTGAAAGCGTCGCTGAAGATTTCCCATTTTGGCGCGGTATCAGAGGAGGCATTAACGCCCATATGATTAAAATGACATTCCCCAGGGCGGAGCCATCGGCAGCGGTAATCGTCAGTTTACTATCAAAGACGCAGTTGGAAATTTCACTGGTTTTAATATTGGTTTTTTAAGCTAGCGTAAACAGGATCAAGATAATTATAAATAAGGGGCTGTCAGGCACCATGTATCAGGCAGCAGTTTTCGCACTCCCTGCATGGTTTCAGGACGCTGGATGCAATCTGTTATTTTCTAATGCAGAAATTTTTATCGGTGGGTTTGATCCTACGGATAGCAGTATCAGTGAGTGCCATCGTGAAAGGCTATTTGTTTAACGAACCTGGAGGCACTCGGACGCCAAAATGACAGATATCAAAAAACCCGGCAAACCTTCTCAGGTCAACCGGGCAAAGATAACTTCTTGTTTTTTAAACGTCTCCGGACTCACCAGGATATCCCGAAACTAAAATCTGGCTCCTCTGACTGGATTCGATTTGTATTCTATTTGATTGAATCCAAATGTTTTTTATGGATAGGTTTGAAGTGAAGCCCTCAAAAGAGCCCCCTGAGGATATTATCAATTTAAAACATGATACAAATCAAATTATGAACGGTTTTTATAGTGCTTTATCAAAGGGGAGCCATTGGCTAAAACTCCCTAAAAAGTCACTATTTCTTGATAATCAACAAGTAATACTGTAGCCTTGCCTAATATTAACGATTTAAGTCTGTTCAAATTATATTTGTACGATGAAGGAGTCTGGAAGTTGTTGGTTGTGCTTCATGAATAGAGTCCTTTTCAATTGCTTTAATAAGTTAAGATGTATAAATATAAATTCTATCAATAAGTTAGGGAACGCGGCTTAGGAAATGGCAATTATATTGTCTTACGATAGTGAAAGAGTTCGCAACTTTTGCATAAAAGAGGTTATTGCTCGGCAACATTTCCCTCATAAAGTTGTTGACATGTTAAAAAAACGTCTTGCAGATCTGCGCGCCTTATCGCAATTAAGCGATTTATTGGCAGGAAATCCTAGAGAAAGTAGTTCTTTACCCCCTGGAGAGTATATAATTGACCTTTGTGATGGATTTTGCCTAATCTTTTGTTCATCCCATCCCAAAACACCTATACTACCTACAGGGAGTGTTGATTGGACAAATGTTAGTCGAATAAAAATTCTTGGGATCCGAAAATTATGATTACTTTTAAAGAAAATCAACCTACTTGGATTTCAGCTCCTAGCGAAACTATTTCTGACATTCTTTTTGAAAGAAATATTTCTCTAGATGAATTCAGGCTCCTTCTTGAAATATCCGAGAATAAACTGAAGCAATTAATGTCTGGAAAATTAGAAATTAATGAATTAATTGCAATAAAATTATCTAATATATTAGGAGCCTCTCAGTATTTTTGGCTGGAACGAGAGCGACAATATCGTGAGACGTTATTAATTCTTTCTGAAGACTTAAATGATTCTGAGGATTCTTGGCTAAAATATTTTCCTCTCAAAGATATGAAAGCTTCAGGTTGGATTCCCAAAACCATTTCTAAGTTTCAACAATATATTTATTGTTTGGATTATTTTAATGTTAAGAACCTTATCGAATGGCAATCTAAGTACCAAAATCAACATGCGGTTGTAGCATTTAAAAAATCTCAATGTTTTGACTCTGAGCAAGGTGCTATTGATGTTTGGTTAAGGCAAGGAGAAATACTATCAGAAAAAATATCTTGCCAAGATTGGAATAAAAAAGAATTTATAACAAAACTTGCACTAATAAGAAATTTAACACGAGAGAAATTACCTTCTATATTTATCCCTAAATTGCAAGAGATCTGCGCCTCATGCGGGGTCGCTGTGGTCATAGCTAAAGCTCCAAGTGGATGTAAAGCCAGTGGAGCAACTAAATTTATAACGAAGCAGAAGGCTATGATTATATTAAGCTTTCGCCATCTTTCAGACGATCATTTTTGGTTTTCGTTTTTTCATGAAGCGGCTCACTTAATTTTACATGATAACAATCTTATATTCATTGATGATGAATTTTCAGGATTTACTGATGATTTAGAATCAGAGGCTAATTCTTTTGCACAGCGAACGTTAATCCCTGACGAATATGAGTATGAGATGAAGAGCATGCGCTTGGATATACGGACTATTCTTCGATTCTCAAAGAAAATAGGTATTTCTTCTGGTATTGTTGTAGGACAATTGCAGAAAATGAAAATTGTTCCTTACAACCACTTTAATGATCTAAAGATTAGATTTAAGTGGTCGTAAGATTTTTAGCCCCGAAAGCGTATAAACCTTTCGGGGCTTTTTTGCCAGTTACATAAAGAGTCTTCCATAACTTGCATACCTACATTCAAATATGAGTCTAACTCACTAACCCAATTTTCAAGCAGTGTAGTAGAGTAAATATTTGATGTGCTTCCACCAAAAAGAAGATTTGCTCCCCTTCGTGGCCCAGTAGCTTCAGCCATATATGTTGAATCAGCTTCAATATCCATGATATTAAGTTTTTCTAGCATAGTTAAAAAATCGAATTTTGCTGTTCTACCGAATCGTAAAACATTATTCATTGATTTATATAATACTCTAAATCTTTGCTTTCTATCTGGATAAGTATTTTCATAATGTGAAATTAGTCCAACATGGTCCCCAAACGATTCCACCCAATTAATATAGCTCAAGATAATTGCACCATTCCAGTTATTTCTTGAGGGATTTAATGACTCGTATTTCCTGTGATTTCCAAATGCCCCATTTTGTGCAAATTCGGAATAATTATCTGAAAGCCATTGAATAAATGCATGTTTATTCTTTGTAACATTATCCTATGACCAAACATCATTGCTTCCCGGAATATCATATGTATATTTTACAAGATTCCATTTGTATTTAAGATGCTTACCATAATGGATGGATAAAAAAGTGAGCCAACATGCCTCATTTATTATTCCTTCCCTTGTCATTAGAGCTGCGGCCTTTATAGGATCAAACATTTCACTTTTGGGATTTATCCTACTAGGACCGATAGGTGTTGTACTCAATATTCTAACAAAGTTAATTCTCCTTTCACTTTCAATTATTTGACTAAGCAATGATTCCATGTAATCATCTGTCTTTATTCCTTTCAATTGCCTAATTGTATTACTAAACTCTATAAGCTGATTCTTTAAAAAATCTGCACGTATGCGGTCATTTCTATTCATGATTTATAGAACTCCAGTATAAATTGAATCTCTTTCTAATATTTTCTTTTACTAAATTAGATATTCCATAGCTGCTTTGTATATTATGATTAATACCATATACATATATATTACGTCCTATGTCTACTCCCGAAATTGTCCTAAGTTGTCCCGTATATTCATATCCTTTAATGTGATTGAGTGATTTTCTTTGTAAATTAAAAGAAATTTCCTCTTTTTCATTTAATGAAATATCAGATATTAGTTTCAAATGTTCGATAACTGTTTTCCCATTTAAGAACAGTAACTTTATCTCTGAGTTTTTTATAATAATACCTAGAGAAGAAGATATTCTTTTGAGTAAAATATCTTTTTCATGATTACTCAAATATGACCATTTTTTATGTGTTGCAAAAGGCACAAGGTCCAGATGACAAGAGTTGCTTTTATCTCCATAATAGCTAAATCCTGATCCCGAAATTAAATTATCTAATGGCTTAAACCATCGATCATATGGATTATTTTTAAAGTAATCATTACAAGACTCAGCAATTAAATTAAGTGACTTATTATCTATATTGCTCCATTTATTAAGAGATAAAGAGTTTAATGTATGAAATCTTCGCTGTTGACCATCAAGTTCTTTACCATTTAGATCCAAAAATTCATTATTGCTAGGATTTAAGCCCAATGTGGCTATCTTGGCCCTGGAAAGACTTCCAAATGCGGGTATTGGTGAAGCATAACTAATGATTCCAGATTGTCTTAGGTTCTCATCATCTAAATATTCTATAAGGGTTTTAATCGTAAAAATATAATCTTTATTGTCATAAGATGAAGTTTTTATAGATTTTGATATTTCTTCTTTTTTCTTTATATATGTCTTATAGATGTCATTGTGGATTCTATCAATTATATCCATTGTTGTGGTTGAATTTCTATTATTCCTTTTTTCTTTAAAATAAATGAGCATTAAAATGAGATCTTTCCAATAATTATCAATATTAACATTAATAATATTAATGTCGCTATATTCCTCAGTTCTGATTTTTTTCTCAAACTCCTTCACTATATTAAAATCATTAATAACATTTTCTTTTGGCATTATGGGCATTTCAATTACGTCTTGCCATCCCTCATTAATATAATCTCGAGCTTTATTTCTATGCTCGTCATACAGGTGTAAGCTTCCAACGAAGTGTTTATAATGACCAATATCGTACCCTAAAATACATGCTGCGTATTCTTGTATCATTGTAAACGCAAAAACATCATGCGGTAATCCAAGATAAGCATCGTTAGAACGCATATTAACAATTAATGAAAGCTTATTGTTTCGCAGAAAAAATTGGAGTGTACAAGTGCATGGTATATCTTTATGTCTTTCTTCTAAATCTTCGGCATCAAATATTTGTATTACCGCTTGTCTTGAGTCTTTTTTGTTATTTAGAATTTCAATTACTCGATTGAATTGATTATAATCACCAAATATCCTTGGACCATACCCACCATAAACAGTTTCGTTGTCATCTGAAAAATCATCATACTTAGGGATATAATAACGTATAAAGTTTAATTCATGTGTTCCAGACATGTACCATAATAATTCACCTAATGCACTAAATACCTTTCCTTTACCTTCGGTTCTGCTCAGCCTGGCTCTTGGGTTTTTAATTTCTAACAAAATTCCTGTTAGCTCTATTGCTTTTCCTTTTGTCGGGTTGATATTACTCTTCTTAGGTAATAATTTTTTATATATTTTGATTAAAATATCGTCTAAGGTATCTCCAGTTATAAACATTCTATAGCCTCAAACTATTATCGTTTTATAAAACAGTAACATACTATCTTTTTGTATTATAATCCACACATATTACTCTATAGTTTTCACATATCCCTCGTTTACCTATACTTTTGTACAGCTCTTTCATCTAACGCTCATGTTCATTACTAGATTACAGAACTATCGCTTTATGAGCGATCCTCTTTCTGCTGCATCTACATCCAGATAATGATAAGTTTTGGTATAGGATAATGAATATGTAAAATCATATAAATCAGATGAATTATTTCTGACATTCTAGACTGAATGTACTTACATCTCGTCACAATAAAATTCAAGGAAGTAGTACCAGATTCTGAATGTAGGATATTAGGCAATGTCAACTCCGGCCCCTTCAGCCATCTAATTTTTTCTGCGCGGGTGCTACCACCTTTGGTATTCTTTTTATCCCCAACCTTTTCTTTTGAGTGCTGGCTGCTTCATGATTGCTCCAGAACAGGAATTATTCCTCGTCCTGCCGTCCGTAGACCTGCGCCACATACCGCCCCCGCCCATCACCATGCCCCAAATCCATCGCCACCATTGCCAGCGCCTCTTTCCTGCTAAACTCCTGCGCCAGATAATGACGAATGGCATCCTGCGCCCACGCATAGCGCAGTGAATGCGGGGAATATGCGCCAGTCAGACCAATACGCACCGCCTGGTTGTGCCAGTAGTTCATCGCACTTTTAAGATCAGGTTTGTCGATCAGCCGGTCATTACGGCTTTTAGCAATAGCCAACGCATTATCAAGCGCTTTTTTGATTGCGCCAGAATCCAAAATCACCGTTTCACGGGGCCGTCCACCTTTGGTGCCAAAAATCACGGTTAAGCGCGTATCGCCACGCTCAACGGCCTGTTTCCACGTTTTCAGCGACTGCACGCTTTGTACCGCTTCCTGTGAACGTAAGCCCATCAGTCGTGCCAGTTCCAGCGCCGCAGCCAATCCCGGATCTTTTACACGGGCCATTTCCAGCACATGGCGGTAATGATCTGGCGTAATAGCCTGTCGCGTACCATTGCGCGATGCACCAGATAAACCCAGCGATTTATTCGTCAGCCGCTCATGCTCCGCCACCTGCTTACGTCCGGCCTGTTGCAACACCGCACGCAGTGAAGCCATTTCATTTTGTAGCGTGCGTTTGCCAATCCCTTGCGCCAGCCTTTCATGAATGTAGCTTTCAATGTGGCGAACCTTAATCTGTGTCACCCTCTGGATCTGGACGTTCAGCGCCCGTAAATGACGGTCGAAACGCTGCGCGATATGGATACGATCGTTCACCGTTTTATGGCTGCCGCCGCAGTGTTTCGCCAGCGCCTTCATTTCACCACCTAACTTACCCATATACTCCCCCCTTAATTTTGAGAACACAAACAGTCTCCGGCGTATGCTTTTTGGCTGCGCCAGAACGATACCTTCACACCGGAGTGGCAGTTTGTTGAGGTATAGGGAGTTTCAGACTGTACGCGGTACAGGCTGCCTGCGTGAGCAGGAGTTCTCCGGGGCATCATGCCCCCCTCGGTATCGATCTTTTTCTCCTTTTTCTTGCTGACAGCGGCCCCAAAAGGCGTGTCAGATTTGGGAATGAGCGCCGGAACCCCGAAAACAGGGGCATGGCGCGGTGTGGTGGTTGTGCGTCACTTTGTCGCTCTGCCGACGAAAGTGACGCACTGGTCGGGTGCAGTGTGCGAAAGATCGTAGATTCTGGTGCAGGTTTACGGTCACGCGGCAGCAAAGCCTTGCGGCAATGCAGGCCGCAGCCCGTAAAATAAAAGGCGCTGATGTAGCAGTAGGTGCAGGGTTTACCGGATCGTTTCCGGCGCAGTGCAACATTGACCAGAGATCTGGCGCAGATAAAAAGCGCTGATAATCAGCAGGCACAGACGAGCCGGGAAATCGTGAGACTTCCGGTCGGATGGAAACATAGCCAGTGAACTGGCGCAGTGAAAGGATGTAGCGTGTATAACTCTCAACCTCTGCCGCAGTATCTGCGGCCCGGCATTTTTGCAGAGGCCCTGCCGGTAAAACGGATCAACCATCTCCTGACAAGGCAGGCGCTTCTTTCAGGTCATGAAGCATTGGCGCTGTCGAAGACAGCATAAGGCAAGGGGGAGATTACAACCGTTTTACGCGATTGAAAAGGGGAAACCTTTTTTCTGGAAATTGAGTTGTTTGTGGATTTTTTTGTCATTTCATGAATGAAAACTGACGCGCTTCGCTTGTCTTCTCCCGATCTTCCGCCAGCAGAGCTGGCGGAAGATCGGGAGAGCCGGTTTAGCTCTGGCGATATTCTGACTTACGATAGCGGGATGGCCAGATCTGTTCAGGCGCAACGCCTAACGCTTCGGCGATCAGCCTTTCACCTTTAGGCCAGCGGCGGTTAAGGGCATTGGTCAGCGTGGAAGAGGCCAGCCCGGCCCTACGCGATACCGCAGCCAGAGACGTTCCTTTCTTCCGTAACCCGGCGATGATGTCCGCCGGGTGCCAGTCGTCTTTATCCATCGGTTTCTCCCTGTCTGTCATCCTGAACGAAAGCGCCGATCTGCTTCCGACCTTTGTTTATCTATATTTAGTAATCCTAAAGATAATGAATCTTAAGGAATGCTAAAGATGGTGTCAACGTAAGTATTAACAAGACACGTAATATGATCCCTGAACGACTGAAAGCCGCAAGGTTACGGGCCAACCTTACCCAGGAGCAGTTGGGCGTCCGCGCAGGCATTGCCGAAGACACTGCCTATTCAAGACTCTCTCAGTATGAAAGTGGAACGCATAAACCCACATTTAAAATGGTTTGTGCTTTCGCCCGTGTGCTAAACGTTCCTGAATGCTATTTCTACACGGTGGATGACAGCTTCGCCGAAGCGCTATTAAAGCTGTATGACGGTGAAGTTGTTCAGTGGAATATGAAAGCGGGGGAATTGCTCTTAATACAAAAAGTATACAGGCGTTTGTTCGTCTTTATGAACTCTAAAGAAAAATATTCTTGAGGAATGCTAAAGATTACCGTTATTAATTCAAACTGATGGTAATTATCGATGATCCCCAAACGCTTAAAAGAAGCCCGGCAGCGGGCGAAGCTCACGCAGGAAAAGTTGGGGGTACTGGCCGGAATAGAAGAGGCAACAGCTTACTCTCGCCTCTCACACTATGAGAACGGCACCCATAAGCCGACTTTTGATCTTGTTTGCGAATTTGCCAGAGTGCTCAACGTACCGGAGTGCTATTTCTATACGGTCGATGATGATTTTGCTGAGGCGGTACTGGATCTCTATTCCCGATGGGAAAGTAAATCCTGAATTTATGATTTTGCCCCTGAACAGGGGCAAAGGGCTGGCTTTCCGTTAATAACGGAAAATTGAAGCGCTGTGTTTTTATTACGATACGTTTTTCAGAGGCGCGGCGTACTGATAAGGGGAAATATACCTGTCGATATTCGCATCAAGATAATCCGCCCACCACTGCATCATCGCGATCCGCTCTTCCAGATACTCGGCCTTATGAATATAGGCCGCACGCACGCTGTTTCTTTCCTGATGGCTCATTTGCTTTTCAATGGCTTCTTTACTCCACAGCCCTGACTCACTCAGCGCACTACACGCCATTGCCCGGAAGCCGTGACCGCAGATGTCTTTTTTGGTGTCGTAGCCTATCACGCGTAACGCTTTGTTAATGGTATTGTCGCTCATACATTTATCCTGATCGTATTCGCCGGGGAAGATAAACGTCAGATGACCAGAGAGCGCTTCAATTTGCTTTAAGACAGCAATAGCCTGATCGGACAGCGGAACGATGTGCTGTGTTTTCATTTTTGTACCGCGATGAGAAAATTTGACGTTCTCGATCTGCTCCCGTTCTTCCGGGATTACCCATAACTTCTGCTGCCAGTCGATTTCACTCCAGCGGGCAAAGCGCAGTTCGCTGGAGCGCACGAAAAACAGCAGCGATAATTTAAGGGCATAGCGTGTCAGCAGCCTGCCGGGGTAGCTATCCGTCCGGGATAACAGTTCAGGCAGCTTCTCAAGGGGCAGGGCCGGGTAATGCTGCGTCTCCGGCGGTGTGAACTCGCCGTCCAGATCCAGCGCCGGGTTTGATTTGATTAACTGTTTTTTCACCGCATAGCGCATGATCTCGGTGACGTAATTTTTCAGCCGGGCGGTGATCTCCAGAAAGCCTTTGCTTTCCACCTTGCGCAAGGTAAACAGCAAATCTTCCGTGACGATCTGGTTGATGAATTTGTCCCCGATATCCAGGAAAACATACATTTCCAGCCTGCGCTGGATAGTCGCGGCATAATGCGCAGACCAGCGCCGGTGATCGGCGTGCCAGTTCATGGCGATCTGGCGGAAGGTATGCCCGTTTTTCTTTTTTTGCTGGGCGATCTTCTTATCCGCGGCAGGGTCGGCCCCTTCACGGACTCTGGCGCGTGCGGCATCGCGTAGCTGACGCGCCTTAAACAGAGTGACATCCGGGTAGGGGCCAAAGGCCAGCTTTTTCTCTTTGCCGTCGATGCGGTACTTCATGTACCAGAGCTTTGAGCCGTTGGGTTTGATCAGCAGGTAGAGTCCTGAACTGTCAGTAAGCTTGTAGGATTTATCGGTGGGTTTGATCTTGCGGATAGCGGTATCGGTTAATGCCATAGGTGGGGGCTCCATTTTCTCAACGA
This sequence comes from Salmonella sp. SAL04202, assembly GCF_046550775.1. Classification (NCBI taxonomy): domain Bacteria; kingdom Pseudomonadati; phylum Pseudomonadota; class Gammaproteobacteria; order Enterobacterales; family Enterobacteriaceae; genus Salmonella; species Salmonella sp. SAL04202. Next base: position 1,758,351 of record NZ_JBGDXK010000001.1, on the reverse strand, counting down.
ACCGTGAGGCCCCCGATTAAGCCCCCAAAAACTATGGATGTCAAGAAACCCGGTAGACCTTCGCAGGTCAACCGGGTAAAGATAAGTTCTTGTTTTTAAAACATATCAGAACTCATAGAGATGTCCTGATACTAAAATATGGCTCCTCTGACTGGACTCGAACCAGTGACATACGGATTAACAGTCCGCCGTTCTACCGACTGAACTACAGAGGAATTGTTTCAACGAGGCGCATAATACTGGGCCGGCTATAACGTGTCAACAGTAAAATTAACGCGCCAATTCAATTGGTTAATTAACCCACAAAGTGAGGAATTAATGTTCGGATTCCTCGCCGTAGTCGCCTTCGGCAGCGCTTACCCGTAAGCGCTGAGAAGGATCCTGGCGATAGAACTGGCAAAAACGCTGCCATAGCGCCGGGAAACGTGGAGCAAACAGTTCTGGCGCGCTGAAAAAATACTCTGACAACACGGCAAAACATTCTGCAGGGTCGGTGGCGGCATAGGCATCTATACTGGCAGCGCTTTCGCCAACAAGATCGATTTCATCCTGAATATTATTCATTGCCGCGTGGAGATCGTGTTCCCAGCCAGCCACATCGCGCAACGGGATGAAAGGGATGCCGCTGGCGCGATCGCCATTACGCATATCCAGTTTGTGCGCGACTTCATGAATAATGAGATTGAAACCCGAAGCATCGAACGAGTCCTGGATATCCAGCCAGTTCAGAATAATGGGCCCTTGTTGCCAGCTTTGCCCCGACTGTACGACACGCTGGCTGTGCACCAGACCTATGTCATCTTCCCATTCATCATCTACCACAAAGGGTGCGGGATAAATGAGCACTTCATGAAAACCATCAAGCCACTCAATACCGAGCTCCAGGATCGGTAAGCAAAAAATTAACGCAATACGTGCACTTTTTAACGAGTCGAGCTCAAATCCCTGTAGCGCTACCAGTCTTTTCTGCTGCAAAAAACGTTCGGCTAGCGCAATAAGCCGAGCCTGTTCTTGCGCGGTGAGGTTTACCAGAAGAGGTATAGCCAGCGCATCATCCCACGGCCAGTCTTCGTTCTGGGTTATTTCTTGTGCTTTCCAGGGCCACTTAATCATCGTTTTGCTCGTAAACTCGTCACTTGAACAAAATTACCCGAATAGGGTCTGTTAAAATGCCAAATTACCTGGCATCATTGCAATATACGGAGAGATGCCGGAGCGGCTGAACGGACCGGTCTCGAAAACCGGAGTAGGGGCAACTCTACCGGGGGTTCAAATCCCCCTCTCTCCGCCACAATTCAAACACTTAGCTCATCTTCTTTCAGCGATCAGTCTCACACTTAGAATACACTTAGAATATTCTGTTAGAATATTACGTGAAAAACGTATCGCCATCTTATGCTTTTTCTGCCAGAAGAGGGGGCCAGGGATAGTGTTATTTTTACTTTTCGATTATAAGTCAACTCCTGGTTTTCAGCCCCGGTCTTTCGCTGTACCCCATCGGGATTCACAGTGATGTCACTCGCGGCGACTTAACGCCGTCGTCCTCGGTAATCATCGCACCCGGCCTGTTGCCCGAAATGTTCCCCTGTAGACATGGTCGCCAGGCAAAAGATTACTTGCTGTCAGGGAAACGCGCTGGCGCGTGGCGATAACTTACGCTGCGGGACTGTCGACGCTGTACAGAAAATCTGGCCTCCAGGCTGGCTTAAATATGCGCACATGACAATACAACCGGAAAATTTACAAAACCCATAATTTGAACTGAGAGAGAAACTTACAAACGAAGCGACGAAGATTTCAACAGCCGCAGCGACTCCAGTATCTTGCGCGCATGTTTAAATAATACTACTGTATATAAAAACAGTATTCGAGGTATGGATTATGGAATTTTTCAGACCTACAGAGTTGCGCGAAATTATTCCTCTCCCATTTTTCAGTTACTTAGTGCCGTGTGGATTCCCCAGCCCCGCGGCGGACTACATTGAGCAGCGTATCGATCTTAATGAGTTGCTCGTTTCTCATCCCAGCTCAACATATTTTGTCAAAGCCACGGGTGATTCAATGATTGAAGTAGGCATCAGCGACGGTGACCTGCTGGTGGTGGATAGCTCACGGAACGCTGACCACGGTGACATTGTAATTGCGGCAATTGAAGGAGAGTTCACCGTAAAACGGTTGCAGTTGCGCCCGACAGTGCAGTTAATCCCCATGAACGGCGCCTATCGACCTATACCTGTCGGCAGTGAAGACACGCTCGACATATTCGGGGTGGTGACCTTTATCATTAAAGCGGTCAGTTGATTATGTTCGCGCTCTGCGATGTTAATAGCTTTTACGCCTCCTGCGAAACGGTCTTTCGTCCTGATTTATGTGGCCGACCGGTGGTGGTGTTATCAAACAATGATGGCTGCGTTATCGCGTGTAGCGCCGAGGCGAAACAGCTCGGTATCGCACCAGGTGAGCCATACTTCAAACAGAAAGAACGCTTCCGGCGATCCGGTGTTGTTTGCTTCAGCAGTAATTACGAGCTTTACGCTGATATGTCGAACCGGGTAATGACCACACTCGAGGAGATGGTGCCGCGGGTAGAAATTTACAGCATTGATGAGGCTTTTTGTGATCTGACGGGGGTACGAAACTGCCGGGATCTGACAGATTTCGGGCGCGAGATAAGAGCGACGGTCCTGAAGCGCACGCACCTGACTGTCGGTGTAGGCATTGCCCAGACGAAAACCCTTGCCAAGCTGGCTAACCATGCTGCGAAAAAGTGGCAGCGCCAGACCGGCGGGGTGGTTGACCTATCGAACATCGATCGCCAGCGTCGGCTGCTGGCCCTGATACCCGTAGAGGATGTCTGGGGTGTCGGCAGGCGCATCAGTAAGAAGCTCAATGCTCTGGGCATCAAGACTGCTCTCGATCTCTCTGAACAAAGTACCTGGATCATCAGGAAACACTTCAATGTCGTGCTGGAGCGTACCGTGAGAGAGCTTTGCGGAGAGCCATGTCTGGAGCTTGAAGAGTTTGCGCCGGCAAAGCAGGAAATCGTTTGTAGCCGCTCTTTCGGCGAGCGGGTCACAGACTATGAGGAAATGCGCCAGGCTGTTTACAGCTACGCTGCGCGCGCGGCAGAAAAACTCCGCGGCGAGCACCAGTACTGCCGTTTCATCTCAACATTCGTCAAAACATCCCCCTTTGCCCTGAACGAGCCCTACTACGGTAACAGCGCCGCAGTGACGCTTCTCACCCCCACGCAGGATTCACGCGACATTATCAATGCGGCTGTGAAATGCCTGGATAAAATCTGGCGCGACGGCCATCGCTACCAGAAAGCGGGGGTGATGCTGGGTGACTTCTTCAGTCAGGGCGTAGCGCAACTCAACCTTTTTGACGATAACGCGCCGCGCGCCGGTAGTGCGAAGTTGATGGAAGTACTGGACCATCTTAACGCAAAAGACGGGAAGGGGACGCTGTACTTCGCCGGGCAGGGGATGTCGCAACAGTGGGCTATGAAGCGAGAAATGCTTTCGCCTCGGTACACCACAAGATACTCTGATCTACTGCGTGTTAAGTAACTTGTGGGATCAATGCCTGAGATAGTTCCCCAACTCGTCCCCGTTCTCTAACCGGTTTTGGTCACACAAGATCACAGGAACCTCTCACGATGAGGCGCATGTATCCTGGTTTACGACATCAGGAAATGTGGCGCGTTTATTGCCAGGTAGGCGTTGTGAGACGTCACTTATTTACGCCAGGTTTCAGCCGTAGCGATGGGCATGGATAAAAAGAGTATGGCAATCAGCGTGATAATGCTAAAAAACAATTAATATTTTTTTAACAAAACTAAAGCTTGCTATGTGCAGTTAACCATGCGTTAATGGTTGTGCGGTTTGATACAAACTTATCTGAAGTAGTGATTGTAATATTTCTCATCATTTGTTCCTCTTGAGATCTCCTTTAGGTTTTTTTTCTCTCTGATAATTTTCTTCAGGCCATTTCGCCCAAGGGCTCATTCAAAAGGTAACAATATTATGACGACGAAAATCACTGGTTTAGTAAAATGGTTTAACCCTGAAAAGGGCTTTGGTTTCATTACGCCTAAAGATGGCAGCAAAGATGTGTTTGTGCATTTTTCCGCCATTCAAAGTAATGAATTCCGCACTCTGAATGAAAATCAGGAAGTGGAGTTTTCAGTAGAGCAGGGACCAAAAGGTCCATCAGCGGTCAACGTTGTGGCGCTTTAAGGCAACTGATATTACTAATAAAATTCACTTCCGGTGTCCATGTTGCCATGGTTCACAATACAGAACATCGACATTCGATGTTACTGAGCAAAACCCATTTGGCGCGAAATGTATTTTTTGTAAGTCAACCATGATCACTTTTGATAATGTTGGATTATACATTCGCTCAGGACAGGTTCCGCCAGATTTTAGAAAATAATTCATATTAGCTCCGTACCGGAGCTTTTTTATGCCCGGATGATTATCATCTATAGACGCTGACATCCATCATCTATAGTGGCATTTACCTTTCCCCAAAGGTGTTATTTCTCTTGCAGACAGCGCCTGAAAAAAGCGACGTTGTCTTCATCTATCCGATGAAGCCAGGTCACCTGTCTTTGCGCCGTTATCCGTTATTTAATTCTTGCCCTATAATAACAAGCCCGCGCTAAGCACGGGCTTGAATAACATAAAGCGTCTTAGAACTGGTAGACCAGACCAACACCTACGATATCATCGGTTGCAATACCGTTGTTTGCGTAGAAGTCATCATCTTCGTCCAGCAGGTTGATTTTATAATCAACGTAGGTGGACATATTTTTGTTGAAGTAGTAAGTCATACCGACGTCAACATATTTAACCAGATCTTTGTCGGTGTAACGATAGTTACCATGGCTATCCATATCCTGGCCGCCTAAATCTTTGCCCTTAGATTGCAAGTAGGCGATGGACGGACGCAGACCGAAATCGAACTGATACTGCGCAACCACTTCAAAGTTCTGGGTTTTGTTAGCGATACCGCCGCCACCCAACTTACCGTCTGCAGAGTGATAGTCGCTGTCTCCATAAGAGGTCATATTGCGGGTTTCAGAGTACATCGCCGCCAGGTATACGTTATAGGCGTCATATTTGACACCTACGGTCCAGGCTTCGGCAGTTTCACCGCCGGCATCATTGTTGCCATAGTAACGATGACCATCACTATATCCATTACCTACTTGGGCATCGGTACGGTCAGAACTTGAATAAGCAGCCCCCAGGCTTAACCCGAAGTCAAAGTCATAAGAGGTAGAGAGGCCGAAACCGTCACCGTTTTCTTTATTTGTACCGCGGTTAGTTCCATTACCGGAGCCTTCCTGGCCAAATCCGTTATTGCCACTTTCGTTATTACCCTGGTATTGCAGCGCGAAGTTCCAGCCTTCCACCAGGCCGAAGAAGTCGGTGTTACGATAGGTGGCCAGGCCGTTAGCACGCTGAAGCATATATACATCTGTCTGGGTGTAAGAGTCGCCGCCGAATTCCGGCAGCACATCGGTCCAGGCTTCAACGTCGTAGATAACACCATAGTTACGGCCATAATCGAAAGAGCCGTACTCGCCGAATTTCAGACCGGCAAAGCCCAGACGAGTCCAGGACGTATCCCTGTTACCTTCAGTGCCGCTCGCCTGCATGTTGTATTCCCACTGACCATAGCCGGTCAGCATATCGTTGATCTGCGTTTCGCCTTTAAAGCCAATACGGGCGTAGGACTGGTCGCCGTCGCTGCCTGCATCGTCAGAGAAGTAACGCAGACCATCAACTTTGCCGTACAGGTCGAGTTTGTTGCCATTTTTATTATAAACTTCAGCCGCATTTGCTGCGCCTGCCACTAATAACGCCGGGACAAGCAGTGCCAGAACTTTTCTGTTCATTATGTATTCCCTTATGATAATAATTTATATGAATATGTAGCCACTTCAACAAAACTACAAATTGATACTATTCTATGAAGTTCATGGAATTTAAAAAATAACATGTAACAAAGCTATTTAAAATATTTCAATTTGTTTCCGTTTGGTTTTTTATAATACTGGCCATATAAATAACTAAGAATATATATTCTATAATTATCATTTTTTATCAATGAGTTATGTGTTTTTGATTTGATGGTTGCTGGTGTGAATATAATTTGTTTTTTATATGTATTTGAAGCTTTGATTATGAAAAAGCATAAAAAAAAACCGGCATAAATGCCGGTAATGTGGGTAATGATAAAATAAATGATAAAAGGCTAATAACCGAATCATTCTGACACTTAATGCTAATAAAATAAAACGCTATCGCGGTGCGTAAAAATAAGTTGTTCTGGTTATGGGTTATTCTGCATCAGATTGCGATTCAATCACCATTCCCTTATTTAACAGCAGGTTCAGCGCCAGGCGTAACATTATCTGAGAATAAACTATTTGTGGAATGAATAACCAGAACAGGTGGATAAGGTATTCTATGGTCGAAATGTGACTAATGTCACATTACAATGTAATTAATGTCATATGACTTACATCACAAAAGCGGAGTAAAGTTTGAGTACCAGGGAGGACAACGCCACCCGTAGCATGGGCGGTAAATTAGCGTTATGGGTTTTTTATACCTTTTGCGGCTACTTCATCTGGGCGATGGCGCGTTGCGTGTGGCTGATGTCCGCCATACAAACCGAGCCGGTTCTCGGCCCAATCAGCACTCCTGGCAGCGCAACGGAAAAATGGCTTAACGCGCTTTCGCTGGGCGTCGTCTGGCTTATTCTGGGGAGTATTGCCTGGTACACCCGGCCTCGCAAAAACAGGGGGTATCCCGCCGACACTAAGCCAGAAACGCGCAAGCACGCAGGGATGTAAAGTGGTGGCGGATATGTCAGGATAGCGAACCCTGTGCTCAGGCATGTAATAAAAATGGTCTGCTATAAAGAGAGGGCGTATGGACTCAGGATACTGGCAATCGCAGTTTGAAGACTGGCTACGTCACCACCACCAGGAACAGGATGCCGCCCATGACATCTTCCATTTTCGTCGTGTTTGGGCAACCGCGCAAACGCTCGGGGAAAACGTTCCTGTCGACTGGCTGGTGGTGCTATCGGCATGTTATTTCCATGACATCGTCAGCCTGGCGAAAAATCATCCGCAGCGGCATCGTTCTTCCATTCTGGCGGCGGCAGAAACCCGGCGTATTTTTCTGCGGGATTTTCCTGACTTTCCGGCAGAAAAACTGGCGGGCATTTGTCATGCTATCGAAGCGCATAGCTTCAGCGCAAAAATTGCGCCTACCACGCCAGAGGCAAAAATCGTGCAGGATGCAGACAGGCTGGAGGCGTTGGGCGCCATTGGTCTGGCGCGGGTCTTCGCGGTCTCCGGCGCGCTGGGCGTCGCGCTGTTTGATGCCGACGATCCCTTTGCCGACAGACGGCCTCTTAACGATAAGCAATTCGCGCTCGACCATTTTCAAACCAAACTGCTGAAACTGCCGCTGACGATGCAGACCGAACGGGGCAAGTACCTGGCGCAGCGTAATGCGGATTTTCTGGTGTCGTACATGGCGAAACTGAGCGCTGAGCTGAAAGGCGACTATGAAACACGGGATGAGGCGGTCATCCAGATGTTTGCTATGCATCAGTAACCCCTGCCGCTGAAACGTAAACCGCGTCATTTTATGTTAGTCTGTCGGCAATTATTTTTGGCCGGTTAAATGTATGCAGGAAAATATTTCAGTAACACACGCCCGGAACCTCATCGCCGACGACGCCGGAAGCGAGATCCAGGCGATGCTGAGTCAATTGCTGGAAATCTACGATGTTAAAACGCTGGTGGCGCACCTTAACGGCCTGGGCGAACAGCACTGGAGCCCGGCCATCTTCAAGCGCGTAATGATGAACGCGGCATGGCATCGTTTGAGCGACAATGAACTTAGCTGTCTTAAAACAGAGTTGCCGACGCCGCCAGCGCATCATCCACATTACGCCTTTCGTTTTATCGATCTCTTCGCGGGCATCGGCGGCATTCGCCGCGGATTTGAAGCGATAGGCGGACAGTGCGTGTTTACCAGCGAATGGAATAAGCACGCGGTACGGACATATAAAGCGAACTATTTTTGCGATCCGCTGCAACATCGCTTTAATGAAGATATCCGCGATATCACATTGAGCCACCGGGAAGGGGTCAGCGATGATGAGGCGGCGGAACACATTCGCCAGCATATTCCGCAACATGATGTCCTGCTGGCGGGCTTTCCCTGTCAGCCATTTTCTCTGGCGGGCGTTTCCAAGAAAAATGCGCTGGGCCGCGCCCACGGCTTTGCCTGCGAGACTCAGGGGACGTTATTTTTTGATGTCGTAAGAATTATCGACGCTCGCCGCCCCGCGCTGTTTGTGCTGGAAAACGTGAAAAACCTTAAAAGTCACGACCAGGGCAACACTTTCCGCATTATTATGCAAACGCTCGATGAACTGGGATATGACGTGGCGGATGCCGCTGACAATGGCCCGGACGATCCGAAAATTATCGACGGGCAGCACTTTCTTCCTCAGCATCGGGAACGTATTGTGTTGGTGGGATTCCGTCGCGATTTAAACCTGAAAACCAATTTTACGTTACGCAATATCGCCCGCTGTTATCCACCGCGCCGTCCGACGCTGGCAGAACTGCTGGAGCCCGTCGTCGAAGCCAAATATATCCTGACGCCGGTGCTGTGGAAATATTTATATCGCTACGCGAAAAAGCACCAGGCGCGGGGAAACGGTTTTGGCTATGGCATGGTTTATCCTGACAATCCGGAAAGTGTGGCGCGCACGTTATCTGCTCGCTACTACAAAGATGGCGCCGAAATTCTGATCGATCGTGGTTGGGATATGGCGAAAGGCGAAGTGAATTTCGACGATGCTGGCAACCAACAACATCGTCCCCGCCGACTCACGCCGAGAGAGTGCGCGCGTTTAATGGGATTTGAGGCGCCGCAAACGTACCAGTTCAGGATACCTGTCTCGGATACGCAGGCCTATCGCCAGTTTGGCAACTCCGTGGTGGTGCCGGTATTTGCCGCGGTAGCAAAGCTGCTGGAACCCAAAATTCACCAGGCGGTGACGCTGCGTCAGAGAGAGACGGTAGATGGCGGACGTTCACGATAAAGCCACGCGCAGTAAAAATATGCGCGCGATAGCGACCCGCGATACGGCTATTGAAAAACGTCTTGCCGGCCTGCTAAGCGCGCAGGGGATTACGTTTCATACTCAGGACGCGACATTACCAGGCAAGCCGGACTTTGTGGTGAATGACTATGATTGTGTGATTTTTACTCACGGCTGCTTTTGGCATCATCACCACTGTTATCTGTTCAAAGTACCGGCCACGCGAACGGCTTTCTGGCTGGAAAAAATCGGTAAGAACGTTGAGCGCGATGAGCGCGATATTCAGCGTTTACAGGCGCTTGGCTGGCGGGTGCTGATCGTCTGGGAGTGCGCCTTGCGCGGGCGAGCGAAATTGAGCGACGCGGCGTTGGCGGAGCGCCTGGAAGAGTGGATCTGCGGCGGCGGCGCCAGCGCGCAGATCGACACCCAGGGGATTCATCTACTGGCGTGAATCTTCCGTTTTACACGGCGTGACCACCGCCCTGGCGGGAAACAGGTACTTACCCAGAGTCACCAGCACTACGGCAAACACAATCACACCCAGCGCGGCCCATTCAACGGGCGATAACCTCTCGCCGCCCAGGCCAGTGCCAAGCAACACGGCGACAACCGGATTCACATAGGCGTAGCTGGTCGCCAGCGCCGGACTGACGTTGCGAATCAGGTACATATAGGCATTAATGGCGATAATAGAACCGAACAACGCCAGGTAGCCGACGGCCATAAACCCCGATAAGCCAGGCAGCGTGGCGAGCTTTTCGCCGGAAAGAAACGCCGCGCAAAGCAATACCACGCCCGCCGCCAGCATTTCAATCGCACCCGCCATCATGCCCACAGGGAGGGCGATGCGCGAGCCGTAAACGGAACCAAATGCCCAGCTCATCGAACCTATCAGGATCAAAATCGCGCCCCACGGATTGCCGCTTAAGTTGCCGCCGCTGTTCAGCAGAATAATCCCGGCAAGTCCAATGGCAATCCCCACCCATTCTAATTTGCGCGTTTTAATACCAAAAAAGTAGCTAAAGCACAGCGTAAATAGCGGGACAGTGGCGACCACGACGGCAGCAATGCCCGATGGCACGTTTTGATGCTCCGCCACCGTCACCAGGCCGTTACCCACCGCCAGCAGCAGTAGACCAATCAGCGCGGCGTTGATGGTCTGGCGCAGCGGCGGAAGTTTTTCGCCGCGCAGCAGCAAAAACGCCATGAGCAACATCCCCGCCGAGAGAAAACGTACACCTGCCATCATCAGCGGCGGCCAGCTTTCAACGCCTATGCGGATAACAAAATAGGTAGACCCCCAAATGATGTACAAGGCAAAAAGCGCGCCAAAAAGAGGTAATAACTGCCGGAAACGCATAATCACTCACGGTGAAATAAAAAGGGTGAATATAGTAAACGTCAAAATTATTATGCTGGCGAGCATTATAATTGTCCTTTTGGAATAAAAAGGCGTTGACCCGCGCCGCCGGTTTCGGCATTGCGCGTTTTGCTACATACTTAACGTCTTAGAAGAAAAGACCGAGGAAATCATTTTGGCAGGAAGTAGCTTACTGACATTACTCGACGATATCGCCACGCTGCTGGACGATATTTCGGTAATGGGCAAATTGGCCGCGAAAAAAACCGCGGGCGTACTGGGGGACGACCTGTCGCTCAATGCGCAGCAGGTGACCGGCGTTCGCGCTAATCGCGAGCTGCCAGTGGTATGGAGCGTGGCGAAAGGATCATTAATCAACAAGGTTATTCTGGTGCCGTTGGCGCTGCTGATAAGCGCATTTATCCCGTGGGCCATCACGCCTTTATTAATGTTAGGCGGCGCGTTTCTCTGCTTTGAAGGGGTAGAAAAAGTCCTGCATACCTTTGAGGCGCGAAAACACAAAGAAGACCCGGCGGAGCGGCAAAAACGTCTTGAGGCGCTGGCTGCGCAAGATCCTTTGGCCTTTGAAAAAGATAAAGTAAAAGGGGCGGTCCGTACCGATTTCATTCTGTCCGCTGAAATTGTGGCCATTACCCTGGGGATTGTCGCGCAGGCGCCGCTGCTTAATCAGGTGTTGGTGCTGGCGGGGATTGCGTTGGTTGTGACCATTGGCGTGTATGGCCTGGTGGGTATTATTGTCAAACTGGATGATATGGGGTACTGGTTGGCGGAAAAGCGTAGCGTGCTGGCGCAGGGCGTCGGTAAAGGATTACTGATTATCGCGCCCTGGTTAATGAAAGCATTATCCATTGTCGGTACGCTGGCGATGTTTCTGGTCGGCGGCGGGATTGTCGTACACGGTATTGCGCCGCTACACCATGCCATTGAACATTTTGCGCAGCAGCAGGGGGCTTTCATGGCGCATACGATCCCTGCGGGGCTGAATCTGGTGCTCGGCTTTATTATCGGCGCCATTGTGGTGGCGCTGGTGAAAGGTGTGGCGAAAATTCGCGGTGTTTCGCACTGATTTTCTACAATGAATTATGCAAAATTGCCCATCCTCGTCTAAGGTGAAAACGTTTCATCTGATACAGGAGGCAGGTATGGTCTTTTCTGTCAGTGAGGAAGTTACCGTGAAAGAGGGTGGGCCCCGGATGATCGTCACCGGTTATTCCAGCGGAATGGTAGAGTGTCGCTGGTATGATGGTTTTGGCGTAAAGCGGGAGGCATTCCATGAGAATGAGCTCGTGCCAGGCAAGGAAAGGCGCGGGCGGGACGAAGCCCGATGACAAAACGCCCGGTTAATGCCGGGCGTTTTGCTGTGGAGAAAAAGAGTCGTCGCGCTGCGACATGCTGCTACCTGGTTATGCCAGGATTGAGTGGTATCCCTTGATGAGGTCTGGCTACCGTAAGCCATCAGGGGGCGTTGTATCAATAACCAGGAGTTACCAGGGTGCCGCACGAAACACTGTTAGATAATCAAGGCTGGTTTAAAAAGCTGGCGCGGCGTTTTGGTCCCGGTCATGTCGTCAACACCTGTTTTCTGATCGTGATGCTGTTCTCGACGCTACTTACCTGGCGGGAAGTGATGATACTGAAAGACGCGTATGTCGCCAGTCAGCGCAATCATCTGGGGAGCGTCGCGAATGTCCTTGACCGCCAACTGCAATTCAACATGGACAGGTTGATCTTTTTACGCAACGGTATGCATGAAGCGCTGGTGGCGCCGCTGGCTTTTTCCGCATTGCAAAGCGCGGTGACGCAGTTTGAGCAACGACGCGTCAGACATTTCTGGCAACTGGAGTTGGATAAGCGGCGGACATTGCCGTTATATGGCGTTTCCGATCAATTTGTCGCCCGGACGACGCTTCTTTCGCGGGAAAGTCGTGACCTGGCAAATGAATTAACCGCCACGCTGGAGTTAGGGTATCTGGCGCGTCTGGCGCGCTCATCCGCCATGCTGACGCTGGAGACGATGTATGTTTCTCGCTCAGGGTTTTACCTCTCAACTCTCCCTACGGCGTACGGTAGCGATATTGTCTCCCGTTACTATCAGTACGTGACCCAGCCCTGGTTTATCGAGCAAAGCCAACGGCGTAACCCACAGCGCGGCGTGCGGTGGTTTACCTCCGCACAGCCCTATGTTGCTGACGAGCAGAAAAAAGTGACAGCCAGTCTACCGCTGGATCACGATAATTACTGGTATGGCGTACTGGCAATGGATATTCCCGTCGCGTCATTACAGCGGTTCCTGCGCGATGCGGCCGAAAAGGATATTGAAGGGGAATATCAGCTATACGATAACCATCTCCGTTTGTTGACGGACTCCGCGCCGGAACAACAAACCGCGAATACGTTAAATGACCGTGAGCGCGCCTTACTGGCGCGTGAAATAGAAAAAGATACCCTGGGCGGGCTGCGTTTAGGAACGCATTATGTAAGCTGGGAGCGGCTGGATCATTTTGATGGCGTCCTGCTGCGCGTGCATACATTACGTGAAGGCATCCAAGGGAATTTTGGCAGTATTAGTATCGCGCTGACGCTGTTATGGGTGCTTTTTACGGCGATGCTGTTGATCTCCTGGGGCGTTATTCGACATATGGTCAAAAACATGTTTGTTCTGCAAAATTCGCTGCAATGGCAGGCATGGCACGATCCGCTGACCCGGCTATATAACCGTGGCGCGCTGTTTGAAAAAGCGTCCAGGCTGGCAAAGCGCTACCGGGAAGCCCGCCAGCCATTTTCTGTGATACAGCTGGATTTAGATTATTTTAAAAGCGTTAACGATCGCTTTGGTCATCAGGCAGGCGATCGCGTGTTGTCCCATGCCGCTGGGCTCATTGGCAGCACCATTCGGGCGCACGACATCGCCGGACGGGTAGGGGGCGAAGAGTTTTGTATCGTGCTGCCCGGCGCGACGAAAGCGCAGGCGTTGCAGATTGCCGAACGCATACGCCAGCGCATTAATGACAAAGAGATTCTGGTGACGAAAAGCACGACGCTTCGTATCAGCGCGTCAATGGGGATCAGTAGCGCGGAGGAATACGGCGACTATGATTTTGAGCAGTTGCAGTCGCTGGCCGACAAACGGCTTTATTACGCCAAACAGTCCGGACGTAACCGTATTTGCGCCAGCGACGCGACTCAGGAGCGGGAAAAGAAATAGTCCATTCCTTCGCGCCAGCCATCCGGCCCTTCGTTCTGGCTACGGTAGACGCGCTGAGGATCGTCGTTACGCAAATGTACGCCCTCCCGGTTTAGCCCTTTGACGACAACCGCATAATCCATCACATCCAGTAAAGGCGCATCATTGGGGCCGTCTCCTAGCCCCAACGTCAGAGGACGCGCGCGCCACTGCCGACGATATGCTTCTATCAGCCAGTTGGCAGCCTGATCTTTACCGGCGGAGGCGTCCAGCACATGCCAGAAACGGGCGCCATGGACAAATTGCAGTCCCAGGTCATTTAAACGGGCGACAAACTGCGCCATGCGTTCATCGCTATCGCGCCAGATCAGCGACACCGACGCTTCATGCAGACGGGTTAGGGCAGACTGTGCCCGGTTTAGGCCCGTCCATTCGCTTATCACCTGATCGTCAACGTCATCAAACGTGGTGAACTTAAACTGTTCCTTTTCACGCAATTTATGCAGGACGAGGCGGATTTCGTTGTGAGAAATACCGGCTATCAGACGGGGATAGTTGGGATGGTCTTCCCAATGAACGTCTAGTTGGATCACCGCGCCGTTTTCCGCAATCAGCGGCAGTCCCTGTAGATTTAACGTCGTCTGGAGCTGGAGCATTTCAGCCGCGGTTTTACTGCTACAGAGGATCACGGGCACGCCGCTTTCATGCAGGCGTGTAAGCCAGGGAGCCGCGGGCTGCCACTCAAAAGTGTGGCTGTTCAGCAATGTGCCGTCCAGATCGGTAAAAATCAGCAAGGGGTCATGGATTGAGAGCATTTTTTCCTCATTTTCCGTTGCAACGGCGGGCTTATTTCCAGGAAAAGTCCTAAAGCACACCCGAAAGAAGTCGAACGCTAACTGGAACCGATCCCGTCGCTTCCAGGCAGCACATGCGTTGTCACACTTTTGCTACCGAACTATTAGCGCGCTTAATCATTCATGTAAAAAATATTTACTTGTCATGCAAAAAAATTGCAGATAAGGTAAATCTCACATCAGATTTCCTGGTGTAACGAATTTTCAAGTGCTTCTTGCATAAGCAAGTTTGATCCCGACCCGTAGGGCCGGGATTTTTTTCGGCCATTTTTAACGGTTTACTTCTGTTACACTAAAATCATGAATATCCAGCTCGAATGCTTCAGCTAATTCATGCCATGTATGATATTCCCGTCCGTCTACGCTCACCCGCTCAGGATCTTCCTGGCTACGGTGAACCTCGCTTTCGCTGATTTCATTGATGGCCGCCAGTAGCGCATCTACATCGACGCTCACTTCGCGCTTGGCCGTATCACTGTACTCTTTTGCCGTTTTCATCTTCACTACCTCACGGGTTCCTGACAGCCTAAGTATAGACCGTTGAGAAAACCAGCAAACACGCCGGCAAGGCGCTGTCAGACGCAGAAAATTGTTCTACACTGGCACAAAGCGACAGGAGGAAAATGATGAAGGTGAATGATCGGGTAACCGTTAAAACGGACGGCGGTCCCCGCCGACCGGGCGTGGTACTGGCAGTGGAAGAATTTAGTGAAGGCACAATGTACCTGGTTTCGCTGGAGGATTACCCGCTCGGCATCTGGTTCTTCAATGAGTCAGGTCACCAGGATGGTATTTTTGTCGAGAAGGCGGAGCAGGACTAATTGAGCCGGACTGGAGGTACATTGCCAGTCCGGATGTCTCAGCGCATGTTAACAAAAATGCCGTTAGTGACGTTATCTGTCAGCCGCACTACGTGATAGATCACTTGTTTATTATGCGTTTTTATCTTTCGTTTAATATTCCCCTTATGGGAGGATACTGTTTTTGCTTTAATATTCATTCTGTCAGAAATCTGAATGGTTCCCTGACCTTCCATCCACATTCGCAACATGCTGGATTCAGTTCGACTTAACGATAATGTTGGTAAATTTATGGTTCCTGAAATACCCGACTCTTTTTTCAGAATATCGCCAAGAATGGTATCCAGCGAGTCAGGTTTAATCGATTTCGAGCTAATCAATAAGTTTTTTCTTACTAATAAATATTCATCAAAATGCACATTAGCAATTGCCATAAAAACAATAAATAACGTGTCAGGATGTTGATTAATGATTTGCTTTATTTGTTGACTGTCTGAAGGCGTATGAATGAAACAGTCCTCATTAATAAACACCACCGAAGGCTGATGCGCGCCACAAGCGATAGCGAGTTCGTCAACGGTTTCGATGTCGTTGATTTCCCTTTTTTTCACCCCTCTGCTGACCAGATACCCGCTTAACCCTAGCCGGGTGTAACTGCATAAATCCATAATAATCGTTGACATGGCATACCCTCACTCAATGCGTAACGATAATTCCCCTTACCTGAATAACTCACCATAATCAGACGGAACACGAATAGTCACCTTAGACAACGCTTACGCGGTTTTTCAGGCGAACTTACTATCCCGTAAAGTTACATATAATTTGCCAGGAATCATCTTAAAGTAAAGTGAATGTTGCGTTATGTGAGTGAAGTAAAAACAAATAAGGGGCAGCGGATATATCCTGGTGAATGTTTTTTAAAATTTATTTTCGGATAAACCTTAGTAAAACAGGATAAAAATTATGGGTTATTATTTATCGGCATCTCGCTAACAATATCAGCAAGCAAATTGAAAATTTCGCTGAATAAATGTTCGCAAAACGGCGCAATTAATGGCATTAGCGCGGCCATCAGCATAATGCCGACGGTGAGGGTAAGCGGGAAACCGATAACAAATATCGAGAGCTGCGGCGCCATGCGGTTTAATAGCCCCAGCGCCAGGTTGAGCGTAAGCAGGAGGGTAATGACCGGCAATGCCAGCATCAGTCCGTTTAAGAAAATGAGCCCTCCGGCCCTGGCGAGCGCCATAAATGCATTACTGTTCACCGGGTTACTACCGATGGGCAGAGTGTGGAAGGTATCGACCAGCAGCGAAATAAGCCACAAATGGCCATTAAAGGTGAGAAACAGTAGCATGGCGAGCATATCCATAATACGCGCCAGAACCGGCATATTCAGGTGGCTGCCCGGGTCGACGAAGGTGGCAAAGGAAAGCCCCATTTGCAGACCGATAAACTCACCCGCGGTACGCACCGCCGCAAAGGCGAATTGCATGGTAAATCCCAGCGCAATACCGATCAGAATTTGTTGCATCGCCAGCCATAAGGCGGCAATAGAAAAAAGCGGCGTATCGTTTGCTGGTAGCGACGGTGCGATAACGAGGGTAATCATTATTCCCAACCCCAGTTTTACCCGCTTGGGAATAGCGCGCTCGCTGAGAATGGGCGCCGTTGAAATCAGCGCCAGTACGCGCAGCAAAGGCCAGAAATAGAGATGCAGCCAGTATAGCCATTGCTCGCTTGTAACCTGTATCATCGTTCTGTTTATCCGATGATATAAGGTAAATTGCTGAACAGAGTGCGTACGTAGTCCAGCAGCAGGTTGAGCATCCACGGGCCGGCAACGATAATTGCGATGAATACCGCGACGATTTTAGGGATAAACGACAGCGTCATTTCATTAATCTGAGTCGCGGCCTGCAAGATGCTGATAATGAGGCCGGTAATCAGCGCGACGAGTAACAGCGGCGCAGCCAGGGCGAGAGCGACTTTCATCGCCTCGGTGCCCATCATCATGACGGATTCAGGAGTCATTTTGCGCCTCTAACTGTAAAAGCTTTGGGCCAGCGACCCCACAAGCAATTGCCAACCATCGACCAGCACAAACAGCATCAGCTTAAACGGTAGGGCGATTGTCGCTGGCGGCACCATCATCATCCCCAACGCCATCAATACGCTGGCGATCACCAGGTCGATAATCAAAAAAGGGATGAAAATCGTAAAACCGATCTGAAACGCCGTCTTTAATTCGCTGGTGACATAAGCGGGCAGGAGGATACGCATCGGTACTGCTTCCGGTCCCTGTAACGGACCGCTATTGGCCAGACGGGCAAACAGCGCCAGATCGGCTTCGCGGGTTTGGCGCAGCATGAACGCGCGTAACGGTTGCGCGCCTTTATCCAGCGCTTCCTGCATAGAAATTTTCTGCTCGCTAAACGGCTGGTAAGCATCCACGTAAATCTTGTCAATGACGGGCGACATAATAAAAAAGGTCAAAAACAACGCCAGTCCGAGTAACACCTGATTTGGCGGTGCCGAGGGCGTGCCCAGCGCGTTACGCAACAGGCCAAAAACAATGATGATACGCGTGAAGCTCGTCATCATCAGTAAAATCGCCGGCAGAAACGTCAGCGAGGTGATGAAAACCAGCGTCTGGACGGATAATGACCAGCTTTGGCCTCCGCCCGCTAATGGTTGGCTGATAAGCCCCGGCAGTTGCGCAGCAGCGGCGGGACTAAAAAGCCACAGACCCGCCAGAGAAAGGAATAACAAACGGCGCATCAGGATCTCCCGGAACGCTTGAGTAAGCTCTTCATCATGTTCTGGAAATCCGCCGGTGGGGCAACGGGTGCTTCCGTGTCATTCTCCGCGGGCGGCAGGGTGTGCAGCAGGTTGATCTGCGAGGCGGTCACGCCCAGTACCAGACGCGCATTTTCGACCTCGACAATCACCACGCGTTCGCGCGGGCCAAGCGAGGCGCTGGCTGACACCTTGAGCCCCCGGACGCTATTTCCTTTGGGCGCGAATCCCATACGCTTAATCACCCAGGCCGCCGCCAGAATGAGCGCAATAATGCCAATTAATGCGCCGCTCACCTGCATGAGCGGCGATCCGGCTGGCGCGGTGGGCTGAGAAACCGTGGCCTCTGTCTTCATCATTAACGACCCAAACGACGCATACGCTCGGATGGCGTAATAATATCGGTGATACGTACGCCGTATTTATCCGCCACGACGACCACTTCACCCTGGGCAATCAGGTAGCCATTAATCAGGATATCCAGCGGCTCGCCCGCCAGCCCGTCCAGCGCGACGACCGACCCCTGCGTCAGACGCAGCAGTTCTTTAATGGTCATTCGCGTGCGGCCCAGCTCTACGGTCAGTTTGACCGGGATATCCATAATCAGATCGATATCCTGCATAGCACCGCTGACATCGCCGCCGCCAAGCTGTTGGAAAACCGCGTCGGCGGCGCTTTTAGTGGTGGTCGCTTTTTGCTCGTTTAACGCGTCAGCCCACAGATCATCCAATGCGCCAGTATTCTCATCGGACGGATTATTCATGTCACTCATTTGGGCTGTTCCTCATTCAGCGAATTCAAAATTGGGTTGATCAAATGTTCTACGCGTAGCGCATACTGTCCGTTTACGGTGCCATATTGGCTGGTGAGTACCGGAACGCCGTCCACATGAGCAATAATGCGGTCGGGTTTTTCAATCGGCAGTACATCGCCGGGTTTCAGCTTCAAAATCTGGGAAAGACGTAACGGAATATCGGCAAAATTGGCCACCAGCTCCAGTTCAGAGTGCTGAACCTGGCGCACCAGGTTATCACGCCAGTTCTGATCTTCATGGCGCGAGTTTTCCAGCGGCGGATTCACCAGCAGCTCACGCAGCGGCTCGATCATGCTAAATGGCAGACAGATGTTAAATTCACCGGTCAGATTGCCGATCTCCACATGAAACGGCGTATTGACGACGATATCGTTCGGCGAGGTGGTGATATTGGTAAATTTCACCTGCATTTCGGAACGCACATACTCCACTTCCAGCGGATTAATGGCTTTCCATGCGTCGCTATAGCCTTCCAGCGCCAGTTTCAGCATACGGTTGATGACACGCTGTTCCGTATGGGTAAACTCGCGGCCCTCGACTTTGGTCGGAAAACGACCGTCGCCGCCGAACAGGTTATCGACGGCAATAAACACCAGACTCGGCGAGAACACCACCAGCCCGGTGCCGCGTAGCGGCTTCAGGTGGATCAGGTTCAGGTTGGTCGGTACCGGCAGGTTACGCGCAAATTCGTGATACGGCTGAATACGTATGGCACCCACGGTAATATCCGGGCTGCGGCGCAGCAGGTTAAATAATCCCATCCGGAACTGGCGTGCGAAACGCTCGTTAATAATCTCCAGCGCCTGCAAGCGTTCACGCACGACGCGACGCTGGGTATTGGGATCGTAAGGGCGAATATCGCTATCGCTTGCGATACCGGGAGTGGGTTCGTCTTTGGTGTCGCTGTCGCCGTTCAACAGCGCGTCGATTTCAGCCTGAGAAAGAATACTATCGCCCATATCGTTACCGCAGAATAAAAGCTGTATAAAGCACGTCAGTGACGACCTGTTTTGGTTGTCCGGCAACGAGCGGCGCGGCCAGCGTCTCTTTAATGGCGGCAATCAGTTTTTGTTTGCCAGCTTCTGTTGAGAGCTCGGCGGCATTCTGACGGGAAAACAACAACAGCAGACGGCTGCGCACTTCCGGCAGATATTCATTTAATCGCGCGCGCGTCGCTTCGTCTTTCAGACGCAGGGTCACGCCGATATACAACACGCGATCCGCATCGCCCAGATTGACGGTAAACGTATCCAGCGCAAAAAATACCGGCGCGGGCGGCGGAGCCGGTTCCGCTTTAGCGTTCGTGGTCGGTTGCTGCTGCATACGCCAGTAGCTATAACCGGCGGTCGCGCAGGCGGCGAGGGTAATCAACACCAGCAAAGGTATCCAAATCGAGCGTTTGCTCTTTTTGTTAATCGCGGAGTCAGTCATCTGATACGGGCTTCCTGTTTCGGTACTGCTTATTGGCTGATTATCCCGTGTCCTGTCCACGACAAAGCGTGGAAAAGACGCGGATAATCATGCTACCTCTGGCGTTAGGCGAAGATATCCACTGCGCCATTGCCGCGCGCGGCGGCCTGAAGCGAGGCCGGCGCCGTTAACGCTATGTCATCTTCAGCGCCAAACGCGTCCGTGTGTTGGGCGCGGGCAGACTGTTGTTGCGATGAAGACTGCTGCTGTCCGGCAAAGCTTTCGCTACTGATACTGCTTTGTCCCAACTGAATGCCGCTTTCCGCCAACTGAGTGCGCAACATGGGTAGAGCGGCTTCCAGCGCGGCGCGGACATGGCTATGCGGCGATACCATCTGGAGCTGCGCCTGATTGTCATCCAGCTTGAGCGAAATATGCACCTGACCTAACTCTTCCGGATGCAATCGAAGCTGCGCGCTTTGCTGTCCCTGACGCGTAAATAACATGACCTGCTGACTGAACGTTTGCTGCCATTCATGGCTGCCTAACGGCGCGCTGAGTACCGGGGCTGAGGCGACAGGTAGCGGTTGCGGTTGCGCCGTGGCGCTGCTGAGCGTCGGCATTGCCGCGCCATGCGTTACTGGCGCGGGCGGGCTATCCACCTCCACTTTCGCGCTGGTCGCGGCGGCAGCGACCACCAGCGGCGTCAGTGATGGCCCCGTGGCGCGATCGTCGCTGGCGCGCGCAAGCGACGCCTCGGTTTTCCCTTTTTCATGCTCGCTAAAAGAGAGCGTATGTGTCTCTTCCTGCGGCGCCGATGGCATGTCGCCGCGCAACAGTGACGGCAAGGCGATGTGATTTTCAGCCGGCGTCTCTCCGGCGACAGGCGTCGCGACAGGTTGTCCGGGCAGCATGGCGAATAAGGCGCTCAGACTGGCAAGATCCTCATCGCTCAGCGCGGGCGTTTTCTCATCATGCTGCGCCGTTTTACTCAATGCGGCCAGAGCGCTGGTTTTCAACGATGGCGTTAGCGTAGACAGTAGATGCTGCGCTTGTGTCAGATCGGTAAGCGTTTCATCCGTCGCATTCGCTTTTTGCGCCAGCAGGTCGGCAAGCTTCACCGCCTGGCCCGGCTCGCCATGTTGGGTCAGTAGCTCTTTCGATAACTTGCCGCCTGCCGCCTGTAAATCGGCCAGCGTGATGCGGGCGTCTTTGCCCTGTGCGCCGTCTGCGCCTAACGCGCCCGCCAGGAGCGCCAGAAAGTCCTCGGCTGAACCGGTGGTTTTTCCTGACGTCAGACCCGCGGTCATGTCGGTATCGGTGGTGATCAGTTGGGGCAGGGTGATCATTCGGGTTTCCTCATTGCTGCACGCTGAGCAAATTCATCCATCTTTTTCTGATCCATGCGGTTTTCAGCTAACAGCGCTGCCGCGGTTTGTCGGTCCTGTAAGGTTTGCCAGGCCTGAAGTCGCTGCTTTTTCTCACGCCAGCTCTTCAGCGCCAGGTCGACTTTTTGCGTCCACTGCGTAAGCTGGAGGCGATGCTGCTCTATCGCCTTTTCCAGTGTCTGAATAAACTGCTGATAGTTGATCCAGCGATTACTGGCGATGCCGTTGCCCATATCGGTGTTCAAATTACTGCGATACTCATTCTGATAATCGATCAGCATTTTGAGCTGTTCTTCCGCCTGTTGGCAGCCGCGACGCATTTCGCCCAGTAAACGCGCCGCGTCATCTACCTCTTTTTCGGCCAGATCTTTGAGTGTTTCCAGAGCGCCATGTTGTGCCATGATCGTCGCCCTCCTGCTTTATCACACCGTCGGGAAAATTAAATCGAGCGCCTGCAGAGAGTCCTCCCAGTCGGCCCGTTCAAAAATGCCTTGCTGTAAAAACGCTTCCAGTTGCGGCCATAAGGTAATGGCTTTATCAAGCATCGGATCGCTACCTTTGGCATAGGCGCCGACGCTGACCAGATCGCGGTTACGCTGGAAACTGGAAAGCAACTGTTTAAATAGCCGTACCCGCGCATAGTGCTGCTCGGTAATGAGCGCGGTCATCGCCCGGCTGATTGACGCCTCGATATCAATGGCCGGATAGTGCCCGGCCTCCGCCAGACGGCGGGACAAGACAATGTGCCCGTCGAGGATTGCGCGTGCCGAGTCGGCAATGGGATCTTGTTGGTCGTCCCCCTCGGTCAACACGGTATAAAACGCGGTGATAGAGCCACCGCCGTGGATGCCATTACCGGCACGCTCGACCAGCGCCGGCAGCTTTGCGAACACCGAGGGCGGATAACCTTTGGTGGCTGGCGGTTCGCCGATTGCCAGCGCAATTTCACGCTGTGCCATCGCATAGCGCGTCAGCGAATCCATAATCAGCAACACATGCTGTCCGCGATCGCGAAAATCTTCGGCGATGCGGGTGGCATAGGCGGCGCCCTGCATTCGCAGCAGCGGCGAAACATCCGCCGGGGCGGCAATCACCACCGAACGCGCGCGACCGTCGGGGCCGAGAATATTTTCGATAAAATCTTTAACTTCGCGGCCACGTTCGCCGATAAGTCCCACGACAATCACGTCCGCCCGCGTGTAGCGCGCCATCATGCCAAGCAGAACCGACTTACCGACGCCGGAACCAGCAAAGAGTCCCATACGCTGACCGCGCCCTACGGTTAACAACGCGTTGATAGCGCGTACGCCGGTATCCAACACATGTTCGATTGGCGTTCGCTGTAGCGGGTTAAACGGCGGCGTGATTAACGCGCCAGTTTCCAGCGTATCCGGCGCAGGCAGTCCGTCGAGCGGTTTACCGCCGCCATCCAGCACCCGACCAAGCAAGGCCGGGCCGAGCGGTAGCTGTTTGCCGCTTTGCAGACCGTCGCCATGCCCGTTACGGGCGTAAACGCGGGCTCCGGGCAGAATGCCTTCGACCTCTTCCAGCGGCATTAAAAACAGACGCTGGCCGTTAAAACCGACGACTTCCGATTCCACCTCTTTGGTTTCAGGGCCGTCCTGGCGCTCAATAATGCAGGTGGCGCCCAGCGGAAGCTGGAGACCGGTGGCCTCCAGTACCAGGCCCGTGGCGCGGGTTAAACGTCCATAACGACGCACCGCCGGCAATAACGCCATTTTGGCTTCAAAGTTGTCGAGCGCGGTAAGCCAGCGGGTCAGACGCGTGGTCATCAGAGCACTCCCGGCGCCGCCAGGCGACACAACTCTTGCCAGCGAGTGGCGACGCTGGCGTCCAGATCGCCCTCATCGGCAGAGACTTTACACCCGCCGTGATGCAACGTTGGATCGCCGCGCAACCGCCATCCGTGAAGACTGAGCGTGGCGCCCAGCATCTCTTCCACCCGCTGTAAGTCGTCCGGATGCACGCGCAACTGCGGCTTGCCGCTAAAGAGCGGCTCTTGCTGCAACAGTTGTTGGATCTGTTTAATCAGCGCCGAGTTGTCCACCGCCGGCGTTTGGCCGATGACCTGACGCGCAGCCTCCAGGGCCATTTGCATCAGCCGTGAGGCGATAACGCTATCGAGCGCGTCAAGTGTGTTCTGAAACTCGCTCACTAACTGCTGCATACGGGCATGAATCGGCGCCTGCTGCGTCTGCGCCTGGGCTTGTCCTTGCTCCAGCCCCTGCGCTAACCCTTCCTGGTATCCCTGCGCGTGTCCTTTTTGCCGTCCCTCCGCCAGCCCGGCGTTATAACCTTGTTCATGGGCCTGTATTTTTAGCTGCGCCAGCTCCTGCTCCAGCTGCTGTTCGGCAGTGAGTTCGGGCTCCGGCGTATCGTCTGTCAAGGTCACGTTATCAGCCTCAACCGGCACAAACGTCTCCGGCGGCGGGGCGAGATCGTCGGGGGTCCAGACTTGCCACGGCAATTCATTAGACATAGGTATCCTCGCCGCTGCCAATCACCATTTCGCCGGTTTCCGCCAGACGACGCACAATAAGCAGAATCGCTTTCTGCTCGTTTTCCACCTGAGACAGACGAACCGGGCCACGGTTGGCAAGGTCGTCGCGCAGGATATCGGCGGCGCGCTGGGACATATTGCGCAGGAACTTCTCGCGTAATGGTGGTTCGGCGCCTTTCAGAGCGATCAGCAGCGATTCGGAATCCACTTCCTGCAACAGACGCTGGATACTGCGATCGTCCACATCCACCAGATTTTCGAACAGGAACATCTCGTCGATGATTTTCTGCGCCAGTTCGCCGTCGAATTCGCGCACAGCGGTAATAACCGCTTCTTCCTGCTGCGTTTTCATCAGGTTGATAATTTCCGCCGCGGTTCTTACGCCGCCCATTTTGCTGCGTTTCAGGTTCTGACCGTCGAGCAGGCCATTCAGCACTTCGGTCAACTCCGCCAGCGCCGCCGGCTGTACGCCGCCAAATGTCGCGATACGCAGCATCACATCATGACGCAGACGCTCGTCAAACAGCGCCAGAATATCGGCGGCCTGACTGCGTTTGAGGTGGACCAGAATGGTGGCGATAATCTGCGGGTGTTCGTCGCGAATCAGGTCGGCGGCACTCTGCGGTTCCATAAAGTTGAGCGTTTCGATACCGCTGGTGGTATCGCGCGTTTCCAGAATATCTTCCAGCAGGCTGGAGGCGCGTTCTTCGCCCAACGCTTTAACCAGTACGGAGCGCAGGTATTC
Source organism: Salmonella sp. SAL04202 (assembly GCF_046550775.1). Classification (NCBI taxonomy): domain Bacteria; kingdom Pseudomonadati; phylum Pseudomonadota; class Gammaproteobacteria; order Enterobacterales; family Enterobacteriaceae; genus Salmonella; species Salmonella sp. SAL04202. Next base: position 1,733,299 of record NZ_JBGDXK010000001.1, on the reverse strand, counting down.
GTTGGCGTTGATATTCAGCGCGGCGAACTGCTCCGCTTCTTGCTCAAACTCTGATAGTACGTCCGTCAGTTGTTTGTTGGAGATCTGACGCACGTTAGCCATCGCCGTACTTAACGCCTGTACTTCGCGGGTGGAGAGGTGTTTAAACACCTCTGCCGCCCGGTCTTCGCCAATGGTCATCAACAAAATGACGCTTTTATCGGTACCGCTAAGATTACTCATGATCGTTACTCATCCACTGGCGAATGACCAGCGCCACCACGCGCGGATCGTTGTCTGACATTTCGCGAATACGCTGGCTCATCACCTCGGCGCCCAGACGCTGATTAGCCCGGCGTTGCTGGAGCTGCTCGTCTTTGCTAAGGCGTACTTCCACGGCTTCTTCGGTTTCCTGGCGAACCTGCGCCTGTTCCTGCGCCGCTTTCGCTTCTTCAACGCGGCGCGTCAACTGCGGACGTACCGCTTTGCGCCACAGAATCCAGGCCACCACCAGCACCAGTAACCAGCGACCTGCCGCGAGCAACTGATCGATAAAGGACTGCTGTTGCCAGAAGGGCAGTTCGCCGCCGGTGTCATCCACTGCGCTAAACGGTGAATTCACCACGTTTAGCGTATCGCCGCGTTTATCAGAAAAACCCATCGCTTCACGGGTTAAATCCTCGATCTGTTTCATCTGATCGGCGGTCAATGGCAGCGGTTTGCCATCTGCCAGCGTTTTGTAATTCACCACGACGGCCACGGAGAGACGCTCAATATCGCCCACATTCATTTTGGTGTGACGAATGGTGCGGTCCACTTCGTAGTTACTGGTTTCATTACGCTGTGTATTGCGCGGGCCAGCGTTGTTACTGTTGGTACTGGTGCTGGTTTGTGGCGTATTCTGCGCGTTTTGTTGATTGGTCGGCGGCGTGGCGATCGGCGCCTCGTTAGGCGGCGCTGGTTGGTTCGACAGCGCGCCAGGCACGCCGCCGGGATAGCCCGCGCCTACCTGTTCGCTAATATTCAACTGACGTGAACGCAGGGTGGCCTTCGACGCATCGCCGTTCGGGCTGTAGTGCTCTTCCGTCTGCTCTTTATTGGCAAAATCCAACTGGGCGGTTACCTGAGCGTGAACATTACCGTTCCCGACGATAGGCGACAGAATGGCTTCGATACGGCGTTGGATGCGGCTTTCCACATCATTAGCAAATTTTAATTGCGCGTCATTAAGGTCGCGACCGCTGGTATTGGATTGCGTGAGCAGATGACCGGATTGATCGACCAGAGTGACGTTTCCTGGCGGCAAACCGGCGACAGCGCTGGAAACCAGATGTACCACGGCGCTAATTTGTCCTTCATCCAGCGCCCGGCCCGGTTCCAGTGTGACGGTGACGGAGGCGGAAGGGGATTTTTGTTCCCGCACAAATAGCGACGGCTTTGGCATCGCCAGGTGAACGCGGGCGCTTTTTACCGGACCCAGCGTCTCGATCGTCCGGGCCAGTTCACCTTCCAGCGCGCGCTGATAATTCACCTGCTCGCTGAACTGGCTGATACCGAATTTTTCCTGATCAAGCAGTTCAAAGCCTACCGCGCCGCCTTTAGGCAGCCCCTGCTGCGCCAGACGCAGACGCAGTTCATGCACTTTGTCGGCGGGCACTTCAATCGCGCCGCTGCCATTGGCAAAGCGATAGGGGATATTCATCTGGGTCAACTGCGCGACGATCGCGCCGCCGTCCTGATCGGAAAGGTTGCTAAATAGCGTGCGGTAATCGGGCGTTTTGGCCCACAGCACCATCGCAACGACGATCGCCACGGCAGCGGAACCCGCCACAATTAACGGAATTCGGGGATTCGCGCGTAGGCGATTAAGCCACTCGAGAGGTTTAGGTTGGGTTGCAGTCGATGCAGTCGCACTCATCTCGCACCTCGTGACTGATCGTGGACGGCGTTTTTTGCAAAGTGGAACAAGACTCACTCCCGGGTCAGCAAACTCGAAAAATTGACGGTCTCATTATTTGTGGTTTCGAATTTTTCTATGCGCTAAAAACCGAGGTTTTTTATCGTTATTTAACGCCTTTATCTTATTGACAAACTGGTAATCTCTGCTGCGTAAAAAATCATCCAGGGGCATCCAGGGGAATAGCATGGCAGCAATACAGGGGATTGAAGGGGTTATTAGCCAGTTACAGGCGACGGCGATGGCCGCGCGCGGGCAAGACACGCACTCGCAGTCGACGGTGAGTTTTGCCGGCCAGCTACATGCTGCGCTGGATCGTATTAGCGACAGACAAGCGGCGGCGCGCGTTCAGGCGGAAAAATTCACTCTGGGTGAGCCGGGCATTGCGCTTAATGACGTGATGGCTGATATGCAAAAAGCGTCCGTCTCTATGCAAATGGGGATTCAGGTGCGCAATAAGCTGGTCGCCGCGTATCAGGAAGTCATGTCCATGCAGGTTTAAGCCAGGGCTGACAACCCATCCGCAGCGAACTCCCGGGCGCTTACCTAAGTCAGTGGCGGGGGACGCGACGCCCATGCAACCAGTGCGTGATTATGTGGGCTTGTTTTTTGCGAGGCGCGCTCATTTTATTGATAAGCGGGTTGCACATTGTTGCAGGGACTTATTAAAAATAGGGTACGCCTGTTTACTGACGCCATTCATTCCTACTATTCGTTCTGACGCTATTGTCATTGAGTTTGCAATCCAGAATGTTCCTGCAATATATGCGCCGTTGCGATAATACACGGTAAATTCTTTATTAATGCCTGGAATATCTGTTTCATGGAGATCCAGTATATACCCATACGGGGACAGATTATCAGCGAGACAGCGGGCAATGGCGCTCGGATGTGCATTGATCACTGTGACGGGTGAGTAACGGGCAGCGGCAAGACAGACGACTCCAATAATGGAGATGAAAATAATTTTTATCATTTTTTGGGCTTCTGCTGTGCATAAATAAATCATCACCTGATGGTGTCAGTGAGTAAAAATATAAATACCTGATAGTTTTTTATGGCGTAGACGGAAAATAATAATTGTTTTATGTTTTGCTTAAAATAACCCTGGATTTTTCATCGGCTCAGACAAAATTAAAACGGTATACGTTATATAATAGATTTATGCCACGGCGCACAAGGCGACCTTGTCTGATTTCTTTTATGCGTTTTAGATTTTTGCCGGTTATGCCGTAAAAAGGTCTCCCGCCGTAACGTACAGCGGGAGTATGCGCTTATTTTTGAATCAGATAACGAATTGTTGGGCCATCCTGCTGAATATCCAGCACCGTATAGCCGTGATTGCGCGCATCCAGTGGAATATTATTAATGGACTGCGGACAGTCGCTCACCACTTCCAGGATCTCACCTTTTTTTAGCTGCGGCATCGCTTCCAGAGTGGCGACCGCCGGGTACGGGCAAGGTTCGCCAACCATATCCAGACGGTAATCAGGGACGATATTTTTCATACAGATTCCTTAGCAGGCGTCAGCCCCGCACGGCGGAAAAAACGTTTTTCCCAGCCGATAATTAACATCAGCGCGGCAAATAATAACAGGTAGGTGACCAGCAGACCGCCCAGCGGACCAAAGGTATTCAGCAGGTTAACTTTATCCCAACTGGTCGCCAGCGCGGGCGCGAAATCATCCCAGTAGTAAGCCAGGATGGTCGAACCGATGACATTGCCGAGGCCTACCCACCAGTAATGCACCTGGCCTTCTACGGCGCGGTACATCCAGCCGGTTTCGCAGCCGCCCGCCAGCACGATGCCAAAACCGAACAGCAGTCCGCCAATGACCGCATTCGGGCCAGCCCACATAATTTTAGGTGCAACGCCCAACTGCACGTAGCTGAAAATACCAATGGCGCTGACCGCCATGCCGAAAATAATCGCTTTCGCCATATGGGCGCGTCCGGAGATCCACAGATCGCGAAAGGCCGAGGTAAAGCAGATTTGCGCGCGCTCGATCAGCAGCCCAAACCCGACGCCGAACAGCATCGCCAGCCCCAGTTTCGGCTGATGCATTGCCGTTAATAACGCCCAGCCAATCATGCCGATAAAGACCAGCATACCGAGCCTGAAACGCCGTCTTGCCTGATCCGGTTTCTGCGTCAGTGGCGAAGCCGCGGAGACCTTTTGCATTTTCACCGGTATGCGAAATATCGGCAGCAACGTAAAGCGGGCGCCGAACCAGGAGCCGATAGCGGTTGCCAGCGCAAAGAACCACGCGTGTAGGGAGAACTGCGGGATCCCGGTAAAAAAGGCGGCCAGGTTACACCCCATCGCCAGACGCGCGCCAAAGCCAGCGATCATGCCTCCGACCACCGCCTGTACGATACGGATTCGGCTGCGCGGCATACGCAGTTTTACGTTGTTGGCCCACAGCGCCGCGGCGAAACAGCCGCCGAACATGCCGAGGATCATCATGCCGTCGATACGCGTCAGCGGCGTACCTTCCAGATGAATCAGCTTGTAGTAGCCCCACTGTTCGGCATGAACGCCAAAAAGCTGCAAAATTTGCCCGCCCCAGCGGGTAAATTCGCCCGTCACGGCCCAGAACGTGCCGGTGATGCCAAAATAGTAGGTAGAGAGAATACCGGCTGCGATCACCGCAGGGGCCGGCGCCCAGAATTTAATTAACCAGGTTTGCTTGAAGTGTTGCCATGACATGTGTTTAGCCTCTGAACTCAGAAGGTGTGAAACAAGAAGTGCGCATACTACACCGATCACAGAATTTGCCTACACCTAATAAGCGGTAATACCGACTGGATCAAATTGCGGCCAGCGCCTGGAAAGGCTGGCGGCGTCAGGGCTTTAATGCCACAATTCCTCTTTCTTCTGATGCAGGATGAATGATGAAAAAAGTAGCGATCGTTGGCGCATTGCTGGTTCTGGCCGGATGCGCCGAGGTGGAAAACTATAATGATGTGGTGAAAACGCCCGCGCCGGCCGGTCTGGAAGGGTACTGGCAGTCAAAAGGCCCGCAACGTAAGCTGGTGAGCCCTGAAGCTATCGCCAGCCTGGTGGTGACTAAAGAAGGCGATACGCTGGACTGCCGCCAGTGGCAGCGCGTTATTGCTCTGCCGGGCAAGCTGACCATGCTCTCCGATGACTTAACCAATGTTACGGTTAAGCGTGAGCTCTATGAGATTGAGCGCGACGGGAATACCCTGGAATATGATGGCATGACACTGCAACGGGTCGCTCGTCCGACGCCGGAGTGCGCCGCCGCGTTAGAAAAAACGCCGCTGCCGACGCCGCTGCCGTAATTTCGCTTCCCGGCAGCGCTCTGCCGCCGGGAACGCTCATCACACGTCCTCAATGATCCACACGCTGACGCTGCCTGCGTTGCAGAAGAACGTCGCTTCGCCTTGATCATTAGTTACAACATGCTCACTGCGGTTTCCCAGAAAATCACGCCAGGTCTTGTTAGCGTAATTGTCGCCGAGCAGGAGGGTTTTTTCACCGTCGTCGCCATTGGAAAGTACGACCACACAGCCTGGATTCTCTTCAGTACCGCTGCGACTAAAGGCGATACAGTTAGGATGATCGAAAAAGAGAGTTTGTATACCGTGCGCAAAACGCTGACGAGCAAGGATCAGCCGATCCAGTTGGTTAATCACCGGCATGTCGACCCGACAGGTCTCGCCATTTTCGCCGCTATCTTCATAGCTGGCGCCGTATAAATCGGGATAAAACACTGACGGTACGCCGTTTTCACGAAGCAGGATCAGCGCATAGGCCAATGGTTTGAACCAGGGTTCTACCGGCGCTTCCAGCGCCTGTAACGGTTGTGTATCGTGGTTAGCGACCAGCGTCACCGCATGAAAAGGGTCGGCTTCTACCAGCGTGCCGGTGAAAATGTGGCGCATGTCATACTCCGCGCCCTGGCGCGAGGCTTCATGAAATTTCATCTGCAACGGCGCGTCGAACAGCATGGTTTTCCCGTCGACCTGATCGATGTACGTTTGCAGTTTATCCACTTCATGCGACCAGTATTCTGCGACAATAAACAGCGGTTTTGGCGCAACCGCCTGTACATGCTCAATCCATTCTTTATAAAACCAGGCGGGTATATGTTTTACCGCGTCCAGGCGAAAGCCGTCACAGTGGGTTTGTTCCATGACCCAACGAGCCCAATATTTAATCTCTTCCGTAACCGCGTGATTGCGAAAATCGATATTTTCACCCATCAGATAGTCGAAATTACCCATCTCATCATCAACCTGATCGTTCCAGCCATCGCCGGTATAGTCATTGACGATCTTAAAAATGCCGTCTTCGTCGGGATTCTCGATGTGATCAATGCCGCTGAAACAGTGATAGTCCCAAATAAAGTTGGAATACTGGCCCGCGCGGGCAGGGAAGGTGTAGCGCGTCCAGCCTTCGCATTCAATGATGTTGTCATCGATTTGCGTGCGGTCATCCTGATTCACGCGCTGAACGCGAATACGTTCTTTTTTGTCTGCGCCCATTTTGTGGTTCACGACGACGTCGAGCAGCACCGCAATATTATTTTTTTTGAGCGCGTCTATCGCCGCCAGTAACTGGCGTTTATCGCCGTACTTTGTCGCGATAGTTCCTTTTTGGTCAAATTCGCCGAGGTCAAACAGGTCGTAGGTATCATAGCCTACGGAATAGCCGCCGGAGGCACCTTTACAGGCGGGCGGTAGCCAGACCATATTGATACCGATATCATTCAGCCCATCAGCACGTTCCGCCAGCTCAGACCAGAGTTTACCGCCGTCGGGATAATACCAGTGGAAGTACTGCAATAACGTGGGGTTTTTCATCTTCCGTGCTCCAGAAGTCGTTTAGCCGACCTCTGGAGTATGGAAGAATTTTCATACGAGACGGGAAAATATTATGAGGCGCCAGGCGCGTCTGGCACGAGTAACATACCGGAAAGACGCCCATAAGCGTTGTTGAGTGATTTTTGGCGGGTGGATTGTCCGATCAAACTGCTGAGTTCATCCAGTCGCTGTTGCAGCAGCCCTTTCAGGAGCTGCTCATTATCCAGCGTTTGTTTGATGTATCCGGCGACCATATCCTGAATACTTCGCGTAATGCCCGGTGGAGTTTGCTTTTCCATCACCGTTTCAATACCTTGCAGATAGGAGACCTCTTGTTGCAGTAAGAGATCCCATTCACCTCGCTGCGCAAGTTCAAGCAGCGATTGACTGAGCAGCGCAATACGCTGCCAACGGTTGATAAACTCCACGGTTGAGGTCATTAACGAGACTCCTGGAAAGATGCTTTCGGTGAAATCTGTTTCCAGGCTTCTGCAATATTGCTGAGTAACCCTTCCACTTCTTCGATGGCCTGAGCGTCGTTACGCAAATTAGCCTGCAGTAAACGGCGAATCATATAGTCGTATAGCTCGGAAAGATTCGTCGCAATCTCACCGCCTTTTTCCTGATCGAGGCCGGCTTTCAGCCCGTTATCGATAATATTGATGGCTTTGCTTAACGCTTCACCTTTCGCGACAACATCGCCTTGTTCTAAAAACAGGCGAGCGCGCACCAGAGCGCTATTCGCGCCATCAAACAACATTTCAATCAACTGATGCGGGCTGGCGCTCATCACGGCGCTTTCCACGCTGACTTGCGCATAAGCTTTGATACCGCTCGCGGTGTACATGGTAACCTCTGTTATCAGGACTTGTTCATAGCTGTAAATTGCTGGGCCAAATAAGTACTGGTGTTATTCAGTTTATTCATCATGGTATCCAGCTGCGAAAACTGTGCTTTGTAACGGGCAACGGTGTCATCAATACTGGCGCTAACAGCCAGGTATTGTTTGGTCAGTTTTTTCAGAGTGGCGTTAATGCTATCCTGAGCATTGTCGATAATACCGTCATCGGCCAGATAACTTTTCACTTCGGTGGCAATTTTGGTGGTGATGCCCGTTTCTTTACCATCGCCCACTAATAACTCGCGCACAGAGGCGGTATTTTCATCCAGCGCTTTTTTAAGCTTGGTATCATCAATTTTTAGTTTGCCAGTCGTACCGTCAGATGAAATACCAATTTCATTAAGCGTTTTAAATGCGCCAGTACTACCGCCATTAGCAAACTGAGCGCGAATTCCTGTTTGAATTGTACGTACTACGCTATCGCCTATCAGCGCGCCATTGTCCTTATCCTGAGTTTCCGCGCCGGGGTCTACTTCTTTATATTTGGTGAGCGTATTGAATGTATCAATAAGAGAATTATAGGCATCGACCCAGCCTTTAATCGCTTCAGTCGCTTTTTCATTACTCTTGGTAACGGTGACCCGCACGTCGGTGACTTTTTTAGTCAGCTCAAGCGTAACCCCCTGAGGTGCATCGGTAATTTTGTTGCTTGGACGTTCTATATCAATACCGTTCATCGTTAGTTTTGCATTCTGTGCGCTGACTAACTCCTCCATCTCTCCAGTACCAGTATTGCTATCATAGGCCAGCAAATCGTTTAGTTTGCTATCTCCTTCCACGGAGACGGTCATTTTATTTTCCAGTCCCTCTGCAGCCGTCAAAACTAAGCGATATTCCCCCTCTTTAACCTTAACAATACTGGCTGAAATGCCGCTATCTGTATCGTTAATCGCTTTGCTGATGTCATCTAGCGAGGTCTGATCTTTATTAAGCGTAATCTCCAGTGGCTCTTTACGGCCAGGCTGTTCAATTTTAATGGTACGTGTGGCAGCGGCGTCACCCAACGCTTCTTTCGTTGAGGCTATTTTCGTCGTCGTGCTTAACGACTGAGCCTGAGCCAATTGCGACACGCTAATCGTGTAAATCCCGGGCGCGGCGCCTGCTTCAGTGGATACTTTCAGATCTTCAGTGCTGCTAGTGACGTTACTGCTTCTGAACAGTTCAGCTTTGTTTAACGCGCTATTCGCGGTCTGGAATTTTTCCAGGGCGCTTTTCAACGTACCGTATGCGGTTAAGCGAGCAGTATTATCGGTTTGTTGCTGAGTGATCGGGTTTAAGCGCTTTTTTTCAGCAATAGTCAGGTTTGTCAGCAATGTATCTAGTGGTAAGCCTGAGCCAACGCCCAATGATGAAAATGAAGCCATGCCTGATTCCTTTTGATTGCAAACAGTAGTTAAGCGCGTTATCGGCAATCTGGAGGCAAAGTTTAATGATAATTTTGCAAAAATAATGCGCGGAATAATGATGCATAAAGCGGCTATTTCGCAGGCTAAGAAAAAAATTGGGGGAAGTGAAAAATTTTCTAAAGTTCGAAATTCAGGTGCCGATACAAGGGTTACGGTGAGAAACCGTGGGCAACAGCCCAATAACATCAAGTTGTAATTGATAAGGAAAAGATCATGGCACAAGTCATTAATACAAACAGCCTGTCGCTGTTGACCCAGAATAACCTGAACAAATCCCAGTCCGCTCTGGGCACTGCTATCGAGCGTCTGTCTTCCGGTCTGCGTATCAACAGCGCGAAAGACGATGCGGCAGGTCAGGCGATTGCTAACCGTTTCACGTCTAACATTAAAGGTCTGTCTCAGGCTTCCCGTAATGCGAACGACGGTATTTCCATTGCGCAGACCACTGAAGGCGCGTTAAACGAAATCAACAACAACCTGCAGCGTGTGCGCGAACTGTCTGTCCAGGCAGCGAACGGCTCAAACTCTGGTTCCGATCTTAAATCCATCCAGGATGAAATCGATCAGCGCCTGAACGAAATTAACCGTGTCGCGGAACAAACCGATTTTAACGGGAAAAAAGTATTAAGCCAGGATGGACAGCTGACCATTCAGGTTGGGGCGAATGACGGCGAAACTATCACAATCGATCTTCAGAAAATCGATAAAACTGAGCTGGGCTTAGATAAATTAGATGTGACTAAAGGAATCGCAACCACTGTAAGCTCTGGAGCCTCGGTAGTTGGTGATGTAAAAATTGCGGCAGCTGATTTCGATAACGCAAAAACAACTGGTGGTCCGGCTGCGGATAAATTATCTCTGACAAAAGATGATAAAGGTAATTACTTTGTCAAAGATGTTACTGCGACGGCTAAATACTATGCAGCTACCGTAGATATGACAACGGGTAAAATTAGTTTTGATTCGGATAAAGATGTAACTGCAGCTGCGGGGACTCCGTCAGCAGTAACTACCTTATCACGTGAAGTGAAATTTGATGGAGCAGATCTGAAAGCCGATCAGTCTTTAGTGAAATATAAAGATGATAAGGGTAAAGATCTCTATGCTATCCAAACCTTAGATAAAGACGGAAATGCAACTTTCAAATCTGTCACGTTTGCCGCGGACGGTAAAACAACAGAGGGTACTGCCGTAGACTTGGCTGCAAACGTTGATCCGCTGGCAAAAATCGATGATGCGCTTAAAACCGTTGACGCTTTCCGTAGCCAGTTGGGTGCGGTGCAGAACCGTTTTGAATCTGCCATCACTAACCTGGGCAACACCGTCAACAACCTGTCTTCTGCACGTAGCCGTATCGAAGATTCCGACTACGCGACCGAAGTCTCCAACATGTCTCGCGCGCAGATTCTGCAGCAGGCCGGTACTTCCGTTCTGGCGCAGGCGAACCAGGTTCCGCAAAACGTCCTCTCTTTACTGCGTTAATCCGGCGATTGATTCACCGACACGTGGTACACAATCAAGGCAGCGAAAGCTGCCTTTTTTAATTCCGGAGCCTGTGTAATGAAAGAAATCACCGTCACTGAACCTGCCTTTGTCACCCGCTTTTCCTGTTCTGGCTCGGCCTGTCGCGACCACTGTTGTAAGGGCTGGAAAATCACGCTGGATAAGACGACGGTCAAAAAGTACCTTACCAGCAAGGATGTAACCATCAGAGAGATTGCCAAAAATAGTATTATTCTTTTAAAGAAAGACCCAAATAACTGGGGGGAGATTAAATTACCATCTGGGACAGGAAGCTGCCCTTATCTGGATGACGATCGTCTGTGCAAGGTACAAAAAACACTGGGGGCTAAAGCATTAAGTTATACCTGCACTACGTTTCCGCGGGTGTTCCATACTTATAAAAACGAGGTTCGACATTCTCTAAGCCTTGCTTGCCCGGAAGTGACTGCGCATATTTTAAACGATGCTGATGCGGTAGCACTCAATGAAAAGGCGATCATTCAGCAGAAGTACAATACCGCGCCGCTATTCTCCCCACAGCAAAAACTACTTAACTTGTTTTGCCTGAGTTTGATTAACCATGCTGCCAGCAATCCGGATGCGGCATTATACGCGTTGATCAAGTTTGTAATGTATGTGCAGAAGTTTCCCCGGATTGATGACGCTGCATTAGGGGAGATTGAGCAAGTGTATGGCACGTTAGTTTCCCAGCTGCAGTCCGGTTCGTTAACTCAGGAACTCGCTAATATTACGCAGGATAAGAAATTCAAAACATCCCTGGTACTGTTGATGCAGGATTATTTCAGGGCGCTCCCACCGAGCAGAGGAAGCTATGTCCTCGATCACTATATCCAGTGCCTTCTGCGGGTGCTGACGGCGGAAGAGGGCGTTTCAATGGAGCAGAAGGTTAGCGATATTGAGTCCTCATTAGCGCGCTGTTTACAGGCGGATGAGCAGCAGAAGAACTGGGCCTTCAGAAATTTAATTCTCTATAAAATTTGGGAAAATAATTTCCCCAACCAGCCGAATGTCGACCCGTTACGCGCGCTGTATATTATCGTGGCGGAATATGCCTTTATTAAGCTATTAACGGCAGCCAGTGTGCATGAGCGCGGGCGGCTTGAGTGGGATGACGTTACCAATATTGTGTATAGCTTTCACTCCCGCAGCCAGCATAACAGCGAGGTGGCGGCGAATTTTCATCGCCATATAGAAACGGTGCGTACTGGCGACGATCTGTCGATGATTCATCTTCTGACATAGTTTTGTTCGGGGTGGGCTTTTGCGCATCCCGTTTATCCTATCTGGCTGATTTTATTCTGCTCTTTGAACCGCTAAAAAGGCGCTACAGGTTACATAAGTGAAATAACCCTTCTTTTATAGCCTTATTCCTTCGATAGAACCCTCTGTAGAAACGGATAATCATGCCGATAACTCATTTAACGCAGGGCTGTTTATCGTGAATTCACTGTATACCGCTGAAGGTGTAATGGATAAACACTCGCTGTGGCAGCGTTATGTACCGCTGGTGCGTCACGAAGCATTGCGCCTGCAGGTGCGATTGCCGGCGAGCGTGGAACTGGACGATCTGCTACAAGCGGGCGGCATCGGGTTATTAAATGCGGTCGACCGATATGACGCTTTGCAAGGAACGGCATTTACCACTTACGCAGTGCAGCGTATTCGTGGGGCGATGCTGGATGAATTACGCAGCCGCGATTGGGTGCCGCGTAGCGTCCGGCGTAATGCCCGCGAAGTGGCGCAGGCGATGGGACAACTGGAGCAGGAACTGGGGCGTAATGCGACGGAAACCGAAGTGGCGGAACGTCTTGGCATCCCTGTTGCGGAGTATCGTCAGATGTTGCTCGATACCAACAACAGCCAACTTTTCTCTTACGATGAGTGGCGGGAAGAGCATGGCGATAGCATCGAACTGGTGACTGAAGAACATCAACAGGAAAACCCGTTACATCAACTGCTGGAGGGCGACCTGCGACAGCGGGTAATGGACGCGATTGAATCGCTGCCGGAACGCGAGCAACTGGTGTTAACGCTGTATTACCAGGAAGAGCTCAACCTCAAAGAGATTGGCGCGGTACTGGAAGTTGGCGAATCGCGGGTCAGCCAGTTGCATAGTCAGGCCATCAAACGATTACGCACCAAACTGGGTAAGTTATAGGTCGCGCATGGTCGCACCCGAAAAGTGCCGCACAACGTATAGACTACCAGGAGTTCTCATGACGGTGCAGCAACCTAAAAGGCGGCCCTTGAGCCGCTATCTTAAAGACTTTAAACACAGCCAGACGCATTGCGCGCATTGTCACAAGCTGCTCGACCGCATTACGCTGGTTCACCGTGGCAAGATCGTTAATAAAATCGCTATTTCACAGCTGGATATGCTACTTGACGACGCTGCCTGGCAGCGGGAGCAGAAGGAGTGGGTGGCGCTATGTCGCTTTTGCGGCGATTTGCACTGCAAAAAGCAGAGTGATTTTTTCGATATTATCGGTTTCAAACAGTATTTGTTTGAACAAACCGAGATGAGCCATGGCACGGTGCGGGAATATGTCGTGCGTTTACGACGTCTTGGCAATTACCTCAGCGAGCAAAACATTTCCCACGATCTGCTGCAGGACGGTTTTCTCGATGAAAGCCTGGCGCCATGGTTGCCGGAAACCAGCACCAATAATTACCGTATCGCACTGCGTAAATACCAGCAATATAAAGCGCATCAGCAGATTGCGCCCAGACAGAAATCCCCCTTTACCGCCAGTTCTGATATATATTAAAAAAGCATAAGATGTAGCAGAGTCGTGTTGGTGAAACGTGGCAAACCTTCTACATTAGGCTGAGTCCCCCAAAGGTTCGCGAGACGTGACGATGCGCCATGGCGGGACACAGTCTATGGTCATTAACGGCAATATTCGGGGTTACTATGAAATTAGCACTGCTGGGACGTCAGGCACTGATGGGAGTAATGGCTGTAGCGCTGGTGGCGGGAATGAGCGCGAAGAGCTTTGCCGATGAGGGTTTGCTGAACAAAGTTAAAGAACGTGGCACGCTGCTGGTAGGGCTGGAAGGTACCTATCCGCCGTTTAGTTTTCAGGGCGAAGACGGCAAATTAACCGGTTTTGAAGTCGATTTCGCCGAGGCGTTGGCAAAACATCTGGGCGTTAAAGCGTCGTTGAAGCCGACCAAATGGGACGGAATACTGGCGTCGCTGGACGCTAAACGCATTGATGTGGTGATAAACCAGGTCACGATTTCAGACGTCCGCAAGAAAAAATATGATTTCTCTACGCCTTATACTGTCTCCGGCGTTCAGGCGCTGGTGAAAAAAGGCAATGAAGGCACGATCAAAACGGCTGCCGATCTGCAGGGCAAAAAAGTCGGCGTTGGGCTGGGGACTAACTATGAAGAGTGGCTACGTCAACATGTGCAGGGCGTGGATATCCGTACCTATGACGATGATCCTACAAAATATCAGGATCTGCGCGTAGGCCGTATTGACGCGATTTTAGTCGATCGTCTGGCGGCGCTGGATCTGGTGAAAAAAACCAAAGGTACGCTGGCCGTCACCGGTGATGCGTTTTCGCGTCAGGAGTCCGGCGTTGCGTTACGTAAAGGCAACGAAGACTTGCTGAAGGCGGTAGATAACGCCATTGCGGAAATGCAAAAAGATGGCACCTTAAAAGCGCTCTCTGAAAAATGGTTTGGCGCTGACGTGACCCAATAATGCTCTACGTTGCCCGGCAGGCAGAGCGCCGCCGGGCAATATCAACCTCATACTATGTCAGCAAACGGAGGCGCGTGAATCGGCGCCTTTTTTATTTCCGTTGGATCAACGTGCATAATAAAAAGAACACACCACAACGTTACCGGAGGCTCAATGCCACTACATCACTTAACGCGCTTCCCTCGCCTGGAGCTTATCGGCGCGCCGACCCCGCTCGAATACCTGCCGCGATTGTCTGATTATCTTGGCCGTGAGATTTACATTAAGCGCGATGACGTTACGCCCATTGCAATGGGCGGCAATAAACTGCGCAAGCTGGAGTTTCTGGTGGCCGACGCGCTGCGAGAAGGGGCGGATACGCTGATAACCGCAGGGGCGATTCAGTCGAACCATGTCCGTCAGACGGCGGCGGTCGCGGCCAAATTGGGACTACATTGCGTCGCCTTGCTGGAAAATCCAATCGGTACCACCGCGGAAAATTACCTGACGAATGGTAATCGCCTGTTACTGGATTTATTTAATACGCAAATTGAGATGTGCGATGCGCTAACCGATCCGGATGCGCCGCTGCAAACGCTGGCGACGCGCATTGAAGCGCAAGGGTTCAGGCCCTATGTGATTCCGGTCGGCGGCTCCAGCGCGCTGGGCGCAATGGGATACGTAGAGAGCGCCCTGGAAATCGCCCAGCAGTGTGAAGAGGTCGTCGGGCTCTCTTCGGTGGTGGTGGCCTCCGGCAGCGCCGGAACGCACGCCGGGTTAGCTGTCGGGCTGGAACATCTGATGCCGGATGTCGAACTGATTGGCGTGACCGTTTCACGTTCTGTCGCCGAGCAGAAACCCAAAGTGATTGCCTTGCAGCAGGCTATTGCCGGTCAGCTGGCGCTGACGGCGACGGCGGATATTCATTTATGGGATGACTATTTTGCCCCGGGTTACGGCGTGCCAAATGACGCGGGGATGGAGGCGGTGAAACTGCTGGCGAGCCTGGAGGGGGTGCTGCTGGATCCGGTATATACCGGTAAAGCGATGGCGGGTCTGATAGACGGCATCAGCCAGAAACGCTTTAACGATGACGGGCCGATTCTCTTTATTCACACCGGTGGGGCGCCTGCGCTGTTTG
The DNA here is from genome assembly GCF_046550775.1 of Salmonella sp. SAL04202. Lineage (NCBI taxonomy): Bacteria > Pseudomonadati > Pseudomonadota > Gammaproteobacteria > Enterobacterales > Enterobacteriaceae > Salmonella > Salmonella sp. SAL04202. Next base: position 1,717,864 of record NZ_JBGDXK010000001.1, on the reverse strand, counting down.
CCTACCATCCTCATGTATAACCTCCAGGTAATCAACGCGAATGCAAGAAAGTATCCAACTGGTTATTGAATCGCTGCCGTATTTGCTTAAAGGCGCCGTCTTTACCCTGCAACTGAGTATTGGCGGTATGTTTTTTGGTCTGCTGCTGGGATTTGTGCTGGCGCTGATGCGGATGTCTCCGCTATGGCCGGTTCGCTGGCTGGCGCGCTTTTATATCTCGATTTTTCGCGGTACGCCGCTTATCGCCCAGTTATTTATGATCTATTACGGCCTGCCGCAATTTGGGATTGAGCTGGACCCTATCCCGGCGGCGATGATTGGTTTATCGCTCAATACCGCGGCTTACACGTCCGAGACGCTGCGCGCGGCGATCTCGGCTATCGACAAGGGACAATGGGAAGCGGCGGCGAGCATTGGCATGACGCCGTGGCAAACGCTACGTCGCGCTATTTTGCCGCAGGCGGCTCGCGTTGCGCTTCCGCCGTTGAGCAACAGCTTTATCAGCCTGGTGAAAGATACGTCGCTCGCCGCGACGATTCAGGTGCCGGAGTTGTTCCGCCAGGCGCAGTTAATTACCTCGCGAACGCTGGAGGTGTTTACCATGTATCTGGCCGCGTCGTTAATCTACTGGGTAATGGCGACCGTCTTATCGGCACTGCAAAACTATTTTGAAAACCAACTTAACCGCCAGGAGAGAGAGCCAAAATGAGTGCGATCGAAGTTACCAACCTGGTCAAAAAATTTCATGGTCAAACGGTGCTGCACGGTATCGACCTTGAGGTGAAGCCCGGAGAAGTCGTCGCCATTATCGGCCCGAGCGGCTCAGGGAAGACAACGTTATTACGCTGTATTAACCTGCTGGAACAACCGGAAGCGGGCACCATTAAAGTGGGCGATATTATCATCGATACCGCCCGCCCATTAAGCCAGCAAAAAGGGTTGATTCGCCAGCTACGCCAGCATGTCGGCTTTGTCTTTCAGAGTTTTAACCTGTTCCCGCATCGTACCGTGCTGGAAAATATCATTGAAGGTCCGGTGATTGTAAAGGGAGAGTCGAAAGCCGAGGCGACGGCGCTGGCGCGGGAACTGTTAGCCAAAGTCGGGTTGGCCGGTAAAGAGACCCGTTATCCGCGCCGCCTGTCGGGCGGGCAACAGCAGCGCGTGGCGATTGCGCGTGCGCTGGCGATGCGCCCGGAAGTGATTCTGTTTGATGAGCCCACGTCGGCGCTTGATCCTGAATTAGTCGGCGAGGTGCTTAATACGATTCGCCAGCTGGCGCAGGAAAAGCGCACGATGGTGATCGTCACTCACGAAATGAGCTTTGCGCGTGACGTGGCTGATCGGGCAATATTTATGGATCAGGGGCAAATCGTCGAGCAGGGGCCGGCGAAAACCTTGTTCGCCGATCCTCAGCATCCGCGTACCCGCCAGTTCCTTGAGAAATTTTTAGTGAAATAATGCCTTTTCAACGCTCGCCCGAATTAGCCGCGCCTTGGGCGAGCGCAATGAATAATTATGAAGCCATTCTGCCAGATTATTAACCTCGCTCTCAGGCGGAAGCCAAAAAGTGTAATGCCGCTCAAGTATTCTACGTTTCGTCCGATATTTCTTATATATAAACACTATTTATGTGTTAATTTAAGTCATTCATAATAATGATTATCAATATCAAAGGCGTGACCATAAAATATGCAGGAAAATGATTTCTTCACCTGGCGACGCGCAATGTTGTTACGCTTTCAGGAGATGGCGGCAGCAGAGGATGTTTATACTGAATTGCAATATCAGACACAGCGGCTGGAATTTGATTATTATGCCCTGTGTGTTCGTCATCCCGTCCCCTTTACCCGGCCTAAAATATCGCTTCGTACCACTTATCCTCCGGCGTGGGTAACGCATTACCAGTCCGAAAACTATTTCGCGATCGATCCGGTATTAAAGCCGGAAAATTTCAGGCAGGGTCATTTACATTGGGATGACGTGCTATTTCATGAAGCGCAGGCGATGTGGGATGCCGCCCAGCGTTTCGGATTACGCAGAGGCGTAACCCAATGTGTGATGTTGCCGAACCGGGCGCTGGGCTTTTTATCTTTCTCTCGTAGCAGTTTACGCTGCTCCTCGTTTACCTACGATGAAGTGGAGCTGAGGTTACAACTGCTGGCGCGGGAGAGTCTTTCGGCGCTGACAAGATTTGAAGACGACATGGTGATGGCGCCTGAGATGCGTTTCAGTAAACGTGAGAAAGAGATTCTGAAGTGGACGGCGGAAGGGAAGACCTCATCGGAGATCGCCATTATTCTGTCGATTTCTGAAAATACCGTTAACTTCCATCAGAAAAACATGCAGAAGAAATTCAATGCGCCAAATAAAACACAGATTGCCTGCTACGCTGCGGCGACAGGTCTGATATGACGTGCTGACGATGCTTCGCGCCAGACGCGAAACCGGCTGAAAGCGATGCTAACAGCCGGTTTTTTACTACTGGCGGTAAGCCTGTTTAATTTGCTTAACCGTACTGGAAAATACCGCCGCTTGTGCTTCATCATCCATCTGCGCGATCTGTTTTTCCATTTTAAGAATCACGCGCCCTGCATCGGCCTGGCCCATCGCCTGCAGCATCAGCGTTAACATGGCTTTCAGGCAGTTGACTTCAGTAGCCAGTTCTTGATTATTCTCAGCGGTGGAAAAATCAGGCGTACTCATTTATTTTCCTCGTTATGTTTCAGTGAAAATGTGCGATAGCAGATGTTAAGGCGGCGGAGTATACCATAAGCTACGCTAAAAATAGCAGTGGTTGTTTTTTGATCAAAAAGCGGAGGGATTACCCACAAAATAAACGTTGCTGCGTGATGCATATATTTTCTTCATTCTTTGTTTATTACGCGTATTTTACTCGTTAATTATTGTTACAAAGTTGATTCCCTAATTAGTGTTTAGACAGCGGAACGTGAAATTTTTGTCACCATTATGAAATAGCAGCCCGGGACAGCGCCGTCAGAAGGGGCTACAACGTTGGCAGTTGCCACACGACGTACAACATAATTTCCAAAAACGAGAGCAAAATCGAATACCCGGTGTTTTTTTACGTTTCAAAGTTGAGATAAAACCAGCTAATATAAGGGCGATTAACTATCAGTAGCGTTATCCCTATTCTGGAGATATTCCTTTGATCAACGTTCTTCTTGTTGATGACCACGAACTGGTGCGCGCAGGGATACGACGCATTCTTGAAGATATAAAGGGCATTAAAGTTGTCGGTGAAGCGTGCTGCGGAGAGGATGCGGTAAAATGGTGCCGTACTAACGCCGTTGACGTCGTGCTGATGGATATGAACATGCCCGGTATTGGCGGCCTTGAGGCGACGCGTAAAATTGCCCGCTCGACAGCGGATATCAAAGTGATCATGCTGACCGTCCATACGGAGAACCCGTTGCCCGCCAAAGTGATGCAGGCTGGCGCAGCTGGCTATCTCAGCAAAGGCGCTGCGCCTCAGGAGGTGGTGAGCGCTATTCGTTCGGTGTATTCCGGACAACGTTATATCGCCTCCGATATCGCTCAGCAGATGGCGCTCAGTCAGATCGAGCCTGCAAAAACGGAAACGCCGTTCGCCAGTTTGTCTGAACGCGAGTTGCAGATTATGCTGATGATCACCAAGGGTCAGAAGGTCAATGAGATTTCAGAACAGCTGAATCTCAGTCCTAAAACGGTGAACAGCTATCGCTATCGTATGTTCAGTAAATTAAACATTCATGGTGATGTTGAGCTGACTCACCTGGCAATCCGCCATGGCCTGTGTAATGCGGAGACGTTAACAAGCCAGTGAGTGAAATATTTGACGCAAAGGCGTTTTTGAAAACCGTTACCAGCCAACCCGGTGTCTATCGTATGTATGACGCCGGCGGTACGGTTATTTATGTCGGTAAAGCAAAAGACCTGAAAAAGCGTCTTTCCAGCTACTTTCGCAGCAACCTGGCTTCGCGTAAAACCGAAGCGCTAGTTGCGCAAATTCAACACATTGATGTCACGGTAACGCATACCGAAACGGAAGCGCTGCTGCTTGAGCATAATTACATCAAGTTGTATCAACCGCGTTACAACGTGTTGTTGCGTGATGATAAATCCTATCCTTTTATTTTTCTGAGCGGCGATATCCATCCGCGTCTGGCGATGCACCGTGGCGCCAAACATGCGAAAGGCGAGTACTTCGGCCCATTTCCTAATGGCTATGCCGTGCGGGAAACGCTGGCGCTGTTACAGAAAATTTTCCCTATCCGCCAGTGCGAAAACAGCGTGTATCGCAACCGCTCGCGTCCTTGCCTGCAATATCAGATTGGCCGCTGTTTAGGCCCCTGCGTTGCAGGACTGGTCAGCGAGGAGGAGTATGCGCAACAGGTGGAGTATGTCCGGTTGTTTTTGTCCGGCAAGGACGACCAGGTCTTAACACAGCTGATTGCCCGGATGGAAAAGGCCAGCCAGGATCTGGCATTTGAAGAGGCGGCGCGTATTCGCGATCAGATCCAGGCGGTACGCCGGGTCACGGAAAAACAGTTTGTCTCCAATGCGGGCGACGATCTCGACGTTATCGGCGTGGCTTTTGATGCGGGTATGGCCTGTGTGCATGTGCTGTTTATTCGCCAGGGTAAGGTGCTGGGCAGCCGCAGCTATTTTCCAAAAGTACCTGGCGGTACGGAACTGGGCGAAGTGGTGGAAACCTTTGTCGGGCAGTTTTACCTGCAGGGTAGCCAGATGCGTACGCTACCGGGCGAAATACTGCTCGATTTTAATCTTAGCGATAAAACGCTGCTCGCCGACTCGTTGTCGGAGCTTGCCGGACGGCGTATTCATGTCCAGACAAAACCGCGCGGCGATCGCGCCCGTTATCTCAAGCTGGCGCGGACCAACGCGGCAACGGCCTTAATCACTAAACTTTCGCAGCAGTCCACCATCACGCAGCGTTTGACTGCGCTGGCGGCGGTATTAAAACTTCCTGCGATCAAGCGGATGGAATGTTTTGACATTAGCCATACCATGGGGGAGCAAACGGTCGCATCCTGTGTGGTATTTGACGCTAACGGGCCGTTACGCGCCGAGTATCGTCGTTATAATATCGCGGGCATCACGCCGGGTGATGACTACGCGGCGATGAATCAGGTGCTACGCCGGCGTTATGGCAAGGCCATAGAAGAAAGTAAGATTCCGGATGTTATTCTGATCGACGGCGGAAAAGGGCAGCTCGCCCAGGCGAAAGCCGTTTTCGCTGAGCTCGATGTCCCCTGGGATAAGCATCGTCCTTTGCTGCTTGGCGTCGCCAAAGGCGCGGACAGAAAGGCCGGTCTGGAAACACTCTTTTTTGAACCGGAAGGCGAGGGGTTTAGCCTGCCGCCGGACTCGCCGGCGCTGCATGTTATTCAGCATATTCGCGATGAGTCGCACGATCACGCGATCGGCGGGCACCGTAAAAAACGCGCGAAGGTTAAAAATACCAGTACGCTGGAAACTATTGAAGGCGTTGGGCCTAAACGTCGCCAGATGCTGCTGAAATATATGGGCGGTTTGCAAGGGCTACGTAACGCCAGCGTAGAAGAAATTGCAAAAGTGCCGGGTATTTCGCAAGGTCTGGCAGAAAAGATCTTCTGGTCGTTGAAACATTGAGGCCACTGTAGCAACATAGGGGTAATTTCACTGACAACAGATAGTTACCCGTCACTATGCAATTTAATATCCCTACGTTGCTCACGCTGTTTCGCGTCATCCTGATTCCATTCTTTGTCGTGGTGTTTTATTTGCCGTTCGCCTGGGCGCCGATGGTCAGCGCGCTGATTTTCTGTATTGCTGCTATTACCGACTGGTTTGACGGCTTTCTGGCGCGACGCTGGAACCAGAGTACGCGTTTCGGCGCTTTCCTCGACCCCGTCGCCGACAAGGTGCTGGTGGCGATCGCCATGGTGCTGGTCACCGAGCATTATCATAGCTGGTGGGTGACGTTACCTGCGGCGACGATGATAGCCCGCGAAATTATTATCTCTGCTCTGCGTGAATGGATGGCGGAGCTGGGCAAACGCAGTAGTGTAGCGGTCTCCTGGATCGGTAAAGTCAAAACTACCGCGCAGATGGTGGCGCTGGCGTGGCTCTTGTGGCGTCCGAATATCTGGGTAGAGTATGCCGGGATCGCGCTTTTCTTTGTCGCAGCGGTGCTAACGTTGTGGTCCATGTTGCAATATTTGAGCGCTGCACGCGGAGATTTGCTTGATCAGTGATCGTTTCGCCGCAAATTTCAGCAAACGATCGTGAGTGACGAAAAATATCGTTGACTCAGTGCGTCAGGTAAGTAGAATGCAACGCATCGAACGGCAGCACTGATTGCCAGACGATAACAAAATCAAGTGATTAACAAAGTTGCTTGATACTGCGGGAATAGCTCAGTTGGTAGAGCACGACCTTGCCAAGGTCGGGGTCGCGAGTTCGAGTCTCGTTTCCCGCTCCAGTTTAAAAGCATTGGCGTAAAGCGAATGCTGGCTGAAAAGCCAAAAAATTTGGCGCGTTAACAAAGCGGTTATGTAGCGGATTGCAAATCCGTCTAGTCCGGTTCGACTCCGGAACGCGCCTCCAATTTTTCCCGAGCCCGGATGGTGGAATCGGTAGACACAAGGGATTTAAAATCCCTCGGCGTTCGCGCTGTGCGGGTTCAAGTCCCGCTCCGGGTACCATGGGAAAGACAAGAATAATCAAAGCAATAAGCAGTGTCGTGAAACCACCTACGGGTGGTTTTTTTGTGCCTTCAATTTGTATGCCGACCGCGAGCGTGAACTCTCCAGCGCGATACACAGTAAAAACATCGGTAGCGGCATTTCTGCCAGTACAACAGTTATGTGCTACTGACCCGCAAGAACTTATGCCCGGTAAATACTAAACGTCGGGTAAATCAGCCGATAAAATCCATTAATCTCTATAAAAAATGCTGATATGTTTTATGCCTGCTTTATTAAAGAGAGTAGGTCTGCCAGTGAAATATACCGATAATGCAAAATTATTTATTAGCTTCATTAATATTGGGATTGTAGGTTGCGCTTTTTTACTTTTTTTTATTTTGTATGAGCCTGAGAGTGCAATCGTAACCTACTCTCTTCCAGGAGAGCCTGCTTCTTCAACATGTGATGCGCGTAATTTTATTGGCAACGTCGATGAAAATGACTTTGCAGATTATATAAAAAAAGTAGAACTGACGCGCTACAGTATGTATTGTCTGAAAAAAACAGGGGCGGGTCAGTGGAGTATTTATGCAAATTAAACGAGTATATAACTGTTCAGGGTTATTTTCTGCACAATTTAACTAAAGGTAGATAGCGAACTAATATTCATCATAAGGTAATGTGATCCGCATCATGCTTTAATCACGTTTTGCAATATTGTCTTAATAACAGGTCAACTACAGATAATTTCAGGTTTTCGTGAATGGCGGTTTTGGTCAGTCTCTATATTATGCTTTCCCCGCTTTACGGAGATGATGATGCAAAAGAAAACCTGGGCCGTTTTATTGATACCATTGTGCCTCACCGCTTGCCACCAGACGACCTACCGATCAACAGCCAAAGATGAAATTCTCACAGGGAGCTATATTGACCCGACAAAAACACGCTTTCCGTTAGCGGATTATTCACAGTCGGTTGATAAATGGATACCTCCGGACTCGGCTGATTACACTATTCCGGTTATTGATAATGCTACCCAACAACGCTACTTTAACGCACTAAAATCTCATTATTTCGGAATGGACAGTGAAGCGCACTCGCCGTGGAATGGTTTTTATATTACCGCATTGCTGAAAAAAAACGCAGCACAGGCGCGGGATGCCAGTATTAAGCAGTTTCTTAGCGACGGCAGTGCTTATTGGGGGGAAAACTTCAGACTTTATACCTCTCGCTGGAAAGAGGTGGTTAGAGGGAATACGGATACGCAGATTGACAATATCTATCATGCCTCCCGGCGAGGTATTATGGTCAGAGAAAGTTTAGTCAGAGCGCTGCCAACGGATGATCCGCTCTTTAACGATCCCCGTCAGGCGGGCGAGGGGTACCCGTTTGATAATTTACAAATGTCTTCGCTGCGTCCCGGTACGCCGGTCTATACGCTGACGAAGAGCAAAGACCAACGCTGGCAATATGTCGTTTCACCAGCGGTAACTGGCTGGGTTCATAGTGAAGATATTGCCAGTACGGATCAGAAATTTATAACACAGTGGGTTTTGCTTGCTCATAAGCAACTGGGGGCATTTATCAACGCGCCGGTTTCTGTCCATGTCGCAGGCGTCTATTATTTCACCGGGCGACCGGGCACTATTTTACCGTTCCGACATCAACGGGCGGGCCAGTTCCTGATTGCGGCGCCAGTTCGCGGCAGCAACGGTCGCGCGTTTATCCATTGGGTCTGGCTAAGCGGTAACGAGTTTACGGCTATGCCGTGGAAAATGACGCCGGAAAATATCGCCGTGCTAATGAAAGCAATGCACGGCGCCCCCTACGGTTGGGGAAATTTTAACTTTTATAATGATTGTTCAGCCGAAGTCCGCAGCCTGTTAATGCCGTTTGGCATATTCCTGCCCAGACATTCATCCGCGCAGGTAGAGGCTGCTGGACGGGTGGTCGATCTTAGTCATAAAAGTCCCCAAATGCGGATCGATTATCTCACCAGATACGGAAAACCGTTTACTACGCTGGTCTATATTCCAGGGCATATTATGCTGTATATCGGTAACACAACCATGAATGGGCAGGTCGTGCCGATGACTTATCAGAATATCTGGGGATTGCGCCCAAACCATGCTAATAGCCGGAGCATTATCGGTGAGGCAGTATTTTTGCCGTTACTGCGTTTTTATCCTGAAAATCCTGAGCTGATATCGCTGGCTGGTAAGGTTCTGTTTAAGCTTGGTTATATAGAATAGGTTGACAAACTGTGTTATCGCGGAAGATATGATTAAGGCAACCGTGCTCGTGGATATAAAGAGAGTATCCCTGTAAACTGTGTCTGAAAAAAGTATGCGCTATAGTGCGGGCTGTTTATTTGAAATACTATCTGGAGCTGATTCTGGATGTGATTATGTGCCTCACACATTGAAGTGAGAGTTATTGTTGGCGGTATCTGGCTGGAGGCTGGGTGGTAAAAAGACGTAATTTATTGCATTTTAATAACGGTGCCCGGTCAGAGCGCGATCTTGGGGATCTGGTCACTAAAGTTTTTGAGAAAGCGGCGAAAAAAGAACCGCAACCGCTATACACATTTAGCCTGCCGTTGCTGAGTGTGCAGGATGAGATCCGTGTTTACTGTAAGAAAAAAAATATCAAAATAGGGTACGATACGCTGTTTATGGAAATAACCTTTTCTGCTGACAGAGAAGCGGTAGACGAACTCATTAAACACTTTTTTACTGAAAATAAGCTCTATTTGAGAGGGCGGTTTTATCTGTCCGCGGCGGTGGTATAAGTTAGCATGAGTATAATATAGCGAGAAACCTATCTCTCGCTTTTGTGTGGGGCGAGCGCTTCCTGGCGGAAAATCTGCGCCCTGATCCTCCTTTTGTGCGTTAACTTCCGGAATCCTCCTCATTTCGTGTTAATCTGGCCCCTGATGGTTGCCATCCAAACTGCCTGCAAAAAAATTATTTTTATCCGCTGCAATGTAAGAGGCCTACAGGCGGAAGTCATCACTGAGGAAAAGCGTTATGAAAATGGAACCATTAAACGAGAACGAGCTGGAATGGCTGGATGATGTGCTGACGAAATACAATACCGATCAGGCCATTTTGGATGTCGCGGAGCTGGACGGTCTGATTACTGCGGTACTAAGTTCTCCGCGTCCCATCGAGCCGGAACAGTGGCTGGTCGCGATATGGGGGGGGCCCGCGTACGTACCGCGCTGGACATCTGAAAAAGAAATGACGCGATTTATGGATCTGGTGTTCCAGCACATGGCGGACACAGCCGCCCGGCTTGAAGATTATCCAGAACAGTTCGAGCCGCTGTTTGGCCTGCGAGAAGTTGATGGCCATGAATTAACGATTGTTGAAGAATGGTGCTTTGGTTACATGCGCGGAGTGTCGCTGTCCGACTGGTCTGACTTGCCGGATACGCTAAAACCGGCGCTGGAAGCGATTGCCTTACACGGCACTGAAGAAAACTTTGTGCTGTTGGATAAAATGAGCCCGGAAGCGTTCGATAAAAGCGTTGACGCTATCCGTATCGCGGCGCTTGAGCTGCATGCCTGGTGGATGGCGCATCCGCACACGACGCCGCTACAGATGCCGATAAAAGCAGAGGTGAAAGTGGGGCGTAACGATCCTTGTCCATGCGGGAGCGGCAAAAAATTTAAGCAGTGCTGCCTGCATTAATGGCTCGTAAACGGCCATAGCGTGATGATTATCGAGCCTGGACGGCGTCCGGGCCCGGTAATCTTTGCCTGGCATTAACCTGGATCGGGCAGAAACCCCAGTGCGATCGAAAACTGGACGCCAATCACGACAATGCCGCAGATAAACACCAGCGCCAGCGCTGGCGTGCCGCCTGCCACACGATATCCCGCCTGAGGGCTCTGTTTACGGCACTGCCAGACCAGCATAGCAGGGATGAGCAGTGCCAGCACTGCCAGCGCTACGCCGGCATAGCCTAATGCCATCACAAATCCACGTGGGTAGAAAAGTGCAAACGCCAGCGGCGGCAGAAAGGTAATCAGCCCGGTTTGCAGACGTCCGGACACCGTACTGCGGCGCTGGAATAGATCGGCCAGGTAATCAAATAATCCTAGCGCTACGCCCAGAAAAGAGGTCGCCAACGCCAGATCGGCGAACAGGTGGACCGCCAGTTCGACATGTGGCGAAGCGACCACTTCTCTGAGCGCCTGCAGCAGGCCATTTAACCCGGCATGGCTGGCCAGTAGCCCTCTGAATGTCGGCGAGTCGATACTTCCCAGCGTGGCGAGCTGCCAAAAAATATAGGCCACTAGCGGAATGGCGCTACCCGTCATAAAGACCCAACGCAGCCGGCGAATGTTGCCGTTCATATAACTCACAATACTCGGCACGCTTCCGTGAAAACCAAACGAGGTGAAAATGACCGGTATGGCGGATAACGCCAGCCCCTGCTGTAAAGGAAGCGTAAGAAGATTTACTTTATGAATATGTGGCGTGAGCAACGCAAGCATGATGACCAGAAAAATGATCTTTGCGCTAAACAGGAAGCGGTTAAAAAGGTCGACCAGCGAGGTGCCCACACACACCACCCCACCGGCAACAAAGGTGAACAGCAGCACCCCGGCAGCGGGCGAGAGCGTGGCGCCAAGCCAGTTATTAATACTGGATGCCAGTAATTCTCCGGCTCCGGAAATGTAGGCGGCGGTGAGCGCATACATTAAGAACATCATACTGAATCCCGTAAGCCACTGTCCGTAACGTCCAAGATAGCGTTTTGCCAACGAGCCCAGTCCGGTATCCGCCGGAACGTGTTGATATACCTCCAGTAATAGTAGCGCGGTATAACACATCAGCGCCCACAGGCCAATCAACAATCCCAGCGTGACGCTGAAACCAACGCCAGCCGCTGCCAGCGGCATTGCCAGCATCCCGGCGCCGATAGTGGTGCCTGCCACGATAAAAATACTGCCCAGAGTTCTGTTTTTCACGCTTTCTACTACCCCGGTAACAAAGAACGGTGATATCCGCGGCGCAGGGTAAGGCATTACGCTATTTTCGTCAAATGGTCGTTACAATGGGTGTACTGTAAAATTTACAGTTCCGGGCATAAAAGCGAATATGGAAGGAGACGCGGGCAACCGCCGCAAACCTGCGCTAGCGCAAAGTCGCTCGCACACGGACACATTAGGCTACGAGTTTTATTCAGGAGGGGTTATGGATTCCATTCACGGTCACGAAGTACTCAACATGATGATTAAGTCTGGCGAGCAGTACACGCATACCTCGCTGGAGGCGGCAATAAAAGCGCGCTTTGGCGAGCGGGCACGATTTCACACCTGTTCAGCGTCAGATATGACGGCGGCGGAACTGGTCGCGTTTCTGGCGGCGAAAGGAAAGTTTATTGCGGTGGAGGACGGTTTTTCAACGCATGAGAGTAAAATCTGCCGCCATTAATACGCCACGGTGAGAGCGCGTCTCACCGTGTAAGGACGTGCTGGATTAATTTTGCGTATCCAGGGTGGAGAGTTCTTTATCAATGAAATAAAGCCCTTCGCCGCTTTTTCCCGCCAGCGTTAATTTATCAATAATAGATTTGAATAATTTTTCTTCTTCATGCTGTTCTGCCACATACCACTGCAAGAAATTAAATGTCGGATAATCCTGGCTGGTCATTGCGGCATGAGCCAGTTCATTAATTTTTTGCGTAATAAGCTGCTCATGCTCATAGGTCGCGCGGAACAGCTCATCCAGCGAGGCGTACTCAGCGAAGGGCGAAGAAACGGTATGAATGCGCGGCAGGCTTCCGGTATCGGTAAGGTAGTCAAACAGGCGCTGCATATGCGTCATCTCTTCTTGCGCATGGCGACGAAGAAATGCGGCCGCGCCTTCAAAACTGTGATAGCTACACCACGCGCTCATTTGTTGATAGAGCAGGGAGGAGTACAACTCCAGATTCATTTGCTCATTCAGTTTGTCGATCATTTCTGTTTTCAGCATGGTTCCGCTCCACAAATAGCAAAAGATATACGGTAATGTGGCGCCACTATAATTTGTTATTTTATTATTTGCAAAAGGTAAAATATTAAATTTAATTATTAAAAATACGAATGGGAATAAAACGCATTAACGCCAGTGTATAGCGTATAAAAATAAAGGAAAGCCAGCACCTTCATGCTGGCAATAGCGACCCTGCACTCTCCTCCATTGTACATGGTGTCGGCGTTAAGCCAGCCGCCTTAATAATAAAGCGGCATGATTTGCGGGACGGCAACGCCCCGGCACTGCCAGGAGAGGGTAAATCGGGTGTTCAGACACAACGAGCCCGCATAAATGCTACAGGTTCCTACCGGCTGACCAAACGAAACGGCATCGGCATAGCCCATCTGCTGGCATTCGCGTGTTGCGGTCCCGTGAGATACATAGTCATCTGTCCGTGAAGTAAAAAATAGCGGCTGGTTATACGTCAGGCGCACGATGCCGCTTATCGGGCTGGCTTCGCTGACCTGCGCTTGTCGAGTAATGGTGCATCCCGTCAGGGCTAGCAGTGAAAGAGTAAAAATAAGAGGCTTCATAAAATCGCTCCGACAGTTCGGTATCAGACCATGCTACCTCGTGTCTTGCACCGTCAATGGCTGGAATAACTTACGGATTCGCCTTGATTAAAGGTAACGGCAGGGGGGTTACAGCGGGAACAGAAAATGTGTGAGCGTCTCTTCATTTAATGAAACTTGGTTTCATTAAATTTGAATGCGTGTTCTTAAGTGTGTAGTGTGGGCAAAACGTCATGATTTACGCAGACGCGACCGTCTACATTCAGGAGGAACACGATGAAAATTGCACTGATGATGGAAAATAGCCAGGCCAGCAAAAATGCCATCATTTATAACGAACTTAGCGCCGTCGCCAATGAAAAGGGATTTCCCGTTTTTAACGTCGGCATGTGCGACGAAAATGACCATCACCTGACGTACATTCATTTAGGCATCATGGCGAGTATTCTGCTTAATGCAAACGCGGTTGATTTTGTGGTTACTGGCTGTGGCACCGGGCAGGGCGCGCTGATGTCGTTAAATATTCATCCAGGTGTCATTTGTGGCTATTGCATCGATCCGGCAGATGCTTTTCTGTTTGCGCAGATCAACAACGGCAATGCGTTGTCCCTGCCATTTGCGAAAGGCTTTGGCTGGGGCGCTGAGCTGAACGTGCGTTTCATCTTTGAAAAAGCGTTTACCGGGCGTAAAGGCGAGGGGTATCCGCCTGAGCGCAAAGCGCCGCAGGTACGCAATGCGGGCATTTTGAATCAGGTTAAGGCCGCGGTCGTCAAAGAGAATTATCTGGATACACTGCGGGCTATCGATCCTGAACTGGTTAAAACGGCGGTTTCAGGGCCGCGTTTCCAGCAATGTTTGTTTGAAAACGGCCAGAATAAAGAAATAGAAGCGTTTGTACGTGAGATGCTGGGGTAATGCCTGGACAAGACAGAGACGTTTCGCGCCTGTCGGCTGGCATGATGTGCCGATTATACGCCAGCAGCGACAGGCGCCACCTCTGGCAAACAGATCAGAAACGGTGTAGGCCGGATAAGCTGCTTCGCGTTGCTATCCGGCTAATAACGTCTCAATATTGTCGCTCGGGGTGCCGCTATCAGTGATGCTGATAGGTCACGACGTTAAGGAGATGCTGATCGGTTTGCGCCAGGCATAGCCCTGCTCGTTTAGCGCTGCGAACTTCTTCGAGAATAGTTTGTAAAAGTACGCCATCCTGCTGCTGCTCTTTTTCCAGGGTATGGAGAAAATCGAGCGTTGAGGCATCATTCAGCGCTTTCGCTTCATCTGCCAGACGCGACAGCGTGCTGGCGCGTTGCTGATAATCCTCCAGGGTTTTCTGGAACAATTCTTCCAGAGAGCAGAGCTCTTCACCCGGAACGTCAATGGCTTTAACGATAGGGGTGGCGCCGGCGTTTTTCATAAAATTAAACATGCGCATCATTTGCGTCACGTTGCCTTGCGCCTGGGTACGAAGAAAGGTGGCGGTGCCTGTTAAACTGTGTTCAGAACACCATTCGCTTAGATGGAGGTAAAGATTTGATGCGTAAAACTCAAGGTTCATTGGCGTGTTGAGCTTTTGAACCATTCCTACAGCTGCCATAACAATATCCTTATTTCCAGAAAGTGTTGATGTGCATGACAGACGAGAATGCAACGGGCCGTTGTCACATTCTTACCTCTATGCACAATAAATACTCTTAGCAGAAGAACTCCGTTCCGCCAGTCCCTTATGCGATCTCATTTCCTGTTTATCGATCGGTAATGAGAATAGCGCGTCAATAAAAATAAGAAAATCCTTAAATGCAATTGTTTATCTTTTTTTACATTTTCAGCGGTGTGATTTTTTCAGGTGTAATGATTTTGGATGTGGAGCAGTTACAACCATTTGAAAGTTAAATGATATTATATAGATTTGTAATTTATGAAACGTTGTTTCAGATCATGAGGTGAGCCTTTCAAGTATGGTAATTTCAATAAAATAAACATTAGTCAGTCTGGATATCACACGCATAAACGGTTGAGAGCAAATATGCCTGTTTTTATAAACTAGCCGATTTTGCGGTAGATCATTTTTAATGTCATTAATCATACGAGCACGTTATTCGGTTGAGCGCAGTTTTGATGGGTGACTCGTTAACAAGGAGCAGTCAATGAAAAAGGTCGCGGTGCTGTTGGCGCCAGGATTTGAAGAAGCAGAGGCCATTGTTACTCTTGATATTCTGCGACGTTTGCATATCGACGTCGAAACGCTGGCGTGTGCTGAATCACGGGCGGTGGTGAGTTACCATGATATTCCTATGGTTGCGGACAGCACGCTTAGTGAACGCCAGCAGGCGCTTTTCGATGCGGTAGTGCTGCCGGGCGGTCCGCAGGGGAGCGCTAATCTGGCGGCTAATCCGGCGGTGATCGCTTTCGTTGCGCGTCATGATGCGGCAGGCAAATTTATTTGTCCTATCTGTTCCGCGGCGGCAAGGGTGCTGGGTGCTCACGGATTGCTGAAGGGGCGTCGTTATGTCTGTTCCGGCGACCTGTGGAAAGCGGTTCCGGAAGGTATCTATGTGGATGCGCCCGTGGTTGAAGATGGTAATTTAATTAGCGGCAAAGGCTTGGGTCATGTCTTTGATTTCGCGCTAACCCTTTCCGCCAGACTGCTGGGAGACGATGCGCCGGTTCGCGAACAGGCTGAACATATCTATTATCCCTGGTAATCGTTATTCACCCAGGGCCATAAGGATTAGCTGGCTGATGTTATGGATTAATGTGCTGGCTTTCCTGCCTTTTGGCTGATGAATTCGCTCTGGGTTATGTCATGCTGGCTAATGACTTCCCTGGGTTATGAGCTAATCGTTATTTCTGCGTGTGTCTTAGGGGGGGATTCCTGAAAGGCGGCCTCGGAAAAATCTCATATGTGGTGGCGAGCGTACTGATATCAGGAACGGTGGAGAACGCGATGAACCTGCTCAACATTTCACCTTTTTCACAGTACGTGGTTCGCGGCTGAATCCTTCTGGCAGCAGTTATCTTCGACCATTATAAGCAAAAAGCGAAGCGTATGATTTGATGAATTAACACTCAACTAAACAGTATAGCTTCACGTCATCGCCAACCGCTACCCCGGCTGGCGATGGTCTTTCTAAATGGCGAGCAGCGTCACACTGTCTATACTTACATGACTAATGAGACCGTTTGTGAATCTCAATATGATGATAAGGAGGAGACCAGGGTGGCAGAACCGTTAACCGTATCCCCCGAACTCACTGCGAACTATGCGTATTTTTTTGACCTTGATGGCACATTGGCAGAGATAAAGCCTCATCCCGATCAGGTAGTGGTACCGCATAAAATCCTTCAGTTGTTAGACCGTCTCGCGGCGCACAACGCAGGGGCACTGGCATTGATTTCAGGGCGTTCAATGACTGAGCTGGATGCTTTGGCGAAGCCTTTTCGCTTTCCGCTCGCTGGCGTTCACGGGGCAGAGCGTCGTGACATCAATGGTAAAACCCATATCGTGCGCCTTCCTGAAGCGGTAGTCCGTGAGGTGGAGGCGTTATTACGTTCGACGCTTGTAGCGCTGCCCGGAACGGAGCTGGAGACGAAGGGGATGGCGTTTGCGCTGCACTACCGTCAGGCTCCGGAACATGAAGCGGCGCTGTTGGCACTTGCGCAACACGTTACGCAGCACTGGCCGCAACTGGCGTTGCAGCCTGGTAAATGTGTTGTGGAAATCAAACCTAAGGGAACCAATAAAGGCGAAGCGATTGCCGCCTTTATGCAGGAGGCGCCCTTTGCGGGACGGATTCCCGTTTTTGTGGGCGACGATTTGACCGATGAGGCTGGCTTTGGCGTGGTGAATCACGCTGGCGGAATTTCCGTAAAAGTGGGCATCGGGGCAACCCAGGCGGCATGGCGGCTGGAAAGCGTACCCGATGTCTGGCGCTGGCTGGAACAAATCAATTATCCACAACAAGAACAACAAGTAATGAATAACAGGAGAGATGGCTATGAGTCGTTTAGTCGTAGTATCTAATCGAATTGCCCCCCCGGATAATAAAGGCGGCGCCGGCGGCCTCGCCGTTGGCGTGCTTGGCGCGCTAAAAGCGGCTGGCGGGTTGTGGTTCGGCTGGAGTGGCGAGACAGGTAACGAGGATGAGCCATTAAAAAAGGTGACAAAAGGTAATATTACCTGGGCATCGTTTAACCTGAGCGAACAAGATTACGAAGATTATTACTGTCAATTTTCCAATGCGGTTCTCTGGCCTGCGTTCCACTATCGTCTGGACCTGGTACAGTTTCAGCGTCCTGCATGGGAAGGCTATATGCGGGTGAATGCGTTATTAGCGGATAAGTTATTGCCCCTCATTAAAGAGAACGACATCATTTGGGTGCATGACTACCACCTGTTACCGTTCGCCAGCGAGCTGCGTAAACGCGGCGTGAACAACCGAATTGGTTTTTTCCTGCATATTCCATTCCCGACCCCGGAGATTTTTAACGCCTTACCGCCGCATGATGAACTGCTGGAGCAGTTGTGTGACTTTGATCTGCTAGGGTTCCAGACCGAAAATGATCGCCTGGCTTTTCTGGATAGCCTTTCGAGTCAAACGCGAGTCACGACTCGCAGCGGCAAGCAGCATATCGCGTGGGGTAAAGACTTCCAGACAGAAGTGTATCCTATCGGTATTGAGCCCGATGAGATTGCTCTACAGGCAGCCGGTCCGTTGCCGCCTAAACTGGCGCAGCTCAAGGCGGAACTGAAAAATGTGAAGAATATTTTTTCCGTTGAGCGGCTGGATTATTCGAAAGGGCTGCCGGAACGTTTTCTGGCGTATGAAGCACTACTGGAAAACTACCCGCAGCATCGGGGAAAAATTCGTTATACCCAAATTGCGCCTACGTCACGCGGCGAAGTACAGGCATATCAGGATATTCGCCACCAGCTTGAGACGGAAGCAGGCCGGATTAATGGGAAATATGGACAATTGGGCTGGACGCCGCTCTATTATCTGAATCAGCATTTCGACCGTAAACTGTTAATGAAGATATTCCGTTATTCAGACGTCGGGCTCGTCACCCCGTTGCGTGACGGGATGAACCTGGTGGCGAAAGAGTTTGTCGCCGCGCAGGACCCCGCTAACCCTGGCGTACTGGTACTGTCACAGTTTGCCGGCGCGGCGAATGAACTGACGTCGGCGTTAATCGTCAATCCTTACGATCGGGATGACGTGGCGGCGGCGCTCAATCGCGCGTTAACGATGCCCCTCGCCGAGCGTATTTCGCGCCATGCGGAAATGCTGGACGTGATCGTTAAAAATGACATTAACCGCTGGCAGGAGCGTTTTATTCATGACCTAAAGGAGGTCACGCCGCGTAGCCCTGAGCGTCAGCAGCAGAACAACGTGGCGACGTTCCCTAAGCTGGCCTGAGATATCGCGAGCGGCGACTAGTCGCCCGCTAACGGCACCAGCAACACGTCTACCTGGCTGGCGCTGACGACACTTTTTGCCGAGCAGGACGCGCGCGAAAAGAAACTGTGGTTATGGTTGCCGCAAATGACCAGATCAACATGGTGTTTGCGGCACACAGCCAAAATATGCTGGCTTAACTCACCTGATGCGATGAAAGTTTGTTCAATCGGATAATCCGCCTTTTCCCCCAGCATCTTAAGAAAATTCTCGGTCTCCTCATGCATAACCGCGCGTAAATCCTCCATCATGGGCGCAGCGAACTGGTTATACAGTTCGGGATCGGAAGCAAGAGTAATCAGGCTGACTTTCGCCTGAACAGGGCGGGCGATAGAGACCGCTTTAGCCAGTAGCTGGTGACTTTCCGGGGTGACGGCAACGGCGACAAGAATATGGGTGTAGCTCATAACTCGCTCCTTGATTGCAAGAATATGAGATTGTGCTTTAGCTTTACTCTGTTTATCGCATTTCTGCAATGCGCTAATGCCATATTAATGTGAAGGACATCATAATTAATCATTAATTATTCTTATGTAAAGAATCGTGGCATAAGACACTTTTTACACACCATCAGGATGCTTCATTTAAATGGGTGAACAATGAAAGCTAAAAGTTAAATCAAATGAGCTTATTTTTAACAGAGGAGGGCGTATGCTGTGACGAGATTAATTAATAACGTTTAATATTTAAGCTACTGTTTACTAAAGGTAAAATAAAAGCGTTTCTAAAATAGAAATAATAGCCTGTTATCTATTATCCTGGCGTTATTTTAACAGAGAGAAACAAAAAAGAATTTGGTGTTGACGTACCCCTATTCAGCAGTGTGGAATAGAAAAAGTGAACATTAGGTTATTAATTAAACAAAGTAAAAGCCATGCTGATGGTTTTATCGTAAGTATTCCGTTAAAATATGTGATCTACATCACATATTTTCTAAAATCGCCGTCCCGCTCCGTTGTATGTCACGAAGCTGACGAGTAGAGTTGCGTCGAATTAGGAAAAATCTTAGGCATTTGTAAAAATTGATGTAAACGTGTAAGGCGAATCTCAGTGGGAGGCTGCGTTATACGTCACAATGTCCACAATGTCTGAGCGCTGCTATGCATTTGACCTTTTTGCTTCTTTTACCGGGCCTTCCCGGCGACATCACGGGGTGCGGCTACGTCGCACAAAAATAAAGTTGGTTATTCTGGATGGGAACAATGCATACATCCGAGTTGCTAAAACACATTTATGACATCAATTTGTCATATTTACTCCTTGCACAGCGTTTGATCGTCCAGGACAAAGCATCTGCGATGTTCCGCCTCGGTATCAACGAAGAGATGGCAAACACACTGGGCGCGTTGACCCTGCCGCAGATGGTCAAACTGGCGGAGACGAACCAGTTAGTTTGTCATTTCCGGTTTGACGATCATCAGACGATCACCCGTTTGACTCAGGATTCGCGCGTCGATGACTTACAGCAGATTCACACAGGTATCATGCTTTCAACGCGTCTGCTCAATGAAGTGGACGATACGGCGCGTAAGAAAAGGGCATGATAATGAGTGAAAAAAGCATTGTTCAGGAAGCTCGCGATATCCAGTTGGCGATGGAGTTGATTAATCTTGGCGCTCGTCTACAAATGCTGGAAAGCGAAACACAGCTCAGCCGTGGTCGCCTCATCAGGCTGTACAAAGAATTACGCGGTAGCCCGCCGCCTAAAGGGATGCTGCCATTTTCGACAGACTGGTTTATGACCTGGGAGCAAAATATTCATGCCTCCATGTTCTGCAACGCCTGGCAATTTTTACTGAAGACCGGCTTATGCAGCGGTGTGGATGCGGTGATTAAAGCTTATCGGCTTTATCTTGAGCAGTGTCCGCAACCGCCTGAAGGGCCGTTGTTGGCGCTGACTCGCGCATGGACGCTGGTGCGTTTTGTTGAAAGTGGGTTGCTTGAATTGTCGAGCTGTAACTGCTGCGGTGGGAACTTTATTACCCATGCGCATCAGCCCGTGGGCAGCTTTGCGTGTAGTTTATGCCAGCCGCCATCCCGCGCAGTAAAAAGACGTAAACTTTCCCGAGATGCTGCCGATATTATTCCACAACTGCTGGATGAACAGATCGAACAGGCTGTTTAACCGAAACGGTGTGGACAAACACTCCAGCAGCGGTAAGTCATTACCGCTGCTTTTTTTTGCCTTGCCTTCGCGTTAATCGCCCGACTGCGCATCCTGTCATAGTCAACAGCGGAAGGATGATGTCGTGCTTATCTTATTAGGTTACCTGGTGGTTATCGGTACAGTTTTCGGCGGTTATGTCATGACCGGCGGACACCTTGGGGCACTCTATCAACCTGCTGAACTGGTCATCATTGGCGGCGCGGGGATAGGGGCGTTCATTGTCGGCAACAACGGGAAGGCCATCAAAGGCACGATGAAAGCGATCCCGTTGTTATTTCGTCGTTCGAAATACACAAAATCTATGTACATGGATTTGCTGGCGTTGCTCTATCGCCTGATGGCCAAATCACGCCAGCAGGGGATGTTCTCCCTTGAACGCGATATTGAAAATCCGAAAGAGAGTGAAATCTTCGCCAGTTATCCGCGTATTCTGGCCGATGCGGTAATGCTTGATTTTATTGTCGATTATCTGCGCCTGATCATCAGCGGCAACATGAATACGTTCGAAATTGAAGCGTTGATGGATGAAGAGATTGAAACCCATGAAAGCGAGGCGGAAGTCCCGGCCAACAGTCTGGCGATGGTGGGGGATTCGCTGCCTGCCTTTGGTATCGTCGCGGCGGTAATGGGGGTGGTTCACGCTCTGGCTTCAGCCGATCGTCCGGCAGCGGAGTTGGGGGCGCTGATTGCCCATGCCATGGTAGGTACGTTCCTCGGTATTTTACTGGCTTATGGATTCATTTCACCGTTAGCGACCGTTTTGCGCCAGAAGAGCGCCGAAACCACCAAGATGATGCAGTGCGTAAAAATTACACTGCTGTCTAATCTGAACGGCTATGCGCCGCCGATTGCCGTGGAATTTGGACGTAAAACGCTTTATTCCAGTGAGCGTCCATCGTTTATTGAGTTGGAAGAACACGTTCGCGCAGTGAGAAACCCAAACCAGCAGCAGACGACTGAGGAAGCATGAAAAATCAGGCTCATCCCATTGTCGTCGTAAAACGCCGCAGGCACAAACCGCACGGCGGCGGGGCGCACGGTTCCTGGAAAATTGCCTACGCCGATTTTATGACGGCGATGATGGCTTTTTTTCTGGTGATGTGGCTGATTTCCATCTCCAGCCCTAAAGAATTAATTCAGATTGCCGAATATTTTCGTACGCCGTTGGCCACCGCGGTAACGGGGGGGAATCGGATTGCCAATAGCGAGAGCCCGATACCAGGCGGCGGCGATGATTACACCCAACAGCAGGGTGAAGTGGAAAAGCAGCCGAATATCGACGAGCTGAAAAAACGGATGGAGCAGAGTCGCTTAAACAAACTGCGCGGCGATCTGGATCAGCTGATCGAATCCGATCCCAAACTGCGCGCGTTACGTCCGCATCTGAAAATTGATTTAGTTCAGGAGGGGTTGCGCATCCAGATTATCGACAGCCAGAACCGCCCGATGTTTAAAACCGGCAGCGCCGAAGTTGAGCCGTATATGCGCGATATCCTGCGTGCAATTGCGCCAGTGTTAAACGGTATACCTAATCGCATTAGCCTGGCCGGCCATACCGATGACTTTCCCTACGCGAACGGCGAAAAAGGCTATAGCAACTGGGAATTATCCGCCGATCGCGCCAATGCCTCGCGTCGCGAACTGGTCGCTGGGGGGCTGGATAACGGGAAAGTATTACGGGTGGTTGGCATGGCCGCCACGATGCGGCTGAGCGATCGCGGTCCTGATGACGCCATCAACCGCCGTATAAGCCTGCTGGTGTTAAACAAACAGGCGGAACAGGCCATTTTGCATGAAAACGCTGAAAGCCAGAATGAGCCGGTAAGTGTATTACAACAGCCTGCGGCAGCCCCGCCGGCAAGCGTACCCACATCGCCAAAAGCGGAACCGAGGTGATAGCGTGAGCATGGATATTAGCGATTTTTATCAGACATTTTTTGATGAAGCTGACGAGCTGTTGGCTGATATGGAGCAGCATCTGCTGGATTTGGTGCCGGAATCCCCGGACGCTGAACAACTGAACGCCATTTTTCGCGCGGCGCACTCCATTAAAGGCGGCGCGGGCACATTCGGCTTCACTATTCTGCAGGAAACCACACATTTAATGGAAAACCTGCTGGATGAAGCCCGACGCGGTGAAATGCAGCTCAATACCGACATTATCAACCTGTTTTTGGAAACGAAAGATATTATGCAGGAACAGCTCGACGCCTATAAAAACTCCGAAGAGCCGGATGCCGCAAGCTTCGAATATATCTGCAATGCGCTACGCCAGTTGGCGCTGGAGGCGAAAGGCGAAACCACGCCGGCGGTCGTAGAAACTGCGGCACTAAGCGCGGCGATCCAGGAAGAGAGCGTAGCCGAAACCGAATCGCCTCGTGACGAGAGTAAACTGCGCATTGTACTTTCACGGTTGAAAGCCAATGAGGTCGATCTGCTTGAAGAAGAGTTGGGCAATCTGGCTACTCTGACGGATGTCGTTAAGGGGGCGGATTCACTGTCGGCAACTCTGGATGGCAGCGTCGCGGAAGATGACATTGTCGCGGTGCTCTGTTTTGTCATCGAGGCCGATCAGATCGCTTTTGAAAAAGTGGTCGCCGCGCCCGTGGAAAAAGCGCAAGAGAAAACCGAGGTAGCACCGGTAGCGTCTCCGGCAGTCGTTGCTCCAGCCGCCAAAAGCGCGGCCCATGAACATCATGCGGGGCGTGAAAAACCTGCGCGTGAACGCGAGTCCACCAGCATTCGCGTGGCGGTAGAGAAAGTGGATCAGCTCATAAACCTGGTCGGCGAGTTAGTGATTACCCAGTCAATGTTGGCCCAGCGTTCTAACGAGCTGGACCCGGTAAACCACGGCGATCTCATTACCAGTATGGGTCAGTTACAACGTAACGCCCGCGACTTACAAGAGTCGGTGATGTCGATTCGTATGATGCCTATGGAGTACGTCTTCAGCCGTTTCCCGCGTCTGGTACGCGATTTAGCGGGCAAACTGGGCAAGCAGGTAGAGCTGACGCTGGTGGGGAGCTCCACTGAACTTGATAAAAGCCTGATCGAACGCATTATCGACCCGCTGACGCACCTGGTGCGCAACAGTCTCGACCACGGGATTGAAATGCCGGAAAAACGCCTTGAGGCGGGGAAAAATGTTGTCGGCAACCTGATTCTTTCCGCAGAACATCAGGGCGGGAATATTTGTATTGAAGTGACCGATGACGGCGCGGGGCTTAACCGTGAGCGTATCCTGGCGAAGGCCATGTCGCAGGGGATGGCGGTGAATGAAAACATGACCGACGATGAAGTAGGCATGTTGATCTTCGCGCCGGGATTCTCAACTGCGGAACAGGTCACGGATGTCTCCGGTCGCGGCGTTGGCATGGATGTGGTGAAACGTAACATTCAGGAGATGGGCGGTCACGTTGAGATCCAGTCAAAACAAGGCTCCGGCACCACGATTCGTATTCTGCTGCCGCTGACGCTGGCCATCCTCGATGGGATGTCGGTTCGCGTGGCGGGGGAAGTTTTTATCCTGCCGTTAAATGCGGTGATGGAGTCGCTGCAACCGCGTGAAGAGGATCTTCATCCGCTGGCGGGCGGCGAACGGGTTCTGGAAGTTCGCGGCGAGTATTTGCCGCTGGTCGAATTGTGGAAAGTGTTTGACGTGGACGGGGCGAAAACCGAAGCCACGCAGGGCATTGTTGTGATCCTGCAAAGCGCGGGACGCCGTTACGCGCTGCTGGTCGATCAGCTCATCGGTCAGCACCAGGTGGTGGTCAAAAATCTGGAAAGCAATTATCGCAAGGTACCGGGGATTTCCGCCGCGACGATCCTGGGCGACGGCAGCGTCGCGCTGATTGTTGATGTTTCCGCATTGCAGGGTTTAAACCGCGAACAACGTATGGCGATCACAGCCGCCTGATTGAGTGAGAAGGGAATAATATGACCGGTATGAGTAATGTAAGCAAACTGGCCGGCGAGCCGTCAGGTCAGGAATTCCTGGTGTTTACACTGGGAAATGAAGAGTACGGCATCGATATCCTGAAAGTGCAGGAGATCCGTGGCTATGACCAGGTGACGCGCATCGCCAATACACCGGCCTTTATAAAAGGGGTGACTAACCTGCGCGGCGTGATTGTCCCCATTGTCGATCTGCGCGTGAAATTCTGCGAAGGCGACGTTGAGTACGATGACAATACGGTAGTGATCGTACTGAATCTGGGGCAACGTGTCGTCGGGATAGTGGTAGACGGCGTGTCTGACGTACTGTCGTTAACGGCGGAACAGATCCGTCCGGCGCCAGAATTTGCCGTGACCTTGTCAACAGAATATTTGACGGGATTGGGCGCGCTCGGCGAGCGTATGCTGATTCTGGTGAATATCGAAAAACTGCTTAACAGCGAAGAGATGGCGCTGCTGGATATCGCAGCATCACACGTCGCGTAATAACGTTGCCGGATGGCGTCGCGCCATCCGGCAATATTCACCGTTATGCTTCCGCCAGCGGTGAGAGTTCCTCTTCATCGCCCGCGCCCAGCCCCTGCATTTTGCGCCGACATCGCCGCTGCGACACTGTTATTGTCAATATCGTCTTCCGGAACAGCGTATTTCCTTTTTGCAAAAGTAAAGTTATCACCGCAGGTGCCGATAACGTTGATAACTCGTTATCAGGAAGGTGCCTTATGTTTAACCGTATCCGCGTTGTCACAATGCTGATGATGGTGCTGGGGGTTTTCGCACTGCTACAGCTTGTTTCCGGTGGTTTGCTGTTTTCTTCATTACAGCATAACCAGCAAGGTTTTGTTATTTCTAACGAATTACGTCAGCAACAAAGCGAACTCACGTCGACATGGGACTTAATGCTGCAAACGCGCATTAACCTGAGCCGCTCCGCCGCACGCATGATGATGGACGCTTCTAACCAGCAGAGCAGCGCCAAAACGGATTTACTCCAGAATGCAAAAACGACCCTCGCACAGGCGGCGGCGCACTACGCCAATTTCAAAAACATGACGCCATTGCCAGCGATGGCGGAGGCCAGCGCGAACGTCGATGAAAAATATCAGCGCTATCAGGCCGCATTAGCCGAACTTATTCAGTTTCTGGACAATGGCAATATGGATGCCTACTTCGCCCAGCCAACCCAGGGAATGCAAAACGCGTTGGGCGAGGCGCTGGGCAATTACGCCCGGGTGAGCGAAAACCTGTACCGCCAGACATTTGATCAAAGCGCTCATGACTACCGTTTTGCGCAATGGCAACTGGGGGGGCTTGCGGTCGTGCTGGTGCTGATTTTGATGGTGGTTTGGTTCGGCATTCGTCATGCCCTGCTTAACCCATTAGCGCGAGTGATTACTCATATCCGTGAAATTGCCAGCGGCGATCTGACGAAAACGCTCACTGTCTCAGGACGTAATGAAATTGGCGAACTGGCGGGAACGGTTGAACATATGCAACGCTCGCTGATTGACACCGTGACGCAGGTTCGTGAAGGTTCGGATGCGATTTATTCCGGCACCAGTGAAATTGCCGCCGGTAATACCGACCTCTCTTCCCGTACCGAACAACAAGCCTCCGCTCTGGAGGAGACGGCGGCCAGCATGGAACAACTGACGGCCACCGTGAAGCAAAACGCCGATAATGCCCGTCAGGCTTCGCAACTGGCGCAAAGCGCCTCCGAGACCGCGCGTCATGGCGGCAAAGTGGTCGACGGCGTAGTAAACACCATGCACGAAATTGCCGACAGTTCGAAAAAAATCGCTGACATTATCAGCGTTATCGACGGTATTGCCTTCCAGACTAACATTCTGGCGCTGAACGCGGCGGTAGAAGCGGCGCGCGCGGGAGAGCAGGGGCGCGGTTTTGCGGTCGTGGCAGGCGAGGTGCGTAATCTGGCCAGCCGCAGTGCCCAGGCGGCGAAAGAAATAAAAGCGTTGATTGAAGATTCCGTCTCGCGTGTCGATACCGGTTCAGTGCTGGTGGAAAGCGCCGGGGAAACTATGACTGACATCGTCAATGCCGTTACGCGCGTCACGGATATCATGGGCGAAATCGCCTCCGCCTCGGATGAGCAAAGCCGGGGTATCGATCAGGTCGCTTTGGCCGTTTCCGAAATGGACCGCGTAACGCAACAGAACGCCTCGCTGGTTCAGGAATCCGCAGCGGCCGCCGCCGCGCTGGAAGAGCAGGCCAGCCGTCTGACCCAGGCGGTATCGGCTTTCCGCCTGGCATCGCGACCGCTGGTGGCAAATAAACCTGAGATGCGTTTGTCAGCGGACGCTCAGTCCGGCAATACGCCGCGGCCCTTAGCCGCCGGGGATGATGCGAACTGGGAAACCTTCTGATCGACGTGCGCTGTCGGTTCTCGATTAATTTGCGAACCCGCCGATACCTTTCGTCTGGTTCGCATAGATAAAAGCAAAAAATGTGTAATACGGGAAGCATGGCGCTGCTGCAGGGCGCGCCCGTTGTACTTTGAATGTGATTAAGAAGGCGCTATGACATCATCTCTGCCCTCCGGGCAAACGTCAGTATTGTTACAGATGACACAGCGCCTCGCGCTGTCCGACGCGCATTTTCGTCGGATATGTCAATTAATCTACCAGCGCGCAGGGATCGTGCTGGCCGACCATAAGCGGGATATGGTTTATAACCGCCTGGTCCGTCGGCTGCGTGCCCTGGGACTGGATGATTTTGGCCGTTATCTCAGTATGCTGGAGGCTAATCAAAACAGCGCTGAGTGGCAGGCTTTTATCAACGCTCTGACTACCAACCTGACCGCTTTTTTTCGCGAGGCGCACCATTTTCCCATCCTTGCGGAACATGCGCGTCGCCGCCACGGCGAGTACCGCGTCTGGAGTGCGGCGGCATCGACAGGAGAAGAACCTTACAGTATCGCCATTACGCTGGCGGATGCGTTGGGGATGGCCCCCGGTCGCTGGAAAGTATTCGCCAGCGATATTGATACTGAAGTGCTGGAAAAAGCGAGAAGCGGTATTTATCGCCTCAGCGAACTGAAAACGTTATCGCCGCAGCAGCTACAACGTTACTTCATGCGCGGTACGGGGCCGCATGAAGGACTGGTGCGCGTGCGTCAGGAACTGGCCAATTATGTTGAATTTTCCTCCGTTAATTTGTTGGAAAAGCAGTACAACGTACCCGGTCCCTTTGACGCGATTTTTTGCCGTAACGTCATGATCTATTTTGATAAAACGACTCAGGAGGACATTCTGCGCCGTTTTGTTCCACTCCTTAAACCTGACGGACTGTTGTTTGCCGGTCACTCAGAAAACTTTAGCAACCTCGTGCGCGAGTTTAGCCTGCGCGGACAGACGGTGTATGCGCTAAGTAAGGATAAAGCATGAGTAAAATCAGGGTATTGTCAGTTGATGATTCCGCGCTAATGCGCCAAATCATGACTGAAATTATTAATAGCCATAGCGATATGGAGATGGTGGCCACTGCGCCGGACCCGTTGGTCGCCAGGGATCTCATCAAAAAATTTAATCCGGACGTATTGACCCTGGACGTTGAGATGCCGCGTATGGACGGCCTCGATTTTCTGGAAAAACTGATGCGCCTGCGACCGATGCCGGTGGTGATGGTCTCTTCGCTGACCGGGAAAGGTTCCGAAGTGACGCTACGGGCGCTGGAGTTGGGGGCCATCGATTTTGTCACTAAACCGCAGCTTGGCATTCGTGAAGGTATGCTGGCGTATAGCGAGATGATCGCCGAAAAAGTGCGTACCGCCGCGCGGGCCCGCATCGCCGCACATAAACCGATGGCGGCCCCGACAACCTTAAAAGCGGGTCCGCTGCTCAGTTCGGAAAAACTGATTGCTATCGGCGCTTCAACGGGCGGTACTGAAGCTATCCGACATGTGCTGCAACCGCTGCCGCTTTCCAGTCCGGCAGTGATTATTACGCAGCATATGCCGCCTGGCTTTACCCGCTCGTTTGCCGAGCGTCTGAATAAACTCTGTCAAATCAGCGTGAAGGAGGCGGAGGACGGCGAACGCGTATTGCCAGGTCATGCCTACATTGCGCCCGGCGACAAGCATATGGAGCTGGCGCGTAGCGGGGCGAATTATCAAATCAAAATTCATGATGGCCCGCCGGTAAACCGGCATCGGCCTTCCGTGGATGTGCTGTTTCATTCGGTGGCGAAACACGCGGGGCGCAACGCCGTAGGCGTCATTCTTACGGGGATGGGCAACGATGGCGCCGCTGGAATGTTAGCGATGTACCAGGCTGGCGCCTGGACCATTGCGCAAAACGAAGCAAGTTGTGTGGTGTTCGGCATGCCGCGCGAGGCCATCAATATGGGTGGCGTAAGCGAAGTGGTCGATCTTAGCCAGGTAAGCCAGCAGATGTTGGCGAAAATCAGTGCCGGACAGGCGATACGTATTTGAACCAGGAGTAGTATTTTATGGCGGATAAAGAGCTTAAATTTTTGGTTGTGGATGACTTTTCGACCATGCGTCGTATCGTGCGCAACCTCTTAAAAGAGCTTGGATTTAACAATGTGGAAGAGGCCGAAGACGGCGTCGATGCGCTGAACAAGCTCCAGGCGGGCGGCTTTGGTTTTATTATCTCCGACTGGAACATGCCGAACATGGATGGCCTGGAGCTGCTGAAAACCATTCGCGCCGATAGCGCCATGTCGGCGTTACCCGTGTTGATGGTCACGGCGGAAGCCAAAAAAGAGAATATTATCGCCGCCGCACAGGCTGGCGCCAGCGGTTATGTCGTAAAACCGTTCACCGCAGCGACTCTGGAAGAGAAGCTCAACAAAATCTTTGAGAAACTGGGCATGTGAGGATGCGATGATGATGCAACCATCTATCAAGCCTGCTGATGAAGGCTCAGCAGGAGACATCATTGCGCGCATCGGTAGTCTGACCCGAATGCTGCGCGACAGCCTGCGTGAACTGGGGCTGGACCAGGCGATTGCCGAAGCGGCGGAGGCGATCCCTGATGCGCGCGACCGTCTGGATTACGTCGTCCAGATGACGGCGCAGGCGGCGGAACGCGCGCTAAACAGTGTCGAAGCCTCGCAGCCGCATCAGGATGCGATGGAAAAAGAGGCGAAAGCGCTAACCCAACGTTGGGACGAGTGGTTTGACAATCCGATCGAGCTTTCCGACGCCCGTGAACTGGTGACGGATACGCGCCAGTTTCTCAGGGATGTCCCGGGCCATACCAGCTTTACTAACGCGCAACTGCTGGACATCATGATGGCGCAGGATTTCCAGGATCTGACGGGTCAGGTGATCAAACGCATGATGGACGTGATTCAGGAGATTGAGCGCCAGTTGTTAATGGTGCTGCTGGAAAACATCCCGGAACAGAGCGCGCGACCAAAACGCGAGAACGAAAGCTTGCTCAACGGCCCGCAGGTGGATACCTCGAAAGCTGGCGTCGTCGCCAGTCAGGATCAGGTGGACGACCTGCTGGACAGTCTTGGCTTTTAAGCTTTTTTGACCTGATGGCGCTGCGCTTATCGGGTCCGAATCCGTCAACCCGGCCGGATACGATACTTTCTTATCGTATCCGGCTATCTCTATTAACGCCATAAACCCCGCCTTTTTTACCGCTTACTCTGCCCATTGGCGTAAAGCGGTTCTGGCATCATTCTCGCTTATCAATCTATCCAGGGTTTGCTGCGTGGCAGAAGAGAGCGACGACGACAAAACAGAAGCCCCCACACCCCACCGACTTGAAAAAGCGCGGGAAGAAGGGCAGATCCCCCGTTCCAGAGAACTGACCTCACTGCTGATATTGCTGGTGGGCGTTTGTATTATTTGGTTCGGCGGCGAGTCGTTAGCGCGGCAGCTGGCGGGAATGCTCTCAGCAGGCCTGCACTTCGATCACCGTATGGTGAACGATCCTAACCTGATCCTGGGGCAGATAATTTTGCTGATTAAAGCGGCGATGATGGCACTGCTACCGCTCATCGCGGGCGTGGTGCTGGTGGCGCTTATCTCGCCGGTTATGCTTGGCGGCCTGATTTTTAGCGGTAAGTCGCTACAGCCAAAATTTTCTAAATTAAACCCGCTGCCGGGAATTAAGCGCATGTTTTCGGCGCAGACCGGCGCGGAACTGCTAAAAGCGGTGTTGAAATCCACGCTGGTCGGCTGCGTTACCGGCTTTTATCTCTGGCATCACTGGCCGCAAATGATGCGCCTGATGGCGGAGTCGCCGATCGTCGCAATGGGGAATGCGCTGGATCTGGTTGGGCTCTGCGCGTTACTGGTGGTACTGGGCGTGATTCCGATGGTGGGATTTGACGTGTTTTTCCAGATCTTTAGCCACCTGAAAAAATTACGCATGTCGCGGCAGGACATTCGCGACGAATTTAAAGAGAGCGAAGGCGATCCGCATGTTAAGGGCAAAATTCGCCAGATGCAACGCGCCGCCGCGCAGCGCCGCATGATGGAAGATGTGCCGAAAGCGGACGTCATTGTCACTAACCCGACGCACTATTCCGTGGCGCTGCAGTATGACGAAAACAAAATGAGCGCGCCGAAAGTGGTCGCGAAGGGGGCTGGATTAATAGCGCTACGCATTCGCGAGATCGGCGCTGAACATCGGGTTCCCACTTTAGAAGCGCCGCCGCTGGCGCGGGCATTATATCGCCACGCCGAAATCGGTCAGCAAATTCCCGGGCAGTTATATGCTGCCGTTGCGGAAGTGTTGGCCTGGGTCTGGCAGCTTAAACGCTGGCGGCTTGCTGGCGGGCAACGTCCTCCACAACCTGAGAACCTTCCGGTGCCAGAAGCGCTGGATTTTATGAACGAGAAGAATACTGATGGCTAATCTGGTCGCGATGCTGCGCCTGCCCAGCAACCTGAAATCGACGCAATGGCAAATTCTTGCCGGGCCGATCCTCATTCTGCTGATTTTGTCGATGATGGTGCTGCCGCTACCTGCTTTTATCCTCGACTTATTGTTTACCTTTAATATTGCGCTATCAATTATGGTGCTGCTGGTGGCAATGTTTACCCAGCGCACTCTGGATTTTGCCGCGTTTCCGACCATCCTGCTGTTTACCACGCTACTGCGTCTGGCGCTTAACGTAGCCTCAACGCGCATTATTTTGATGGAAGGGCATACCGGCGCGGCGGCGGCGGGAAAGGTGGTGGAGGCGTTCGGTCATTTCCTGGTCGGCGGTAACTTCGCGATCGGGATTGTGGTTTTTATCATCCTCGTCATTATCAACTTCATGGTCATCACCAAAGGCGCCGGACGTATTGCCGAAGTCGGCGCGCGCTTTGTGCTGGACGGTATGCCCGGTAAGCAAATGGCGATTGACGCCGATCTTAATGCCGGTCTGATTGGTGAAGACGAGGCCAAAAAACGGCGTTCGGAAGTCACTCAGGAAGCCGACTTCTACGGCTCGATGGACGGGGCAAGTAAATTTGTGCGCGGCGACGCCATCGCCGGTATTCTCATCATGGTCATTAACGTGGTCGGCGGGCTGCTGGTCGGCGTATTGCAGCACGGAATGAGCATGGGCAGCGCGGCGGAAAGCTACACCCTGCTGACCATTGGCGACGGCCTGGTCGCCCAGATCCCGGCGCTGGTTATCTCCACGGCGGCGGGCGTCATTGTGACCCGCGTCAGTACCGATCAGGATGTAGGCGAGCAGATGGTTGGCCAACTGTTCAGTAATCCAAGGGTGATGCTGCTGGCGGCGGCGGTGCTGGGGCTGCTTGGCATGGTGCCAGGAATGCCTAACCTGGTATTTTTACTTTTTACCGCCGCTTTGCTCGGCCTGGCATGGTGGCTGCGCGGGCGTGAAGAAAAAGCGCCAGAGGAGCCGCAGCCGGTAAAAATGCCGGAAAATAACTCGGTGGTCGAAGCCACCTGGAATGACGTACAGCTTGAGGATTCACTGGGAATGGAAGTGGGTTACCGCCTGATCCCGATGGTGGATTTTCAACAGGATGGCGAATTGCTCGGACGTATTCGCAGCATTCGTAAAAAATTCGCGCAGGATATGGGGTTCCTGCCGCCGGTTGTCCATATTCGCGACAATATGGATTTACAGCCTGCGCGCTATCGTATTTTGATGAAAGGGGTAGAGATTGGCAGCGGGGACGCCTATCCGGGACGTTGGCTGGCTATTAACCCCGGCACGGCGGCGGGAACGCTACCGGGCGAGAAAACCGTCGATCCAGCTTTTGGCCTTGATGCCATCTGGATTGAAAGCGCCCTGAAAGAGCAGGCGCAAATTCAGGGCTTTACCGTTGTTGAAGCCAGTACCGTTGTGGCGACGCACCTTAACCACTTGATTGGCCAATTCTCCGCCGAACTGTTTGGCCGCCAGGAAGCGCAGCAACTGTTGGATCGTGTCTCTCAGGAGATGCCTAAACTCACGGAAGATCTGGTCCCCGGCGTCGTGACCCTCACGACTTTACACAAAGTCCTGCAAAACTTACTGGCGGAAAAAGTCCCGATTCGCGATATGCGCACCATTCTGGAAACGCTGGCGGAACATGCGCCGTTACAAAGCGATCCGCATGAATTAACCGCCGTGGTACGCGTGGCATTAGGACGAGCGATTACGCAACAGTGGTTCCCCGGTAATGAAGAAGTGCAGGTGATTGGCCTGGATACCGCGCTGGAGCGTTTGCTGCTTCAGGCATTGCAGGGCGGCGGTGGACTTGAGCCTGGGTTGGCGGATCGCCTGCTGGCGCAGACGCAAGAGGCGCTTTCTCGCCAGGAGATGCTTGGCGCGCCGCCGGTATTACTGGTTAACCATGCGCTACGTCCATTATTGTCCCGCTTTTTGCGGCGCAGTTTACCGCAGCTGGTGGTGTTGTCGAACCTTGAGCTTTCCGATAACCGTCATATCCGCATGACGGCGACCATTGGAGGAAAATAATGCGTAAATGGCTGGCGTTGTTGCTCTTTCCCCTGACGGTTCAGGCCGCAGGCGAAGGCGCGTGGCAGGATAGCGGTATGGGTGTAACCTTAAATTACCGGGGTGTTTCCGCATCGTCTTCGCCATTGTCGGCGCGTCAGCCGGTTTCCGGTGTGATGACACTGGTCGCCTGGCGTTATGAACTGAATGGCCCGACTCCCGCGGGCTTACGGGTACGTTTATGTTCCCAGTCCCGTTGCGTAGAACTTGATGGTCAGAGTGGCACGACCCACGGTTTTGCTCATGTTCCCGCAGTCGAGCCGCTCCGCTTTGTCTGGGAAGTCCCCGGCGGCGGCCGACTTATCCCGGCGTTAAAAGTGCGGAGCAATCAGGTGATTGTGAACTACCGCTAACCGCCCCTTTCTTTGCCAGGTAGCAGACCTGACTCTCTTTTTGAATAAATAGAAACGCCGTTTTATAAAATGGTGAGGTAGGTTGCCGAACTCTTTGTGTTTTTGCCATTTACGCTCTGGCAATGGCAGAAACAAAAAGGTTTCCGCCCAGCTTAGCTTTTACTGTAGCGAATCGACTGCGTCGGCGGTAAAACTGCACGCAGCACTGAATTCGACATTACACAGAGGTTAAGCAAATGATGGTTTATCCAGTCAAACACAGTCCGCTATTGCGTCAGCCTGAGCATTTTATCGCCAGAGATGAACTAAAAGCCCTGGTGCAAAAGGTGACGCATAACCTGGTCAATATTAAAGATGAGACAGGCGAATTTTTATTGCGACTGGACGACGGACGCGTGATCGATACTAAAGGCTGGGCCGGATGGGAGTGGACGCACGGCGTGGGCCTGTACGGAATGTATCACTATTACCAACAGACCGGCGACCAGACGATGCGTAAGATCATTGATGACTGGTTTGCCGATCGTTTTGCGGAAGGCGCGACGACGAAAAACGTTAATACGATGGCGCCGTTTTTAACGCTGGCGTATCGCTATGAAGAGACGCGTAATCCAGCGTATTTACCGTGGCTGGAAACGTGGGCCGAATGGGCGATGAATGAAATGCCCCGTACCGATCACGGCGGAATGCAGCACATCACGCTGGCGGAGGAAAATCATCAGCAGATGTGGGACGACACGCTAATGATGACGGTGCTGCCGCTGGCGAAAATCGGTAAACTGTTAAACCGGCCGGAATATGTGGAAGAGGCAACCTATCAGTTCCTGCTGCACGTGCAGAATTTGATGGATAAAGAGACGGGGCTGTGGTTCCACGGCTGGAGCTATGACGGTCATCATAACTTCGCTAACGCTCGCTGGGCGCGCGGCAACAGCTGGCTGACCATTGTGATCCCGGATTTTCTTGAACTGCTGGACTTGCCGGAAAATAATGCCGTGCGCCGTTATCTGGTCCAGGTACTGAATGCGCAGATCGCCGCGCTGGCGAAATGTCAGGATGAAAGCGGTTTGTGGCATACGCTGCTTGACGATCCGCACTCTTATCTTGAGGCGTCGGCGACGGCGGGTTTTGCCTACGGTATTCTTAAAGCGGTGCGCAAACGCTATGTCGAACGGCACTATGCGCAGGTGGCGGAAAAAGCTATTCGGGGGATAGTGAAACATATCTCGCCGGAAGGCGAACTGCTGCAAACGTCATTTGGCACTGGCATGGGCCACGATCTCGATTTTTACCGTCATATTCCGTTGACCTCTATGCCTTACGGGCAGGCGATGGCTATGCTGTGTTTGACGGAATATCTGCGTAACTATTTCTGATGTATGCGGATATTCCGGTCGTATCCTTGTCTGATGGCGCTTTGCTTATTTGACTATGGCGCCTGACCCGACTGTGTGGTATCAGCCTGTGGATCAAACAGGTGGTCAAGGATTTTTCGCATGATGGGCGCGGCGGTAACGCCGTCGCTTCCGCCGTTTTCCAGAATCAAGGCAATAGCGACCTTAGGGTTTTTATACGGTGCAAAAGCGGTATAAAACACATGATCGCGCAGGCGAATGGGGATCATTTTCGCATTGTAGGTCTGATTTTCTTTCAGGCTAAACACCTGCGACGTGCCGCTTTTGGCCGCAATGCCGTAGGGCGCGGTGTGAAAGAACTTATAGCCCGTTCCGTTGGGTGCATTCGCCATGCCGTACATCGCCTGACGCACCAGTCCCCAGTATGGCGACGCCGGATCGGCTATCTGTGCCGGTGTTCCTGAAGGACGATACGGAACCACCGTTTTGCCGCTCTCTTCATTGAGTAACAGGTGAGGGGCAATCACCTTACCGTTGTTGATGAGCGCCACCATCGCTTTTACCATCTGGATGGGGGTGGCAATCCAGTAGCCCTGGCCGATGCCGACAGAGATGGTATCGCCCTGATACCAGGCTTTTTTATGGACCCGCTGTTTCCATGCGCGGCTGGGAAGCAGCCCGTCATACTCTTCATTAAGGTCGATGCCCGTCGGTTTGCCATAGCCGAACTGAGACAACATCGTGTCGATACGGTCAATACCCATCATATAAGCGACCTGATAGAAAAAGGTATCCGCAGATTCCTCAATCGCTTTAGTGACATCCAGCATACCGTGTCCGGTTTTTTTCCAGTCCCGGTAATGACGCTGCGTGCCGGGAAGCGTCCAGGTTGGCGCGCCAAAGAAGGTGGTTTGCGGCGTAATAATCCCGCATAACAGCGCGGACATCGCCATATAGGG
This sequence comes from Salmonella sp. SAL04202, assembly GCF_046550775.1. Lineage (NCBI taxonomy): Bacteria > Pseudomonadati > Pseudomonadota > Gammaproteobacteria > Enterobacterales > Enterobacteriaceae > Salmonella > Salmonella sp. SAL04202. The sequence continues at coordinate 1,681,417 of NZ_JBGDXK010000001.1, read as the reverse complement.
TTTAACCGTTGACGCCGGGGGATAAAGCCCTTGCGTCACGCGGTTGATCAGCGGCAGATTTTTATCGTGCAGCAGTTTGCCGTAATCCTGATAGCTAATGCCTTTTACAAAGGGGTTCGGGTCGTAGCTGGGCATAGATACCATCGCCAGCACTGAACCATCGTGCGGATCTTCAACCAGTACGGCAGCACGTTGCCCGGCCAGCAAACTTTCAATGTACTCTTGTAAATGGAGATCCAGCGTCAGGTGAATGTTCTTACCCGCGATGGGAGGAACGTCTTTCAGCAGGCGGACAATACGCCCGTGATTATCCACCTCGACCTCCTGATAACCGGTTTTGCCATGAAGATCGTTTTCGTAGTAACGCTCAATCCCCTGTTTACCGATGTTATGGTCCGCCGCGTAATTCTCTGCCAGCCCTTTTTTATCCAGCGCTTTAAGGTCGTTATCGTTTATCTTTGACACGTAACCGAGAACATGCGCCAGCTCCGCGCCGTAAGGATACTGCCGATCCTGATAGCTATTGATCGTGACGCCGTTGAAATGAAACTGATTGACCGCAAAGCGTGCGATTTCAACATCCGTTAGCGCGTTTTTGAGCACTACCGGACGATAGCGGCTACTGGATTTTAGCGCGCGGCGAAAGTCGGCGATATCATCGGGGGAGAGATCAACAATAGGGGTGAGCTGTTTTAGCAGCGCATCCATATCGGCAATTTTATAGGGCGTAACCGCGATATCATACCAGGTTACGTTACGCACCAGCGGAATGCCGTTGCGATCGTAAATGATGCCGCGCGTGGGCGCGACGGGTAGCATCTTGATATCGTTCTCATTCGAACGGGTGGTGTAGTAGTGGTGCTGACGGATTTGCAAGTTATAGAGGTTGAAGATCAGGATACCAAAGCAGACAACCACTACACCAAACGCCACAATCACACGTCTCAGGAAGAGTTTCTCTTCCGCATCAAAGTCTTTAAAAGTCATTACCTGTACCTGAACAATCCGCCGCCTAATGATACGGGGCGGTCAGCGCCAGCACAGGTAAAAGATGTTCCATCTCTCTATAGAAATGTGTCATTCCTTGTGATTTGTTACAGATATACCGCTGTGGCAATAAAAAGGCCTGAGTCCGTTACCCGGAGTCAGGCCTGATGATGTTAACGACGGCGCGTTTACATGCGTTCTACGGTTTCGATACCCAACGTATCCAGACCCAGTTTCAGCGTCTTCGCCGTCAGTTGCGCCAGTTTTAAGCGGCTATTGCGAACCGCGTCATTCTCGGCGCTGAGAATAGGGCAGTGCTCGTAGAAGCCGGAGAACAGCCCGGCGACGTCATACAGATACGCGCACATGACGTGCGGCGTACCTTCACGCGCGACCACCGTCAGGGTTTCTTCAAACTGCAGCAGACGGGCGGCGAGTTGCGCTTCGCGATCTTCGCTAATGATAACCGGCGCGCTCGCCAGCGCCTGCTCGTCGATGTCCGCTTTACGGAAAACAGACAGCACACGCGTATAGGCATACTGCATATAAGGTGCGGTATTGCCTTCGAAAGCCAACATATTATCCCAGTCGAAGATATAGTCAGTGGTGCGGTTTTTTGACAAATCGGCGTATTTCACCGCGCCAATACCGACGGCGTTAGCCAGTTTTTCCAGCTCGTCAGCCGGCATATCCGGGTTCTTCTCCGCCACCAGACGACGCGCGCGCTCCAGCGCCTCATCCAGCAGGTCCGCCAGTTTCACCGTACCGCCCGCGCGAGTTTTAAACGGTTTACCGTCTTTACCCAACATCATGCCGAACATGTGGTGTTCCAGCGGAACGGAATCCGGCACATAACCGGCTTTGCGCACAATGGTCCAGGCCTGCATCAGGTGCTGGTGCTGACGGGAGTCAATGTAGTAGAGCACGCGGTCGGCGTGCAGCGTTTCGTAACGGTATTTGGCGCAGGCGATATCGGTAGTGGTATACAGATAACCGCCATCTTTCTTCTGAATAATGACGCCCATCGGGTCGCCTTCCTTGTTTTTAAACTCATCAAGGAAAACCACCGTTGCGCCTTCGCTTTCAACCGCCAGGCCTTTGGCTTTCAGATCGGCGACGATGCCCGGCAGCATCGGATTATACAGACTTTCGCCCATCACATCGTCACGCGTCAGAGTGACGTTCAGACGATCATAGGTGATCTGGTTTTGCGTCATCGTGATATCAACCAGCTTACGCCACATCTCACGGAAATAGGCATCACCGCTCTGCAATTTGACGACGTAGTTACGCGCGCGCTCGGCAAACGCTTCATCTTCGTCATAATGCTTTTTCGCATCGCGGTAGAATCCTTCGAGATCCGCCAGCGCCATGTCGCCCGCGTTTTCCTGCTGCTGTTTTTCCAGCCAGGCGATAAGCATACCGAACTGGGTGCCCCAGTCGCCGACGTGGTTAGCGCGAATAACATGATGGCCCAGAAACTCCAGCGTGCGTACTGCCGCATCGCCGATAATCGTGGAGCGTAGATGACCGACGTGCATCTCTTTCGCGACGTTGGGCGCGGAGTAGTCGACGACAATTGTCTGACGAGTCGGCTGAGAAACGCCCAGACGATCGGAGGCCAGCGCCTGTTGCACCTGTTCAGCGAGAAAAGCCGGTTCGAGGAAAATATTGATAAAGCCAGGGCCGGCGATTTCAACCTTGCTGGCGATGCCGCTGAGATCCAGATGAGTCAGCACCTGCTCTGCAAGTTGTCGGGGGGCCATACCCAGTTTTTTCGCAACTGCCATCATGCCGTTGGCCTGATAGTCGCCGAACTGAACTTTGGCTGACTGACGAACCTGGGGCTCGCAATCTGCAGGCGCGCCTGCAGCAATCATGGCCTGACTAACTTTTTCTGAGAGAAGAGCCTGAATATTCACCGGAATACCTTACGTTTATGAAGCGGACTGTATTGCCCGCGCCAGTTTAAGAATTAGGGCGGGAGTATACTGCAAATGCCCGTTGGCGTCAGCATTGCGCGCGCGGCGCGTCGCCAGAAATATACGCAACAATAATCTGCATAAGCATTCAATAAACGCCCAATCAAATCAAAGGTTGGTTGCCGGGGCGCAACAGCGTAAATTAGCGGTTTTCACAGCAAGAAGAGCGTCCTGATATGGCGAACTGGCAACACATTGATGAACTGCATGATATTTCCGCAGATTTACCGCGATTCACTCTGGCGTTCAGAGAACTTTCCACTCGCCTTGGTCTGCAGATTAGCGCCCTTGAGGCCGATCACATTTCATTGCGCTGTCACCAGAATACGACGGCGGAGCGTTGGCGTCGCGGTTTTGAACAATGCGGCGAGCTACTGTCGGAAAATATCATCAACGGCAGGCCGATTTGTCTGTTTAAACTGCATGAACCGGTATGTGTGGAACACTGGCGGTTTTCTGTTATTGAATTACCGTGGCCGGGAGAAAAACGCTATCCACACGAAGGGTGGGAGCATATTGAAATCGTGCTGCCCGGCGAGCCGGAGACCTTGAACGCGAGGGCTCTGGCGTTGTTGTCGGATGAGGGGCTTAGTCAGCCGGGGATCGTGGTTAAAACCAGTTCGCCACAGGGCGAGCATGAACGTTTGCCAAACCCTACGCTGGCTGTGACCGATGGCCGCGTCACGGTAAAATTTCATCCATGGTCGATTGAAGCGATTGTCGCCAGCGAACAGGCGGCCCATTAACCTGCCGAGCGGAGTGAATATGGCGTTACTTGAGATCTGTTGTTACAGCATGGAATGCGCGCTCACCGCGCAGCGAAACGGCGCGGATCGTATCGAACTGTGCGCCGCGCCGAAAGAAGGCGGGCTTACGCCTTCGCTGGGCGTCTTACGCAGCGTGCGCGAGCATATTACGATTCCCGTACATCCGATTATTCGTCCTCGCGGCGGGGATTTTTATTACACTGACGGCGAATTTGCCGCCATGCTGGAAGATATTCGCCTCGTCAGAGAGTTGGGTTTTCCCGGGCTGGTTACTGGCGTGTTGACCGTTGATGGGGATGTCGATATGTCGCGAATGGAAAAAATAATGGCGGCGGCCGGGCCGCTGGCGGTGACATTCCACCGCGCCTTCGATATGTGCGCTAATCCCTTCAATGCGCTAAAGAATCTGGCTGACGCAGGCGTAGCAAGAGTACTGACTTCCGGACAAAAAGCCGATGCGGCGCAAGGTTTATCAATAATTATGGAACTTATTGCCCAGGGGGATGCTCCAACCATTATGGCTGGTGCGGGGGTTCGTGCAAATAACCTGCAGAATTTCCTCAATGCCGGAGTACGGGAAGTACACAGTTCCGCCGGAGTCTTATTGCCTTCGCCGATGCGCTATCGCAATCAGGGGTTATCGATGTCTGCCGATATACAGGCGGACGAGTATTCTCGCTATAGGGTAGAGGGTGCGGCGGTCGCTGAAATGAAAGGAATCATTGTTCGCCATCAGGCCAAATGATTTTTACCGTTGCATCATGTCGCCCAATATGATGCTTGCTCGTACCAGGCCCCTGCCAATTCAACAGGGGCCTTTTTTTCTCCTTCATATTTCAAGCCGCAGCAGCGTTGGCCGCCTCGCGCACCCCGGTCACGTAGCTACCTACGTTCCCGGGGATTTGCTGCGTTGCCGCCTTGCTGCAACTTGAGCTATTTTGGAGAAACGGTGCTATACGTAACGATCATTCGACAATCCATCACGGTTTACGCGCAATCAGCACCGCGCGCTGCGGGGCGGGATAGCCTTCCACCGTCTTGCTGCGATCGTTCGGGTCGAGGAAATCGGCCAGCGACTCGGTAACCATCCATTCGGTACGGCGCTGCTCTTCGGTGGTAGTGACGCAAACGTCAGCGATACGCACATCAACAAAGCCGCATTTTTCCAGCCATTTTTTTAATGCCGGCGCGGAAGGAATAAAATAGACGTTACGCATCTGCGCGTAGCGGTCACCCGGCACCAAAACGGTATTTTCGTCGCCGTCGATGACCAGCGTTTCCAGTACCAGTTCACCCTCGTTGACCAACTGATCTTTTAACTGCCACAGATGTTCCAGCGGCGAGCGACGGTGATAAAGCACCCCCATCGAGAAGACGGTATCAAATGCTTTCAGTGCCGGGAGTTGTTCAATGCCCAACGGCAGCAGATGCGCGCGCTGATCGTTACCCAACAGTTTACGCACCGCCTCAAACTGGCAGAGGAAAAGCTGTGTAGGATCGATGCCGACCGCCAGATGTGCGCCCGCGCCAATCATCCGCCACAGGTGATAGCCGCTGCCGCAGCCGACATCAAGGATCGTCCGGCCGGTTAAATCTGACAGATGCGGCAGTACGCGATCCCACTTCCAGTCGGAGCGCCATTCGGTATCAATATCTACGCCATAAAGCGAGAACGGGCCTTTACGCCACGGCATCAGATTACGCAGCAATGTATCAATACGCTTTAGCTGACCTTCGCTGAGCGGCGTTTCGCTTTCCGCCGTGACGCTGTGCAGTAAATCCAGCCGCCAGGGCGTCATTTCCGGTAAAAATTCTACCGCGTTCGACCACTGTTTAAACAAGCCATGCTGCTGCTCGCGTTGCCAGGCGGCAATCTGCGCGGGCAATGTTTCCAGCCAGTGGGAGAGATGATTTTTAGCAATGAGCTGATAAAAGTTACCAAACTCGATCATGCGGCAACTCCGGCTTTTAACGCGACAAGCGACCCGAAATTAAAGCACTGGAACCACAGTTCACTGTGTTCGAAACCCGCCTGACGCAGGCGCGCTTTATGTGTTTCCACCGAGTCGGTGAGCATCACGTTTTCCAGCATACTGCGCTTCTGGCTGATCTCCAGTTCGCTGTACCCATTAGCGCGTTTAAAATCGTGGTGCATGTTGAATAACAGCTCGCCCACTTTCGCGTCTTCAAAGCTAAATTTTTCCGACAGTACCAGCGCGCCGCCGGGATTCAACCCCAGGTAAATCTTATCCAGCAATGCCTGGCGTTCGGCAGGTTCAAGGAATTGCAGGGTAAAATTCAGCACTACCATCGAGGCGTTTTCAATAGTGATATCGCGGATATCGCCTTCAACGACTTCAACCGGCGTAGGCGCTTTATACGCATCAATATGACGGCGGCAGCGTTCAATCATGGCCGGGGAGTTATCGACGGCGATAATGCGACAATGCTCATGGCGGATATTACGCCGAACAGACAGCGTCGCGGCGCCCAGCGAGCAGCCCAGATCGTAGACCTGCGTGTTCGGCTGCACAAAGCGTTCAGCTAACATGCCGATCATGGAGATGATGTTGGAGTAGCCTGGTACCGAACGCTGAATCATGTCGGGGAAAACTTCGGCTACTCGTTCATCAAAAGTCCAGTCGCCGAGACGGGCGATAGGCGCAGAAAAAAGCGTGTCGCGGTGAGACATAACGTATACATCCGGGAAAAATAAAGGCGCATATTGTGCGCTAATACAGGGAGAAAACCAACTCCCAGGGCATATACCACAGGTTTGCCAGCACCATCAGCAACAATGCGCACCAGGTCGCGCTCATCCCCGCCCGCCGCCAGCGGAACAGGCGGTGGTGAAAACCGTAATAATGCATCAGCCGACCGGCGATTAAAATGATGCCGCAGATATGCACCATCCACGTTTCGGCGCCGTTCATTTCCATAAACAGCAGCAGCACCAGCGCGACAGGAATATATTCCACCGCGTTGCCATGAATACGGATGGCGCTTTGCAATTCGCTAAAACCGCCGTCGCCATAGGCGACACGGTACTGCATTCGCAAGCGAACGACATTAAAAGAGAACTTCATTAATAATAACGCACCCAAAACGGCATACAGCGCGCTTACCATACAAACTCCCTTTTAAAATGGCTGATGGCACTGTCTATGATAGGGGGCATTTTCAGAAAAGAGAAGATTGCTGTGGAATGGACGGAGCAGTGCCGATTTCCGGTAAGACGCTGCGTAAATCATGCCAAAGCGTATTCACCAGTTCCGGCGCCTGCGCGATATCCGGAGTATGTAAAAACAGAAAAGGCATGGTGGTCTGCCGCCACTGCGGGAGTTTCTGCAACCAGGCGGCGAAAAACTCACGGTTTTGCGCCATATTATCGCTACCGATAAAACGCACCATCGGATGGCTGGCCGTCACGACCGCATGTACCGGGACTTTGGGTTTTTTTCGCTGCGCGTCGCGGACGGCTTCGCTGTGGGGATGGGCGGCATGTACCGGACGACTATCCAGGATCACGCGGTTTACGCCGCGCGCGTGTAACCCGCGATTGAGCCGCTGTTCATCCTCACCTTTGTCAAAAAAACACGGATGACGAACTTCTACGCCATAGGTAAACGTGGCGGGGAGCGCATCAAGAAACTGCCATAAGGCGGGGAGATCGCGCGGTCCAAAGGCGGCGGGCAGCTGCAGCCAGTATTGGCCAATACGCGTTTCCAGCGGCGCCAGGCGGGTAAAAAACGCCTGTACCAGATCGTCGCAATGGCGCAGCGCGGCCTGGTGAGAAATGGTGGCGGGAAATTTAAAGCAAAAACGGAAATCGTCCGTAGTTTGCGCATACCAGCGATCGACAATTTCCGCTTTCGGCAGCGCGTAAAGCGTGGTGTTGCCCTCCACGCAGTTAAAGTGGCGGGCATACTCTTCCAGACTGGTGATGCCGAGCCGCGCCCATTTCGGGTGCGACCATTGCGGCAAGCCAATGTAGATCATAAGGCGTTTAAAATATCCTCTACGCTGCGTACCCGGCCAATGCGCGGGAAAATATGCGTCATACTGCTCTGATGCTGCTCACTGCTGGCGGCGCTACAGGCATCTTCGGCAATAATAAGGTTAAATCCTAACTCCCAGGCGTTACGCGCTGTGGATTCGACGCCGATATTGGTTGAGATTCCGCACAATATAATGGTGTCGATACCCCGGCGGCGAAGCTGTAATTCCAGGTCGGTGCCGTAAAACGCGCCCCACTGGCGTTTAGTCACTACCAGATCGCTGTCCTTTTTACCCAATGCCGTAGGCCAGGTCCACCAGTTTTCCGGCAACGCGTGCGCAGGCGTTGCGGCATCCACCGGCTGTTTTAACGCCTCGGCATAATCATCAGACCATCCGACGCGTACCATAACCACGGGCGAGCCGTTGGCGCGACACTTTTCCGCCAGCCGCGCGGCGCGGGCGACCACCTCATTTGCCGTATACGGGCCGCCGGCAAACGGAAGAATTCCTTCCTGTAAATCAATAACCACCAGGGCGGTTGTGGTCGCGTTGAGTTTCAGCATGATAATCACTCTCCTAAAAATAGCGGATTTCACTACACCTTAAGCGCGATTAAAGAGGAAAGCGGCGACAAATATTGTTAATTTTTGTGAGCATACGCAATACCCGCGTGAAAAACCCGGGTACAGTCAGTATGAACCAAGTGTCGATACCGCATGAAACGGGCAAGTTATCGCTCCCATGCTGGATTGACTCTTATCGTGCGGCAGAATTTCCAGTATAATAGCCGCCTTTTTTCATCCAGTTGTGACATACAGCTAAAGCTGCGACTTCGTCGCCTGCATGGCAGGCAACAATCCGCCTGCGGCTAAGTTAAGGGATATCTCATGCGTACAGAATATTGCGGACAGCTACGTCTGTCCCACGTGGGGCAGCAGGTGACTCTGTGTGGTTGGGTCAACCGTCGTCGTGATCTTGGCAGCCTGATCTTTATCGATATGCGCGACCGCGAAGGTATTGTGCAGGTGTTCTTCGATCCGGATCGTGCGGACGCGTTAAAGCTGGCCTCTGAACTGCGTAATGAGTTCTGCATTCAGGTTACGGGCACCGTGCGTGCGCGTGACGCGAAAAACGTCAATGCGGATATGGCGACCGGCGAAATAGAAGTGCTGGCGTCCTCTCTCACTATCATCAACCGCGCAGACTCACTGCCGCTTGACGCTAACCACGTTAATACCGAAGAGGCGCGTCTCAAGTACCGCTATCTGGATTTGCGTCGTCCGGAAATGGCGCAGCGCCTGAAAACTCGCGCCAAAATTACCAGCCTGGTGCGTCGTTTTATGGACGATCACGGTTTCCTTGATATTGAAACGCCGATGCTGACCAAAGCCACGCCGGAAGGCGCGCGCGACTATCTGGTGCCTTCGCGCGTGCACAAAGGTAAATTCTACGCGTTGCCGCAGTCGCCGCAGCTGTTCAAACAGCTCCTGATGATGTCCGGTTTCGACCGTTACTATCAGATAGTCAAATGCTTCCGTGATGAAGACTTACGTGCTGACCGTCAGCCGGAGTTTACTCAGATCGACGTCGAGACCTCCTTCATGACCGCGCCACAGGTGCGCGAAGTGATGGAAGCGCTGGTGCGCCATTTGTGGCTGGAAGTGAAAGGCGTGGATCTGGGGGATTTCCCGGTCATGACGTTTGCCGAAGCGGAACGTCGCTACGGTTCCGACAAGCCAGACCTGCGTAACCCGATGGAACTGGTAGATGTCGCTGACCTGCTGAAATCGGTAGAGTTCGCGGTCTTCGCGGGCCCGGCTAACGATCCGAAAGGCCGCGTGGCAGCGCTGCGTGTGCCTGGCGGCGCACAGCTTAGCCGTAAGCAGATCGACGATTATGGTAACTTTGTTAAGATCTACGGCGCGAAAGGCCTGGCGTATATCAAAGTTAACGAGCGCGCGAAAGGTCTGGACGGGATTAACAGTCCGGTGGCCAAGTTCCTGACCGCCGACATTGTCGAGGCTATCCTTGAACGTACCGGCGCGCAGGACGGCGACATGATCTTCTTCGGCGCAGATAACAAAAAAGTGGTTGCCGATGCGCTGGGCGCGTTGCGTCTGAAACTGGGCAAAGACCTGAGCCTGACCGACGAAGACAAATGGGCGCCGCTGTGGGTGATTGACTTCCCGATGTTCGAAGACGACGGCGAAGGCGGTCTGACCGCGATGCACCATCCGTTCACCGCCCCGCGTGACATGACGGCGTCTGAACTGAAAACTGCGCCGGAAGAAGCCGTCGCTAACGCTTACGATATGGTGATTAACGGCTATGAAGTGGGTGGCGGTTCGGTGCGTATTCACAACGGTGAAATGCAGCAAACCGTATTTGGTATTCTCGGTATCAATGAGCAGGAGCAGCGCGAGAAGTTCGGCTTCCTGTTGGATGCGTTGAAATACGGTACGCCGCCGCACGCGGGCCTGGCGTTTGGTCTGGACCGTCTGACCATGCTGTTGACCGGCACCGACAATATTCGTGATGTTATCGCCTTCCCGAAAACGACCGCCGCCGCGTGTCTGATGACTGAAGCGCCGAGTTTTGCCAACCAGGCAGCGTTGACGGAGTTGGGGATTCAGGTTGTAAAGAAAGCTGAGAATAACTGATATGAACAATGTACACGACATCATTCGCGTGATATCGCGGCGGCCCGCAGGGGCGAGTCTCATCCGTCACCCAACAGCCAACAACGAGGTCGCGTGAAGGATAAAGTGTACAAGCGCCCCGTTTCGGTCCTGGTGGTTATTTTCGCGCAGGATACGAAACGGGTGCTAATGTTGCAGCGACGCGATGACCCGGATTTTTGGCAGTCAGTGACTGGCAGCATAGAAGAAGGGGAGACCGCGTTGCAGGCCGCCGTACGTGAAGTCAAAGAGGAGGTCACGATTGATGTTGCGGCAGAGCAACTGACCTTAATCGACTGCCAGCGTACGGTGGAGTTCGAAATTTTTTCACATTTACGTCATCGCTATGCGCCGGGCGTCATGCACAATACAGAATTCTGGTTCTGCCTTGCGTTACCGCATGAGCGGCAGGTGATATTCACTGAACATCTGACGTACCAGTGGCTTGATGCGCCTGACGCGGCGGCGCTTACCAAGTCCTGGAGTAACCGGCAAGCGATTGAAGAGTTTGTCATTAACGTCGCCTGAAAAGGCGCGCTTTTTTTGAGGAAATATTTATGGCAGGTCATAGTAAATGGGCCAACACCAGACATCGTAAAGCTGCGCAGGATGCCAAGCGCGGTAAAATCTTCACTAAAATTATTCGTGAACTGGTAACGGCAGCTAAATTGGGCGGCGGCGATCCGGATGCCAACCCGCGTCTGCGCGCGGCCGTAGATAAAGCGCTGGCCAACAACATGACCCGCGACACTCTGAACCGTGCCATCGCTCGCGGTGTGGGTGGTGATGAAGACTCGAACATGGAAACCATCATCTATGAAGGTTATGGTCCTGGCGGCACGGCCATTATGATTGAGTGTCTGAGTGACAACCGTAACCGTACCGTAGCGGAAGTGCGTCATGCTTTCAGCAAGTGCGGCGGTAATCTGGGTACCGATGGCTCAGTGGCGTACCTGTTCAGTAAGAAAGGGGTCATCTCCTTTGAGAAAGGCGATGAAGACACCATCATGGAAGCCGCTCTGGAAGCCGGTGCGGAAGATGTTGTGACCTATGATGATGGCGCGATTGATGTTTACACTGCCTGGGAAGAGATGGGCAAAGTGCGTGACGCGCTGGAAGCGGCGGGTCTGAAAGCGGACAGCGCCGAAGTGTCTATGATCCCGTCAACCAAAGCGGATATGGATGCGGAAACCGCGCCGAAACTGCTACGTCTGATCGATATGCTGGAAGACTGTGACGATGTCCAGGAAGTCTACCATAACGGTGAGATCTCTGATGAGGTGGCGGCGACCCTGTAATGGTGCTGTTAAACGCCGGCGGGCAGGGGGTATAGCGTGTCGATTATTCTCGGTATTGACCCCGGCTCGCGCATTACCGGTTATGGCGTTATCCGCCAGGTAGGCAGACAACTGACCTATCTGGGCAGCGGATGTATTCGCACCAAAGTCGATGATTTGCCGTCTCGTTTGAAGCTCATATACGCAGGCGTGACGGAAATCATCACGCAGTTCCAGCCGGACTATTTTGCTATCGAACAGGTGTTTATGGCGAAGAACGCCGATTCAGCCCTCAAGCTGGGACAGGCGCGCGGCGTCGCGATTGTCGCCGCGGTCAACCAGGAACTGCCCGTGTTTGAATACGCGGCGCGTCAGGTGAAGCAAACCGTCGTCGGTATTGGTAGCGCGGAGAAAAGCCAGGTTCAGCATATGGTGCGCACGTTGCTGAAGCTCCCCGCTAACCCGCAGGCCGATGCCGCGGATGCGCTGGCTATCGCCATTACGCATTGCCACGTTAGCCAGAACGCGATGCAAATGAGCGAGAGCCGACTCAATCTGGCGCGGGGAAGGTTGCGCTAAATCATTCTCCCTCAGCCTCGCGTTGAGGGGTTTCAATTCCACAGGCGCTAATTAATTCTAAATTGGGATGTTGCCACAGGCTGGCTGGCGTCACCGTCTTACGATCCCACGGGATTGAACCTAAAAACCAGAACTTCCAGAAGGTGAGTTTCGCATCAGGATTGCTGTGAAGTAATTCTTCGAATGTCTCAATATCGCCTACCGGAATACACAATGCTTCTTTATAGATATCAAACACAAATTTCGAGCAGAACTGGCGCGATGACTCGTATTTAAACCCCGTGTGATAAAACTTATTCAGCCGGGCGGGAACCTGCTCCATGATGGCGAGTTTCTGCTCGACCGTCAGGCCGCCGCGCAGACGGCGAACGGCGTAACGTTGTCCGGCTGAACGTTGTATAAATAGTGACAGCGTGGTGACGGTTGAGAGGGGGACGCGACTTTCCGCCACCAGATAGTCATCACCATTATGACCAATAATAATCCCAACATGGTTGCTCCAGCACTGTGAAGCGGTGGATATCTGGCCGAAAAGCGCGGCACCTATACAGGTAAAGACGATATCCCCGGTTTCATATTGGACAGAATAATGTTTTTTCATCTCTGCATTCCATTATTTGAAATAAATTCCTTTTATTTATTCTACAGGGTAGTTAGCATTATACCAGATAAATGACAAGCCTTAGTGTCATCGAAATATGTATGGTGAATATTTCATTTATTGGAATTAATATCGCAAATATATTTGGGGGGGGATTAAGGTGGTAAATTTCTCATCATCTGATCTCTCATATTGACAGGGAGTATGACGTGGTTGATGATAAACCAATGAGAATAGGTTGGGTATTTTATTTTTCTTGTATTTTTGTTGCTATTATCTTTCATCTATTTATTAGTTTTTGTTATTGTTTGAGTATTGATATGGCAGAGGCTAATACTGTTGTTTTTTTATTAAAGCCAGGGACGATTTCATTATTATTTTTGCTTCTCCCTGTCAGGCGGTTCAGGACCAGACTGTTGGCAACATTGAGTTCAGTTTTCATTACCTTATTATTTAACCAGTGGCATTTGGTTGCCGGGAATAAAGAACTGGTTTTGTGCCTGCAGGCAGCGTGCTTTATGGCTTTCCTGGCTATGACATCGGTAAAAAAATCCGGGTGGATGATTAGCGCATCATTATTTTTGGTTTGTGCGGCCGGAACGATTCGCCAGTGCTGGCTGGAACAGCTGTTTAACGCTGCCGATATATATATTGTTGATGATGGGCGGAGCTGTGGCGCCAGCGGCCACTGCTTCCAGTATATTGCAGCAAAAGGCCGTGGGTTAGCAGCAAAACGACAGGCACTTTTTAGTAGCGAAGAGTATGTGAATATTTATTATAGTTATTCAGAAGGGATGCCAGCCGTGAATTTCGATGGCATGAAAAATGAGTTTGTACAATATTTATTGTGTCATGGCGAATTAAAATCTGTTGCGCGCGACGATAAAACAACATGCGATTAAATTCAGCGCTAGTGGTTAATATTATTAAATCTATTCTCGGGTCTGTTTTTTTGGAGGCCCGATGTTCCGCTGTTGGCATTCGTACTGGATACATTATTAGTGTTATCAGGATACTCATTATTGAAGACTACCGAACGTGCGCCACGGCATGTTGGCAAAAAGTTATTCGCGTAGGACGCAAAAAGTTGTCAATGAGTGTACGACTTATTTTGTACGCAGCGGGGAGCGTACCCGTCGTTAACCATCACGGGTTGTTGGAGTAGAGAAATATCGGGATACGTGTTTTTCATCTGGATAAACATCCAGTCTTTTTTTATGATAGTGCATTATCTTTTCAGCCCTTTACGCAGGAGCGTCATGTGATAGGCAGACTCAGAGGCATTATTCTCGAAAAACAACCCCCGATCGTGCTGCTGGAGACAGGGGGCGTAGGCTATGAAGTACATATGCCTATGACCTGCTTTTACGAGCTGCCGGAGGCCGGGCAGGAGGCAATCGTCTTCACCCACTTTGTGGTGCGTGAAGATGCGCAGTTGCTGTACGGATTCAACAATAAGCAAGAGCGCACGCTGTTTAAAGAGCTAATTAAAACGAATGGCGTCGGGCCTAAGCTGGCGCTGGCGATCCTCTCCGGCATGTCGGCGCAACAGTTCGTCAATGCGGTTGAGCGCGAAGAGCTTGGTGCGCTGGTGAAGCTGCCGGGTATCGGCAAGAAAACCGCCGAAAGGCTGATTGTCGAAATGAAAGACCGCTTTAAAGGGCTACATGGCGATCTCTTTACGCCAGCGGTCGATCTGGTATTGACATCGCCGGCCAGCCCAACCTCGGAAGATGCAGAACAAGAAGCAGTTGCTGCGCTGGTGGCGCTGGGTTATAAACCGCAAGAAGCCAGTCGGATGGTAAACAAGATCGCCCGTCCGGATGCAAGCAGTGAAACACTGATTCGCGACGCGTTACGCGCCGCGTTATGAGGTAAAGGATGATAGAAGCAGATCGCCTGATTTCAGCAGGCGCCACGATCGCAGAAGACGTCGCCGATCGCGCCATTCGCCCGAAGTTATTGGCGGAATATGTCGGCCAACCGCAGGTGCGCTCCCAGATGGAGATCTTTATTCAGGCGGCAAAACTGCGTGGCGACGCACTAGATCACTTGCTGATTTTCGGCCCGCCAGGGTTAGGTAAAACGACTCTGGCGAATATCGTTGCCAATGAAATGGGCGTCAATCTCCGAACCACGTCCGGCCCGGTGCTGGAAAAAGCAGGCGATCTGGCGGCTATGCTCACCAATCTTGAACCGCATGATGTGCTGTTTATTGATGAGATTCATCGGCTTTCACCGGTGGTGGAAGAGGTACTCTATCCGGCGATGGAAGATTACCAGTTGGATATTATGATTGGCGAAGGGCCTGCTGCACGTTCAATTAAGATCGATCTGCCGCCGTTTACGCTCATTGGCGCGACGACGCGAGCAGGTTCGCTGACCTCGCCGCTACGTGACCGTTTTGGTATTGTGCAGCGCCTGGAGTTCTACCAGGTGCCCGATCTGCAGCACATCGTCGGGCGCAGCGCAAGGCACATGGGGCTTGAGATGAGCGATGACGGCGCGCTGGAGGTGGCGCGTCGGGCGCGCGGTACGCCGCGTATAGCCAACCGCCTGCTCAGACGTGTGCGTGATTTCGCCGAGGTGAAGCATGACGGGGCTATTTCAGCGGAAATTGCCGCGCAGGCGCTGGATATGCTGAACGTCGATGCGGAAGGGTTTGACTATATGGATCGCAAGCTGCTGCTGGCGGTTATTGATAAATTCTTCGGTGGACCGGTCGGCCTGGATAACCTGGCGGCGGCGATTGGCGAAGAGCGTGAAACCATTGAGGATGTGCTGGAGCCGTATCTGATTCAGCAAGGCTTTTTGCAGCGCACGCCGCGTGGGCGTATGGCAACGGTGCGCGCCTGGAACCATTTCGGGATCACGCCGCCAGAGATGCCTTAGCGCCTGAAGTCGCTGCGCTCATCAGACCTGGGCGATTTTGTAGGCCCGGTAAGCGCAGCGCCACCGGGCAACACACGCTTAGCTTGCCTGCTTTTTCATCATACTGAAGATAAACAGCAGCGCGGCACACAGCACTACGGATGGCCCTGCCGGGGTATCATAAAAGGCTGAGAAGGTCAGTCCACCTGTAACCGCTATCATACCTACACCAACGGCGACGCCCGCCATCTGTTCCGGCGTACGGGCAAAGCGACGCGCGGTTGCGGCGGGGATAATCAGCAGCGACGTAATGATCAGCGCTCCGACAAACTTCATCGCCACGCCAATAGTTAACGCCGTTACCAGCATCAATAGCAGCTTCACGCGCTGTAACTTCACGCCATCGACAAAGGCAAGATCCGGACTGATAGTCATTGACAGCAAGTTGCGCCACTGCCAGAAGAGAATGGCCAGCACAATAACGACCCCAATAGCGATCGAGATAAGATCTTCCGGCGTGACGGCCAGCAAATCGCCAAACAGATAAGCCATTAAATCAACGCGGACGTTGGACATCAGGCTGACCACGACCAGTCCTAAAGATAAGGCGCTGTGCGCCATAATGCCCAGTAAGGTATCAATCGCGAGGTGAGGGCGTTTCTCCAGCCATACCAGACCGGCGGCCAGCAGCAGCGTAACGGCGATTACCGCATAAAAGGGGTTAACGTCCAGCAACAGGCCAAACGCCACGCCCAGAAGCGACGCGTGAGCCAGCGTATCGCCAAAATAGGACATCCGACGCCAGACCACAAATGAGCCCAAAGGACCAGCGGCGCACGCCAGCATCATCCCGGCCAGCCAGCCGGGCAGTAATAATTCAATCATGAGTGACCATTTCCCCGGCGCAGTACAATACGACCCTGTAAATCGTGGCGATGATTATGATGATGGCGATAAATCCCTAATTGCTCCGCGCCTCGCGGGCCAAACATAGAGATAAATTCCGGATGCATAGACACCACTTCCGGCGCGCCGGAACAGCAAATATGATGGTTCAGGCATAACACTTCATCCGTCTTTGCCATGACCAGATGTAGGTCATGCGACACCATCAGCACGGCGCAATCGAGTTCACGGCGCAGCTGATCGATAAGGTCGTATAACGCGACCTGGCCGTTGACATCCACGCCTTGCGTCGGCTCATCAAGTACCAGCAACTGCGGCCTGTTAAGCAGAGCACGGGCCAGCAGTACCCGCTGCGTCTCACCGCCGGAGAGTTTTTGCATGGGCGCGTCAATCAAATGTCCGGCCTGAACGCGTTTAAGCGCCGGGAGAATATCCGTTTTTTGCGTGCCGGGACGTAAACGTAAAAACCGGTTTACCGTCAGCGGAAGCGTGGTATCGAGATAGAGCTTTTGCGGGACATAGCCGATACGGAGTTGCCCGTTGCGCTTGATCACCCCATCATCAGGGGCTACCAGTCCTAAAACCACGCGTACAAGCGTTGACTTCCCCGCGCCGTTAGGGCCGAGAAGCGTTAAAATTTTTCCGGGGCTCAATTCAAGCGACACGTCAGAGAGGACGCGGCGTTGACCAAATGAGACCGAGACGTTTTCCAGTGAAACTAAACTTGTCATGTTAATTTTAGGCTTGCAGAAGTGATAGAATGTTATAATATCACATTCCACACATTCATTACGATGATTAGTCGCATTATGTTACAGAAAAATACGCTTCTTTTCGCAGCATTATCCGCCGCGCTTTGGGGGAGTGCAACCCAGGCTGCCGACGCCGCCGTTGTCGCTTCGCTTAAACCGCTTGGGTTTATCGCTTCCGCCATTGCTGATGGCGTTACGGATACACAAGTATTACTTCCGGATGGGGCTTCCGAGCATGATTATTCATTGCGTCCATCAGACGTAAAACGCTTACAGGGCGCGGACTTAGTCGTCTGGGTTGGCCCGGAAATGGAAGCCTTTATGGAGAAGTCGGTCAGGAATATCCCTGATAATAAGCAGGTTACCATTGCGCAACTTGCCGATGTAAAACCGTTACTCATGAAGGGCGCGGATGATGATGAGGATGAACATGCGCATACGGGCGCCGATGAGGAAAAAGGTGACGTACATCACCATCACGGCGAATATAACATGCATCTTTGGCTCTCCCCAGAGATAGCGCGGGCTACAGCGGTTGCAATCCATGAAAAATTAGTGGAACTTATGCCGCAAAGTCGAGCCAAACTCGACGCCAACCTGAAGGATTTTGAGGCACAATTAGCCGCAACCGATAAACAGGTCGGTAACGAGCTCGCGCCGCTCAAGGGGAAAGGGTATTTCGTTTTTCATGACGCCTACGGTTACTACGAAAAACACTACGGACTCACCCCGCTCGGTCACTTTACCGTGAACCCTGAGATACAACCTGGCGCGCAGCGTTTACATGAAATAAGAACACAGTTGGTTGAGCAAAAAGCAACCTGCGTTTTTGCTGAGCCACAATTCAGGCCAGCGGTCGTGGAAGCCGTGGCGAGAGGGACATCCGTTCGAATGGGAACACTGGACCCCCTCGGGACGAACATTAAACTGGGTAAAACAAGCTATTCAGCGTTTTTAAGCCAATTAGCCAACCAGTATGCGAGCTGCCTGAAAGGAGATTAACGAGGAAGTGAATACGTGCAACAGATAGCCCGCTCTGTCGCCCTGGCATTTAATAATCTGCCCCGACCCCACCGCGTTATGCTGGGGTCACTTACCGTTCTGACACTGGCCGTCGCCGTATGGCGGCCCTATGTTTACCACCCAGAATCCGCACCAATCGTTAAAACTATTGAACTGGAGAAAAGCGAGATTCGTTCCCTCTTACCGGAGGCCAGCGAACCCATCGATCAGGCCGCGCAGGAAGATGAAGCTATTCCTCAGGATGAGCTGGACGATAAAACCGCAGGCGAAGTCGGCGTCCATGAATACGTCGTCTCCACAGGCGATACGTTAAGCAGCATTCTGAATCAGTACGGCATCGATATGAGCGATATTAGCCGACTTGCCGCTTCTGATAAGGAGCTGCGCAATCTGAAAATTGGCCAACAGCTTTCCTGGACACTGACCGCCGATGGCGATTTACAGCGTCTGACATGGGAAGTCTCCCGCCGTGAAACGCGTACCTACGATCGCACTGCCAACGGTTTTAAAATGAGCAGTGAAATGCAGCAGGGGGACTGGGTTAACAGTCTGCTGAAAGGCACGGTAGGGGGTAGCTTTGTCGCCAGCGCGAAAGAGGCCGGTTTAACCAGCAGCGAAATCAGCGCAGTGATAAAAGCCATGCAGTGGCAGATGGATTTTCGGAAGCTGAAAAAGGGCGATGAATTTTCGGTTCTGATGTCGCGCGAGATGCTGGATGGCAAGCGTGAACAGAGTCAGTTGTTGGGCGTGCGTATGCGTTCCGATGGTAAAGATTACTACGCCATTCGCGCCGCTGACGGTAAATTCTATGACCGTAACGGTGTTGGCCTGGCGAAAGGCTTTTTACGCTTCCCGACCGCCAAACAGTTCCGCATCTCCTCCAACTTCAATCCGCGTCGTCTGAACCCGGTTACCGGACGCGTTGCGCCGCATCGTGGCGTTGACTTTGCGATGCCGCAGGGTACGCCGGTGCTGTCGGTGGGGGATGGCGAGGTCGTGGTCGCTAAACGTAGCGGCGCTGCCGGTTACTACATTGCGATTCGTCATGGACGCACCTACACCACACGTTACATGCACTTGCGTAAGCTGCTGGTGAAACCGGGGCAAAAAGTGAAACGTGGCGATCGTATTGCGCTTTCTGGTAACACCGGGCGTTCCACAGGGCCGCATCTGCATTATGAGGTATGGATCAACCAGCAAGCCGTTAACCCTCTGACAGCAAAATTGCCGCGCACGGAAGGTCTGACGGGGTCAGATCGTCGTGAATACCTGGCACAGGTGAAAGAGGTTCTGCCGCAACTGCGCTTCGATTAACAAATGCGCTGACAGAGCCGGTACGCGATGTGTGCCGGCTTTTTTGTTTTGTGTGAGACGCAGACGTCGCTACACTATTCACAATTCCTTTTCGCGTCAGCAGACCCTGGAAAAGCATGGAAACCAAAAAAAATAATAGTGAGTATATCCCTGAATTCGAAAAATCCTTTCGCTATCCGCAGTATTGGGGCGCCTGGTTGGGCGCTGCGGCAATGGCGGGGATCGCATTAACACCGGCATCATTCCGCGACCCTTTGCTGGCGACGCTGGGGCGTTTTGCCGGACGGCTGGGGAAGAGTTCTCGTCGCCGGGCGCTAATTAATTTGTCGTTGTGCTTTCCGCAGCGTAGCGAAGCTGAGCGCGAAGCGATTGTCGATGAGATGTTCGCCACCGCGCCACAGGCAATGGCGATGATGGCTGAGTTGGCGATGCGCGGTCCGAAAAAAATTCAACAGCGTGTTGACTGGGAAGGTCTGGAAATCATTGAGGAGATGCGTCGTAACGACGAAAAAGTCATTTTTCTCGTACCGCATGGCTGGGGCGTCGACATTCCAGCCATGCTGATGGCCTCTCAGGGGCAAAAAATGGCGGCGATGTTTCATAATCAGGGTAATCCGGTTTTTGACTATATCTGGAACACAGTGCGTCGGCGTTTCGGCGGACGTTTGCATGCGCGTAATGACGGGATTAAACCCTTTATCCAGTCTGTTCGTCAGGGCTACTGGGGTTACTACCTGCCGGACCAGGATCACGGCCCGGAGCATAGTGAATTCGTTGATTTCTTTGCGACATACAAAGCGACGCTGCCTGCAATTGGTCGGCTGATGAAAGTGTGCCGCGCACGCGTGATACCGCTTTTCCCGGTGTATAATGGTAAAACGCATCGCCTGACTATCCAGATTCGCCCGCCAATGGACGATCTGCTCACGGCTGACGACCACACTATCGCCAGACGGATGAACGAAGAGGTCGAAATTTTTGTCGGCCCGCATCCGGAACAGTACACCTGGATCCTGAAGCTGCTCAAAACCCGCAAGCCAGGCGAGATTCAGCCGTATAAGCGTAAAGATCTTTATCCCATCAAATAAATAAAGCCTCTCGTAAGAGAGGCTTTATGCTGACAAACCCTGTACTACCTGATGAACAGGCGTGGAGGAGTTTTACTCAACGGTCAAAATACGCGTGGTATTGGTTGAACCGACGGTGCTCATGACATCGCCCTGAGTCACGATAACCAGGTCGCCGGAAACCAGATACCCTTTATCACGCAGCAGATTAACAGCTTCATGCGCCGCGACAACGCCATCAGCCGCGCTATCAAAATGCACTGGCGTTACTCCGCGGTAGAGCGCGGTCAGGTTCAGCGTGCGTTCATGGCGCGACATGGCGAAAATCGGCAGGCCGGAGCTGATACGGGAAGTCATTAGCGCGGTACGACCGGATTCCGTCATGGTGATGATCGCGGTAACGCCTTTCAGATGGTTTGCCGCATACATCGCAGACATGGCAATAGCTTCTTCAACGTTGTCGAACTGCACGTCGAGACGGTGTTTAGACACATTGATGCTGGGGATTTTTTCTGCGCCCAGGCAGACGCGCGCCATTGCGGCAACGGTTTCAGAAGGATACTGACCGGCTGCGGTTTCGGCAGACAGCATAACCGCATCCGTGCCATCCAGGACGGCGTTCGCCACGTCCATCACTTCCGCACGGGTCGGCATCGGGTTGGTGATCATCGACTCCATCATCTGCGTTGCGGTGATGACTGCGCGGTTTAGCTGACGCGCACGGCGAATCAGCGCCTTCTGGATACCAACCAGCTCCGGATCGCCGATTTCAACGCCCAGGTCGCCACGTGCGACCATCACAACGTCAGAGGCCAGAATGATATCGTCCATGGCGTTTTGATCGCATACCGCTTCGGCGCGTTCGACCTTAGCCACAATTTTCGCGTCGCAGCCGGCGTCGCGCGCCAGGCGGCGTGCATAGTTCAGATCTTCGCCGCAGCGCGGGAAGGATACGGCCAGATAGTCAACGCCTATCAGCGCAGCGGTTTGAATATCGGCTTTGTCTTTTTCGGTCAGCGCTTCAGCAGAAAGCCCGCCGCCGAGCTTGTTAATGCCTTTATTGTTAGACAGCGGGCCGCCGACGGTGACCTCGGTAAAGACTTTCATGCCCTGGACTTCAAGCACTTTCAACTGCACTCGACCATCGTCAAGCAGCAGGATATCGCCAGGAACGACGTCTGCCGGCAACCCTTTGTAATCAATGCCGACTTTTTCTTTATCGCCTTCGCCTTTACCCAGGTTAGCGTCTAACAGAAATTTGTCCCCGATATTGAGGAACACTTTGCCTTCTTTAAAAGTGGAAACGCGAATTTTTGGCCCTTGCAGGTCGCCTAAAATAGCCACATGACGCCCCAATTTGGCGGCAATCTCACGGACTTTATCAGCACGCATTTTATGATCTTCCGGCGAGCCGTGAGAGAAGTTCATACGTACTACGTTTGCGCCCGCGGCGATAACCTTCTCAAGGTTGTTATCGCGGTCAGTTGCCGGGCCTAACGTGGTAACGATTTTGGTTCTGCGAAGCCTTCTGGACATGTAATACTCCGTTGACTAAAACAACTTGGTGTTGCGTGAACATTGAACCGGTCGTTCTGAAACCTTAACGGTATAAAATGAACGTCCCCGGATGACGAAAAGGGTAGAACATTGTTATTGCTTTTAGCGGTCATCACTCCTGATGAGTAATTCTTTATCAAAACGCGATTCCTTGAGCGCTTCCTTGACACGCTTCAAGTTATCTCTGAATTTCGCCCCGCGACGCAAAGTAAATCCCGTTGCCAGCACATCTATCACGGTCAGCTGAGCAAGTCGAGAGACCATGGGCATATAAATGTCTGTATCTTCCGGTACGTCGAGGGTAATGGCCAGCGTGGCTTCGCGCGCCAGCGGCGTTCCAGCGGAGGTCAGGGCGATCACCATCGCATCGTTTTCCCGCGCCAACTGCGCCAGTTCCACCAGGCTCTTGGTTCTGCCAGTATGCGAAATGAGCACGACGACGTCATCATCGTTACAATTCATACAGCTCATCCGTTGCAGCACGATATCGTCGGAGTAAATCACCGGCACATTGAAGCGAAAAAACTTATTCATGGCGTCATGCGCGACCGCGGCGGAGGAACCAAGACCAAAAAAGGCGATTTTTTTTGCCTGGGTCAGTAAATCGACGGCGCGGTTGACGGCCGATTTATCCAGCGACTGACGAACATGGTCGAGACTGGCCATGGCGGACTCGAAGATTTTTCCTGTATAGGCCTCAACGCTGTCATCTTCATCCACATTGCGATTAACATAGGGGGTGCCATTTGCCAGACTTTGCGCCAGATGCAGTTTAAAATCAGGAAAGCCGCGGGTATTCATGCTGCGACAGAAACGGTTCACCGTTGGTTCGCTAACGTTAGCTTCCTGGGCCAGCATGGCAATGCTTAAGTGAATCGATCTGCCTGGGGCGGCCAGAATAACATCGGCGACTTTTCGTTCAGATTTGCTTAAATGTTCCAGTTGAGACTGGACTTTTTCCAGCATATTCATGATTAGCAAGGCTCATGGGTATTAGCGATTTCAATGATGCGCGAAACCGAGCGCGTTTTGTTAGATATTACTCCTGGAGGCTGTCAAAGGGGGCAAAATGGCTAAAAAAGGTGTCGTTTTTTTTCATTACATGACCGACGTCGGATTTTAAGTTCCAGCTTGTGTGGAAAAGCGACAATTTTATTAGGCGTTTTGCCGATTATATTGCCAATCAAACGCCGGTTCACCTATGAAAAGGCGTTTACGGTTTCCGTAATCTCGTAAAAGCAGTACAGTGCTGTGTAATAAAATTACAACGATATCCTGGCTAAAGTACCAGGAGATTAACTGAGGAGAATGACATGGCGGTAACGCAAACAGCCCAGGCATGTGACCTGGTCATTTTCGGCGCGAAAGGCGACCTGGCGCGCCGGAAACTGCTGCCTTCCCTGTATCAGCTTGAGAAAGCCGGCCAGATCCATCCGGATACCCGGATCATTGGGGTGGGGCGCGCGGACTGGGATAAAGAAGCTTATACCCACGTCGTGCGTGAGGCGCTGGAAACCTTCATGAAGGAAAAAATTGATGAAGGCTTGTGGGATACGCTGAGCGGCCGTCTGGATTTTTGTAATCTTGACGTTAACGATACGCCTGCGTTCAGTCGCCTGGGCGATATGCTGGATCAAAAAAACCGTACCACCATTAACTATTTTGCGATGCCGCCCAGCACGTTTGGCGCTATTTGCAAAGGGTTAGGGGAGGCTAAACTCAACGCCAAACCGGCGCGTGTCGTGATGGAGAAACCGTTGGGTACTTCGCTGGCGACCTCGCGTGAGATTAACGATCGGGTCGGCGAATACTTTGAAGAGTGCCAGGTGTATCGTATCGACCACTATCTGGGCAAAGAAACGGTTCTCAACCTGCTGGCGCTGCGTTTTGCCAACTCGTTATTCGTTAATAACTGGGATAACCGCACTATCGATCACGTTGAGATTACCGTAGCGGAAGAGGTGGGGATTGAAGGGCGCTGGGGATACTTTGACCAGGCCGGTCAGATGCGCGATATGATCCAGAACCACTTGCTGCAAATTCTCTGCATGATTGCCATGTCACCGCCGTCTGACCTGAGCGCCGACAGTATTCGCGATGAAAAAGTCAAAGTGTTGAAATCGTTGCGCCGTATTGATCGCTCCAACGTGCGTGAAAAAACGGTTCGTGGTCAATACACCGCGGGCTTTGCGCAGGGGCAAAAGGTGCCGGGCTATCTGGAAGAAGAGGGCGCGAATAAAAGCAGCAACACCGAAACGTTCGTCGCGATCCGCGTCGACATCGATAACTGGCGTTGGGCGGGCGTGCCATTCTATCTGCGCACCGGCAAGCGTCTGCCAACCAAGTGCTCTGAAGTCGTGGTTTATTTCAAGACGCCTGAACTGAACCTCTTTAAAGAGTCCTGGCAAGACCTGCCGCAGAACAAATTGACGATTCGCCTGCAGCCGGATGAAGGCGTAGATATTCAGGTGCTTAACAAAGTACCGGGGCTGGATCATAAGCATAATCTGCAGATCACGAAGCTTGATCTGAGCTACTCCGAAACCTTTAATCAGACGCACCTGGCGGATGCATATGAGCGCCTGCTGCTGGAAACGATGCGTGGCATTCAGGCGCTGTTTGTCCGCCGTGACGAAGTGGAAGAAGCCTGGAAGTGGGTGGACTCCATTACCGAAGCATGGGCGATGGACAACGACGCGCCGAAGCCGTATCAGGCGGGCACCTGGGGACCGGTAGCGTCCGTGGCGATGATTACCCGTGACGGTCGTTCGTGGAATGAGTTTGAGTAAATTTACCACTCACTCTTAGGTGGTATTTTACCGGTAACATGATCTAACACAGATTGTAGAATCATTTTTGCACTTTTAAGCCTCGTGTGGATTCACCTGCGAGGCTTTTTTTATTACACTGCCTGAAACGATTTTGCCCCATTATCCCCGGACATCATGTATTTCACTGTCTTTCCACATTGATGAAACGCATGGTAAACCCGGTAGCCGGACAGATAAATTTCAGGAGCCTCTATGAATCCTAATTTGTTACGCGTAACACAGCGCATTGTCGAACGCTCGCAGCAGACCCGAAAAGCCTATCTTGCCCGCATTGAGCAGGCGAAAACCGCCACGGTCCACCGATCTCAACTGGCCTGCGGCAACCTGGCGCATGGCTTCGCCGCCTGTCAGCCAGAGGACAAAGCCTCGCTGAAAAGTATGTTGCGCAATAATATCGCCATCATCACCTCCTACAATGACATGCTCTCTGCGCATCAACCGTATGAACATTATCCGGAAATTATTCGTCAGGCCCTGCATTCCGTGAATGCGGTAGGTCAGGTCGCAGGCGGCGTACCGGCAATGTGCGATGGCGTTACGCAAGGACAGGATGGCATGGAGTTGTCATTACTCAGCCGCGAAGTGATAGCGATGTCGGCAGCAGTAGGCCTTTCTCACAATATGTTTGACGGCGCGTTATTCCTCGGCGTATGCGACAAAATTGTTCCGGGGCTGGCGATGGCCGCGCTCTCTTTTGGTCATTTACCCGCGATTTTTGTTCCGTCAGGCCCGATGGCGAGCGGCCTGCCGAATAAAGAAAAAGTCCGTATTCGTCAGCTATATGCGGAAGGAAAAGTAGACAGAATGGCGCTGCTGGAGTCGGAAGCCGCCTCTTACCATGCGCCGGGCACCTGTACATTTTACGGCACCGCCAACACCAACCAGATGGTGGTGGAGTTTATGGGAATGCAGTTGCCGGGTTCCTCGTTTGTGCATCCGGATGCGCCGCTGCGCGAGGCATTGACTGCCGCTGCCGCACGTCAGGTAACACGTCTTACCGGCAACGGCAATACGTGGATGCCGCTCGGTAAAATGATCGACGAAAAAGTCGTGGTGAACGGCATTGTCGCGCTGCTGGCTACCGGCGGTTCCACCAACCACACCATGCATCTGGTTGCAATGGCGCGCGCGGCGGGCATTCTGATCAACTGGGATGACTTCTCGGATTTGTCGGAAGTGGTTCCGTTGATGGCGCGTCTGTACCCGAACGGTCCGGCGGACATTAACCACTTCCAGGCGGCGGGCGGCGTACCGGTATTGATGCGTGAGCTGCTCAATGCCGGATTGCTGCACGAAGACGTTAATACTGTCGCAGGCTTCGGCCTGAAACGCTATACGCTGGAGCCCTGGCTCAACAACGGCGAGCTGGACTGGCGTGAAGGCGCGGAAAGGTCACTGGATAACGATGTCATTGCCTCTTTTGATAAGCCGTTCTCTCCTCACGGCGGTACTAAGGTGCTAAGCGGTAATCTGGGGCGCGCAGTAATGAAGACGTCTGCGGTACCGGTTGAAAACCAGATCATTGAAGCGCCTGCCATGGTATTTGAAAGTCAGCATGATGTGCTGCCTGCGTTTGATGCGGGCCTGCTTGACCGGGATTGTGTCGTTGTCGTGCGTCATCAGGGACCAAAAGCGAATGGAATGCCAGAATTACATAAACTCATGCCGCCACTTGGTGTATTATTGGACCGCCGTTTCAAAATCGCGTTAGTTACTGATGGACGACTTTCAGGCGCTTCGGGTAAAGTGCCTTCAGCTATCCACGTAACGCCGGAAGCCTACGATGGCGGCTTACTGGCAAAAGTGCGCGATGGCGACATCATTCGCGTGAATGGGCAGACAGGTGAGTTAACTCTGCTGGTCGACGAGGCGGAACTTGCCGCTCGTCAGCCTCATATTCCGGACCTGAGCGCGTCGCGCGTCGGAACGGGGCGTGAGTTGTTTGGCGCGCTGCGCGAAAAGCTGTCGGGTGCGGAGCAGGGCGCAACCTGTATCACTTTTTAAGATGACACACTAGTAATCAGGCGAGAGAAGAATTCCGATGAAAAACTGGAAAACAAGTGCAGAAGCAATCCTGACCACCGGCCCGGTTGTCCCGGTCATTGTAGTCAATAAACTGGAGCACGCGGTGCCGATGGCTAAAGCGCTGGTGGCCGGGGGCGTTCGCGTTCTGGAAGTGACTTTACGTACGGCCTGCGCGATGGATGCTATTCGCGCTATCGCTAAAGACGTGCCGGAAGCGATTGTCGGCGCCGGAACCGTTCTCAATCCGCAGCAGTTGGCGGAGGTGACGGAAGCGGGCGCGCAGTTTGCGATTAGCCCGGGACTGACTGAGCCACTGCTGAAAGCCGCGACGGCAGGCACTATCCCATTGATTCCCGGTATTAGCACCGTTTCTGAACTGATGTTGGGCATGGACTATGGTCTGAAAGAGTTCAAATTCTTCCCGGCGGAAGCAAATGGCGGCACCAAAGCGTTGCAGGCGATTGCCGGTCCGTTCTCTCAGGTACGTTTCTGCCCAACCGGCGGCATCTCTCCGGCAAACTATCGTGACTATCTGGCGCTGAAAAGCGTGTTGTGCATCGGCGGTTCCTGGCTGGTGCCGGCCGACGCGCTGGAAGCGGGTGATTACGATCGCATCACCAAACTGGCGCGCGAAGCGGTAGAAGGCGCGAAGCAGTAAGCCGTTAAATGCCCGATGGCGCTCGCTTATCGGGCTTACGAGTGGCGATCAGGCAGGTCTGATAAAAATGCGCTAACGTCGCCATCAGGCGATGGCGCATTAGCCTTTTACCGTCACGCGGCTGGCGGCCTTTTTCGCTCTTATCACCGCTTCTTCAACGTTTTCACCTGTCGCTAACGCTACACCAAGACGACGGCTGCCGTCGATCTCAGGCTTACCAAACAGCCGTACCTGCACTCCGGCTCCTACCGCCGCGTGTACATTATCAAACGTCACATTTTGACTGGTAAGCTGCGGCAGAATCACGGCCGAGGCAGCGGGACCATACTGGCGAATAGCGCCTACGGGCATTCCCAGAAAGGCGCGCACATGCAGCGCAAACTCAGAGAGATCCTGAGAAATCAACGTGACCATTCCGGTATCGTGCGGGCGAGGGGAGACTTCGCTGAAAATGACTTCATCGCCACAGACGAAGAGTTCAACGCCGAACAGGCCATGACCGCCTAACGCCAGTACCACATGACGGGCAATCTCTTGCGCCCGCTTCAGCGCCAGTTCGCTCATCTGCTGTGGCTGCCAGGATTCGCGATAGTCACCATCTTGCTGACGATGACCGACCGGCGCGCAGAAATGCACGCCATCGACGGCGCTAACGGTGAGCAGCGTAATTTCAAAATCAAATTTAACCACGCCTTCCACAATCACGCGACCCGCGCCAGCGCGTCCGCCCTGTTGAGCATACTCCCATGCCTGCGCGAGCTGTTCGGCCGAGCGGATAAAGCTCTGGCCTTTGCCGGAAGAGCTCATGACCGGTTTGACGATGCAAGGAAAACCCACTGCGGCTACCGCATCATGAAAACTGGCCTCACTGTCGGCAAAGCGATACGTCGATGTCGGCAGTCCTAATTCTTCTGCGGCCAGGCGACGGATCCCTTCGCGGTTCATCGTGAGCTGCGTTGCACGGGCGCAAGGCACGACATTCAGCCCTTCGCCCTCCAGCTCGCGCAGCGTATCGGTGGCGATCGCTTCTATTTCCGGCACGATATAATGCGGTTTTTCCTCTGTAATCACATGACGTAGCGCCTCGCCGTCCAGCATATTAATGACGTGTGAACGGTGAGCCACATGCATGGCGGGAGCATCAGGATAACGATCGACGGCGATAACCTCGATCCCCAGGCGTTGGCATTCAATCGCCACCTCTTTTCCTAATTCTCCTGCCCCTAATAACATCACTCGCGTTGCTGCCGGACGCAGCGCAGTGCCTAATAGCGTCATATTTCTGTCCCCTTATTTACCTGCGCGCAGTATATACGAAAACGTTTGCGTATGTCTTTTCGAATAAATTGCTTTTCTTGCTGCCTTACAATATACTGTATATAAATACAGGTAAATAAGGGGCTGCAAAATGGCGGTTGAAGTTAAATACGTAGTCATTCGCGAGGGTGAGGAGAAGATGTCATTTACCAGTAAAAAGGAAGCCGACGCCTGGGACAAAATGCTCGATACTGCCGATCTTCTTGATACCTGGCTTGAGCAGTCGCCAGTCGTGCTGGAAGATGGGCAGCGCGAAGCGTTGTCGCTGTGGCTGGCGGAACATAAAGAGGTGTTAAGTACTATCCTCAAAACCGGTAAGTTGCCTTCTCCGCAGGCGGTTGAAAAGGACGCCGCGAGTAAAACGAAAAAGCAAGCTGCCTGAACCCACACTTGCGCTCCCGGCGTTTTGTACCATGCTTTTCCTGAATCATTGTGCTAAGGAGAAAAGTATGAATAAAAGAGGAGCGTTGTTGAGCCTGCTGTTGTTATCCGCCAGCGTATCGGCATTTGCGGCATCCACCGAGAGTAAATCGGTTAAGTTTCCGCAGTGCGAAGGGCTGGATGCCGCCGGGATTGCGGCAAGCGTGAAGCGCGACTACCAGCAAAATCGTATCGTGCGGTGGGCAGACGACCAAAAAAAGGTCGGGCAGGCTGACCCGGTCGCGTGGGTTAATGTGCAGGACGTTGTAGGTAAAAATGATAAATGGACAGTTCCGCTAACCGTTCGCGGTAAAAGTGCCGATATTCATTATCAGGTTATCGTTGATTGCAAAGCCGGCAAGGCGGAATATAAGCCCCGCTAGCAGCGTAATTTGCGCTTCTTTTGCCGGAACAGACAATTCCTGACATCCCCTCAGGTACGCTTGACCATTATTGGTCTGTATTTGAGGGGTACTATGGCTAACTGGTTGAACCAATTACAATCACTTCTTGGGCAAAAAGGCGCTTCCGCATCGCCTTCCGGTGAACAGGGGTTAAATAAACTGCTGGTTCCCGGCGCGCTGGGCGGTCTGGCTGGACTGTTGGTCGCCAATAAGTCTTCGCGCAAATTATTAACCAAATACGGTACTGGCGCTTTGCTGGTGGGCGGCGGCGCGGTGGCGGGTTCCGTATTGTGGAATAAGTACAAAGATAAAGTACGCGCTGCGCATCAGGGGGAGCCGCAATTCGGCAGCCAAAGTACGCCGCTGGATGTTCGCACTGAGCGACTGATCCTGGCGGTGGTTTTTGCTGCAAAAAGCGATGGGCATATTGATGCCAAAGAACGCGCGGCGATTGAGCACCAACTGCGAGAATCAGGTGTGGAAGAGCAAGGGCGTGTGTTTATCGAAAAAGCTATTGAGCAGCCGCTTGATCCACAACGTCTGGCACAGGGCATTCGCAATGAAGAAGAAGCTCTGGAAATCTACTTCCTGAGCTGCGCTGCCATTGATATTGACCACTTTATGGAACGTAGCTATCTGAATGCGTTAGGAGACGCACTAAAAATTCCTCAGGAGGTTCGGGACGGTATCGAGCAGGACTTGCAGCAGCAAAAACAGGCGCTACCAGGCTGATAACCTGCCATTAAGTAACATGTTTCGCTTGCATCATGCGTGTCTTTTGCCACCCTTATAGGATGGATAGTTTACGTCATTCATGTTGCAGGATAGCGGCGAAGCAGTGACATCTCAGGCGTTTACCGAGGTGAGCGACCGGGACTACCATGCTACGCCGCTGTGTTTGCCGCGTGATATATAACAAATATTAACGCAAAAGAAAAAACGACATGTTGCCAAAAGCCAATCGAATTCCCTATGCCATGACCGTACATGGCGATACGCGCATTGATAATTATTACTGGCTGCGAGATGACACTCGCTCGCAGCCGGAAGTCCTTGATTACCTGCATCAGGAAAATGAGTATGGCCGGAAGGTCATGACCTCTCAGCAGGCGTTACAGGACCGCATTCTAAAAGAAATTATCGATCGCATCCCGCCCAGAGAAGTTTCCGCTCCGTATGTGAAAAATGGCTATCGCTACCGTTATATCTATGAACCCGGCTGCGAATATGCCATCTATCAACGACAATCGGCGTTAAGCGAAGAGTGGGATGTGTGGGAAACCTTGCTCGATGCGAACCAGCGGGCCGCGCACAGCGAATTTTATACGCTCGGCGGACTTGCCATTACGCCGGATAATACCATCATGGCGCTGGCGGAAGATTATTTATCCCGTCGTCAGTATGGGTTGCGTTTTCGTAACCTCGAAAGCGGTAACTGGTATCCGGAACTGCTGGATAACGTTGCGCCTGAATTCGTCTGGGCCAATGATTCCCTGACCCTTTACTATGTGCGTAAGCATAAGAAGACGCTGCTGCCCTATCAGGTTTGGCGGCACACGATTGGCACTCCGTCATCGCAAGATGAACTGGTATATGAAGAAAAAGACGATACCTTTTATGTCAGCCTGCATAAAACCACTTCGCAGCATTATGTGGTGATTCATCTTGCCAGCGCCACCACTAGCGAAGTGCTATTACTTGACGCGGAACTGGCCGATGCCGAGCCGTTTTCATTTTTACCGCGCCGCAAAGACCATGAATATAGTCTCGATCACTATCAACATAAGTTTTACCTGCGCTCTAACCGGAACGGTAAAAACTTTGGGTTGTACCGTACCCGCGTGCGCAATGAAAACGCCTGGGAAGAGCTGATCCCTCCGCGCGAGCATATTATGCTGGAAGGGTTTACCCTGTTTACCGACTGGTTAGTTGTAGAAGAGCGTCAACGGGGGCTTACCAGCTTGCGGCAAATTAACCGTAAAACCCGTGAAGTGATAGGCATCGCCTTTGACGATCCGGCTTACGTGACGTGGCTTGCCTATAATCCCGAACCTGAGACCTCCCGGCTGCGTTACGGCTATTCTTCAATGACGACGCCAGATACCTTGTTTGAACTGGATATGGATACCGGAGAACGACGGGTACTTAAACAGACGGAAGTGCCTGGGTTTGATTCTGGCTGTTATCAGAGCGAACACCTGTGGATCACTGCACGCGACGGCGTCGAAGTGCCGGTATCGCTGGTTTATCATCAGAAGTATTTTCGTAAAGGGCAAAATCCGCTTCTGGTTTACGGTTACGGATCTTACGGTTCCAGTATTGACGCCGACTTCAGCAGCAGCCGACTGAGTTTGCTGGATCGTGGCTTTGTTTACGCAATCGTACACGTTCGCGGCGGCGGTGAGCTGGGGCAGCAGTGGTATGAAGATGGTAAATTCCTCAAAAAGCGGAATACTTTTAATGACTATCTTGATGCCTGCGATGCCTTATTAAAACTGGGTTACGGTTCGCCGTCGCTGTGTTATGGGATGGGCGGGAGCGCGGGCGGAATGCTAATGGGCGTCGCTATCAACGAACGCCCCGAGCTTTTCCACGGCGTTATTGCCCAGGTACCCTTTGTTGATGTATTAACCACGATGCTGGATGAGTCGATCCCACTAACGACAGGAGAGTTTGAAGAGTGGGGGAACCCGCAGGATATTGAGTATTATGACTATATGAAAAGCTATAGTCCTTATGACAATGTCAAAGCGCAGGACTATCCGCACCTGCTGGTGACGACAGGATTGCACGACTCCCAGGTGCAATACTGGGAACCGGCGAAGTGGGTGGCAAAATTACGCGAGCTAAAAACGGACCAACGTCTGCTGCTGTTATGTACGGATATGGACTCCGGGCACGGTGGTAAGTCGGGGCGGTTTAAATCCTACGAAGGCGTCGCGCTGGAATTCGCCTTTTTAATCGGCCTGGCGCAGGGAACCTTACATAGCGCATAGACGCGCGCCCGCAACGGCTTGTGAGCGTCGCGGGTTATTGTGGTGTTCCATTGCTGCGTTGCTCGCCAGCCTGAACATCTTCCAGGTAGTGTTTAAGCGTCAGGCGAAGTTCCGGGCTCATATTATCAAGGTTATTAAAAAGCCAGCGTAAATAGCCCGGATCGCGTTTTGCGACTTCAGATACCGCCTTACCGCGGTATTTACCGAACGAGAAAGTGGTTAACAGCGCAGGACGGCCCGTGATATTGACCATCTCTTCCGCGGTCCAGCCGGTGGTTCGCATAATATCAATCAGCAAGGCGGCGGTGATATAGCAATCATAAAGCGCCCGGTGATGATGCAGCCCCGGTGGCGTTTGTACGCTTAGTTTGCGCGATTTATAGAGCGCCATATTGCTGTATTTTATTCCCGGCCACAGGCGTCGCGACAACTTCATGGTACAGATCCACTCACCCGGCAATTCAGGTAATACGCGTCTGTCGAAACTGGCATTGTGAGCGACATACCACTCACTACCGTAATAAAGCGGTATGACATCTTCAATCCACGGCTTATCGGCGACCATGGCTTCGGTAATACGGTGTATCGCCATCGCCTGCGGCGTAATAGGGCGATCGGGGCGTATCAGGTGACTCATGGGATTGACAATGTTGCCATCAATGACATCTACAGAGGCTATCTCTACGATCCCGCCCTGCAGCCCGCAGGTTTCCGTGTCTATAATCCGCAACATGATTCATTCCTCACCGAAAGACCTTAGCGTAATGGAATGATATCGCCTTGCCAACCCTCCGTTGTGCGCAGGCCCGTCAGTAATAGCGAACCGCAATCGGCACGAACAATAAGTTGCCCGCTTTCATCCCACAGCGCGCTACTGCCACAGGCATTGGCCATCAGTACGGCCAGCGCATATTTATGCGAAAAACGTTGTAAGCGTGAGGTAGAAGCATGTAGTTCAGGTTCGTTAAGACATTGACTGGTTGTGAATAACGTAAATGAGGGATCTATATCACCACCTTCTGGCTGCTCATCCACCACGTTGATAGCGCTTCGCTGCCTGGCAATACAGGCGCCATGACTTTTGTGAAACATGAGCGGCGACGCTAGCCATGGGGCAAAAATAGCGATGCCTTTTACGAAGCGGCAGTTATGTTCAACAGGCATACCCACAATGATAGTCATATGGTGGGTATCGGCCGCATGAGTGAGCGGCTGTAAAAGCGCCTCGTCAGGCGGGGCGGGCAACGATTTATTCCTTTCGTCGCAGCCTAATAGCGACAGTGACGGAAAGACCAGCAGTTCGCACTGTTGACGAGCCGCAAGCTCAATATATTCCAGATGATGGGCGACATGCTCCGCCGGCGAGGCGTTCAGGGGCGCATACTGCGCAGCAGCAATTTTCCAGGAGGACATAATGACTTCCTTTTCATAGTCTCTACAGCCATTCTAAAAAGCATAGGTTAAGAATCGCCTTATAATGTAGTCGTCTGCATGTAAGGAAGTGTAACGTTATATAATTTTTATTTAACTTTGGGTTCGTAAGGGAGTCGGGATAGTGATACGGAAGCCAGACGATGGGCAATCAGCCGCTCGCGAAACCAGGCGCGTAGATGCTCTGGCTGCTCACGTTCGACCGCCTCTGCGACAACTGGCATATTGTAGCGCTCTTTAAATGCCACCCCGGCTGCCGCCAGGTCCACATTGACTTTATCCATTTCCGCTTGTTCAAGCTGAGCCAGATTCGTTTTCATACGCGTCTCCTTTTTTGTTGCCGCCAGAAGGTACTAAGAGTCCGCGGTAATGGCAAGGTGGAAATGATGATCCTCGACTCATTGATTGTTGAAGGTTATTCTTTGTAACGTAGGCATAACAAAAAGGAATAGTGAATATGGCTTCTTCTGCACCATCGCGACGTTTAGCTTTACTGTTGCTGGCATCGACATTTGCGACGCCAGCGGCCTGGGCACATGCGCACCTGACGCATCAGTATCCAGCGGCGAATGCTGCCGTTACGGCCTCGCCACAGGCGCTGACTCTGAATTTTTCTGAAGGGATTGAGCCAGGGTTCAGCGGCGCAACCATTACTGGCCCTCAGCAAGAGCTCATCAAAACGCGCCCGGCAAAGCGAAATGAACAGGATAAAACGCAGTTGATTATCCCGCTTGAGCAGCCGTTAAAATCTGGCGCTTACACGGTAGACTGGCACGTTGTGTCGGTGGATGGACATAAAACAAAAGGGAAATACACCTTCAGCGTGAAATAAATGATGCTGACATTCGTCTGGATAACTCTCCGATTTATTCATTTTGCTAGTTTGATGCTGGTCTACGGCTGCGCGCTTTACGGCGCCTGGCTGGCACCCGCATCAATTCGTCGTTTAATGACGCGTCGATTTTTACATCTGCAACGACATGCCGCCGCCTGGAGCGTTATCAGCGCGGCTTTTATGCTGGCAATTCAGGGCGGACTGATGGGTGGCGGCTGGCCCGATGTTTTTTCCGTCTCGGTGTGGGGCGCGGTACTGCAAACCCGCTTTGGCGCGGTCTGGATATGGCAAATTATCCTCGCGCTGGTCACGCTGGCGGTGGTAGTCATTGCGCCGGTAAAAATGCAACGACGGCTTCTTATTCTAACCGTTGCTCAGTTTATCCTGCTGGCAGGCGTTGGACATGCGACGATGCGCGACGGTGTAGCGGGAACATTACAGCAGATTAACCATGCTCTGCATTTACTCTGTGCCGCAGCCTGGTTTGGTGGGCTGTTGCCAGTGGTTTATTGTATGCGCATGGCTCAGGGACGCTGGCGTCAACATGCCATTAGCGCCATGATGCGTTTTTCTCGTTATGGTCACTTTTTTGTGGCGGGCGTATTGCTCACAGGCATTGGCAACACGCTATTTATCACGGGATTTACCGCTATCTGGCAGACCACCTATGGACAGTTGCTTTTGTTAAAATGTGCGCTGGTGGTGCTTATGGTAGCAATTGCGCTGACGAATCGGTATGTTCTCGTACCACGTATGCGACAGGAAAATCCCCGGACTGACCTATGGTTTGTCAGGATGACGCAAATTGAATGGGGAGTTGGAGGCATAGTTCTGGCGATCGTCAGCCTGTTTGCAACCCTCGAACCTTTCTGATGGACTGGCATAACGAATGAAAAAAATACTCCTTCCGGCGCTTCTGCTGGCCACTTCGGGCGTAGCGTTGGCGGCGCCGCAGGTGATTACCGTAAGTCGTTTTGAAGTAGGAAAAGACAAGTGGGCGTTTAATCGGGAAGAGGTCATGTTGACCTGTCGGCCTGGCCAGGCGCTCTATGTGATCAACCCCAGTACGCTGGTGCAGTATCCCTTGAATGCCATTGCCGAACAGCAAGTAGCGGAGGGTAAAACGCGTGCTCAGCCTATTGCCGTCATTCAAATCGATAACCCGGCGAAGCCCGGTGAGAAAATGAGTCTGGCGCCGTTTATCGAACGTGCGCAAAAGCTTTGTGATCCATCCAATAGCTGACTGATTTTTAATAAAAAACCGTAAACCTTCACGAAAAGGCTTACGGTTTTTTTATCTCTGATGACAGACAAAACGCCAGGTTTTTTCAATCACCTTCGTCACAAACTGGAAAACCTGGCGTCGTCATCTATTCTTAAAGGGCAAGGCGATTTAGCCTGCATTAATGCCAACTTTTAGCGCACGGCTCTCTCCCAAGAGCCATTTCCCTGGACCGAATACAGGAATCGTATTCGGTCTCTTTTTATTTAGATTATAAATCAATGGGTTATGTGTTTCCCCTCGAAATTCCTCGAAATTTCCTCGAATTTCTGTATTCCGGTCTTTTTGGTTATATCACATCCAAATCCAGTTTAACATTTCTTTTACAGCAAAATCAGAGCATCACGTAAGCTTTATTATCGCGTTCATCGAGATAGAGTTTCGTGGTGTTCTCTGAGGTGTGGCCCAGTAGTTTTTGAGCGAATTCCTCGCCGCGTTCGTCTTTGTACAGCCGACCAGCCAGGCTACGAATCTCGTGAAAAGTTGGCGGGTTATCACTACATTTAACGCCTGAAATTTTTCTGGCTTTTACAAATTTCTTTGTCAGCCCATCCGGGTGAATATTCCCGGTCGGGCTATTTTTCCTGATTCCGGCACTGATCATGAAATCGGTTCTGCTTACCAGCCGGCAGCGATCGATAACCGTTCCCGGACGTAACCCCGGCGCCTCAAGGGTCAGGGATCTGCCTGCCAAAATTGAACGCCCGGGCGCTGATGCCGGATGATCTGGTCATCGTAGAAAGCGCCCCTGAAAAAATCGACACCTTTAGCTGCAAAATGACAGTCCCGCCATCTGGTCATTATAACGGATTTTTCTTCTGCACCTACTGAAGCCCGCCATGGCAGGACGACCATGAATCCGTCGATAACCTTATTGTGAAATTAAGGCCAGGGAAAGAGGATGTCCGCCAGACAGACATTATGTGTAAATTTATAAAGGTTTTTATTATGCCCTTGCATGTTGGAAGCGGATGTCTTCCCGCCACAATTACTAACCTTCGTATTAACTGTATTGCCCAATCTGCAACCCCGCCTGAAATGAGCTTATGGGAAAAAATTAAGGAGTTTTTCTGCTCAACGCACCAGACTGAAGCGCTGGAATGTATCTGGACGATTTGCCACCCTTCGGTCGGAACGACGCGGGAGGATGTAGTCAGCAGATTTGAACAGCTCAGGATGCTCGCGTATGCCGGATACGAGGAAAGCATTCACTCTGGCCGCCACGGGGAAAGCCACTTCTGTATCCTGGATGCAGACAACCAGGAGATATTGTCGGTCACCCTTGATGACGCCGGGAACTATACCGTGAATTGCCAGGGGCACAATGAAACATATCGCTTCACCATGGACATAGAACAGGGAGAGGAATGTACAGAACATGCGGAAGGGGCATCCGGGACACTCCAGGTATCCCCCCTTCCTGATCCGGCGGCTCCACAGACACCAGCAGCGTATGATGCTGTCTGGTCAGAATGGAAGAGGGCTGCGCCAGCAGAAGAGTTACGCGGTCGTGCTGCGACGGTACAGAGAATATGTACTTGCCTGAATAACGGCAGTCGAGAGCTTAATGTGGGAGAGTCAGGCCTTACCGCCTTACCAGACTGTTTACCAACGCATATAACAACATTAGTTATTCCTCA
Organism: Salmonella sp. SAL04202; assembly: GCF_046550775.1. Lineage (NCBI taxonomy): Bacteria > Pseudomonadati > Pseudomonadota > Gammaproteobacteria > Enterobacterales > Enterobacteriaceae > Salmonella > Salmonella sp. SAL04202. The sequence continues at coordinate 1,643,218 of NZ_JBGDXK010000001.1, read as the reverse complement.
TAATAATTATCTGACTAGCCTGCCGACGCTGCCGTCAGGACTGGAGGTGCTTACTGTCGAAGATAACCAACTGACCAGCCTGCCGCCATTGCCGGCAGGACTGGTGGTGCTGACGGTATCAGGTAACCAACTGACCAGTCTGCCGCCGTTGCCGGCAGGACTACAGACGCTGTCGGTAGCAGGTAACCAACTGACCAGCCTGCCGCCGTTGCCGGCAGGACTACAGATGCTGTTGGTAGCACGTAACCAACTGACCAGCCTACCGCCGTTGCCGGCAGGACTACAGATGCTGTTGGTAGCAGGTAATCAACTAACCAGCCTGCCGCCGTTGCCGGCAGGACTACAGAGGCTGTTGGTAGCAGGTAACCAACTGACCAGCCTGCCGCCGTTGCCGGCAGGACTACAGGTGCTGTCGGTATCAGATAATCAACTGACCAGCCTGCCGTTGTTGCCGGCAGGACTGGAGTTGCTGACGCTCGATCGCAATCCACAACTGGTCCGCCTGCCGCCGTTGCCGGAAGGACTACAGACGCTGTCGGTTGATGCTAACCCACAGTTGACCCGCCTGCCGGCGCTGCCGTCAGGCCTACAACGGTTGTATGCCCGCAATAACCAACTGACCCGCCTGCCGGAAAGCATCACGGGTCTGTCTTCAGAGGCAGCCGTAAATCTGGAAGGCAATCCTCTGTCTGAACGCACTCTGCAGGCGCTGCGGGACATCACCAGCGCGCCAGGCTATTCAGGCCCCAGGATACTATTCGATATGGCGGGGGCCTCCGCCCCCCGGGAAGCACGAGCACTGCACCTGGCGGCGGCTAACTGGCTGGTGCCTGCCCAGGAGGGGGGACCGGCTCCTGCAGACAGATGGCATATGTTCGGACAGGAAGATAACGCTGCTGCCTTCAGCCTCTTCCTGGACAGACTGAGTGAGACGGAAAACTGCATAAAGGACGCGGGGTTTAAGGCACAGATATCGTCCTGGTTGGCACAACTGGCTGAAGATGAGGCGCTGAGAGCAAAAACCTTTGCCATGGCAACAGAGGCAACAGCAAGCTGCCAGGACCGGGTCACACTTGCTCTGCACCAGATGAAGAACGTACAACTGATACATGATGCAGAAAAAGGGGAATACGATAATAATCTCGTGGTGCTGGTTGCCACGGGGCGTGAGATGTTCCGTCTGGAAAAACTGGAACAGATTGCCCGGGAAAAGGCCGGAACGCTGGCCTTGGCCGATGATGTTGAAGTCTATCTGGCGTATCAGAATAAGCTGAAGAAAGCACTCGGGCTGACCAGCGTGACGGCAGAAATGCGTTTCTTTAGAATATCCGGCGTGACGGTTTCAGACCTTCAGGCTGCGGAGCTTCAGGTGAAAGCCGCTGAAAAAAGCGAGTTCAGGGAGTGGATACTGCAGTGGGGGCCGTTACACAGCGTGCTGGAGCGCAAAGTGCCGGAACGCGTTAACGCGCTTCGTGAAAAGCAAATATCGGATTATGAGGAAACGTACCGGACGCTGTCTGACACAGAGCTGAGGCCGTCTGGGCTGGTCGGTAATACCGATGCAGAGCGCACTATCGGAGCAAGAGCGATGGAGAGCGCGAAGAAGACATTTTTGGATGGTCTGCGACCTCTTGTGGAGGAGATGCTGGGTAGCTATCTAGCGTCTTAACTGAACATGATATTCACCGCGCCAGGCGAATGGGGGACGTTGTACCTCGCCGGGCAGGGGATGCCGCAACAGTGGGCTATGAAGACCTGCTTCTTCCTGATGTTAAGGACATCCTGATTGCCTGTGTGGATGGTCTGAAGGGCTTCCCGGATGCGATAAACAACGTCTTCCTGCAGCCCCATATCCAGCTGTGCAGTATCCATATGGTGCGTAACAGCCTGAAATACGTAGCCTGGAAAGACTACAAAGCCGTCACCAGCGGCCGGAAGATGGTCTATCAGGCCCCGACCGAAGAGGCGGTACTGATGGCGATAGATGCGTTCGCGAAAGTCCGGGACGATAAATATCCGCAAATCAGAAAAAGCTGGCGTGCGCACCGGGAAAACCTCAATACGCTCTTCAGTTATCCGCCGGATATCCGCAAGGCCATCTATACGACAAACGCAGTCGAATTCCTAAACTGCGTGATCCGTGCCGCGATTAAGAAACGCAAGGTGTTCCCAACGGATGACTCAGTACGAAAAGTTATTTATCTGGCAATCAAGGATGCGTCAAAAAAATGGAGTATGCCGATCCAGAACTGGCGGCTGGCGATGAGCCGTTTTATTATCGAGTTCGGTGACCGCCTGAGCGATCACCTTTAATAACTGGGAAGTTACACAGAATTACTGACAGGCTCATTCTTTTGTGTTGCGCCTCTCTGTTTCTATTGTTTTAGATAGCCATAAGAGCTCCGTTGCTGAGAGTTTTAGTCGTGGGGTTTTTTCTTCTGCACCGGGTGGGCGCATTTCATAACTGCAGGACCATCTGCTGAATACTGTATAGCTCTGTATATCGCATGTTGTTGAGGTCAGTGTGCAATTCCTCGGTACTGGCTTGTTCTGTATAGGTCCGGAGATTTCTGGGTAGTGTCCTTTTGGGCCTGAACATATGTGTTTGATTGAAAATGGCATCGTGTTTTATCCTTTACGCTGTGAAATGTTGTTTTGTGCTCTTCTGTTGTGATTGGTGATGTGACGGGATCGTCCATGCACCCTTCCTTTTATTGACGGCGTATCAGTCCATTGATGCCATGCTCGCTTAATTTGTCCAGCATCATCAAGCCGTCGTTTTCTTTCTGCTGCAATTCAAGCAACTTAAACCGTATTTCGTTAAGTAAAGGTTTAATAACTCCGCGCTTGCGAACCACCTTTCTGATAACGTCTTTTTCGAAGTATAAACGGCAGAAGCGATTTTCATAATTCGCATACACTCTTCACCCAGCGCTGGCAAATCTTCAACGCTGAAAGGCTGGGGAGAAGGGCGTCCAGTTGCTGAACGGAGAGCGAACCATACTCCCTGATTCCACGCGTTATCAAACTTCATACCGTGGTTATCATCCAGACAAGGCGCTTGAGGTTGCTCATGTCTTTTGGGGAAAAAGGTTCGGTGGTGGGTACTGGATATCCTGGATCGGGAAGTGGGTTCCACTGGTGCCAAATACAGGGGGCTGGTAAACCGGGTGGATACCTCAAATCCTGACAGGCCAGAGCATCAGCCTGATAAAATCGTATTACTGATTTCTAACCAGTGGCACATTAATTGTACCAGCTCAGACTCCAACTGACAGTTTGCTTTAAGCGAGTAGCGGACGTGACCTGTCCCGCAGGAGTAAAAATAAACTTTCTATTGATACATTTAATTAACTTATTTATAACGTTATATTCCAAATGCAAACTTGTTCAATTGGATATGTATGGACATTCAAATCACACATCAAGTTACTGAATTTGATAAAGAAGAACTATTAGCCGGATTAAGAAGCTACAATGCTCAGTTCGTCGATTTTAGTAAAAATGGGCAGCTTGGGGTCTACTGCAGAAACGAAAGCGGCGAAATGGTAGGCGGATTAATTGCTGACAGAAAAGGTCCGTGGCTCTGCATCGACTATCTTTGGGTAAGTGAATCTGCAAGAAGCTGCGGTCTGGGGAGCAAACTTATGGAGATGGCCGAAAAAGAAGGTTTGCGGAAAGGCTGTGTTCATGGACTTGTAGATACCTTTAGCTTCCAGGCTCTCCCTTTTTATGAAAAACAGGGTTATATACTTCAAATGTCGCTATCGGACTTTCCTAAAGTAGGTTCGCAAAGGCATTATTTAATTAAGCCCGGTTTATAGCTTTGCTGCATTTGAATACCCATAGCTTTATGAAAGCTGTAATCAGGTAGCTTTAAAATATATCGTACTGGTGGTCTGTACACACCATGATCAGCGTCCGCTTCTGGCACAGGGCGGACAGTCAGATTAGGTTTGGCGCTGTGCCATAGATATGTCAGCTCACATTTGAGCTAATGCGCATTAATTATCTAAACCAGTTATTAACCACTTCCTCAAACCGCTGGGTTACTTTTTCTCACGGGAATTTCTCTTCCACACAACGTTGTCCATGTAAGGCAATATTGTTTAAATCAGGGGATGCCAGCGCTTTATTAATGTCCCTGGCAATGGTCTCCGGGGTCATTGGCTCCTGCAAATGGAAGCCGGTATCCCCCTCTTTTACGAGCTCAGTCATCCCGCCGCGTGTACTGACCAGTACAGGCTTTCCTGCCCCATTGCTTCAATTGCAACCATGCAGAACGGTTCCTGGAATTGAAAGGGAATAACAACCAGAACTGCTAACGAATAGTAATTGTATATCTCTTCAGGCGTTACACCTTCAACCATATGACAGTGTGGTTTTAGCCGTTTTGCTAATTCCCGCACCTCACGCTGATAGGTTGCTTTTTCACCTTTACTTTTACTCATATAGTTACCAACGACAACTAACTCTATATCGTTGCGTTCCTTGAGGAGTTGTTCGAACGCCTGTAAAAGCAAAGTCACTCCCTTATCCGGTGATATAAGGCCTGCAAAGAAAATCGTTTTTTTCTCCGGAGTTATTCCCAGGTCAGACTTTTGCAGTGGTACAACGTTTTTCTGATAGGCCTCCAGGTCAATACCATTAGGGACGATAGCGATATCAGCATTCGGCAGGTACGCCTGATAATGCTTCTTCAAAATCATGCTGGGGACGATCGTTTTAACGTTTTGATCTAACCCATCAGGTTCGAAAGCATTATGCATATGCATAACCATTTTTGCCTTTGGGGCTCTTTTGCGGATCTGGCGGTACAGCTTTATGCTGTTATGAACGATGATTACACTATCATCGGTAACGTTAAAGTCTTTTGCAATATTCAGAATGCGCTGTGAGTAGGGGAGCGGGTCAAGGCGAGTCCACTTCTGAAAGAGGCGCTTATAGAGTCCGCTGAAACCTATGCGATGAACAGAACAATGGTCATTTACCTTTAAAAAATCGCTATAACCTTCATTCTTAATACAAGCGATTCTGTTTGGTAGTTTTTGTTCGCCGTGCAACTTGGTACATCCATATCTCTACTGCGGCTGCACCACGCGGCGGGATGGAGAAAATTGGTGTAACCGTAAGCACTAATTTATCGATCATTGTAACTCCGTAAATCTTGTTGAGTTTTTACTCAACGAGGCGACTGCGCCTGACGCTTCGCATTAACATTGCAGATAATTCTTATTTCATACGTAACAGATAAAAAACATGAACCAACTCACAACTTCGTTAGCTATTAATATTCTTGCTATGTATTTATTGGGGTATGCGAACCTTTCGACTTTTACACTGATGATGGCCGCAGCGATGTGCTCAATGAACTAGCTGGTTTGCAGTACCTCACTACTTGGCGGTAGGATGACGGTGGTTAGTTCGAAGAAGTAGCGGAAAACTCAATAGAATACAAGCAATAAAGTGGATTCTTGCAGTGTCCCGGTATAATGATAGCTACCTGAATCATTGGTATATTTAACAGCAGACCCTCGCTTTTTCGCTTAAAATCTGTTTTTTGTCACAAGCGGCAAGTGTTTAACATTTTCTCAGATTATAGATTAGCGTGCTAGCTAAAGATGTCGAGTGTGGGATGTGACATCTGGTGAACTTATAAAACTCCATAGCTAGTTAAGAACGAAATCGTTATTCGTTAAAAAAACGTTATTATTCATGCGGTCAGGAGAGCTAATAATAAGAGGAAAACTTGCCCGAAATCTGCCCGAATTAAAACGGAAAAAGTGATAACTAATTGAATCTATTAGAACGCAACGGAACGTATTTCAGACGATAAAATAGTGGTTTTTTGTTTAACTATATGAATTTAAAGTGAATTTTTATTTTTAGCGAGAACAGGAATCGAATTCGGTCTCTTTTTATTTCCATTGTAAATCAATGGGTTATGTGTTTCCCTTCGAAATTTACTCAAATTTCTGTATTCCGGTCTTTTTGGTTAGATCACATCCAAATCCGGGTTAACATTTCTTTTACAGTAAAATCAGAGCATCACGTAAGCTTTATTATTGCGTTCATCGAGATAGGGTTTCGTGGTGTTCTCTGAGGTGTGGCCCAGTAGTTTTTGAGCGAATTCCTCGCCGCGTTCGTCTTTGTACAGCCGACCAGCCAGGCTACGGATCTCGTGAAATGTCGGTGGGTTATCACTGAATTTAACACCTGAAATTTTTCTGGCTTTTACAAATTTCTTTGTGAGCCCATCCGGGTGAATATTCCCGGTCGGGCTATTTTTCCTGATTCCTGCACTGATCATGAAATCGGTTCTGCTTACCAGCCGGCAGCGATCGATAACCGTTCCCGGACGTAACCCAGGCACCTCAAGGGTCAGGGATAGGGGAATAGCTATTTTCATTCCGGTTTTAATTTGAGTTACGTATAAGCGGTTGTCAAAAACATCATTAAATTTCATGTTTACGATATCCTCCCTACGTTGACCTGTAACGAGTGCTAAATCCATCGCGAGAGGGAACCATGAGGGCATATGCTCGTGTAGCATTATAAACCTCTATTCGCAAGCGCTCCCTTGCAACTTCAATTTTTGGTACCTTGGCTTTTTCAACCGGATTCAGTGTTATTCTTCCTTCTACAACAGCTTCACAAAACATGTCAGATAGTACAGACCTCGTCGCCCCCGCCATCGTGTTTTTACCTTCCGCGATCCATACCTCAAGAAATTCTGCAACATGACGCGTGCTTACTTCTGCCAGAATCATTTCTCCTAATCCGGGCAGTCCGTTTACGGGCCGTAAGTAACGAAGCTTAATGTAAATGTTAGATCGTATGCGCCTGTTAGGGGCTGCGGGTAAGATAGCCTTACAGACGCATCTGAAAAACCTCCGGCTATGCCGGAGAATATTTATTTACAAAAATCTTACTTCTTATCTTCCTTACTAATGATACAAGAACTAATGGGAAAACTATGCCGAATGAAAGATATGTTATTGTTTCAATGATTGACCCATTAGATGGGCCGTCAATGCGATGAAGATCATCAATTTGCTTGAGCCCTACAATGGTTAATAGAAGAGTTGCTATCTTGAAAAAGAAGAAGTGCATAGCGAGGATGTGTACTGTATTCTCGCCTATTGTTGTGAAAAATCTAACGAGTATGTTAGATTTTATGTGGTAAGAAATACCAATTACGAGAGAAATGCTAATAAGCGATAAAAAGATAAAGCAATACGGATCAATGCTTCCGTATAAATACATAGTTGGCCGTATTACAATGTAACTAAGGACTATGACGATTAGCGCTGGCAGCATAGCATTTATGCTGCTCAGGGATTTGAATCCAAATTTTTTAAATACATAGCCTATGTAGAAAAACGGCAAATAGACGAAGTATTGTGCGTTTGGAATGTGAGTGTTTATGTAGGGATTATTAGCAATTGCATTGCTTTTTACAATCCACCAACCAATGAAGAATAAAATTAAAACTGAAGATCCAATTAGCAGTTTATTTTCTTTAACCACTCTATTTAGCCAATAAAAAACAAACTGCATTAAAATCAATACTGGTATGAACCACATTGCACCTGCCAGTGCTTCAGATGGTATTGTTATAGACCGTATAAATGCTGTGACATAATCAGTAGGTGAGTAATAAATGTAATTTGTAGGTTGTAACCCAAACTCAGTAAGTAAATTATGCGCCGATATGATTATCGCAGAATAAATAAGGTACTGACAAATAAGCTTTGATCTGCTTTTTAAAAATTTACTAAATCTGTCAGCATACTTGTCGTAATGAAAGAAATAACCCGATAGCAGAAAAAATCCGGCAACTTGATAGTAATAGAATACCTCCCCAAATGGGAAATTTGCAATGTGTCCAGCAACAACAGACAGCATCATAATTCCCTTGGCTATATCAAGACTTCTGTCTCTGTTGCTTCTTACAGATGGAGTTTGCAATAATTCTGGCGTTAGATTGTGCATGTCGTACAAAAAGTGAATTAATCAGTGCGAGAAATTTAACATATTACACTGGAAAAGAAAAACAACTTACCACTTGTGAGCAAAACCATCGCGCCAGAAAATTTACAAACATAAAAACCGTCTCTGCATTACAAACTTAGGAACGAGGGGGCTAAGGAGAACCCAGCATATGCAAGCGACAGCCAGAGATTCAAAATTGACGAGATCTGCAGGGTCAATTGCAGTACATGCTTGGCTGAGACTATGAATGGCTATGCCATTTTCCAGCCAGATCTTTCGCGTGCAGCTTCAGATGCCAATACCAGTGGAATGTAGACCACAGGTTCGTCATCAGGTTATAGCTCAGCAGGGCGGCTGTGACACCATCACTCCAGCGGGCCAGGATACTCAAGCCAGATTCTGGTATTCTATCCAGACTTGGGGCAGAGTGACTAACAGAGATTGGTTATCCGGGCTGTATGTTACTTTACCATGCGTAGTGTTCAGTTTCAGACACTGCCGGACGGGCCCGAGTAGTCGGCGGTTCTCCTCTTTTAACCCGAGCATGTCTGCCAGTGCAGAGATGATGCAGAACCGTGAGTGCTCGTCGCTAATCTCCACCACACTGACTTTTTATTGATTGTGAATGAGTCTGTCATTCACGTAAATATCAAGCAGGTAATTCCCTGGCGCAATATAGCCATCCCGGCTGAAGGCGGATAAATCCACACTGAGGTGGTCACTGTTTTTAAGAGAATCGGCGCTGAACTCCGTCGTCTCTACTGGCAACAACAGTATATTCAGAGTAATTAGCAGCGTAGGCCGATTCAGTTTCATGGTATAAGCCGCTATCCGTGTTGCCTGAATAAATGAAAATCCGCCGCTGCTGATTTAAACCGTTCCGTGAAATAACAGCGCATCACTGAAGAAATAAACAATTCTGGCGTCCGGACATACCAGATAAATGGACAGCGAAACTGTTTATTAATATCTGAAATAAATATCGGCTTGTGGGCCGTATCAGAAGTGTTTCTGATTATAGATGACTGTGGTGCCGACAGTGCCTTGGGAGATTGATCCTCCAGCGGTTATCATACGTGCAAAGAAATTCAGCTTATTAGTCGCCGAATAGGTATCCAGCGTAGTATCACCTGCTGTAGGTGCCTTGCTCAGGTCCACAGGATTAACGCCATCACCTGTCAGAAGCTGAATAGCCACATTGGTAACAGAATTGCTTGCAGTATTTGCTATTTCTCCTTTAGCCAAATGACCGTCCAGTGGGGGCAGAACACTCGGGAATGTCATGGCCACTGTTGAATAGTGGCGGCACCCGCGCCCGAAGTACTTCCGAGGCCCTCAAATAAATACCCGGTAAGATTGATAATAACTGAAACCGAACTCGAGGACTTGCCTGCTGCTGAGACCCTGGTCTACTTTGATGCTCTCGCTGTCCGGCACAATGCTGCCCGACGCATCAATGGCTGAGACACTAAGGTCATCGCCCTCCCGCCAGCGTCAGTGGTGGCAATAGCGCCAGCAGTAAAAGTCGACGCGCCATATATCATACCGACAGTCGCTAGGGTAAGCATTATTTTATTACGCATAGATAATGTCATTTGAGCGAATGAGAATTATTGTTCACAGGCTGAAGATAGGTCTGAAAATATTAATGAGAGACGTTCATGTAAAGCGGGTATCAATAATAAAAGCCACACCACCAAAGTGTCTGGCCCCCCTTCCCGGGACGCCGACATTTAATATAATTCATTGATAATAATAGTGAATTTGAATCAAAATAACAAAAAATAGATCGATACGATAAACGTTTATGATTGTGATTTAAGAGTAATCATGAAAGAAGCACTTTTAAAAAAACTAACATGTCGAATGTCTTGTTTGTAAGTGTTTACCATGATTGTGAAATATTTTATAATATTATTGATGAAATGTGTCTTTTATTTTGCGGGAGAGCTCAATATCATGAATGATAATTTCAAGTCTGTGTTCAGACCGAAACGAAAACAGGATTAAATACTGCTACAAAATCAAATGTAAGGTTATTAATTCTAATGTTTTAAACTGTCCTGGCTCAAATGCAATAAAGATTCATCGGTGAAGCGGCATATTTCTTTAATTGTGATGGTCATCACGATAGTCGCCATGTACTTCGCAGCACTGAACATAGTATGAAACTACTACAGCTAACACTGTCTACTGGAGTAGTCTGGCTATCAGTCGTGTTGAGCTCTGAAATGTTAAAGATACAACATATGCCGACTCTGGAAGTATTCCTTTGTCTCCGGTTAGACGAAAATTGTTATTGCAGCAGTTGAGAGAATTTCATATCACGGTCTCTTCAGTTGCCGAAAGGATTTATATCTTTTTAGCCAAACAGCGTTATGCTGCTGAAATACTCGACTTGTAGGTTATCACAATAAAGCATTTTTTATGGCGCGAGCAAGTATTTATGGCGATTATTCTTGGTGGAGATGATAGCGCGTCACTGAAATTGATGAGTGCTGGAAAGTGTGTGCTGGGACTGTGGTATCATGGGCAAGGTAAAAGAGCGTACTTACATTTACCGGTATTCCATTCGCTTGGAGAAATACATTCTCTCTACCATGAAATGATAAAAAAATAATTGCTAAGGGGAGGGCTGGGATGGCGTTTAACTAATTGCCCTTCGCCCCTGGCACTGCTAGAGGTACTCAGACAGCCGCTTGTAGGCGGCATGGTACGGATACAAAAACATATAGCGCTGTTATATAAACTGTAAACTGGGCTGTGCGTATAATACGAATCTTTCACTCAGAGAAACCTGCTGACAGCGTTAGTACTCCATTAATTAATTTTGTACTAAATCTCTGTGGTATGGCACAGACGTTTAGAAGACAGGTCAATTGCGAGCTGCTGGCTGGGATTTCGTCGCGCCGCTCAAAAATGCGCAGAGTTTTTCACCCGCCGTCAATGGCTCAATGGGCGTTTTTCCGAGGGCGGTCTCAGTCATGACGATAGCAGGACCAATAAGCATGGACCATACTTCGCTCGTGTCTTGCTCAAGCGATGTGAAGGCAAGGAACAGTGTTTTATCTGAAGGAAAGCGGTGCTGAGTATTAAAAAGTTTCAGCCAGGCGCGGGACTGCCGGTCGGCCTGTGTTGAGCGCGTGCCGAAGCGGAGTACTCTTTTTAGTATGGCAATACCCACAATGCCTGGCCCCAGAATAAAGGGACTCCCGACGTTTATGGTGACGCCGATCCCGAGAAAAACGAGGGCGAATGACAGCACGTTATCTACTCTTCTGGTAAGAGTACTGTATAGTTTTTCCAGAGAGTACCGGTAAAGAATTTGATAACTGATTTCATCCTTGCTCATACATCTCCAGATGGTTTTTCGATTACGCTCCGGTATGTTCCCGGAATCCTGACAGATTCTGCAATTATGCCACACTTCCTGGAGGGTATTAATTAGATAGAATATAAATAGCAGGCAAATATTTTGAGCTTTTAGTCGATATCGCTTTGAATATCATTTCTCCTGCATCAGGAGATGCTGTTGTCGAGCATCGTGTCAAACGTTGCTGCGCCGGTCGGACTGCACAGGGTAACTCTCGTAGTCAGACTCTCATTATGGTCTCTAAATGGATAATCCGCAGTCGTAACACGCCGAATGTCACGACTGACGCTATTATTACCCTGGCTTGTTAAAGCGGCATGACCACATTTTCTATATATAATAATTGGTTGTCTTTCGACCAGTATTGTCGAGTTTTTTGGTTTAATTCAACAATCCATTTAAAAACGCCTGCTGTTGCCAGATCGGTACAGTATTTTTCATAGGAATGTTCCCCCGAAAAGTGTTTGGCTGAAGTCAATTTTATTAATTGCGTATTTGATGTTGAATTGACTTTAATCAGCTTTCTATTGCTTTTAATAGAAATGAAGTGGCCTGCATGAGTGATAATTTTCACATTACCGGTAGCAACAAAATAGATGTAATAAGCGATATTATTATATTCCAGATCGATTAGAAATGCGTTGAAATTTGCATCCTTTCTGACGCGCTCGAAAAAGTGGTTAAGCATAAGCTGTAATTCCATTTGTTAACCTATTGTAAGTTATAATGTTATATGTTGTGTTAGAGTATTGTTGCTTAAAAGCAGCCATATAAAGATGTTACCTAAAAGCAATAATAATCGTCTGGTATCATATAGTTTACGTTATGATTGGAATAGTGTTGCAATTGTTACTGATTATTTCTCGTAACGCGTTTTTTTTGACCACTAATAGATGCGTCAATCCATTTCATTTGTAGTTTTTCTGAATGCCATGAAAAGTCATAATATATAAAAATCAGTTAATTAATTGATATTTAGATAAGGATTACAGTGGCGGAGAGGTTTGGCGTGGAGACTTTATAGGTTTTGAAAAAGCGGCTAACCTGCAGGCAGGATAACTGACAGTCAGTGTTTGAATGGGGGCAAAATCGTAACAACATCAGCATAAATAATAATATTCATGAATGTTTTTTGTGACGCAGCAGTTGAATTGAAGTGATGTTTTGCCTGTTCAGGATTGTCCCGATAAAAATGTTCCTCGATAAAAGTCGATCACCTTGCGCCGAAAAAAAACAGGCTAAGTGACAGAAGAACAAAATTCATCAGGAAAATAAAATTTATACAGATCAATGAGTAAAAATGGTTGTGGAGAAGGTGGCTATTTTTTGAAAGCAAGAAATATAAATAAAGTGTAGCTATGCATAGTTATCTAAAAGGAGAACTACCGTGACTAATATAACCCTATCCACCCAGCACTACAGAATCCATAGAAGTGACGTTGAACCAGTAAAAGAAAAAACAACGGAGAAGGACATTTTTGCGAAAAGTATTACTGCCGTTAGAAATAGCTTTATCAGCCTGTCGACGAGTCTGTCAGATCGCTTGAGCCTGCATCTGCAAACAGACATACCGACTAGCCATTTTCATCGTGGGAACGCCTCTGAGGGTAGGGCAGTATTAACCAGTAAAACTGTTAAAGATTTTATGCTGCAAAAGCTCAATAGCCTGGATATCAAAGGTAATGCGAGTAAAGATCCGGCCTATGCTCGTCAGACATGCGAAGCCATATTATCAGCCGTGTACAGTAATAATAAAGATCACTGTTGTAAATTACTCATCAGTAAAGGGGTCAGTATTACCCCCTTTCTGAAAGAGATAGGAGAGGCTGCGCAGAATGCGGGGCTACCTGGGGAGATAAAAAACGGCGTATTTACTCCAGGTGGGGCAGGGGCGAATCCTTTTGTCGTCCCCCTCATTGCTGCAGCGAGCATTAAATATCCGCATATGTTTATAAATCATAATCAGCAGGTGTCTTTTAAAGCGTATGCTGAGAAAATCGTTATGAAAGAGGTTACGCCGCTGTTTAATAAGGGGACGATGCCGACGCCACAACAATTTCAGCTAACTATAGAAAATATCGCGAATAAGTATCTTCAGAATGCCTCCTGAAGATAGCAAACACAATACTGCTATTAACCATATGAATTAATAGCAGATTTTCTGAAAGTATATATTCATTTTTATGGCGACGCTTTTAACAAAACGTCGCCATCTTTATTTTAATATAAAAATAAAATGGATACCCTTAAAACTTAAAATAATTGTTATTACCCTAAATACCTACATAACCAGACAGTTTTTTTTGTAACGCTGCGTGTTGTTAAGTCTATGATACCCGCGCACGGATGATGTCTCGATAAGGATTAATGGTCTGTTAACTGTCAGGAGAGGTTATGCCGCCTTTAAAAAAAATTATGCTGCTCCTGTTTGTGGGGGTGATGGTCGCCACGGTAACGACACCTGCATTGGCGCTGGTTTGCCTTGCAACTCACTCAGCTCAAGAGTGTGCTGAAGTCTGTGGTGTCGATATGTGGTTTATGTTTTTGGCATGCTTTTAAGGAGGGAGAATATTGAAGGTGAACAGGCGATAGTGAGTAGCTCGCTGCGCCAGGGGATAACACTCCCCTGGCGCAGTCAGTTATATTTTAGTGCGATGATAACAAAGCATTTACTCACTACTGATGAAATTCGCTATTTACAACAGTGTACGTTTACTAAGCAAGAAAATCTGCACACGCTATCTTTTTATATCTGTCCTGGGTAATGAACGACAGGAAAACATGATGCGGCCTGAAGAGGTTTATCAGCGAATAGAGGCAAAGAATTGGCGGCATGTCTGGGTGGTCGGCGATATTCACGGCTGTTTTTCAATGTTAATGAAAAGGTTACGTGAGTGTCGATTTGATCCGCAACAAGACTTGTTAGTTTCTGTGGGCGATCTCATTGATAGAGGCCCGGACAGCCTGGGTTGCCTGGCTTTACTGCGTGAGTCCTGGATGACGGCGGTTCGCGGCAATCATGAACAAATGGCGCTGGATGCGCGGGCCTCATCGCAGTCGACGCTGTGGTTGATGAATGGTGGCGACTGGTTTACCCGCCTGACGGCTGAACACGCTGCGCAAGCTGAAGCGCTTTTTATCCTTTGTCAGCGACTGCCCTGGATACTGGAAGTTCGCTGCCGCTATAGCACGCATGTGATCGCTCATGCTGATTACCCCGCGTCAACCTATCAATGGCAAAAAAAGGTCGATTTACATCAGGTTCTCTGGAGCCGCGAACGACTCATAAATAAGCGCGGCGGGATTAGCGGTGCCGATCATTTTTGGTTTGGCCATACGCCGTTGCGTCGGCGCATGGATTTCGCCAACGTACACTATATTGATACGGGCGCGGTATTTGGCGGGCAATTGACGTTAGCGCGGATACAATAGCGGCATCAGCGACCAGGGTTAAAAATCGCTATATTGCTGCGCAGGTCGCCAGAAGCCGTCGATAAAATCCTCTACCGGAAAACAGCCGCCATGGCGAATCCGTTGATCGTCCATCGAATAAAGACACTGCTGCTCGGTATCGTAGATGTCCACGACAATATCCTCGCATCCTCCATCCAGGTAACATACAAAAAGTACCAGCGCGAACATTACATCCTCAATGTTAACTACTTTACACGATAGTGTAGGAGAGGTTAGCGCAGGGGGGAAATGAGAAAAGGAAGAATAAATAACCCGCCTGGCGACGGGTTCTTTTTGAGTCAGGCAAGACGCATGACCCAGGCATCAGATTTAGGATCGTAATGATTACGGAACAAAACGGAATGTTCCCCGTTGAGAATGGCGGGAACGCTGGTTTCGGCATCCCAGGCGTCCAGTTGCATACATAAATCCGGATCGGATTTACAGGGGATTGTTAACGTTCGCTCCCCCGGCGATTCGCCATGTAATTCGGCATCGTCGATTTCAAAAGCGCCAATGCGCACACTGGTTTTCATCATCGTGCTCTCCGTTAATACGCTAATTGTGGTACGACCAGTTTAGCCGTCCATTTTTCAGCGTAGTCAACGTACGCAAAAGCGCCAGTCAAAAAGTGCGGTTTTTTTGTGCGCCTTTTAACTATTACCAGTAAAGAGTTTGCCATCACGTACCAGTTCACGCGGGTAACTGTTCTTTATTCTGGCGCCGATACGTTTTGCCAGACCAAGCGGCTGATGCTGGAACGTCACCAGGACATCATCAGCGGCAGGGGGTGTTTGCGGATAAATATCCCGACCGCGATACCACTCCTCCGCCTCTTGCACAGAAAGTTCGAACGCGTGAGCATGAGTCGGGCAGGCAAGGGCTATCGTCGCCTCATGTTGCCAGCGATAGCCTTTATTATGACTTTCGGCCAGCTTAATGCCGAGCCGGGAAAAACGGACTTTTCCGATCAGTGATTCAATCTCTGCCGGGAACAGCCAGACCTCTTTTTCACGCTGCCAAAGATGGAGATTTTCATCCCATAACAGTCCGACGGCGTTGGCCGCCTGGGTAACGTGTAATGCTTCGCGGCCTTTGAGGGGGGTAAAAGGAAACGCCCCCACTTTATACCCCGGCGCGGGCATGGCTGGAAGGGATGACATTTTACGCAGACGTGCGACGAAGAATCCTTCGCAGTCGTAAATTTGCGGGAAGACGTGCAGGAAGCCTTCCGGGGTGAGGGCGCGGTCAGCGTCAGGAAACAGATCACCCAGCGGCAAAAATTCAACGGCGTCGGCGTAGGTCTCTTTTAGCCAGAGGCAGACCTCTTCGTTTTCCTGGCGATTTAACGTGCAGGTGGAGTAGACCAGCGTGCCGCCGGGTCGTAAAGCATGAAAAGCGCTGTCGAGCAGTTCCCGCTGTGTCGCCGCGATATCCAGATTGCTTTCTGGCGACCAGTTTTTTAGCGCATCAGGATCTTTACGTACTACGCCTTCGCCAGAGCAGGGCGCATCCAGCAGGATAGCGTCAAACATCTCCGGTAACGCAGCGCCAAATACGCGGCCATCGAAATGCGTCAGTGCGGTATTGGCGATTCCACATCGGCTGATATTAGCGTGCAGAACTTTGACGCGGCTGGCCGAAAATTCGTTGGCCAGAATGGCGCCGCGGTTCCCCATGCGGGCAGCGATCTGCGTGGTTTTGGAGCCAGGCGCCGCTGCCATATCCATGACCCGCTGCGGATGATTACCATCGGCGAACAGGGCCGCGACCGGCAGCATCGAACTGGCCTCCTGAATGTAAAACAGGCCGCTTAAATGCTCAGCGGTACTGCCAAGCGGCAATGCATCTTCATCATCGCGCTCGATCCAGAATCCTTCATGACACCACGGAATTGGCGTGAGCGACCAGCCGTAGGGCGCGATTAGGGCAAGGAAATCAGCTACGGATATTTTAAGCGTATTGATGCGTATACTGCGGCGCAACGGGCGTTGGCAGGCCGAAATAAATTCATCAAAAGAGAGCGTGGAAGGCATTGCTTCACGCATTTGCGTCAGAAAAGCGTCAGGAAAATAGACAGCGTGTTGAGCCACAGGTGTATCGCCGGCAAAAAAACAGGCGCGCAGTGTAGCATAAAACGCTCCGGCGCGAGTACGCCGGAGCCGGGTGTTTAACGTGGCAGAGCGGTGCCCCATTCACGCCACTCTTTCGGTTCGCTCTCTTGTAACAGGAAATGCTTACCGGCTTGCGCTTTTGGCGCCAGCGGCGTACCTGGTGGAGTAGCGAAGGCGATACCGCCACGGATGAACTGATTAAATGTCCCCGTTTTCACCACGCCGCCTGTCAGACCAAAGTCGAGACTATAGCCGGAGGCAAGCCAGAATACGGAGTTATTACGCACCAGATATTGGTAACGCTTACTGATACGCAAGGTGATCATCACGCGATCGGAGAGCGACCCCAGGGACATTCCGGTGACGGTTCCCACTTCGATACCGCGAAACAGGACGGGGGTGCCAATATTAAGCGAGCCTGCTTCTGGCGCCTCCACGACGATGCTTAATCCATCCAGATAGCGTGAGTCGGTAATCGTGGCTTCCTGCAGTTCAAAGTCGCGCCGTGCCGCGCCGCGCCCTGGCTCAACGTTAATATAGGGCTGGAGAATCGTATCCAGATGCTCGACGCCCGCCGCGGAAATTTGTGGCGTAATAACGGAAAAACGTGTCCCGGCGCGGGCAAATGTCTGTACGTACTCCGGATAAAGGACGGCTTTTGCCTGCACTTCATTACGTGCGGTGATCAATTCCAGCGTCTGGATCTGGCCGATATCAATACCGAGGTAACGAATGGGCATCCCTTCCGCCAATTTTCCGGCGTCGAACGCGTGCAGCGTAATTTGTCCGCCTACCGCGCGGGCGGAGGTTTCTGAAGCATAAAGAATGCGTTTATCGCCTTTGCGCCGGCTGGCGCTGGCGCCGCTCAGGTTATCAAAACTAATGGCCCCTTTCAGCGCGCGGGAGAGTGGCGAGGCCTGTACCGTTAGGCCGCTGCCGTTAAGTTGCACTTTCGCGCCGCCTTCCGCCCAGAACACGCTATTGCTGGTTAACAGGTGGCGATACTCCGGCTTAATATGCAGGTCGATGTCAAAGGTATTGGCGCGTGGGCGAACGGTGATGACTTCGCCTACTTCAAATTTTCGATACAGCACGACGGAACCTGCCTGGACATCCGGCAACGTTTCGGCCGTCAGCGTTAAGGTGGTAGTCGGTAAGTCACTGAGGCTATTTTCCAGCGCTTTTTCCAGGTTAGCATAGAGCGGGTAGGTGGATTTCATCTTCCCGCTCGTACCGGGTAAAATACGAATTCCGCCGTCAATCCACTCGCTGGCGCTGGCGCCGAGAAACTCTACGCCGTCAAGGCCGACTTTGACATCCACCCGGCTGTTGACCACGAATTTACTGTCGCCCTGTACCAAATCCCGGTGCTGCGGTTCAATCGCGACGGTGAATGACACGCCTTTACTGGATAAGTTGCGCTCAATGACCTGGCCAATTTTTACACCATGTAAAATTAACGGCTGGCCCGGTTCGATGCCGTAACTTTCCGGGGCCGTCAGCGTCAGGGTTAAGGCATTCGCCTCATGCAGCAGGGCCTTTTCACCCGGCACCACCACAAATTCACTGCGCGGTTCGCCGTCGCCCGGCACCAGCTCGAAGGTTTTTCCGGTTAACAACGAACTGATATTCGCGTCGCTCAGCGACAGTTTGGGATTGCGTAACTCAATGCGCGTATTTTCCCGCATCAGCGGAACAACGCTGGGATCGACGGTCATCTCTCCGGTGACTTTACCGCCAGGGTTGAGCGTCAGTTTAGAAAGCTCACCCACCTCCAGTCCCTGGTACATGAGCGGCGTAGATTCCGCCTTCAGACCGTCTCCGCTGGGCAGCTCAAGTTTAACGATTACCCCTCGTTGGCTGTGGGCTAAATCTTTATATAAGCCGAACGTGTCATCCTGGGCGGCGGGTTTGGAATTGTCCGGCGAATCAAACGCAATCGCACCATTGACCAGGGCCGCGAGGCTCTCCAGTTTCACCTTCGCGCCGCTCAGGCTTAGATCGGCGTCAATGCCGGAGACATTCCAGAAACGGCTGCCTTTTTTCACCAGATCGGTAAACCGTCGCTCAATCAGAACGTCAATCGTCACGCCCTGTTTGTTAGGGTTAATCGAATAGTCATACACCCGTCCGACAGGGATTTTACGGAAATAGACCAGTGAACCGCTATTAAGCGAGCCGAGATCCGGCGCATTGAGATGAATCATCAGATCGCCGTTGCTAAGCCGGTATTTAGGCTGTGTATCCAGGGCGACGAAATGATCTCTGGGCTTGCCTTTACCTGGCATCATACCGATGTAATTCCCGCCGACCAACGCATCCAGGCCGGAAACGCCCGCCAGCGAGGCTTTGGGCGTCACCAGCCAGAATTGCGTCTCTTCGCGCAACGCATCTTCCATATCTGATTTGATACTGACGCGAACTTCAATTTTGCGCAGATCTTTGCTCAGACTGACATCTTCCACGGTGCCGACTTCTACTCCCTGATAACGCACGGGAGTACGGCCCGGTACGATACCATCCGCCGACATAAAATCGATAGTCACGCTATTGCCGCGATCCTGGTAGCTATCCCATACTAGCCACCCTGCGATCATTAGCGCGATAAGCGGTAGCAGCCAGAAAGGTGAAATACGGCGTTTGGTTTTAATTTGCGCTTCAGTCTTCGAAGCGGGCGTTTCCTGACTCATGTGCATCCCAAAGTAAGCGGCTATCCAGCCATTCCACTGCAAGAATAGTCAAAATTACCGCTGCGCCGAAATAAAACGCAGCCGGTCCCATAGTAAAAGCCAGAATCTGATCGCGATTAATCAGAGACATGGTTAACGAGATAACGAAAAGATCCAGCATCGACCAGCGGCCTATCCATGTCACCAGACGCAGCAACAGAATTCGCGTCCGCAGTCCCTGTTCGCATTTAAAATGGATACTCAACAGTAGCGTAAACATCACGATGACTTTGGTAAACGGCACCAAAATACTGGCGATAAAAACGACGGCGGCGACGGCGATATTGCTGCTGGCAAGCGACATAATGCCCGACAGGATAGTATCTTCCTGACGCCCGCCATTAATGTAGATTACCGAGATAGGCAGCAGGTTTGCCGGCAGCAAAAAGACAATAGACGCCAGCAAGGCCGCCCAACACTTCTGTATGCTCTGTTTTCTGCGTAACCGTAGCGGAATATGACAACGCGGGCAGCGTCCTTTCGCATCCGGATAGCCGCTAAAGTGGCAGCCAAGACAGACGCGCAATCTTTCGTCCGCACGTTGAGCAGGGCGCTGCGGATAAAATCGTTCCCATAGTTGCTCCACATTCAGATGAATCATAGTCAGAATGCTAAGAACCACCAACGAAACGAACGCTAAAAGCCCGATGCCCGGCTGCAGAAAGGCATAGTCCTGCACTTTGATAGAGGCAACGCCAATACCAACCAGATAGATGTCCAGCATCACCCACTCTTTCAGTTTTTCCAGCATCAGCAGGACTGGACGCAGATTCATGCCGAGAAGGCTGCCAAACCACAGATAAGCAATTGAAAAAACCAGAATAAGCGGCGCGCCCACCACGCAAAAGAGCACCATTGCGGCGGTTAACGGATCGCCCTGTTGCGTCATTTGCCAGATGCCGTGCATCACATTGGCATCAATGCGTACGCCCAACAGGTAGATATGGAGTAACGGTTCGCTCCAGGCAAACGGCATCAATAGCAGCATGGTTACCGCCATCGCGGTCAGCCGCGTCAGCGACCAGTCGCGCCCATCGCGAATTTTGGCCTGGCAACGAGGACAATAAGCGCTTTGATGAGCGCTCATCTCCGGCAAGCTGAACAGCATGTCGCATTCAGGGCAGCGCTGGTAGTGGCTGCGCGGCAGCGCTTCGCTAATTGACCTGATCGTTAGCTTTTTTGTTGGCGTGACGTGTGAGGTGTTCAGAGCCATGTATCGTGAATCAAAGTGTTAGAATAATGTAATCTTAACTCATGACAGGAATAATCTTGAGCAAGAACGCATTTAATGCTTATTTTAATAGCCTGTGTTTAGGAGTAAGACCACGAAGTGATTATATAATGAGCAAAACAGAACTATACGCGGCATTAAACCGCGATTTTCAGTCGTTAATGGCAGGTGAGACCAGCTTTCTGGCCACGCTGGCGAATACCAGCGCGCTACTGTTCGAACGCCTTACCGAGGTGAACTGGGCAGGATTTTATCTCCTCGAAGGCGATACGCTGGTGTTGGGGCCGTTTCAGGGGCGAATCGCCTGTGTGCGGATTCCGGTTGGTCGCGGCGTGTGCGGCGCAGCGGTAGCGCAGAATAAGGTTCAACGTATTGATGATGTTCATGCGTTTGACGGCCATATTGCCTGTGATGCCGCCAGCAACGCCGAAATTGTGCTGCCTGTCACGGTTGGCGAACGGATTATCGGCGTGCTGGATATAGATAGCACGGCGTTTGGCCGTTTTACCGAAGAAGATGAACACGGCCTGCGTACGCTGGTCGCACAGCTTGAAACCGTGCTTGCAACGACGGATTACAAAAAATTCTTTGCGAGCGTCGCAGGATAATCAACGGATAACGTAGCAATTACTGATGGCGTCATTATAATGACGCCTGTTCATGCCTGCTGCTTGTTGGCTACGTCCGTTGTAATCAGGAAATTTCATGGAAAATCAACCTAAGTTGAATAGCAGTAAAGAAGTTATCGCGTTTCTGGCCGAGCGTTTTCCTCACTGTTTTAGTGCGGAAGGCGAAGCTCGCCCGCTGAAAATTGGTATTTTTCAGGATCTGGTAGAGCGAGTTGGGGGCGAAATGAACCTCAGCAAAACGCAACTTCGTTCCGCTTTACGTCTTTATACTTCAAGCTGGCGTTACCTGTACGGCGTTAAGCCGGGCGCAACGCGCGTCGACCTTGATGGCAATCCGTGCGGCGAGCTGGAAGAACAGCATGTCGAACATGCGCGTAAGCAGCTTGAAGAAGCCAAAGCCCGTGTTCAGGCGCAGCGCGCAGAGCAGCAAGCGAAAAAACGCGAAGCTGCCGCGGCGGCTGGCGAAAAAGAAGACGCGCCGCGACGCGAGCGTAAACCTCGCCCGGTAGCGCGTCGTAAAGAAGGCGCTGAACGTAAACCTCGCGCTGATAAACCGACGACGAAAGCGCCGCGTGCGCCTCGCGAAGAGAAGCACACGCCGGTTTCTGATATTTCAGTATTGACCGTAGGGCAGTCCCTCAAGGTGAAAGCGGGTAATAATGCGATGGATGCCACCGTATTAGAAATCACCAAAGATGGTGTCCGTGTACAGCTGAATTCGGGTATGTCTTTGATTGTACGCGCAGAACACCTGGTGTTCTGAAACGGAGGCCAGGCCTGGCATGAACACTTTTTTTAGGCTTACCGCGTTAGCTGGCCTGCTTGCATTAGCAGGCCAGTCCTTCGCCGTGGAAGATATTACGCGTGCCGATCAAATTCCCGTACTAAAGGAAGAGACGCAACATGCGACGGTGAGCGAGCGAGTAACGTCGCGTTTTACCCGCTCCCACTATCGCCAGTTCGATCTGGATGAGGCATTTTCGGCAAAGATTTTTGATCGCTATCTGAATCTTCTCGACTATAGCCACAACGTTTTGTTGGCGAGCGATGTCGAGCAGTTTGCGAAAAAGAAAACCGTGTTGGGCGATGAGCTGCGCACGGGTAAGCTGGATGTTTTTTACGATCTTTATAACCTGGCGCAAAAGCGCCGGTTTGAACGTTACCAGTACGCGCTAAAAGTGCTGGAACGGCCAATGGATTTCACCGGAAACGATACGTTTAACCTGGACCGCAGTAAAGCGCCCTGGCCTAAAGATGAGGCTGAGCTAAATGCGCTGTGGGATGGTAAAGTGAAATTCGATGAGCTCAGTCTGAAACTCACCGGCAAGAGCGACAAAGAAATTCGCGAAACGCTAACGCGTCGCTACAAATTCGCTATTCGTCGCCTGGCGCAGACCAACAGTGAAGATGTGTTCTCGCTGGCGATGACCGCTTTTGCGCGTGAAATCGACCCGCATACGAATTATCTTTCTCCCCGCAATACCGAGCAGTTTAATACCGAAATGAGCCTGTCTCTGGAAGGTATCGGCGCGGTGCTGCAAATGGATGACGATTATACTGTCATTAACTCATTGGTTGCCGGCGGCCCGGCAGCGAAAAGCAAGTCGATTAGCGTCGGCGATCGTATCGTCGGCGTAGGGCAGGCCGGAAAACCGATGGTCGACGTCATTGGCTGGCGTCTTGACGATGTGGTGGCGCTGATCAAAGGGCCGAAAGGCAGCAAGGTTCGACTGGAAATACTGCCGGCTGGCAAAGGGACGAAAACGCGTATTATCACGCTGACGCGTGAACGAATTCGTCTTGAAGATCGCGCGGTTAAAATGTCGGTGAAAACCGTCGGCAAGGAAAAAGTTGGTGTACTGGATATTCCAGGCTTCTATGTTGGCTTGACCGATGATGTCAAAGTTCAGCTTCAGAAGCTGGAAAAACAGAACGTTAACAGCATCGTTATCGATCTGCGTTCAAACGGCGGTGGGGCGCTGACGGAAGCCGTTTCGCTTTCCGGTCTGTTTATCCCTTCTGGTCCGATAGTTCAGGTGCGCGACAATAACGGCAAAGTGCGTGAGGATAGCGACACCGACGGCGTGGTCTACTACAAAGGCCCGCTGGTGGTGCTGGTCGATCGTTTCAGTGCCTCGGCATCGGAAATCTTTGCTGCCGCGATGCAGGATTATGGTCGCGCGCTGATTGTCGGTGAGCCGACCTTCGGTAAAGGGACGGTACAGCAATATCGTTCGCTAAACCGAATTTACGATCAGATGCTTCGCCCGGAATGGCCTGCGCTGGGTTCGGTGCAGTACACCATTCAGAAGTTTTACCGTGTCAACGGCGGTAGTACGCAGCGTAAAGGGGTCACGCCGGATATCATCATGCCGACTGGCAATGAAGAGACGGAAACCGGAGAAAAATTTGAAGATAACGCCTTGCCGTGGGATAGCATTGATGCGGCGAAATACGTGAAATCGGACGATTTGGCCCCGTTTGGCCCGGAATTATTGAAAGAACACAACGCGCGTATCGCCAAAGATCCTGAGTTCCAGTACATCATGAAGGATATCGCACGTTTCAATGCCATGAAGGATAAGCGCAACATCGTCTCTCTGAATTATGCGCAGCGTGAGAAAGAGAACAATGAAGAAGACGCTCTGCGTCTGGCGCGTATTAACGATCGGTTTAAACGTGAGGGTAAACCGTTGCTGAAGAAACTGGACGATCTGCCAAAGGATTACCAGGAGCCGGACCCGTACCTTGATGAAACGGTGAAGATTGCTCTGGACCTGGCGCATCTTGAAAAAGAAAAACCAGCGGAGCAGGCGGCAGCCAATAAGTAACGCTAAACAGGCACAAAAAATTGTGCCTGTTTTTTTTTAACAAGCGCAGAAGTCGTCAGGATAATGCTACAAAATGTAAAGTTGTGTTTTTCTCGTGACTTACCGCCTGGTGATGCTTGAAAATAGCCATAAGACCCATACGATGTGGGTAATCGCATAGTGCGCTTTGTTAAATTGAGGTTAAAAGAAAATTATGATGCGAATCGCGCTCTTCCTGCTGACGAACCTGGCCGTGATGGTCGTTTTCGGGCTGGTTCTGAGCCTGACAGGGATACAGTCGAGCAGCGTGCAAGGCTTGCTGATCATGGCGCTGCTGTTTGGTTTTGGCGGTTCTTTTATTTCATTGCTGATGTCCAAATGGATGGCGTTAAAATCCGTAGGAGGGGAAGTTATTGAACAGCCTCGCAATGAAAGAGAACGCTGGTTGATGAACACCGTAGCAACGCAAGCGCGCCAGGCCGGTATCGCCATGCCGCAGGTTGCTATCTACCATGCGCCGGACATTAACGCGTTTGCGACGGGCGCACGCCGTGACGCCTCATTGGTCGCTGTGAGCACCGGTTTGTTGCAAAACATGAGCCCTGACGAAGCGGAAGCCGTCATTGCGCATGAAATCAGCCATATTGCCAATGGCGATATGGTGACGATGACGTTGATTCAGGGGGTGGTTAACACCTTCGTTATCTTTATTTCGCGCATTATCGCGCAAATTGCTGCTGGTTTTCTGGGCGGCAACCGCGATGAAGGCGAAGGAAGTAACGGTAATCCGCTAATCTATTTCGCCGTTGCGACGGTGCTGGAACTGGTCTTCGGTATTCTGGCGAGCATCATCACCATGTGGTTCTCCCGTTACCGTGAGTTTCATGCCGATGCGGGATCGGCGAAGCTGGTAGGCCGTGAAAAAATGATTGCCGCGTTGCAGCGCCTGAAAACCAGCTACGAGCCGCAAGAAGCGACCAGCATGATGGCGTTTTGTATTAACGGTAAATCGAAATCGTTAAGCGAGCTGTTTATGACGCACCCACCGCTGGATAAACGCATTGAAGCGCTACGTAGCGGTGAGTACCTGAAATAATAAGCCCACTGGCAAGTATGAAAAGCGCGTCGAATGACGCGCTTTTTTTACGCCTGAACGCGTGGTTGCGTAATACGTAAACCGCTCACTACCGCCGCGAGAGTCGCCAGGATCGCCGCTGCGAGCAGAGAAAGATGCGTACCGCTATCGCCAAACTGGTTCAACATCAGCGCTACCAGCGCGGCGCCAGTACTTTGGCCTAACAGTCGCGCCGTGCCCAGCATCCCGCTGGCGCCACCGCTGCGCTCACGCGGCGCGGAAGTGATAATGGTGTGATTATTCGGCGACTGGAACAGGCCAAACCCTGCGCCACAAAGGATCATCGGCCAGATAATATTCAGATCGGAGGGGGAGGCTGGCAACATGACCAGCGCAAACAACCCAGCTGCCATTATCACCATTCCCAGCGCCCCCAGCAAACCGGCATGAAGACGTTCTATCAGGTATCCCGCCAGCGGCGCCATCACCATCGTTGCCAGCGGCCAGGGCGTCAATAACAGGCCGGTTTCTACTTCGCTACGGCCCAGCACGGTTTGCAGATAAAAAGGTAGCGAGACCATGGCTAACATTTGCGCGCAGAACGAGCAAATTGACGTGCCGATCGAGAGTGAAAAAAGCGGAATGCGTAACAAGTCGATGGGTAACAAAGGGACGGGCAAAGAAAGCTGGCGGCGCACGAAGAAAAACCCGACCACGACCAGAACGAGCAGCTCTGCGCCAATCAACGTTAGCGACTGTCCCTGGGCAAATCCGCTCAATGCGGTAATCAGCAGGCCAAATGTGAGCGCATTCATTACCGCGCTCGGTAAGTCAAAGCGCGGCTTAGTGTCATGGGCGATGTTTGCTGGTAAAAAGCGTATGGCCAGAATTAACGCGATGATACCTAACGGGACATTAATCAGAAACAGCCATTTCCATGATGAGATGGACAAAATCGCCGCGGCGATCGTCGGACCCGCGGCGGAAGAGACTGCGACGATAAAAGAGTTAATTCCCATACCTCGTCCCAGATGACGCTGGGGGTAGATAAGACGAATCAGCGCCGTGTTTACGCTCATTAGCGCCGCGCCGCCAAATCCCTGCGCGATGCGCGCCAGCGTCAGCATCTGCAGCGAGTCTGAAAGCGCGCAAAACAATGATGAAAGCAGAAATACCACTAAACCACATTTGTAGATCCGGCGATAACCAAACATGTCGCCTAAAAAAGACAGGGAAAGCAGTGAGACGACAATGGCAATTTGGTACGCATTGACAATCCAGATAGAGCTGGCAGGGGAGGCATGTAAATCAGTCGCAATTGTTGGCAGTGCGACATTAGCGATTGCGCCATCCAGAACCGCCATCGAAATACCGATAATAATCGTCAGGATAGCGCCGTATCTCTGCGGGAGGGGCAGGCCATCGGCCCGTGTTTTTTCCATAAGTATTTTGTAATAAGGGGAATTATGAGCTGAATAATAATGTTAGCATTAATACTGAGTTGTTATGTCGCAGATTTGTAACGAAGTAAGCAAAGATGGATTGCGGGCGACCTGGCGTGAAATTATAATAAAAACTCGTTCTGAATTTTATAAAACGCTCGTAATGAGGTGATAAATGGCAAACGCAGATCTGGATAAGCAGCCTGATTCTGTATCTTCTGTGCTGAAAGTTTTCGGCATTCTGCAGGCGCTGGGTGAAGAGCGTGAAATAGGGATTACCGAGCTATCGCAGCGCGTCATGATGTCGAAAAGCACCGTTTATCGCTTTTTGCAAACCATGAAAACGCTGGGCTACGTGGCTCAGGAGGGGGAGTCTGAAAAATACTCTCTGACGCTAAAGCTGTTTGAGCTGGGCGCACGAGCGTTGCAAAATGTTGATCTCATCCGCAGTGCGGACATTCAGATGCGCGAACTGTCTCGTCTGACAAAAGAAACTATCCATCTTGGCGCGCTGGATGAAGACAGCATTGTCTATATCCATAAAATTGACTCTATGTACAATCTGCGGATGTACTCACGTATTGGGCGTCGTAATCCGCTGTACAGTACGGCCATCGGTAAAGTGCTTCTGGCCTGGCGCGACCGTGATGAGGTTAAGCAGATTCTCGACGGCGTAGAGTATAAGCAAAGCACTGGACGTACGATTACCAGCACTGAAGCGTTGCTGCCGCTGTTGGATGAAGTGCGTGCGCAAGGCTACGGTGAAGATAACGAAGAACAGGAAGAAGGGTTACGTTGTATCGGCGTACCGGTATTTGACCGTTTTGGCGTAGTCATCGCAGGGTTAAGCATTTCGTTCCCGACGCTGCGTTTTTCAGAAGAACGCCTACAGGAATATGTGGCTATGTTACACGCCGCCGCGCGTAAAATTTCTGAACAAATGGGTTACAACGATTATCCCTTCTAAGCAACGTTATTAGCATGACGTTAAAAAAAAGCAGCTGCGAAAAATGTAGCTGCTTTTTTTATAACATCGGGTGGGATGAAATCGTAAAAGAAGATAATGTCTGTCGGCTTATTTAACGGTTATTAAAATATTATTTAACAGTACTTATGAACAACAGCCAATATAGGGGAATTATTGGTGATAGTTTCACTGTGAAATTATTTATTGCCGCTTAGCCATTATCCACCACGGTGGCGATTTTTCTGAAAATGGGACAGTCGGAAAAGCCAATTATGCCGCTGTTGGTATGGAGATATTGCGCCGTGCTGGTGCCGCGTGCGGTCAGGTAATGGCACTGTAAACCCAGCCCCGCAGCGTTCACTTTACTTCCCACCAGGACGCCATAGCCGCTCATCAGCAGGCCTATCCACACCAGGGCAAACAATACAATTGCGCGAATGATCAAACGCATTACTACCTCTTTTCTTTTTTAGTTAGAATAAGAGTAGCGTGTACATTGATTGAAACAAGTGAATCATTCCTAAAAACATATAATGCCGCTACAGTTACTCCTGGTTTAAGTAACTCATGATAATTTAGCGACATAAGATGTAAGATCGGAGAGTGGAGTGAAAAAATTTCGATGGGTCGTTCTCGGCATCGTGGTGGTAGTATGCCTGTTGCTGTGGGCGCAGGTGTTTAATATCATGTGCGATCAGGATGTACAATTTTTCAGCGGTATTTGCGCCATCAATAAATTTATTCCCTGGTAAACGTTTTACACCAGAGATTTCCTTCCCGTGTAGCAGTGGTAGAATGACGTCTCTACATTGAGGTGGTGAAATGAACGACGTTTTAAACTCTGGTGCGTTTTCTCTTGCATCTTTAATAGTATCAATGGTGGTTCTGGTGGTGGGGCTGGCGCTCTGGTTCTTTGTCAACCGGGCAAGTTCCCGTGCCAACGAGCAGATAGAACTGCTCGAAGCGTTATTGGATCAACAGAAGCGGCAAAACGCGTTGTTACGTCGCCTTTGCGAAGCAAACGAACCAGAAAAAGAAGCGGAACCCGCAACAGCGGCAAGCGAACCAAAAGAGGATGAGGACATCATTCGTCTGGTTGCAGAACGATAATGCTTACCGGGGCGCAAATGGCGCCAGTGCCATACGCCCCATTTCCCCGTCGGATCTCTCCGCGTTGCCGTTTGCAACTGATACTACAGCATCAACACCTTACATAATATATGGCTTTATATGCAACATAGTTTTATATGTATAACAAATGGACATATGTCAATTTTGTGATACCGCTCATTCTCTATTAAAAGCGAAACGTTTCTCTCTCTTTATGGATTGTCATTGTTTGTTCATTATTTTAAGGCATTCTGTAAAGACGCAGAACATCACAAAAAGCGGTGTCGAAAATCGCTTTTCTTTTCTATTATTTTGATTAAAAGGTGTTTTTTATCATTGTGACAATTTATGCATAACTCAGCATAAAAAGTGATATGAAAAATACAGCTTTTAAATGTGATTTGATGCACTGGAAGAAGCGAAGTTATTGAGCTATGGTAGAAAAATGGCTTTTCAGCAGTGACGTTGTCAGGAGTCCGTCAGCGCGTGAGGATATATCTTTCGCAATTTTGTTGCATAAACGTGCTGTCAATTTGTGAAGGTTCTCGTAATTTGTGCGACGGATCGAGACACGTTTAAAAATGGCTTGCCATAATTAACGTTGTATGTGATAACAGGTTTTGGGTTAAACGAGGTACAGTTCTGTTTATGTGTGGCATTTTCAGTAAAGAAGTCCTGAGTAAACACGTTGACGTTGAATACCGCTTCTCTGCCGAACCTTATATTAGTGCCTCAAGCAGTAATGTCTCAGTTTTATCTATGTTATGCCTACGGGCAAAGAAAACACTCTAAGGAATTTTGCAAATGGCAAAGATTAAAGGTCAAGTTAAGTGGTTCAACGAATCCAAAGGTTTTGGCTTCATTACTCCGGCTGACGGCAGCAAAGATGTGTTCGTACACTTCTCCGCTATCCAGGGCAATGGTTTCAAAACTCTGGCTGAAGGCCAGAACGTTGAGTTCGAAATTCAGGACGGCCAGAAAGGTCCGGCTGCTGTTAACGTAACAGCTATCTGATCGACACCACTGATTTGATGCGTTTGTCGCGTCAGCCTCAGATATAAAGCCTCGCTAAAAGCGGGGCTTTTTAATTCAATATCCTTCAAAATGTGTCTGGATGCGCTCTCGTTAGCGATTTGTTGCAAAGGCGCGATGTTATTAGCATTGTTTTTTCTGGTTTTTCCGGCCGTTTCCCGTTAAATCAATCACCTGAAAAATGATTCGGCTGGAGATCAGGTGAAAAAGAAAAGCGACGGCGATACCCGTAATTTTACGCCCATACGTTTTGCACTACTTTGCACTGCCATTCTGCTCAGTATGGCATTGTTGTTAGGGCGGGTGGCATGGCTGCAAATTGTTACGCCGTCGAAACTGGTGAAACAAGAAGATATGCGCTCGCTTCGTGAAGTGACCACGGCCTCTCCACGCGGCATGATCACCGACAGAGAAGGACGGCCCTTAGCGGTGAGCGTTCCGGTTAATGCTGTCTGGGCCGATCCGAAGACTATCATAAGCAAAGGCGGCGTTGGCTACAATGAGCGCTGGCAGGCGCTGGCCAGCGCCCTACATCTGTCGCTCAGTACGCTTGCGGAACGGGTAAACAGTAACCCGGCAGGCCGTTTTATCTACCTCGCGCGCCAGGTTTCACCCCAGCAAGCCGAATGGATAGATAAATTAAATCTACCGGGTATTAACCTGCGGGAAGAGTCGCGCCGTTTTTACCCTGCCGGACACGTAGCGGCCAATTTGATCGGCTTTACCAATATCGACGGGCAGGGAATAGAAGGTATTGAAAAGAGCTTTAACGCGCAACTGACGGGAAAACCGGGCTCCCGATTGGTGCGTAAAGATAAATTTGGTCACGTTATTGAGAACATTACGGAAGTAAATCCGGTTCCTGCTCATGAACTTCAGCTTAGCATTGATGAACGTCTGCAAACGGTTACCGAAGATGCGCTGGATAACGCCGTCATCTGGAACAAAGCGGAATCCGGCGCTGCCGTATTGATTAACATCCCAACGGGTGAAATTCTCTCGATGGCGAGCTATCCGGATTTCAACCCGAACAACCGTGAAGGCGCGCAGTTGGACGATTTTCGTAACCGCGCGATTAGCGACACTTTCGAACCCGGTTCTACTGTGAAGCCATTGGTCATTATGACTGCGTTACAGCAGGGCATCGTGCAGCCGGACAGCGTTATCGATACCCATCCTTTTACTCTCGATGGACACCGTATCCGCGACGTCGGTTACTATCCGGAACTGACATTAACCGGCATTTTGCAAAAATCCAGCGATACCGGCGTTTCTCACCTTTCTCTGGCGATGCCGGTGCAGAAATTAATGGATACTTATAAAAGCTTTGGTTTCGGCGTGCCTACCGGACTGGGTCTCACCGGAGAGAGCAGCGGGTTATTACCGAAACGCCGTTACTGGAGTGATTTAGATCGCGCTACCTTCGCTTTTGGCTATGGATTAATGGTGACGCCGCTGCAACTGGCGCATGTTTATGCCACGATTGGCAGCTTTGGTATCTACCGTCCGTTATCGATCACCAAAGTTGATCCGCCCGTGATCGGCACGCGGGTAATGCCGGAAGAACTGGTGCACGAGGTGGAACATATGATGGAGAGCGTCGCGTTGCCTGGCGGCGGCGGAACAAAAGCCGCAGTAAGAGACTACCGTATTGCAGTCAAAACCGGGACGGCGAAAAAAATTGGCGATGATGGTAAATACGTCGATAAGTATGTGGCATATACCGCAGGCGTCGCGCCGGCAAGTAACCCCAGATTTGCGCTGGTGGTGGTGATTAATAATCCGCAAAACGGGGCTTATTATGGCGGCGCGGTATCTGCGCCCGTATTCAGCCAGATCATGGGCGATGTGCTGCGGCTGGAAAATGTTGAGCCAGACGGTATGCCAGCCGATTCAGATCACCTTCTGGTGATGCATGGCAGCCACGTTGCGGTTCCGGGCTCGTAAAGGATTTTCCCGGGGCGCAATTCGCGTTACACTTGCGCCCTTTAGCGCCCCAGTCCGGAGTTGTCATGTCGTTTACCTGTCCGCTTTGCCATCAGCCGCTTACGCAGATTAATAACAGCGTTATATGCCCACAGCGCCATCAGTTTGATGTGGCGAAAGAGGGCTACATCAATCTGCTGCCGGTACAGCATAAACGTTCGCGCGATCCGGGCGACAGCGCCGAAATGATGCAGGCGAGGAGAGCGTTTCTTGATGCGGGCCATTATCAGCCGCTGCGCGATGCGGTGATTAACCTGTTGCGCGAGCGGCTGGATCAGTCGGCCACGGCGATTCTGGATATCGGCTGCGGCGAGGGGTATTACACTCATGCTTTTGCCGAGGCGTTGCCGGGAGTCACCACGTTTGGACTGGACGTTGCTAAAACGGCGATCAAAGCGGCAGCGAAGCGCTATTCGCAGGTGAAGTTTTGTGTGGCGTCAAGCCATCGACTGCCCTTTGCCGATGCGTCAATGGATGCGGTGATCAGAATCTACGCCCCGTGTAAGGCGCAGGAATTAGCGCGCGTGGTGAAACCTGGTGGTTGGGTCGTTACCGCCACGCCGGGGCCGCATCATCTGATGGAACTAAAAGGGCTTATTTATGATGAGGTGCGTTTACATGCGCCGTATACCGAGCAGCTAGACGGGTTCACATTGCAGCAGAGTACCCGCCTTGCTTATCACATGCAGCTCACCGCCGAAGCGGCTGTAGCACTGTTGCAAATGACGCCATTTGCCTGGCGCGCCAGGCCAGAAGTGTGGGAACAACTGGCTGCCAGCACCGGACTTAGCTGCCAGACGGATTTCAACCTTCATCTCTGGCAGCGTAACCGTTAACCGTGAAAATGCGTCCAGAGGATCTGGACGCCAATTCCTATCAGTACGACCCCGCCGAGAATTTCAGCACGCTTACCCAGCATTGGGCCGATAAAGCGACCGATCATCATTCCGAGGGTGGACATGATAAGCGTGGCGCAACCGATAGCTAATGCGGTAGCGATGATGTTTACCTGCAAAAACGCCAGACCGACGCCAACCGCCATCGCATCGAGGCTGGTCGCGATAGCCGTCGTGACTAATAGCCAAAAGCTGTGGCGGCGTAACGGTGTTTCGTCTTCATCACTACCGCCGCGGATACCTTCGATGATCATGCGTCCGCCCAGAAAGATCAGCAGAACAAAGGCTATCCAGTGGTTCCATTCCAGAACGAATTTACTCGCCAATATCCCCAGCCCCCAGCCGATTAACGGGGTCAGCGTTTCAACCGCGCCAAAGATAAGGCCGGTACGCAACGCTTCTGAGAATTTGGGTTTATGTAGGGTGGCGCCTTTGCCAATTGATGCCGCGAAAGCATCCATCGACATGCCGAAAGCGAGAAGAACAGTAGCAGTAAAGTGCATGACAGCGTCCTGACCGGGGTATCCATTAAACACATCACTGCCCCCAGCAAACATGCATGTCGCCATTCTGTGACGAAATACACAGCAGTTGATGCGCCTATGGTCTCGCCTGACCAGCGGCGGCTGGTCCGTACGCGCCACGTTTTGCAACGAGTATGTTGACGCGTACATTTCCGGAGTCTGGAAATCGGCTACTCCCCAATTGACGGCGCAACATTAACATATTTTTAGAATATAAAACAACAGCGATAAAATATTATTTGCCTTCTAATTGAAAACGATTTTCATTTAGATTTATTCATCAATAAAAAGTTAAATTAAATAACAATTGGTCAATAGAAAATATAGCCTTAGCTATATTATGATTCGAAATAAAATTCGAAAAACATAGTTGAGGCTATATCTTAAGCTATTGATTTTCAATAAGAAGTTTATATATTTTTTCCAGATCGTCGATATTGCGTACACGGATAAGCAAGCGTCGTTGTTCTAATTGCATCACCAGTACGCCGTCTTCCGATAAATTCATCTCTTTAATACGGTTATATTCTATCCAGACATTGGCGAAGAAAAAGCCACGTTGTTTAAAGATGATCCGTGGCGTGCGGATCCAGAATATATAAAACCCCATTAACGCCAGCGCGCTTAATAACCATGTGGTCATCTGCGCTCCGTGGCTGGTTACGTTGTTATAAATAAGGATGGCGACCAGCCCAACGAAGATAACGCTGTCTACGCGACCGCGGCGGAGCAGGGCTATAGAAAGCAGAGTGGGGCCATTGCGACGGGGCATGATGAACTGATCGTAGAGAGCGTAAGCCAATAATGCGGCAATAAAGAGAATCAGCACCAGGTCCGTGATAGTCATTTATCCTCCAGAGAAATAAAAAAACGGGGCCGTTTGGCCCCGGTAGTGTACAACAGCCTTACTGACCCAGCAGTCCTACGGAGTAGCCGGCGATACCGATGACGAAGAAGCCCACGATAATCCACAGCGGGTTAACTTTCTTACGCAGCAGCCACATACAGGCAAAGGTCAACAGTAGCGGAACCAGACCCGGCATCAGCTGGTCGAGAATGGTTTGCACGGTGGTAACGCGTGTCTGACCATCCTGACCGGTGATGGTGGAGACCACCAGCGGGATATTCACATGCGTCCACTTGTTAACCAATGCCCCCATGACAAACAGGCCGAGGATTGACGCCCCCTCAGTCAGTTTTTGCAGGAAGCCGCCGCCCATATCTTTAACGATATCGACGCCTTTGCGGTAGCCATAAGCTACGCCATAATAGCGGGTCGCCAGACGCACCAGGTTAAACAGGATGAAAAACAGCAGCGGACCAAGCAGGCTGCCGCTCATTGCAATACCTGCGCCCAGCGCCGCGAATACCGGACGGACGGTACCCCAGAAGATAGGGTCGCCGACGCCTGCCAGCGGTCCCATCAGACCGACTTTGATACCGTTGATAGCACCATCGTCAATCTCTGCGCCGTTCGCACGCTTTTCTTCCATTGCCAGGGTCACGCCCAGTACCGGCGCCGCAACGTAAGGATGGGTGTTAAAGAACTCCAGGTGACGTTTAATCGCCTGTTTACGCGCGTCATTATTCTCCGGATACAGGCGACGAATCGCCGGCACCATAGAGAAGCAGAAGCCCAGCGCTTGCATACGTTCGAAGTTCCATGACCCCTGGAACAGGTTAGAACGAAGAAATACGCCGCGAATATCGCTCGGAGTGAGTTTTTTCTCGGTGGTAGTTTTAGTCATATCAACCATTTCGCTCACCTGTTAGTCCAGTTCGTTGTCGAGATCGTTATTGCCAGCAGCCGCTGCAGGCGCGCCCGCTACACGGTTGTATTTCGGGCTCAGCTGGATGTAAAGAATAGCCATCACTGCGCCGATGACACCCAGTGCGACCAGGTTGAAGTTTGTGAAAGCCGCGGTGACGAAACCGAGGTAGAAGAACGGCATCAGGTAGCCTGCGCGCATCATGTTAATAACCATCGCATAACCAACCACGACGATCATGCCGCCGGCGATGTTCAGACCGCCTGTGACGACTTCAGGAATCGCATTCAGCATTCCCTGTACTTCGCTGGTGCCTACGGAGATGGCAACGATAACCGCCGGGATAGCGATACGCATTGCCTGCAGGAACAGAGAAGAAACGTGCAGCCAGGAGAGCGCCGTCAGGTTGCCGTTTTCAGCCGCCTTGTCCGCCGCGTGCTGGAATGCCACGGTGATGGTACGAACGATAATGGTCAGTACCTGGCCTGCCGCCGCCAGCGGAATCGCCAGCGCGATACCGGCGCCAATGCTTTGATGCCCGGCGATGACCAGAACGGTAGAGATGATGGACGCCAGTGCGGCATCAGGCGCAACGGCAGCACCGATGTTCATCCAGCCCAGAGCGATCATTTCCAGAGTACCGCCGATGATAATACCGGTTTTCATGTCCCCCAAAACGGCGCCGATTAAGGTACAGGCGATCAGCGGACGGTGGAACTGAAATTCATCAAGTACCGACTCCATACCTGCGATACATGCGACGATGAACACCAGCACAATCTGAAGAGTGGTAATCTCCATTGTACTTCTCCTATTGCTATCTTAAGTGTGAAAGCTAATTAAATGCCGGCGGTTATTTCGCCACTTTGGCAATTAAATCCATCATTTTCAGTTTCGGATCGGTGGAAACTTTACGCACCTCAAGCTCGATGCCGCGCTCGTTGAGCTTTTTAAAGGCTTCGATATCCTTTTCATCGACGGAAACGGCGTTGTTCACCTGCGTTTTACCTTGACGATAGGCCATACCGCCAATGTTCACGGAAGTGACTTTCACGCCGCCCTCAACGATGCGCTCGACGTCGGTAGGATTGGTAAACAGAAGCATCACGCGTTCGCCAGCGTATTTCGGGTTATTGTAGACGCGAATCATTTTCGCGACGTCAACCACATGCGCCGTAACGCCCGGCGGCGCAACTTGCGTCAGCAGCGTTTTACGTACGGTATCAGCCGCCACTTCATCGCTCACAACAATAATACGGCTGACATTGGTCTCTTTGGTCCAGCGGGTAGCGACCTGACCGTGAATGAGACGGTCATCAATACGGGCAAGCCCGATAACCATATAATCATTCGGGCCCATCGGTTTTGCCGGCGTGGCCGCTTTTGGCGCGGCGGCGACTGGCGCTGGCGCGGCTTTTTCTACCGGTTTCGCTTTCAGCGCTTTTACGCCTTCACGACCGGTTTCTACCGCCAGTGCGACCAGCTCGTCAAAGCTTGGATCGTCGTCACGAGCCATAAACGTTTCGACCAGCATCGGGATGTTGACGCCGGCAATAACTTCATAGCGCTCTTTATCGACGACAATGCGGCTGGCAGCATTAAACGGGCTGCCTCCCCATGTATCAACGAGAAATAGCACGCCTTTACTGGTATCGAGTTTAGCCAACTGAGCGTTGTACTTTTCGATCAGCGTTTCGGCATTTTCGCCTGGAACGAAATCGATCCAGCCGACGTTTTCCTGCTCGCCTAACAGCATTTCGGCTGTTTTAAGTAACTGCTCTGCAGCCCAACCATGTGTGCCTATAACAATAGCAATGGTCACTTGCTACCTCCTTTATTATTGTCAACACATCAACTTGACAGATGTATTTTTTGAATCGCCGTCCGCAAGCGAATCGATTCAGATGAGGGTTACAACGAAAAACGCATGATTTTCGTGAATTATTTTAGATATCGAAAAAAATATTTTGTGTGATGGAGATCCGTAATTTTGTTTTCGATAATGAGAAATTTCGAAGTGTAAAATATCCCGGTTACATCTCTTTGCAAAGGAAGGTAAATCTTTGCCAAAAACCAGTTGTCTCTGTTATGTTTAGCTTCCGTTTAATTAGAATGGGGTATAGGGCAGCAGCCCGTTGTATGGATCGTCACCGACGTCATTTCACTCTTTGGCCGTTTTGCGCCTGTCAATCTGGCATATCTTGCCATAGCCTTACTTTGTTTATTGCGTTACCGCCTGCATCCTTTGAGATGTTGTGGGCGCCGTTTAGTCATTCCTTAAGCAGGAGCTTGTCATGGAATTATTAATGGATCCCTCAATTTGGGTGGGTTTACTCACGCTCGTCGTCCTGGAAATTGTCCTGGGTATCGATAACCTGGTCTTTATCGCGATCCTCGCCGATAAATTGCCGCCAAAGCAGCGTGACAAAGCGCGTCTTATCGGGCTCTCGCTGGCGCTGATTATGCGTCTGGCGCTGCTGTCCATTATTTCGTGGCTGGTGACCTTAACAAAGCCGCTCTTTACCGTCTGGGATTTTACCTTCTCCGGCCGCGATTTAATTATGCTGCTGGGCGGTATATTCCTGCTGTTTAAAGCGACCACCGAGCTGCATGAACGTCTGGAAAACCGCGAGCATGACACCGGACACGGTAAAGGCTATGCGAGCTTCTGGGTGGTAGTCACGCAGATTGTCATCCTGGATGCGGTCTTCTCGCTGGACGCCGTGATTACGGCGGTAGGTATGGTAAACCATCTGCCGGTTATGATGGCGGCGGTGGTGATTGCGATGGCGGTGATGCTACTGGCGTCAAAACCGCTGACCCGTTTTGTCAACCAGCATCCGACGGTGGTGGTGCTCTGTCTGAGTTTCCTGCTGATGATCGGCTTGAGTCTGGTGGCGGAAGGGTTTGGTTTCCATATTCCGAAAGGCTACCTGTACGCGGCAATTGGTTTCTCGATCGTTATCGAGGTGTTTAACCAGATTGCGCGCCGCAACTTTATTCGTCATCAGTCCACGTTGCCGCTGCGCGCGCGTACTGCGGACGCTATCCTGCGTCTGATGGGCGGTAAACGCCAGACGAGTACGCAACATGAGACGGATAGCCCGGCCGCGATATCGGTGTCGGAAGGCGCCTTTGCCGAAGAAGAACGCTACATGATTAACGGCGTACTGACTCTGGCGTCGCGCTCCCTGCGCGGCATTATGACGCCGCGAGGCGAAATTAGTTGGGTGGATGCGAATCTCAGCGTAGCTGAAATCCGTCAGCAGTTACTCTCTTCTCCGCATAGCCTGTTCCCGGTATGTCGGGGCGAGCTGGATGAAATTATCGGTATCGTTCGGGCGAAAGAGTTGCTGGTGGCGCTGGAAGAGGGCGCGGACGTTGCGGCTATCGCCGCGTCTTCTCCGGCGATAGTGGTGCCGGAAACGCTTGATCCTATCAATCTGTTAGGCGTTTTGCGTCGCGCGCGCGGCAGTTTCGTTATCGTCACTAACGAGTTCGGCGTGGTGCAGGGGCTGGTTACGCCGCTGGATGTGCTGGAAGCGATTGCCGGTGAGTTCCCGGATGCCGACGAAACGCCGGAAATCGTTGCCGATGCCGAGGGCTGGATAGTGAAGGGTGGCACCGATCTCCATGCGCTACAGCAGGCGCTGGAAGTTGACCATCTGGTGAACGAAGAGGGCGATATTGCGACGGTCGCGGGGTTAGTGATCGCCGCTAATGGCCATATTCCTCGTGTAGGCGATGTCATTGATGTTCCGCCCCTGCGGATCACCATTGTCGAGGCCAACGACTATCGTGTCGATCTGGTTCGAATTGTTAAAGAACAGCCTGCCCACGACGAAGAGGAATAACGTCACACGCAGGAATCAAGTCTATAGATGCGGCATCGCGGACATAATCTGTCCGTTATGCTGGGCGGGCGGCGGCGCGCTGCCCGCCAGCCACTGTGGAAATTCGCTAATGGGCATCGGCTTCGCATAGAGATAGCCCTGTAACATTTGCACGCCATGCTGGCGCAAATGCTGTGCCTGCGTCTGGTTTTCGACCCCTTCCGCCACCAGTTCAATATTCAGTCTTTGCCCCAGCGCGATAATAATATCGGTCACCGTTGAATTGACCGCATCGGTACCGATGGCGGCGGTGAAGGATTTATCGATTTTCAAAATATCCGGCCGCAGTTTTTCCAGCCAGGAGAGCGAGCTGTTTCCTGTGCCAAAATCATCGATGGCTAACTTCACGCCTTTACGATGCAGCTCGCGCATCAGGCGGTAATCAACGTCAAGCAACGCGTCGCGTTCCGTGAGCTCCAGCACCAGTTGCTGAACAGGTTCCGCACTAAACCAGTACTGATTAAGATCCTTGAGAAGCACGCCGTGTCGGAAATGGCTTGCCG
Organism: Salmonella sp. SAL04202; assembly: GCF_046550775.1. Lineage (NCBI taxonomy): Bacteria > Pseudomonadati > Pseudomonadota > Gammaproteobacteria > Enterobacterales > Enterobacteriaceae > Salmonella > Salmonella sp. SAL04202. The sequence goes on along the minus strand of NZ_JBGDXK010000001.1, from coordinate 1,603,687 downwards.
CCACATTGATGCCGATATGAAACTGATGGTTGATGGGGAAATAGTGCCGTTGCCGAATGGTTTCCGCAATCACATAGCGGGTCAGGGGCGCTATCAGGTTATGCTCCTCGGCGATAGGAATAAAAACATCCGGTGAGATCCAGCCCTGGCGCGGGTTATTCCAGCGTAACAGGATCTCAACGCCGGTACACTGCTGCGTGCGGGCATTAAGCAACGGCTGACAAAATAGCTCAAACTCCCGTTCGGCAAGGGCCAGATTAATCTCCCAGGAAAAGCTCATTCTGCTGGCCGTTGCCAGCCAGGCGATATAACCGATCAACAGGCTAAGCAATACGGCCAGCGGTAACTGCGTCGGGAGATGTTTGAACGCCAGTACGCCTGCCGACGGCCCGCTGACGCTGATAGTAAAAGGGAAATGCCGCGATGAAAGCTGGTAACGCTCTTCATCTTTTTTTAATTCCGGAAGAGTATCGACCACGCCCCGACCATATAACAGGTGCCGTTTGCCGACCGTCAGGCTGGCGCTGGTAATTTGCGGCTGCTGCGGCTCAAGTAGCATAGTCGCCAGCAAGTCAATATTCACAATTTCCATCACGCCATCCTGGCCATCGGCAGAGGCGGGATACCACTGAATGAGGATCGGGCTTCCCTTGAGTAACGAGTGATCCGTGGAAAGTAGCAGCAGATCGCCAGCTGCGGGAAGATCGGGCTGAAGCTGGCGTATGGGAGTATTACGGGCGCCAAAAATGCTTGAGCAGTAGAGAATTCCCTCTTTTACCAGCCCGATAGAACGAATGGTTTGCAGGCGGGCGGCTTGCTTACGCAACGGCAAATGCGCGGTCGCGCACGGAAGCTCAAGTAAGGGTAGCAGTATGTTTCGTCCGACCAGGAGAGGATGCAGCACATTATCCAGCGCATCAACGGCATGATTCGCGAATGCAACCGTGCGATGGTGATTTAAGTTCCGCTCCGAAATAAATCGGATGCTCAGCGTAAGAATGAGCGTGACCAGTGCACAAATCGTGCAAACAATGAAACGATTACGGCGATAATGATTGATGATCCGTTGTGCTGTTTGCATGCGGGCCGCCCAATAAGCGTTGGCGACAAAAGCCAACCGCGACACAGCAAGTGTAGTGGGGAAACGTGGAGTCGACGAGGAAGAGATAAAAATTTCGCCCATCCGTAGCAGATGGGCGAAGGGAGGGGAAATGGCGTTTAATCACACTGGACTTTAATGGCCAACCCGCCGCGCGACGTTTCGCGGTATTTGGCGTTCATGTCTTTTCCGGTCTCGTACATCGTTTCGATGACTTTATCCAGCGAGACGCGCGGCGCGCTGGTTCGACGCATGGCCATACGCGCAGCGTTGATCGCTTTAACCGAAGCAATGGCGTTACGCTCGATACACGGCACCTGCACCTGACCGGCAACCGGGTCGCAGGTCAGCCCCAGGTTATGCTCCATGCCGATTTCAGCGGCAACGCAAACCTGTTCCGGGCTGGCGCCCAACAGTTCAGCAAGGCCTGCCGCCGCCATCGAACAGGCGACCCCGACTTCGCCCTGACAGCCGACTTCCGCGCCGGAAATAGACGCGTTCATCTTATACAGCGCGCCAATAGCGCCTGCCGCCAGGAAGTAGCGGGTGTAAATATCCGGGCTGACAGACTCAATAAAATGGTCGTAGTAAGCCAGTACCGCAGGAACGATGCCGCACGCGCCATTGGTTGGCGCCGTCACGACGCGGCCGCCTGCGGCGTTCTCTTCGTTCACCGCCAGAGCAAACATGTTCACCCAGTCAATGACGTTCATCGGATCGCTGGAAAGCTTATCGCTGGAAACCAGCATACGACGCAGCGCAGAGGCGCGACGCGGTACGCGCAGCGGCCCTGGCAGAACGCCTTCGGTATTCATACCGCGATCAATACAGGCCTGCATGGTCTGCCAGACGTGACCGAAATACTCTTCAATCTCTTTCTTGCTATGCAGCGCCAGTTCGTTTTGCATCACCATGCCGGAGAGTGAAAGGCCGGTACTGTTGCAATACTCCAGCATTTCTTTCGCCGATTTAAACGGATAAGGTACAGTAACCTCATTCGTCGCTTCCTGGCCGAAATGCTCTTCATCAACGATAAAGCCGCCGCCGATGGAATAGTACGTCTTGCTATAAATGACCGTGTCATCATGCCAGGCGTGGATCTGCATCCCGTTTTCATGCAGCGGCAAATTGCCGTTGTGAAAACGCATTCCGTCATCTTTCGGGAAGTCGACTTCGTGACGTCCCTGGGCCAGTAACAGACGCTCGCGCGTTTCGACGTCGCGAATAAAACCGGGGATACTATCAATATCCACGGTAGCGGGTTCATTACCCGCCAGACCCATAATAATGGCGATATCGGTATGGTGACCTTTCCCCGTCAGCGACAGTGAGCCGTAGACATCGACAGCGACGCGGGTAACGTTATCCAGTAATCCTTTTTCGACCAGGTCATCGACGAACTGTTTACCGGCCTTCATCGGGCCAACAGTGTGGGAAGAGGAGGGACCAATCCCTACCTTAAACATGTCGAATAGGCTAATCACGATAATACTCCTGACAGGGCAACCGGGGCTTCCGGTTACGATGTTATAACTGCGCATAGTGTAAGAGGGAACGCTGGCATCAGCTTAACTATTCACATGAATTAAACTAATGAATAACCGCGTTTTTACTAATATTGCGACAGTAATCTCAAGTCGTGTCTTGCGCGCGTAAAGTTAAGTATATACACGTTGCCCTTCAGGCTGCCTCTTTGGGGGAGGCGATTGTTACCGCCTTGAGGCAACGTGAATGGCGTTGTGTACAGTCAGGGCTTTACGCCGATTTGCAGCGCCAGCTCACGAAGAATGTTTGCGGTCATGCCCCAGACGAAATAATGCTCATACCAGGAGAGCCATACGCGGTGCGAATTGCCGCGACGGTAAACATCAAGCGGATGATATCGACCCAGTTGCAACGCTTGCGCCAGCGGCATTTCAAACACCGCAGACACTTCGTCTTCACTGGCGCGCCAGGGGAGATTTGGCGGAATAATGCCGACCACCGGGGTGACCTGAAAACCGGTCACGCTGTCTACCGGCGGTAAAACGCCAATCACTTCCACGGCTTGTGGCGGGATGGCGACTTCCTCCTGCGCTTCGCGAAGCGCTGCGGCGATAAGCGAAGCATCGGTACTGTCCACGGCCCCGCCGGGAAAGGCGACCTGTCCGGCGTGTTTGCGCAAATGAATAGCCCGCTGGGTCAACAGCAGCCCCGGCTGGGGGCGGCGAACCACAGGGATCAGTACGGCGGCCTGACGTTGATTTAACGTTTCATGAGTCATCTGCGGGCGCAAAAGCTGAAAGCGCGATAAGAAATGATCGAGCGTCAGACGGCTGGTATCCACGTATTAGTTCTCCAGTGGGTGCAGGATACGATTAACTTTATCAAAAGTTTCCTGATATTCCGCTTCTTCGTTGCTATCGGCCACGATACCGCCGCCGGCTGAGCAATAGAGTTGGCCCTGCGTTGCCGTGACGGTGCGGATAGTAATACTGGTATCCATCTTGCCGCAGAAACTCAGATAACCGATGCTACCGCACCAGGCGTTGCGTCGCTGCGGCTCCAGTTCGTCGATAATTTCCATTGCCCGCACTTTAGGCGCGCCGGTAATGGAGCCGCCGGGGAAAGCCGCGCGCAGCAGGTCGGTAGCATGAAGCGAGTCCGGTAAACGGGCGGTAATGGTGCTAACCAGATGGTGAACGGCTGGAAATGGTTCGACGACGAACAGTTCCGGCACTTTCACCGAACCTGGTACGGCGACCCGGCCAATATCGTTACGCATCAAATCGACAATCATCAAATTTTCAGCGCGATCTTTCATTGAGTTGGCCAGTTTCTGCGCCTGCTGACGATCCGCCTGCGGATCGTTAAGCCGTGGAAGCGTACCTTTGATCGGGCGCGTCTGGATATGACCATTCTCCAGTTGGATAAAACGCTCGGGAGAAAGGCTCAATATGGCGCCGTCATGTAAACGAAGAAAGGCGCTGAACGGGGCGCGATTTGCGCGGTTAAGGCGTTCGAAAGCCTGCCACTCATCACCCTCGTAGCTCGCCTGAAAACGCTGGGAAAGATTGACCTGATAGCAGTCCCCGCTGTGCAGCCAGGCCTGCACCTGACGAAACTTCTCGCCATACTCGCAACGCGTCATATTGGATTGCCAGGCCGAGGTAAGCCTGAAGGGCGTTCGGGTTGGCGCGCGCTGGCTGGTGAGCCAGCGATATCGGGCGTCTGCATCGTGATAGCTTATCAGCGACACCACCTGTTTTTGGTGATCGACAATCAGCGCCCAGTCGTAAAGGCCAATCGCCATATCGGGTAAAGCGATATCGCGCGCGGCAGTATCGGGCAGAATTTCGAAACGCCGCCCTAAATCATAACCAAACAGACCCAGCGCGCCGCCCTGAAAGGGTAAGTCAGGGTCAGGCTGAGGATGAAAAGGCAGAGCCTCCAGTTGAGTCTGCAAAACGTGTAACGGATCGTCGAGAGTGACGGTAGTCGTGCGCGCAGTACATACCGTGGTTTCCTGCGCGCGCGTGGTCAGCGTGGTGACAGGATCGGCGACCAGAATATCAAAACGGTTATAGGGATGAATAGCATCACCTGAATGCAGCAGCATCGCCCAGGGCAAATGGTTTACGGGCGCAAAATAGTGTTCAGCGGCGTCCGGACGCCAGGGTAAGGTGATAACAGTGGGAGATAACGTCTTCATCATTCCTGACTCGTTACAACACTACTGGCTTACCGCCGGGTAGCGTGAAATAATTAGCGCTAACAATTTAGCAGGAGTTAATCATGTTTGCAGGTTTACCTTCACTCAGTCATGAACAACAGCAAAAAGCCGTAGAACGTATCCAGGAATTGATGTCGCAAGGTATGAGCAGCGGAGAAGCGATTGCCCAAGTAGCGGGCGAACTTCGCGCCAACCATACCGGCGAACGGATAGTGGCGCGTTTTGAGGATGAAGACGAATAACCGGCTTATACCGCCGCGACAATCTTAATCTCAACTTTATATTTCGGATTCATTAACCCGGCCTGTACGGTACAGCGTACCGGCGCATGGCCTGCGACGACCCACGCATCCCACGCCTTATTCATGGCGGCAAAATCCGCTTTATCGCTCAGGAAAATAGTGGCATCCAGAATACGTGACTTACTGGAGCCCTGTTTTTCCAGCACCGCATCAATTTGCGCCAGAGTATTCGCCGTTTGCTCAAAAGCGTCGGCGTCGAGGTTTTCCGGCACGCCGGTATACCACAGCGTATTATTGTAGATCACCACGTCTGACCAACGATCTTCGGCATCAATACGCACGATAGACATCACTTATTCCTCATTTGCTTTTCATTTGAATGGTTCAAGACTGCCACAATGTGGCGCCGCCGTCACCTCTGTAACTGGCGTAAGCCTTTCTACCCTGACATAATCCCTGTGCAAATTAACAGGGGGCAGTGTGACGGACGATTTTGCAGCAGATGGCCAACTGGCCAAAGCGATAACCGGCTTTAAACCGCGCGAACCACAGCGACAAATGGCGGTTGCCGTGACACAAGCGATTGAAAATGCGCAGCCTCTGGTCGTTGAAGCCGGCACCGGAACCGGGAAGACCTATGCTTACCTCGCTCCGGCGTTGCGCGCCGGGAAAAAAGTCATTATTTCGACCGGGTCGAAAGCGTTGCAGGATCAACTCTACAGCCGCGATCTGCCAACGGTAGCAAAAGCGTTGGCGTTTACCGGTAAGACAGCCCTGTTGAAAGGGCGTTCAAATTACCTCTGCCTGGAGCGGCTGGAACAACAAGCGCTGGCGGGCGGCGATTTACCGGTACAAACGTTAAGCGACGTGATATTGCTGCGCTCCTGGTCAAATCAGACGCGGGATGGCGATATCAGCACCTGCGTCAGCGTGGCGGAGGATTCCCAGGCCTGGCCGCTGGTCACCAGTACCAACGACAACTGCCTTGGCAGCGATTGCCCGCTCTATAAAGAGTGCTTTGTGGTGAAAGCGCGTAAAAAGGCGATGGACGCGGATGTGGTGATTGTAAACCACCACCTTTTCCTTGCGGATATGGTGGTTAAAGAGAGCGGATTTGGCGAACTTATCCCTCAGGCTGAAGTAATGATCTTCGATGAAGCCCACCAACTGCCTGACATCGCCAGCCAGTATTTCGGACAATCGCTCTCCAGCCGTCAGTTGCTGGATTTAGCAAAAGACATCACCATCGCCTACCGGACGGAACTGAAAGACACTCAACAGTTGCAAAAATGCGCCGATCGCCTTGCCCAGAGCGCCCAGGATTTTCGTCTGCAACTGGGGGAGCCCGGCTACCGGGGAAATTTGCGTGAACTGTTAGCTGACTCACGTATCCAACGGGCATTTTTACTGCTGGATGATACGCTGGAGCTTTGTTACGACGTGGCGAAACTGTCGCTGGGCCGTTCGGCGCTGCTGGATGCGGCTTTTGAACGCGCCACGCTATACCGTTCACGGCTGAAACGCTTAAAAGAGATCAATCAGCCGGGATACAGCTACTGGTATGAGTGCACCTCGCGCCATTTCACCCTGGCGCTGACGCCGCTCACCGTGGCGGACAAATTCAAAGAGGTGATGGAACAGAAGCCCGGTAGCTGGATTTTTACCTCGGCCACGTTGTCGGTAAATGATGATCTTCACCACTTTACCGCCCGTCTGGGAATTGAACAGGCAGAATCCATGCTACTGCCCAGCCCATTCGACTATACGCGCCAGGCGTTACTCTGCGTACCGCGTAACCTACCGCAAACCAACCAGCCCGGCGCGGCGCGACAGTTGGCGGCTATGCTCAGGCCGATTATCGAAGCCAATAACGGGCGATGTTTTATGCTGTGCACCTCGCACGCCATGATGCGCGATCTGGCGGAGCAGTTTCGCGCCACTATGACGCTGCCAGTATTATTGCAAGGGGAAACCAGTAAAGGCCAACTGTTACAGCAATTTGTTAGCGCCGGCAACGCGCTGCTCGTCGCCACCAGCAGCTTCTGGGAAGGGGTGGACGTGCGCGGCGATACGTTATCTTTGGTGATTATCGACAAATTGCCGTTTACTTCCCCGGACGACCCGTTGTTAAAAGCGCGAATGGAAGACTGTCGTTTGCGCGGCGGCGATCCGTTTGATGAGGTTCAACTGCCCGACGCGGTGATTACGCTGAAGCAGGGAGTAGGGCGGCTGATTCGCGATGCGGACGATCGCGGGGTGTTAGTGATTTGTGATAACCGGCTGGTGATGCGGCCCTATGGCGCCACGTTTCTCGCCAGCCTGCCTCCTGCGCCGCGCACGCGTGATATCGCCCGTGCCGTTCGCTTTCTTGCGATTCCATCCGCCGAGTAATTTGTTACGGAGTATGGTAAGATGCGCGCTATTTTATTGATCTAAGCACGAAACCTCATGCGAATTCTGGCTATCGATACCGCCACAGAGGCCTGTTCTGTCGCCCTGTGGAACAACGGTACTATCAATGCTCACTTTGAGCTTTGTCCACGAGAACACACTCAACGTATCCTGCCCATGGTGCAGGAGATTCTGGCCGCCGGCGGCGTCTCGCTCAATGAGATAGATGCGCTGGCGTTTGGGCGCGGTCCGGGCAGCTTTACCGGCGTGCGTATCGGCATTGGGATTGCGCAAGGGCTGGCGTTAGGGGCAAATCTGCCGATGATCGGTGTTTCGACGCTTGCCACGATGGCGCAGGGCGCGTGGCGTAAAACCGGCGTGACCCGCGTACTCGCCGCGATTGACGCGCGAATGGGAGAAGTGTACTGGGCGGAATACCAGCGTGATGCGCAGGGCGTCTGGCAGGGCGAAGAGACGGAAGCGGTGCTGAAACCGGAACGGGTCGGCGAGCGGTTGAAACAGCTTTCTGGCGAGTGGGCGACCGTAGGAACGGGTTGGTCAGCGTGGCCCGATCTGGCGAAGGAGTGCGGCCTGACGCTTCATGATGGGGAGGTGTCGCTCCCGGCAGCGGAAGATATGTTGCCCATCGCCAGTCAAAAGCTGGCGGCAGGAGAGACCGTTGCCGTGGAACATGCCGAGCCGGTTTATTTGCGTAACGAAGTGGCGTGGAAGAAACTTCCCGGCAAAGAATGACTCTCACTACTATTACCCCCCATACTTTATGCTGTGGGGTGGAATAGAGGTCGAGAAAAAGGAGTCGCATCATGGCGGTTCAAAAACGGTTAATAAAAGGGGCGCTGGCGTGCGCTTTTGCGCTTATGCTGAGCGGTTGCGTGACTATCCCGGATGCCATTAAAGGTTCGAGTCCGACGCCACAGCAGGATTTGGTGCGGGTGATGAATGCGCCACAGCTCTATATCGGGCAAGAGGCGCGTTTCGGCGGCAAAGTTGTGGCGGTGCAAAATCAGCAGGGAAAAACCCGGCTTGAAATCGCGACCGTACCGCTCGACAGCGGCGCGCGTCCTGTTCTGGGCGAAGCCTCGCGCGGCAGAATTTTTGCCGATGTGAACGGTTTTCTGGACCCGGTGGACTTCCGTGGCCAGTTAGTTACCGTTGTCGGCCCGATAACCGGCACGGTTGACGGTAAAATCGGCAATACGCCGTATAAATTTATGCTGATGCAGGCTACCGGCTATAAACGCTGGCATCTTGTTCAGCAGGTCGTCATGCCTCCACAGCCGATCGATCCGTGGTTTTACGGCGGACGCGCCTGGCCTTATGGCTATGGCGGTTGGGGATGGTATAACCCTGGACCCGCAGAGGTTCAGACGATAGTAACAGAGTAACCCTTTGTTTTATCAATAAAAGAAACAGCGGCTGGTCCGCTGTTTCTGCATTCATAGAGACATAATAAAAATAAATAGTGACGCGCTTCGCAACCTTTCAGTTGCGTAATTAATAAACTGGTACGCTGAGTTAATATAATGTTAACGACTTGTTTATTAACTGGGGTTGTGATGACGACGAACACTCATTTTAGAGGTGATGCATTGAAGAAGGTTTGGCTTAACCGTTATCCTGCTGATGTTCCGGCGGAGATCAACCCTGACCGTTATCAATCCCTGGTTGAACTGTTTGAACATGCGGCGACGCGCTATGCCGATCAGCCTGCGTTCGTCAATATGGGGGAGGTAATGACCTTCCGTAAATTAGAAGAACGTAGTCGGGCATTTGCGGCTTATTTACAACAAGGGCTGGGACTCAAAAAAGGCGACCGTGTGGCGCTGATGATGCCAAACCTGTTGCAGTATCCTGTCGCGCTATTTGGTATTTTACGCGCCGGCATGATTGTGGTGAACGTTAACCCGCTGTACACGCCGCGCGAACTTGAGCATCAGCTTAACGATAGCGGCGCGGCGGCAATCATTATTGTTTCTAACTTTGCCCATACGCTGGAAAAAGTAGTCGAGAAAACGTCGGTACAGCACGTTATTCTGACGCGGATGGGCGACCAGCTTTCTACCGCCAAAGGTACGGTTGTTAACTTTGTCGTGAAATACATCAAGCGTCTGGTGCCAAAATACCACTTGCCAGATGCGATCTCGTTTCGCAGCGCGCTACAGCATGGCTACCGTATGCAGTATGTCAAACCCGAGGTTGTCGCTGAAGATCTGGCTTTCCTGCAATATACCGGCGGTACGACGGGCGTGGCGAAAGGCGCGATGTTGACCCACCGCAATATGCTGGCGAATCTGGAGCAGGTGAAAGCGACCTATGGGCCGCTGCTGCACCCGGGGAAAGAGCTGGTAGTGACCGCGCTGCCGCTGTATCACATTTTTGCCTTAACCATGAACTGTCTGCTTTTTATCGAGCTGGGTGGGCAAAACCTGCTGATTACCAATCCGCGTGATATCCCCGGCCTGGTCAAGGAGCTGGCGAAATATCCATTTACGGCGATGACCGGCGTTAATACGCTATTCAACGCCCTGCTCAATAATAAAGAGTTTCAACAGCTGGATTTTTCTTCGCTGCATCTGTCAGCCGGCGGCGGGATGCCGGTGCAAAACGTCGTTGCGGAACGTTGGGTAAAGCTGACCGGGCAATACCTGCTGGAAGGCTACGGGCTGACCGAGTGCGCCCCGCTGGTGAGCGTCAACCCGCATGATATTGATTATCACAGCGGCAGTATCGGCCTGCCAGTACCGTCAACAGAAGCCAAACTGGTGGATGACGATGACAACGAAGTCGCGCCGGGTGAGGCCGGAGAGCTTTGCGTGAAAGGTCCGCAGGTTATGCTGGGATACTGGCAGCGTCCTGACGCGACGGATGAAATCATTAAAGATGGCTGGCTGCATACGGGCGATATTGCGGTTATGGATGAAGACGGCTTTCTGCGGATTGTCGATCGTAAGAAAGATATGATTCTGGTTTCTGGTTTCAACGTTTATCCAAACGAAATTGAAGATGTGGTGATGCAGCATTCTGGCGTGCAGGAAGTCGCGGCGGTTGGCGTGCCTTCCGGTAGTAGCGGCGAAGCGGTGAAGCTTTTTGTGGTTAAGAAAGATCCGGCATTGACTGACGATGCGTTGATCACCTTCTGCCGTCGCCATCTGACCGGATATAAGGTGCCCAAACAGGTAGAGTTTCGCGAGGAATTACCAAAATCTAACGTTGGGAAAATTTTACGACGAGAACTGCGTGACGAAGCCCGTGGCAAAGTAGACAATAAAGCCTGAGCGTTAAGTCAGCTAACGAGAGACGCCGGTTAAGCCGGCGTTTTTTTTGGCGCGAACCAAAGAGAACACGATTTGAATTACCAAATGATTGAAACGGACGATGCGCTGGCGAGCCTGTGTGAGGCTGTCCGCGCATGTCCGGCTATTGCTTTAGATACGGAATTTGTCCGTACCCGCACCTATTACCCGCAGTTAGGATTGATACAGTTATTTGACGGGGCAAATGTCGCCCTGATCGATCCGCTCGGCATCAGCGACTGGTCGCCGTTAAAAGCGGTGCTGCGAGATACGGGAATCACCAAATTTCTGCACGCGGGTAGCGAAGATCTGGAAGTATTTCTGAATGCGTTTGGCGAACTGCCGGAACCCCTGATTGATACGCAAATCCTGGCGGCGTTTTGCGGGCGTCCGCTGTCGTGGGGGTTCGCGTCGATGGTAGAAGAGTATACGGGCGTGGCGCTGGATAAAAGCGAGTCTCGTACCGACTGGTTAGCCCGGCCTTTAAGTGAACGTCAGTGTGAATACGCGGCGGCGGATGTTTGGTATCTGTTACCGATCGCCAAAAAGCTGATGATTGAAACTGAAGCCGCAGGATGGCTGCCTGCCGCGCTTGATGAATGTCGATTGATGCAGCAGCGTCGTCAGGAGATTCAGGCGCCGGAAGAGGCATGGCGGGATATCACTAATGCCTGGCAACTGCGTACCCGCCAGTTAGCCTGTCTGCAACTTTTAGCTGACTGGCGGCTACGTAAGGCGCGTGAGCGCGATATGGCGGTGAACTTTGTTGTGCGTGAAGAAAACCTGTGGGCGGTCGCGCGTTATATGCCGGGCAGTCTCGGTGAGCTGGATAGCCTGGGGCTTTCCGGCAGCGAGATTCGTTTTCACGGCAAGACGTTGATATCGCTGGTGGCGAAAGCACAGGCGTTACCGGAAGAGGCATTGCCGGAACCCCTGTTGAATCTGATGGACATGCCGGGCTATCGCAAAGCGTTTAAGGCCATCAAAGCGCTGGTGGCGGAGGTGAGCGCGTCGCATCACGTCAGCGGCGAGCTACTGGCATCGCGTCGGCAGATTAATCAGTTGCTTAACTGGCACTGGAAATTAAAACCGCAAAATGGGCAACCGGAATTGATTTCCGGCTGGCGCGCCGAACTGATGGCGGAGAAGTTAACTCTTCTGTTGCAGGAGTATCCGCGTTAACGGCGGTAATTGCCGGGAAAACGGCCAGTGAAATAAATGTCCGTATTCGGAATAATGTAAAAAAATAAAAAAGGCAGATTCTTCTGCCTTTTTTAATCCAGGAATTTTCCCATAAAAGAGCTTATTTTGACTCTTCGGCTTCCGGTAGCGTTACGTTAAGTTCAAGGATGGAGATATCACCATCTTTTTGCTCAAGCTGGACGGTAACCATTTCCGGATCGATTTGTACGTATTTACAAATGACCTCAAGAATATCTTTACGTAACTGCGGTAAATAATGCGGTTCGGCATCGCTACGGCGACGTTCCGCGACAATGATTTGCAACCGCTCTTTTGCAATATTAGCGGTACTCTTTTTCCGCGAGAGAAAAAAATCCAGTAATGCCATAATTTATCCTCCGAACAGGCGTTTGAGGAAACCTTTCTTCTCTTCTTCAATGAAGCGGAAAGGACGTTCTTCTCCCAACAGACGATCTACGGTATCTGCATAGGCTTTACCCGCATCCGCAGTGGCGTCAAGAATCACCGGTTCGCCCTGGTTAGATGCGCGCAGTACGGATTGATCTTCCGGGATCACCCCGACGAGTTTAATACGCAGAATCTCCAGTACATCTTCCATGCTGAGCATGTCGCCTTTATTGACGCGGCCTGGATTGTAGCGCGTCAACAGGAGATGTTCTTTAATCGGTTCTTCGCCATTTTCTGCGCGACGAGATTTCGATGCCAGAATACCCAGAATACGGTCCGAGTCACGGACAGAAGAGACTTCCGGGTTGGTCGTAATGATCGCTTCATCGGCAAAATAGAGCGCCATCAGCGCCCCGGTTTCGATACCCGCCGGCGAGTCGCAAACGATGAACTCAAAGTCCATCGCTTTCAGTGAGTCCAGTACCTTAGCGACGCCTTCGCGCGTTAGCGCGTCTTTATCCCGGGTCTGCGACGCCGGAAGAATGAAGAGATTTTCAGTACGCTTATCTTTGATCAGCGCCTGATTCAGTGTCGCATCGCCCTGAATGACGTTTACAAAATCGTAAACGACACGACGTTCGCACCCCATAATCAGATCGAGGTTACGCAGTCCGATATCAAAATCAATGACGACAGTTTTCTTTCCCTTCTGGGCCAAACCTGTAGCGATGGCCGCGCTGGAGGTGGTCTTGCCAACGCCCCCTTTACCCGAAGTAACAACAATAATGCGTGCCATAAAAATTCCTTGTTAAAAAGGGATCAATTCAACGGTTGAACTGTCAAAGCGTTGTCTGCTAAACGCAGGCGCGCCGCTTTGCCATAAAATTCTGCCGGGATTTTATCACTCAGCCAGTAAACACCTGCGATAGAGACCAGTTCTGCCGTCAGATGGGTACAAAAAATTTGCGCTTCCCGATCGCCGCTCGCTCCTGCCAGCGCGCGACCTCTCATCATGCCATAGACATGGATATTGCCGTCAGCGATAAGCTCTGCGCCAGCGCTGACGTGACTTGTAACAATCAGATCACATTGTGGAGCATAAATGCGCTGACCGGAACGAACCGGAACATCAATTAATCGCGTTTTTGTGATGGGATTAGCGTTTTGCGGCGGCTCGCTGGGCGTTGCCGGCTCAACGGGCGCAGGCCGAACCGCTTTCTCTTTACCTTCAGTCAGTAAAGGAAGACCCATCCGATCGATTTCTACTTTCAGGCTGGCGTCTTTACAGCCGCTCACGCCGATAATGCGTAAGCCGGTTGAGGTCACGATCTTATGCAGTTCCGGCCAGTTTACCGGGCTTTCAAGACCGCTAACGTTAATAACGACAGGGGCGTGTTTTAAAAACGCAGGAGCCTGCGCTATTTTGTCTTCTAACGCCTGACGAATAACCTCTGGTTCCGCTTCATGCAAATGAACCACTGATAAGGTGAAGCTACTGCCTTTAAGCTCGATTGGCGTGTTTGACATCCTGGCCTTACTCAATTTGCTATTTATCATCTCCGATACGGAGTGATATTCCGAAGTCCAGAAGGCATGTTATAGTCAGTATTATATTGAGGCAAGTCACCATCCCGTTAATTCAGAGTAAAAGTATGTTTTGTGTGATCTATAGAAGTAGCAAGCGCGATCAAACCTATTTGTATGTCGAAAAAAAAGACGATTTTTCGCGGGTGCCTGAAGCGTTGATGAAAGGATTCGGTCAGCCGCAGTTAGCGATGATGCTGCCGCTTGATGGACGTAAAAAATTAGTCAATGCCGAGCTCGAAAAAGTAAAACAGGCGTTAAGCGAGCAGGGCTATTATTTACAATTGCCGCCGCCGCCGGAAGATTTGCTGAAACAACATCTTTCTTCGGTAGGACAAAATACGTCGCCCGCTGACCGTTAAACGGTATTCGGCGCCGCGCCTGAATTCCATCATGATCTTAGGGGAAAATATGTATCAACATCGTAACTGGCAAGGCGCCTTGCTTGATTACCCGGTAAGTAAAGTGGTCTGCGTGGGCAGTAATTACGCAAATCACATCAAGGAGATGGGCAGCGCGACGCCGGAAGAACCCGTGCTTTTTATCAAGCCGGAAACCGCATTGTGTGATATTCGCCAGCCGCTGGCGATTCCGGCGGATATGGGGGCTGTTCATCATGAAGTTGAGCTTGCCGTGCTGATTGGCGCAACGCTCCGCCAGGCGACCGAAGATCATGTACGTAAAGCGATAGCCGGTTATGGCGTGGCGCTTGATTTAACCCTGCGCGATATTCAAGGGAAAATGAAAAAGGCCGGACAGCCCTGGGAAAAAGCCAAAGGTTTTGATAACGCATGTCCGATTTCAGGCTTCATCCCTGTCGCGGCCTTCTGCGGCGATCCGCAAAATACAGTTATCGGACTTAACGTTAATGGCGAGGTTCGCCAGCAAGGGTCGACCGCGGATATGATTCATCCTATTGTGCCCCTTATCGCCTATATGAGCCGCTATTTTACGCTCAAAGCCGGGGACGTGGTGCTAACCGGCACGCCGGCAGGCGTGGGGCCATTATTAAGCGGCGATGAGCTGGACATTCGTTTTAATGGCGAAACGTTGTCTACCCGCGTTCTGTAAAATCTGCTTGCCGCCTTCAGCGGCGGTAAAACTTGCATCTGCAGGCCAGACTGGTTATAAGGTGCAGCTTTAGTGCAATGGCGGATACTTTAATGAGCGATACACCTTTCTGGCAACGTAAAACCCTGGATGAAATGACCGATGCCGAGTGGGAGTCGCTGTGCGATGGCTGCGGTCAATGCTGCCTGCATAAGCTGATGGATGAAGATACAGATGAAATCTACTTCACCAACGTGGCG
Source organism: Salmonella sp. SAL04202 (assembly GCF_046550775.1). Classification (NCBI taxonomy): domain Bacteria; kingdom Pseudomonadati; phylum Pseudomonadota; class Gammaproteobacteria; order Enterobacterales; family Enterobacteriaceae; genus Salmonella; species Salmonella sp. SAL04202. The sequence goes on along the minus strand of NZ_JBGDXK010000001.1, from coordinate 1,588,445 downwards.
TGCAGGCAATTAAATATCAAAACGTGCCAGTGCCGTCATTATGAACGCCGTTTTGAATTTGAACCCGACTGTATCAAACTCACTCGCGAAAACTTGCCAGACTTTGAATGGTTGCCGATGACCTGCGCCTACCGTTTGTTGGCGGAAGGTAAGCCCTTGCCGACGTGGCATCCGCTGCTGACTGGATCGAAAGCCGCTATGCATGGCGAGCGAATTTCTGTCCGTCATATCGCGGTTAAAGAATCCGAAGTACGGGACTGGCAGGATCATATTTTAAATAAACCGTCGTGGGCAGAATAAGTCTTCGGCAAAACGGCTGATTGTTTACAATTCTTTAATTTACGCCGGGCGGCCCCTGAAACCAGGAATTGCGTGCAAATTCCGTCACCTGGCGTTATCACTGCCTTCTATTCTTCCCTGACGCGCCTTGTCGCTGCGCTCGCGCACGTATGGCGGCGACTCTATACTTTCAAAGCAGTATATCGCTGCCTATCCTGAGGAGTTACCCCATGAATAACCAACCATTGCGCGTTTCAAAGGATCAGCCCAGGAAGCCTGATAAGACACCCGAAGACGAAGGAAAAAATCCAAAGAAAAACCAAAAGTAGTGCTGTAGGGTATCTTTAATAACTATGGTTCGTTGGAGGCTTTATGTCTGAACGTCCTGATTTAGTCGATCCATTACCAGAGGATGAGCCGCTTCCTGGTGAAAATATTCCGGATACACCAGAGGGAGACGATCCTCTCGACCCGGATACCCAGAATGAGGTTGAAGATCCTCGTAGATAGCGACTTGTGCTATTAACCAACCGCCTGATGCAGCTCCTGTGCCAGGCGGTTTTTTTACATCTTCTAAAGCGAAACATCCTGATAACTCTCAGAAAGATAGCCTATAATTTTTTGTACGTTAAAATAGTAGCGCGTCCATGACGACACTGTCTTATTGCGCTTAGCCGTTTGCGAGTTCAAAGGAGGAAATCAATGAACAGCGAAGAGTTGACACATAAAGCAGAAGAGGAAATCGCAGCACTCATTAGCAAAAAGGTCGCCGAACTACGGAAGAAAACCGGGCAAGAGGTTTCCGAAATAGAGTTCGCGCCGCGAGAAACGATGAAAGGGCTTGAGGGATACCACGTTAAAATTAAACTACTCTAGCGTTTAATTAGCGCCATTAATCACTTGGCTACTGGGCGGGACCCGCCCAGTGGTGACTGGTTTACCGATGTCAGGCTTTTTTCTGTTGATACATTTCCTCGCCCTGATGGTCTTCCTCTACCCAAAAATGAATGTTGAACCGCGCATCATCGCTCAGCTCTACCCGATGCCAGTATTGCGGCGGACTGGTGGCGAATTGCCCGGCATTAATCACCACTTTCACTTCTGGTTCTGTCGCGGTTTCATTCGCAAAGCCATAGTAGGTCACGGTGCCTTCCATCACGCAGAGTTGTCCGAAAACGCCTGCCGCTGTGTTGTGATGAGAGAGCAGTGCCGCCGGAACATTCTCTTTGGTGAAAAAGGGGGTAGAGCGTTTAACTTTCCAGTTTGCCGGGATGCGTAAGTGGGACATAAGACATCTCCCTGATGTGGTGATTTAAAGATGTATTTAATATACACCTTTCAATCACTGGCAAACAACGCTTCGGGCAAAAAAAAACGCTCCCGAAGGAGCGTGTGTATCAACGACCGAACAGGTCGCGTTTTTTAGGCTTAAATGCCTGGGCTATGACGACGGCTATCGCCACCACAAGGTAAGCGGCAAAGATCCCCAACAGCCATTGCGGCATCTCCAGCGTTAAAAACGACCACTGGCGCTCGGCGCAATCACCGGATGCCACAAACACCTGCGGCAGCCATTTACCCAACGGCAACCAGTCTGGAAAGCGCGCCATAAAGTCACAGGTCATGAACGGCGAGGGATGCAACTGAATCATCGTATGTTCATACGCCAGTTGTAGACCCCGCCAGGCGCTGTAAATCCAGATAACCATTGCCACGTATCGCAGCGGCGTTTTCGGCGCTATAGCGCCGACCAGACCCGCGCCCATCACGCCAAACAGGGCGCAACGTTCGTAAATACATAGCACGCAAGGTTTAAGTAACATGACGTGCTGGAACCACAGCGCCACCATTTCCAGCGCCAGGGCGGTAAACGCCATCAGTAACCATGCGCCCCGACCCCGTGAGCACTGGTTTAAAAATCGCAACATAATAATTTCCCTGCAACATGCGTAGAGACCGCAGTGTAAACCAATTCAATTCGTGCGCCACTAGCGGGAAATGAAATAATGTGTAATTGGATAATTATCAGGCAAAAATCGGAGCCGGGCGGTGTATTGCCCGGCCAAACGTTACGAAAGCGTTGCTAACCATCCTGCCTGAGTCATCCATTCGGTGACCGGCGCAAGAGTGAATTCGACGCACAGTAGCCCTATCAGGGTCAGTACGATAGTGTACGGTAACGCCATCCAGACCATACGGCCATAGGAGAGACGGATTAACGGCGCCAGCGCGGAGGTCAGCAGGAATAAGAATGCCGCCTGACCATTTGGCGTCGCTACCGATGGCAGGTTAGTACCGGTATTGATGGCCACGGCTAATAGCTCAAACTGTTTTAAGCTGATAGCGCCGTTTTCCATTGCCGCCTTCGCTTCGTTGATATAAATGGTGCCGACAAAGACGTTATCCGAGATGGAAGACAACAGGCCGTTAAAGAGATAGAACAGCGTTAGCTGCGCGTGTTCAGAGGCTTGCAAGACAAACTGAATAATCGGCGCGAAAAGATGTTGATCGATAATAACCGCCACAATGGAGAAGAAAACGGTTAACAGCGCAGTAAACGGCAGCGACTCGGTAAACGCTTTGCCGATGGCGTGTTCATCGGTTACACCCGTTAACGCGGTGGCCAGAATAATAACCGACAGACCAATCAGCCCCACCTCCGCGAGATGGAGGGCGAGGGCGGTAACCAGCCAGACGCCAATAATTGCCTGGACTATTAGTTTAATTTTATCCTGGCGGGTGCGCTTCTTACGGCTTTGATCGTCGAATTGCTGCAAGACGTCGCGGACTTTTTCGGGCAACGTTTCGCCATAGCCAAACCAGCGCATTTTCTCGACCAGCATACAGGTTAACAGTCCACATATCAGTACCGGGACGGTGACAGGCGACATCCGTAAAAAGAAGTCGCCGAAATGCCAGCCAGCCGCTTTAGCGATGATCAGGTTTTGCGGCTCCCCGACCATGGTCATGACGCCGCCCAGCGCCGTCCCCACACCCGCATGCATCATCAGGCTGCGCAAGAATCCGCGGAATTGCTCCAGCACCGTTTTGTAATGCGGATCGATATGGCTATCGTCCAGCATATCGTTCTCTTCGCCGCGCGATGAGGCCACACGATGGTAAATCCCGTAAAAACCGACGGCGACGCTGATCACCACCGCAACGACGGTAAGCGCGTCAAGAAAAGCCGACAAGAACGCGGCGGCGACGCAAAAGGCCAGCGACAGAACCATCTTCGAGCGGATACTGAGTAACAGACGGGTAAAAATAAACAGCAATAACTGCTTCATAAAGTAGATGCCTGCCACCATAAACATCAGCAGCAGCAAGACTTCCAGGTTGGCGGCAACCTCTTCACGTACATGAGCGGCGCTGGTCATGCCGATGATGACGGCTTCGATGGCCAGTAACCCGCCGGGCAGCAGGGGGTAACACTTTAACGCCATCGCCAGAGTGAAGATAAACTCTGCCACCAGCAGCCAACCGGCAATAAAGGGATTAGCTAAGAAAATGAATGGGTTAACAATTAAAAAGACAAGTAGTGCCAGTTTGTACCAGTCGGGCGACTGGCCTAAAAAGTTGCGCCACATGGCGCGACCCCATGAGATCTCCATGAAATTTTTCCTTACCTAGAAAAATGAAATAGCGTTTTTATGTTTAAACACAGAGAGTAGCGAGCGCGACGAATGCAAGCAAGTCCTTAACGATATTGGCAGGCGATATCAGAAATGGTGCCTTGATCCCCTTTTTCTTCATTGCGTCCGCTATCAGGTGTTACGCCCGTCTGGTATGATGAGTACAACTATGTTTTGCTGTGTAATGGAAATCTCACTATGGTCATTAAGGCGCAGAGCCCGGCGGGTTTCGCGGAAGAGTATATTATTGAAAGTATCTGGAATAACCGCTTTCCTCCTGGCACGATCTTACCGGCAGAACGAGAACTCTCCGAACTGATCGGCGTAACGCGCACGACATTACGCGAGGTGTTACAGCGGCTGGCGCGAGATGGCTGGCTGACCATTCAGCATGGCAAACCGACAAAGGTTAATAATTTTTGGGAAACGTCAGGGCTGAATATCCTTGAAACGCTGGCCCGCCTTGATCATGAAAGCGTTCCGCAACTGATCGACAATTTGTTGTCGGTGCGTACCAATATTTCTACTATCTTTATTCGTACCGCATTGCGTCAACACCCGGATAAGGCGCAGGAAGTGCTGGCCACTGCCCACGAAGTGGCCGACCATGCCGATGCATTCGCCGATCTGGACTATAACATCTTTCGTGGTCTGGCATTTGCCTCCGGCAATCCTATTTACGGCTTGATCCTGAACGGCATGAAAGGGTTATACACCCGCATTGGTCGCCACTATTTCGCCAATCCGGAAGCGCGCAGTCTGGCACTGGGTTTCTATCATAAATTATCGTCGTTATGCGAGCAGGGCGCGCACGACCAGGTATATGAAACGGTGCGACGTTACGGGCATGACAGCGGCGAGATTTGGCATCGGATGCAGAAAAATCTGCCCGGCGATTTAGCGATTCAGGGACGATAATCCCGCGATGCCCGGTAAGCGCAAACACTACCGGGCAGCATCTCGATTACAGCATGTTCATGCGCGGCGGACAACGCTCCAGCAGTTCTACGCTGCCATCCTCATTTTGTTGCTCCAGCATCACATCAAAGCCCCATAACCGATGCACATGTTTCAGCACCTCTTTGCGGCCTTTATCCAGCGGCGCGCGGTTATGCGGGATATAACGCAACGTCAGCGATCTGTCGCCGCGTAAATCCACATTCCAGACCTGAATATTCGGCTCCAGGTTGCTCAGGTTATACTGTGACGACAGTTTTGATCGAATCTCCCGATAACCTTCTTCGTTATGAATGGCGGAGATCTCCAGATAATTATGCCTGTCATCATCAAGTACCGTGAAGAAACGGAAATCACGCATCACTTTTGGCGACAGGAACTGGCTGATAAAGCTTTCATCTTTAAAATCGCGCATGGCGAAGTGCAGCGTTTCCAGCCAGTCGGAACCGGCAATATCCGGAAACCAGTATTTATCTTCATCCGTGGGCGACTGACAAATACGTTTGATATCCTGGAACATGGCAAAGCCGAGCGCATAGGGGTTAATTCCGCTATACCAGGGGCTATTATAGGGCGGCTGAAATACGACATTGGTATGGCTGTGTAAAAACTCCAGCATAAAGCGTTCCGTCACTTTGCCTTCATCATACAGATGGTTCAGGATGGTGTAGTGCCAGAAGGTCGCCCAGCCCTCGTTCATGACCTGCGTCTGTTTCTGCGGATAAAAATACTGGCTGACTTTACGCACGATGCGCAGAATTTCGCGCTGCCACGGCTCGAGCAACGGGGCGTTTTTCTCCATAAAATAGAGCAGGTTTTCCTGCGGTTCAGCGGGAAAGCGGCGTGCTTCGGCGACAGTTTTTTCTTCCTCGCGTTTTGGCAGCGTGCGCCACAGCATATTCACCTGGCTTTGTAGATACTCTTCCCGGCTTTTTTGTCGCGCTTTCTCTTCCTGCAACGAGATTTTCTGCGGGCGCTTATAGCGATCGACGCCGTAATTCATCAGCGCGTGGCAGGAGTCGAGCAGTTTTTCTACTTCATCCACTCCGTAGCGTTCTTCACAGCGGGTAATGTAATTTCGGGCGAAAATCAGGTAGTCGACGATAGAGCTGGCATCCGTCCAGCTCCGGAAGAGATAATTATTTTTAAAAAAGGAGTTGTGGCCGTAACAGGCGTGCGCCATGACCAGCGCTTGCATGGTGATGGTGTTTTCTTCCATCAGGTAGGCAATGCAGGGATTAGAGTTGATCACAATTTCATAAGCCAGTCCTTGTTGACCATGCTTATACAGACGTTCCGTCTCAATGAACTTTTTGCCAAACGACCAGTGCGGATAGTTGATCGGCATCCCGACGCTGGAGTAGGCGTCCATCATCTGTTCGGAAGTGATGACTTCAATTTGGTGCGGGTAAGTATCCAGTTGGTAGAGTTTCGCCACGCGGTCTATCTCTGCCAGATAGACATCCAGCAGATCAAATGTCCAGTCGGGTCCATCGCTCAAACGTGTGGTGTCCTTGTTCATGGAATCAATCGTTGCCATTCGCGCACCCTCATTGTTGGCGACGCTCTCTGTATGGAGCGCCTCCTTTCAAGCATAGAACACCATGTTAAAAAACGACTTGATCGTGAAAACTTTTCTTTGCGATTTCCTCCACTCTGAACGGCAAAAAAACGGGTATTGGCATCATTTTATGCTGTATAGCCATGCCGCGTAGCAGGAGATCCCAAACCAGTGGGATCGCTTGTCTTTAGGGTATATGTGAAGCACGTCACCATAAAAAAGTCATATGTTGAATAATATTTTCATCTGGGTTATCAAGATGTAATCAGAAGATTGTTCTTTTACTATTAACGGAGTGGCTATGCGAGTTGTCATCCTGGGGAGTGGCGTAGTTGGCGTGACCAGCGCCTGGTACTTGAGTCAGGCGGGGCATGATGTCACCGTCATCGATCGCGAATCCGGCCCGGCGCAAGAAACCAGCGCGGCGAATGCCGGACAAATTTCACCGGGATATGCGGCGCCCTGGGCGGCCCCTGGCGTACCGCTGAAGGCGATAAAATGGATGTTCCAGCGCCATGCGCCGCTGGCGGTGCGTCTGGATGGCACCCCGTTTCAACTGAAGTGGATGTGGCAAATGCTGCGTAACTGCGATACCCGGCATTATATGGAAAATAAAGGCCGCATGGTGCGTCTGGCGGAATATAGTCGCGACTGTCTGAAAACGCTACGCGCCGCGACCGGTATCGAATATGAAGGTCGCCAGGGGGGAACGCTGCAACTCTTTCGCACCGCGCAACAGTATGAGAACGCCACCCGTGATATCGCCGTGCTGGAAGATGCCGGGGTGCCGTATCAGCTCCTGGAAGCCAGCCGACTGGCGGAAGTTGAACCCGCTCTGGCTGAGGTTGCGCATAAATTAACCGGCGGGCTGCGCTTACCGAATGATGAAACCGGGGACTGCCAGCTCTTTACCCAGCGTCTGGCGCGCATGGCGGAGCAGGCGGGCGTAACCTTTCGCTTTAATACTCCCGTGGAAAAATTACTGTACGAAAATGATCAGATTTACGGCGTGAAATGCGCCGATGAGATCATTAAAGCCGATGCGTATGTCATGGCGTTTGGATCGTATTCGACGGCGATGCTTAAAGGCATTGTTGATATCCCGGTGTATCCGCTGAAAGGCTATTCATTAACCATCCCAATCGTCGAGCCAGACGGCGCGCCGGTATCGACGATTCTTGATGAAACCTACAAAATCGCTATTACGCGTTTTGATAAGCGTATTCGCGTGGGGGGAATGGCGGAAATCGTGGGCTTTAATACCGACTTACTGCAACCACGCCGCGAGACGCTGGAGATGGTTGTGCGCGATCTTTTTCCGCGCGGCGGTCATATTGAGCAGGCCACATTCTGGACCGGCCTGCGCCCCATGACGCCGGACGGCACGCCGGTAGTAGGACGTACCCGTTATAAAAATCTGTGGCTTAATACTGGACACGGCACCTTAGGCTGGACGATGGCCTGCGGTTCAGGCCAGTTGTTAAGCGATATCTTGTCGGGTCGTACGCCAGCGATACCCTACGACGATCTGAGCGTGGCGCGATACCGTTCCGATTTTACGCCCACCCGCCCGCAACGTTTGCATAGCGCGCATAACTGATAAAGGAAGTGAAATGACCCGCCCTATACAGGCCAGCCTTGATTTACAGGTAATGAAACAAAATTTGGCTATTGTGCGCCGGGCGGCCCCAGAGGCGCGCGTCTGGTCGGTAGTGAAAGCCAACGCCTACGGCCACGGTATTGAACGCGTCTGGAGCGCGCTGGGCGCCACAGATGGTTTCGCTATGCTCAACCTTGAAGAGGCGATTACCCTGCGTGAGCGCGGGTGGAAAGGGCCGATATTGATGCTGGAGGGGTTTTTCCATGCGCAAGACCTGGAGGCGTATGACACTTATCGGCTGACCACCTGCATCCACAGTAACTGGCAGTTGAAAGCGCTGCAAAATGCGCGGCTTAACGCGCCGCTGGATATCTATGTCAAAGTCAACAGCGGCATGAACCGACTCGGTTTTCAGCCTGAGCGGGCGCAGACCGTCTGGCAGCAATTGCGGGCAATGCGCAATGTCGGTGAAATGACCCTGATGTCACATTTTGCTCAGGCCGATCATCCGGAAGGTATCGGGGAGGCGATGAGGCGTATTGCGCTGGCGACAGAAGGCCTGCAGTGTGCATACTCGTTATCAAATTCGGCAGCGACGCTGTGGCATCCCCAGGCGCATTATGACTGGGTCAGGCCGGGCATTATTTTGTACGGCGCGTCGCCGTCAGGACAGTGGCGGGATATTGCCGATACCGGACTAAAACCCGTGATGACGCTGAGTAGCGAAATTATTGGCGTGCAGACGCTGAGCGCAGGTGAAAGAGTAGGCTATGGCGGAGGGTATTCTGTGACTCAGGAACAACGCATTGGCATCGTCGCGGCGGGTTATGCCGATGGCTATCCACGCCATGCGCCGACCGGGACGCCTGTGCTGGTGGACGGTATCCGTACCAGAACAGTAGGCACCGTTTCAATGGATATGCTGGCGGTGGATTTGACGCCGTGTCCGCAGGCGGGAATCGGCACGCCGGTTGAATTATGGGGCAAAGAAATTAAGGTCGATGATGTCGCCTCTGCGGCAGGCACGCTGGGCTATGAGCTACTGTGCGCCGTAGCGCCGCGCGTGCCGTTTGTGACAACGTAACCTAACTCAGGCTAAGGCGTCGACCGGTCCACCGGGGGCGGGTCGACGTTGTCCGGCGACCTTATTCTGCTTCGTCTTCGGCGACGCGTACCCCAATCTTGCGTACCACGTTATCTTCTTTTTCAGCTACCGTCCAAATCATGCCGCCAAACTCCACCTGATCGCCAACGACCGGCGCAGCGCCCAGCAGTTGCTGTATGATTTCACCCAGGGTTTGTTGTTTATCCCGGTATTCCGTTCCTTCTTCCAGCCCGTAGATAAGCGCCACGTCGGCGAATTTCGCATTCGCTTCGAGGATAAAATCGCCAAAGAAACGCTGATCTAACGAAACCGGCGGCGACTGGCTAAACAATTTGCCCAGCGCTGGCAGATCGCGCTCCCGGCCAATCACGCAGAGTACGTCGCCTTCCTGCAGGCGAGTGCTACCCGTGGGGTGAAACAGTTCATTATTGCGAAATAGCGCGGCAATGCGGGTTTCGTTCGGCATATGCAGGTCGCGCAACGCCGCGCCGACGCACCATTTGTCGGCGCTCAACTGATAGATGAATTGCTCCCACGGATTATCAGGATGGATGTCAAGCCCCACGCGCGATACTGGCCAGCCAACCGGAGGCACGACCACTTTGGCTCTCTTCGCCGCCCATGACAGCGATGTTCCCTGCAGGAGCAGCGACACCAGTACCACAAAGAAAGCGACATTAAAGAACAGGCGAGCGTTTTCAAGCCCGGCCATCATCGGGAAAACGGCGAGAATAATCGGCACCGCGCCGCGCAGTCCGACCCAACTGATGAAAATGCGCTCCCGAAGATTGAAGCCGCGAAATGGCAGCAGGCCGGTAAACACCGACAGAGGGCGGGCGAAGAAAATCATCCAGATAGAGAGAATAAGCGCAGGGACGGCAATCGGCCACAGATCGGAAGGCGTCACCAGCAGCCCCAGGACCAGGAACATCGCGATCTGCGCCAGCCAGGCCAGTCCGTCAAAGTTTTGCAGGATGCCGTAACGGTTGCGAATCGGACGGTTTCCTAACAGGAATCCGCACAGATAGACCGCGAGAATGCCGCTGCCTTCAAGCGCGGTTGTCAAAGCAAAAATCAGAATACCGCCGCTGAGCGCCAGCATCGGATACAGGCCGCTGGGCAGAGAAATACGGTTGATCATCTGCTGTAGCAGGTAACCGCCGCCGAGACCAAAAACAATACCGAGACCGAACTGCTGGATAATATGGACGGCAAACATCCAGTCCAGGCCGGTTTCATGTTTCTGGATCATCTCAATTAATGTAATGGTCAGAAAAACGGCCATCGGGTCGTTACTTCCCGATTCGATCTCCAGCGTGGAGCCTACACGTTCGTTTAGCCCTTTGCCGCCAAGCAGAGAAAAGACCGCTGCGGCGTCAGTGGAACCGACTATCGCGCCGATAAGCAGACCTTCGATAAGATCCAGATGAAACAGCCAGGCGGCCATCATACCTGTTAACCCCGACGTGATCAGCACGCCGAGCGTCGCCAGCGACAGCGCGGGGCCCAGCGCTACCCGGAAAGAGCTGGCCTGGGTGCGCATGCCGCCATCGAGTAAAATAATCGCCAGCGCCAGGTTACTGACCATATAAGCGAAAGGATAATTATCGAAAGGAATACCGCCAATGCCATCCACACCCGCTAACATCCCAATGGCGAGGAAAATGACCAGAATCGGGATACCCAGTCGCGATGAGAATGAACTTAACAGGATACTGCTGGTTACAAGGATGGAACCTAAAATAAATAGACTAATAATTGTTGCAGCATCCAACGTTTTATATCTCCTGACTCACACGACTTCGTATTATTTAACATTAACATAATAACGGCCAGGGCAGCGTTTTACTTAGCCTGTCGGGGACTTTTTTTACAATTGCAGCGTAGGATGGCCAGATAAAGTGAGTTGAGTCCCCTGGCGCGTATTTTTAAGCGTCGCGTTTGCCCCGATAGGGAGCGTCACCGTACGCTGTTCATGCCCGAAGTCGAGACCGGTAATCAGCGGAACGGACAGACGGGAACGTAAAAACGCGTAGACGCTCTCCAGAGAATAGCCGGCGTCATACTCGTTGGGCGCCGCGCCGCTAAAGCTGCCGAGAACGATGGCGCTCTGGCGGTTTAAAATTCCGGCGTACTCCAGTTGCAAAAGCATACGCTCCACCCGGAAAGGATGCTCATTGACATCTTCCAGCACTAAAATTCCTTTATCGATAGTCGGCATCCAGGGCGTACCGATAAGGGAAATCAACATCGCCAGATTTCCGCCCCATAAGGTGCCCTGTGCGTCGCACTGAGGGCCGTCGCCTTGCCACTCTACGGTAAATTGCGCCTTGCGTAGCGCCAGCCAGAAATGTTGCTCGGTGAACGTATTCAGCGTTTCGGCGCCAAAATTTGCCGCCAGCATAGGACCGCTAAAGGTGATGATATTGGCCTGCGCCAGGAGTCCAGCCTGAATCGCCGTAAAATCGCTATGACCGCAAATCAGTAAGGGATCACGCTGTTGCCGGGAGGCGAGCGCCTGCCAGTCGATACGATCCAGCAAGCGGCTGGCGCCATAGCCGCCGCGAACCGGCATGACAATCGTATCCGGCGAAGTTAGCGAGGCCAGCGAATTAACATCGGCCAGCCGTTCCGCGTCCGTACCGGCAAAACGCTGATAGCGGCGACGAATCACCTCGTCATTCTCCACCTGATGACCCGCGTCAGTCAGGCGCTGAACGCCGCGTAACGCGGCCTGTTGGTTAATACAGTAGCCCGAGGGGGCGATTAAATGAAACAGAGACATGGTAATTCCTTGCTGACAATAGAATGCAAATGTATATCATGCCGCATATATTAGGCGATGTCCCTCGTTGTGCGACGTTTCTGGATGCGCACCAGGGAGGCAACCTAAGTGCCTGGCCGGGGCGGTATGACCTCTTCGGCAGATAAGTTACGGCTATAAGGATAGATGACGTGAAATTAAGATGGTTTGCTTTTTTGGTAGTAATACTGGCTGGCTGTAGCTCAAAACAGGATTACAGGAATCCGCCGTGGAATGCCGAAGTGCCTGTAAAGCGTGCGATGCAGTGGATGCCCATCAGTGAAAAAGCCGGGGCGGCATGGGGGGTTGATCCGCATTTAATCACCGCGATTATCGCCATTGAATCTGGCGGCAACCCTAACGCGGTCAGTAAATCCAATGCGATTGGCCTGATGCAGTTAAAGGCGTCGACCTCCGGGCGCGACGTTTACCGTCGTATGGGCTGGCGTGGCGAACCGACCACCAGCGAGCTGAAAAACCCTGAGCGTAACATCTCAATGGGCGCGGCGTATCTGAGCATTCTGGAAAATGGGCCGCTGGCCGGCATCAAAGATCCGCAGGTGATGCAATATGCGCTGGTCGTCTCTTATGCTAACGGCGCAGGCGCGTTATTGCGTACTTTTTCATCCGACAGGAAGAAGGCGATAGAAAAAATTAACGATCTGGATGCGGACGAGTTTTTTGAGCATGTTGTTGATAATCATCCCGCGCCGCAGGCGCCGCGCTATATCTGGAAGCTTCAGCAGGCGCTGGACGCCATGTAGTTTAGCGTGAAGATTATTCTCGTACTTTATTCGCTCTTTCTCGGGCCTCGCGCTCAAGCGAAAAAATAATCCGCTGCAACTCCCGCTCCACCGCCGGGCTAACGTTAAGGAAACGAAAGCTCAGGCGGGGAGTGGTGATCGTTTCATTTTTCCCATCAATCACTTTACGCTCGCTGATGGCGATAAGCTGGGCGTCAACGTGAAGAATCCCCCATGGCCCCATGTTCAGTTCAACCTGCGAAAAGCGCGCGCCTTCGATTAGTCCGTCGGGGATGGCGGATTCCAGTAGCGCGCCCATGCCGCCCAGGGAAAGATCAAACAGGCGAAAACGTAACGTACGGGTGTCCGGTAGCGTGGTGACGCCGTAATAAGGTGGATACAGCGGCGCGCCAATACGAAAATACTCCCGGCGCTGGACAAACCACAGTGACGACGGCAGGGGCGTGATAAAGGCCGGCAGCCGCTGATATTCACCTGTAACGAGTTGCGGCAACGTGAACTCGACTTTTGCGCCCTGCGTTTCTGCGATAATGGCTACCTGCCCGGCACGTAATACGGCGCTATTTTCATATTCCTGGCTGCCGTAATCCACGATGAGTTTTTCCGGGTCTACCGCCAAAATTTTACTGATGAATTGACCATGCGCCCATGAAATACGCAGTGGAACCTGATTTTTATTTAAATCCCGTAGCACGCCTAATATCGCTAATGGATTTTTTTTCAGGAACTGCTCATTGTAACCACTCACACGAAATAACCCCTGATACGCAGACTATCTTTGGGTTATCGGCATCGGTAGAAAGAACTTAATAGCGATAAATAAATTTTTATGTCCGCGAGATAAATCAGTGTTCAGAAATGCGACGCTCGACTTTGCCTATACTTAAAACGTTTTTACTGGAAAGAGGGTTTGCAAATGGGAATTATCGCCTGGATTATTTTTGGTTTGATTGCCGGCGTTATCGCCAAATTGCTTATGCCGGGGCGCGATGGCGGGGGATTTATCCTGACCTGTATTCTCGGTATCGTCGGGGCGGTCGTTGGCGGATGGCTGGCGACGATGTTTGGTATTGGCGGCAGTATCAGCGGCTTTAATCTGCACAGTTTCCTGGTCGCCGTGGTGGGCGCGATTGTGGTGCTGGTGATTTTCCGCCTTCTGCGACGCGGCTAACCGCTGCAAAACGTTTAAGCGTTGACCCGGTCAGCGCCGGGTCAACCTATTATAAACACGCGTTACTGCGTCGCTGCAGACGGCGTTTTTGTCGGCGTTGCGCTTAACGATGCCGGACGAGTAGACGGTACGCTATCGCACGGTTTTTCCTGCGGACAAATCAGATCGAGCATTTTCAGCGTCACGCCGTTGGTCCAGCCAAAGCCGTCCTGAAGGGGATATTCGCCGCCGCCACCGCCGGTTCCGGTACTGCTGACGTCATATTTTTCGACCAGTTTTTTCTCGCGATCGTAGGTGTGCTGCACATTGGTTAAAAAGCGCCAGGTGACTTCCATTGCCACGTCATCCTGCCCATAATTTTGTAATCCTTCGGCAGCGACCCATTGTAACGGCGCCCAGCCGTTTGGCGCATCCCACTGCTGTCCGCTTTTAACCGAGGTGGTAGCCAGCCCGCCAGGCTGTAGCAGATGCGCCTGGGCCGCCGCCGCCACTTTCGCGGCGCGATCTTTCGCGGCGGCGTTTACATAGAGCGGGAACAGTGCGGCAGCGGTGAGTTGGTCACGGATTTTATTGTTCTGCAGATCGTAGTCGGCATACCAACCCTCTTTGTTATTCCACAGATGCATTTCAATGGCTTTTTGCCGCGCGTTGGCTAGCGCGTCATATTGCGAGGCTTTGGCCCGATCGCCCGCCGCAGCGCTGGCGCGGGCGAGGGTTTTCTCCAGCTGATACAGCAGAGCGTTAAGATCGACAGGGACAATAGTGGTGGTACGAATGGTACTGAGCTGCTGCGGATTATCCATCCAGCGGGAGCTGAAATCCCAGCCGGAGGCGGCGGCAGATCGGAGGTCTCGATAGATCTCCGTTGCCGGGCGGTTGGGGTTGCTTTTGGCGGTAGCGATATCTTCAACCCAGGATTCAGGGCGGGGGGTATCCCGATCGTCCCAGTAGCGGTTGAGAACGCTGCCGTCCTCCAGTTTGACGACGCGTTGGTTTTGTTGCCCTGGCTGCAATGTCTCAACGCCCTCCATCCAGTAGGCGTACTCTTTTTGCAGTTGCGGCAGGTATTCTTTCAGCGCATCGTCACCTTCATGTTGCGCCAGTAACTCAACCATAAACGCAAAGAAAGGCGGCTGCGAACGACTCAGGTAGTAGGTACGGTTGCCGTTAGGAATATGCCCCCAGGCGTCAATTTCGTAACCAAAGTTCGCTACCATATCCGCCACCTTATCCCAGTGCCCGCTTTCCGCCAGCCCCAGCATCGTAAAGTAGCTGTCCCAGTAGTAAATCTCTCTGAATCGCCCACCCGGTACGACATAGGATTCAGGCAACGGCAAGAGCGAGTCCCACTTTTCGACGTTTTTAGTTGAACGGGTCAGCACCGGCCACAGGCCATCAATATGTTCACGCAATGACTGCCCGGCAGGCGGGACATATTTTTCACCCGCTTTCGGCAGGGTGAAGTTAACATCAACAAAATGACGCAAATCGAAGCCGGACTGGTTCCGCTGCATACGATAATCCGCAAGAATCATGAGCGGATCGCTATTAGGTATGGCGTCAGCAAAGGTTTTCTGATCGGGGAAGAGTTTTGCATTCTGGACATCATTAAAGAGCGGGCCAAGCAAAATATCCGGCGGCTGCGGAGTTTCAGTGTCGGAAGACGGGTCTGCGGCAGTCGCCGAAAACGATGCAAACGTCAGCAGCGTCCCTGCCAGCGCCAGTTTTATGGCTTTCTGCAGTAGAACAGAACGGCGAATCTCTGGGGGTATCATCAAGTTATCTCCTTAGCGGTGAGCCAAAGCCAACGGCATTTACCATGACAAAACCTTAGTCTACGATGACCAGATACGCGTGATTGAACCGCTATTTTGCGAACAAACAGACATTTTATTCAGACAGAGTTTATCGGCGCGCGCGTGGAAAACGGGGGATACAGACAAAAAATCCACGCCGGGACGTGGATTTTAGCGCAATAACTTGTAGCCTTAACCCGGATATATACCGCGATCTTTACGGGCCAACAGAATGCGCTCACAGGCGACAATATAGGCTGCGGTGCGCAGAGAACAGGATTTCTCAGCCGCTTTCTCCCAGACATGGACGATCGCGTCGGTCATGATTTTGTCCATGCGCGCGTTGATCTCTTCTTCGCTCCAGAAGAAGCTGGCCATATCTTGTACCCATTCGAAGTAGCTGACGGTTACGCCGCCTGCGTTACAGACCACGTCAGGCACCACAAGGATACCACGGCTGGCCAGAACATCATCAGCATCCGGATAGGTCGGGCCGTTAGCCCCTTCCAGCACCAGCTTACACGTCAGGGCTTCCGCGCGCTGACGAGTTATCTGACCTTCAAGCGCCGCCGGGATCAGAATATCCATCTCCAGACGCCAGAACGCATCGCTGGCGATAGTTTCCGCGCCCGGGAAACCGGCAATCTGTTTGTGTTCTGTCTGCCATGCTGTGAGCGCTTTCATGTCAATACCGGTGGCGTTAAACAGCGTTGCGGTATGATCCTGAATCGCCACGACACGGGCGCCAGCGCCTGCAAACAGACGCGCGGCTTCGCTGCCGACGTTACCAAAACCCTGAACCGCAACGCGAGCGCCTTCAACGGCGATATTCGCCCGACGCGCGGCTTCCAGCCCGCTGACGAAAACGCCGCGCCCCGTCGCTTTTTCACGACCCAGCGAACCGCCAAGATGGATAGGCTTACCGGTGACGACGCCAGTGACCGTCGTGCCATGATTCATGGAATACGTATCCATCATCCAGGCCATCACTTTACCGTTGGTGCCGACATCCGGCGCAGGAATATCTTTCTGCGGCCCGATGATAATGCCGATCTCGCTGGTATAGCGGCGGGTCAAACGCTCCAGTTCACCTTCCGACAGCGAGAACGGATCGACGCGGATGCCGCCTTTGGCGCCGCCGTACGGCAGGTTCAGCGCGGCACATTTGATGGTCATCCATGCTGACAGGGCCATCACTTCATTGAGATCAACGTCAGGATGGTAGCGAACACCGCCTTTACCCGGACCTCGGGAGAGGTTGTGCTGCACGCGATATCCTTCGAAATGACGAATAGTGCCATCATCCATTTGTACCGGAATATCGACGATCAGAGCGCGTTTTGGGTGGCGCAGAGTATCCACCCAGGGGGATAACTCGCCCAGATAAGGGGCCACACGCTCGATTTGTTGCAGGTAGGTATTCCAGGCAGATGTGCTGCTATCTGAAGCGTAAGATAACTTATCCATGATAAACCTTAGTGATAAAAGTAATATGTTCTTTAATTGACCGTGGTACATAGTAGATCACACCATGTAGCGATAAATTTAACACTTTTTTAAACAATTAACTCAGATCAAAAATGGCAGGCAGTTGGATTTTCGTTATGATTTTGGATGGGAAGTGGTTAACTATCCGATATAAGAGGTAATATATCGCTAATTATGCAATTAATTGCTTAAATATGCGTAATATGTGCAAGGCGGCTATTTGTCATAATTATGACGCACCTCTAAAAGTAAACATTATGATAACGACATGTATCAATGTTATGTCGTCCTGTCGGCGGGGAAACGTCTTCGCCAGGCGCGTAAAAAGATAAAAATAACCGGAGTCAGACGGCGCTGGCCCCGGTTTACCTCTTTATTGTTGACGCGACTCAAGCCATACCAGCGCCAGCGTCGACAGTGAGCACATCAGCAGAATGCCGACAAACCACAGTAAATACCACATCGCTCCCGCTCCCTAATAAAGTTCATGATCGTTGCGGCGGAGGGTCTCCAGGTTGATACGCCCCAACATTTTGTAATAGCTCCATAGCGTATAGAGCAGTACGATCGGCAGAAAAATCAGCACAATCACCAGCATGATTTCGAGCGTCATCTGGCTGGAGGTGCTGTCCCACACCGTCAGGCTGGAGAGAGGACTAACACTCGACGGCATCACAAAAGGAAATAGCGTTATGCCGGCGGTAAAGATGACGCAGGCCTGGGTCAGGGAAGCGAACAGAAATCCACGAATAGTCTGACCGCGAAGGCAGGCATAGAAAGCCAGAATCGGCAGGATCATACCGAGCAACGGGATGATGAGCAGTAGCGGCGAGCGTATAAAGTGGTTCATCCATGCGCCAGGGAGTATCGCCACGCCTTTTAAGAGCGGATTGGAAGGGCCGTTGGCATCCTGCGTGAGCAAGACAAAGCCATCAACGCCGGCCCACAGCCAGTAACCGGCCAGCAGGAAGCAGATCACGATCAGCAGTGCGCTGTGGCGGGTGGCCGACAGAGCCCGTTGACGAATAACGCCCTCCGTTTTCAACTGTAACCAGACGCCTCCTTGCATAATCACCAACGACAGGCTCAATAATCCACACAGTAGTGCAAAGGGCGAGAGTAACTGCCAGAAGGTACCAAAATAGTCAACATGAAGCTGCGGCGTGAAGGCAAACGGCACGCCTAAAAACAGGTTGCCGAACGCGATGCCGAATACAACGGGGGGAACCAGGCTGCCGATAACCAGACCGGTATCCCACAGCGCGCGCCAGCGGGCATTGGCGATTTTTCCCCGATAATCAAAGGCCAGCGGGCGAAAGAAGAGGGCACACAGCACCAGGATCATCGCCACATAAAAACCGGAAAACGCGGCGGCATAGACCCGTGGCCAGGCGGCGAATAATGCCCCGCCCGCGAGAATCAACCATACCTGGTTTCCTTCCCAGTGGGCGCCGACGCTATTGATCAATACCCGGCGTTCGTCATCGTTGCGCGCTATCAGCGGGAGCAGGCAACCGACACCCATATCAAACCCGTCAGTTACCATAAAGGCCACCAGGATGACGCCGATCAGCAGCCACCAAATGAACCGCAACGTTTCATAATCCAACATGATTGTCTCCTTTATCCCTGTTGTTGCGCTTGTTGTTGATGTTGCATGGCGCTCGGCCCAAGACGCGCGTACTTCTGCATCAGATAGACTTCCGCGATTAAAAACAGGGTGTAAAGTCCGAGGATAAGCCCCATTGAGAAGGCCAACTGGCCCGGCGTCAGCGCGGAGTGAGCGTACCAGGTCGGCAGAATGTCCTGAATCGCCCAGGGCTGACGGCCAAACTCCGTCATAAACCAACCGGCTTCAATGGCAATCCACGGTAACGGCAGGCTCCACAGCGTCATACGCAATACCCAGCGATGCTGGTCGATACGCATTCGCAGCGTCTGTATCAACGCAATCAACATCACCACTAACAGCAGCGAACCGCAGCCGACCATAATACGGAAACTCCAGAACACCGGCGCCACCTGAGGAATAGCGCCACGCTGGGCCGCACGATATTGCTCCGGCGTCACATGGTTCATATCCGGGGCATATTTCGCCAGCAGAATGCCGTACCCCAGATCGCCCTCAACGGCGTGAAACGCATTCAGTACCTGCGGCGAGCGATTGCCTTGCGCTATCTCCTGCATGAGTAACCAGGCCTCCCGGCCACGCTTCAGGCGCGGCAGAGCGTCGTCCATCAGGTTTTTTAACCCCGGAACCGGCGTATCCAGCGAATGGGTGGCCAGAATACCCAGCAGAGCAGGGATCTTCACGGCAAATGCATTACGCTCCTGTTCCTGCTGCGGCCAGGCAATCAGATGAAACGGCGCGGGCGCGGGTTCGGTTTGCCATTCGCCTTCCATCGCCGCCAGTTTCACCGGCTGAATTTGGGCGACCTCGTAGGCCGAACTGTCGCCCAGTTGCAGGGTTCCCAGAATGGCCAGGGTGCCGAATACTGAGCCGATAGCAAACGAGCGCAAGGCCACCTCACGCTCGCGGCCACGTAGCAGATACCAGGCGCTGATAGACATAATAAACATGGCGCCGGTGACATAACCGGACATGACGGTATGGACGAATTTCACCTGGCTCACCGGGTTAAAGACCAGATCGCTGAAGCTGCTCATTTCCATCCGTAACGTATCGATGTTGAAATGAGCGCCGGTAGGATACTGCATCCAGCCATTGGCATTCAGAATCCATAATGCTGAAATATTGGAGCCGAAGGCCACCAGCCAGGTGACCAGCAGGTGTTGGTATTTATTCAGCCGCTGCCAGCCGAAAAAGAACAGGCCGACAAAAGTGGATTCGAGAAAAAAGGCCAGTAACGCTTCCATCGCCAGCGGCGCGCCGAAGATATCGCCCACATAGTTGGAATAGAGCGACCAGTTAGTCCCGAACTGAAACTCCATGGTCAGGCCGGTAGCCACACCGAGAGCAAAATTGATCCCGAAGAGCTTGCCCCAGAAACGCGTCATATCGCGGTAGACGGTTTTCCCCGTCACCACATAGATCGTCTCCATGACGGCCAGCAAAAAAATCAGCCCAAGCGTAAGAGGAACAAATAAAAAGTGATACAGCGCGGTCAGCGCAAACTGCCAGCGCGATAAGTCAATGACATCCCACATGCTAACTCCTGTAGGCAGAAAGAGAGTAAAAAGCTAATCAGTACCGGACACCGGTGACGTTCCTGTTGAGAGCGCTAGCGCGTCTCCAGCCATCGGCAGACTTCATCCAGGCGCTGGCGCGAATCGGCCAGATCTTCCGGGGCCGCCAGTACCAGCTCCGGCAAAGGACAAATCTCATAGCTATCGAGCAACGGCCCTTTAAGGGCGTCCAGACAGCGCACATGCCAGAGATGGCGCAATGCTGTGGCGTTGATTTGGCTTTCGCCATACCCGGAGATGCGAATCTGGATGTTCCCGTGTCCGCATAAACGCGCCAGAAAAAGACGATCGGCCTCGCTGAGCGGCAGTTGGGTCAAATTGATGCTGTGAGGTTGCAACGCCGGATCGCGTACGTGCGCCAATAATTCATGGGCCAGCGGCAGTCCATTCATCAGGCCAGCGACAGGCGGAGGCAGTAGAGAGTCGTCAGGCAGCGTATCGGCGGTAGCCGCTTGCCATAATGTCAGGGGCGCGCTACCTGCTTCCAGACGATCCGTCAGCAGACGTCGGTTATGCAGATGGCGTACCCGCCACAGGCCGCAGAAGATGGTCTCCTGGATCTCGCTTTCACTCCCGTCCGGATGCTGAATGCGTACCGAGACTTCGCCTTCGCCCAATAGCGTATTGAGGAATGAGAGATCATCGGCATTCAGGGGAGATAACTCCCATCCCAGCACGTCGCCGACTTCCGGGATGCGCCGGGCAAGCTGACCTCGCAGATCGGTCAACAATGCCATCACCGCCGGGCTGTGAGCGCAGCGCTCCAGCGCCGCCATACTTGGGTCGCCATTGACCTGACAGGTGAGCGGTAAGGGATTCATCGAGAAACTGGCGTCATCAGGCTGCGTACCTGGCCCCAGCAGATGAAAAAAGGCGTTGCTCATTGTACTGTCTCCTGCGCTGCGGGAGTGTCAACCATCGAACGCATCAGCGTGAGCAGTTCAGCCCAGGGATGAATGCCGCTGAGCGCGCCGCGTAGCTCGCCGTCTGTAAAAACTAACGTCGCCGGAAACCGACGAACATTAAAGCGATCGCCGATAGCTTCGCTTTGTTCAAGGTCGGCCACCGCCACCTGCCAGTCAAACTGCGGGAACTCACGCAGGAGTTCGGCAATCATCACCGGGTTATCGCTGACTTCCGGCGTACGCCGCGGATCGCTACTTAACAGGATGACGCCATCTCCAACCCGTTTGATCCAGTCGTCTACCGTGGAAGCCTCTACCGGTTGCCATCCACGGGTTAACAGGCGTTGCCATAGCGCAGAGAACGGGGTGTCATTCGCCACTTCTTTTGCCCTCCAGACGTGTCTGATACTGACGTATGCGCACTCCCTCATAATTTTCCATCGACAGGCATTTATAGTTCAGGCAGCGTGCGACCTCGTTTGCCTGCGGTACGATCCCCCAGGCGGCCAGTTGCGCCAGGGCGGCCTGTTCCGCCGCCGGTAGCTGGCCGCGAGCTATTTCGCTCAGGCTACCGCCATAGTCGTCCAGTTGCGCCGGTTGCAGACCGACCAGCGCTATGTGACAGGGCAGATGCCCGCGGATGTCGGCCAGCGCCAGAACTTCGGAAAAACTGTTTTGATGCAGACTCATTTTTTTGGCGCTGAGATACGCGGGGATTTTCTCGCCGGCATAGGTTCGCAGGCTGCCCGGCGTCAGGCCGTAATCGATCGCGTCAAGGAGCAGGAGATGGCTGGCTTGCTCAACATAACCTAACAGGTTTAGCCCTTGTGTACCGCCGTCCACAATTTCTACCTCTTCAGGCCAGTGATATCGGGCATACAAACGCTCCGCGACCCGGATACCGAATCCTTCATCGGCCCACAGCAGGTTTCCTAACCCCATCACCACTACGCGTTGCGCATTCATGAGGGCTCCTTGTCGTGCGGTTTGGGGAATTTATGGCTGCGATAGCCATTGATCATGGTGGAGATCACCGTATCGTCGGACATAATGTCTTCCCGGATAGCGAGGTAAACGTGCCCGACGATGAAGGCGGCGATCAGCCACATGCCCAGTCGGTGCCAACTGTGAATATCGATGGAGTTGCCGCCGGTCCAGTAGAAAAATTCAACCACATAGCGGAACGGCGCAAAGATGGCGTACTGGCTATGCTCGCCAAACAGAGCGAAACCGGTGAGGATCATAAATACCGACAACAGGAAATAGCCGAACATCGCGGCCTGCGCGACAGGGTTATGTCCGATGTCGCTCCCCGGTTTTTTCTCCAGAAACAGATACCAGCGGACCACGGTGAAAGCGCCTTGCCACCAACTACGACGCCAGACCGGGACGATAAACAGCTCTCGTGAATAGCGGTTGCCGACACAGGCCCAATAAATTCGCCCCAGCAGTAACACGGTAAAGATCATCGCGGCGGCAAAGTGGATCAGCCGGATATAGCCCATGTAAAACAGATAGGTCGCCTCGCCACTCACCGACGGCAGCGGTCGGCCAATGAAGTAGCCTGTTACCATCAGTACCAACATGCAGGCGACCGTTAGCCAGTGCCACAGGCGTACCGGCGCTTCAAACACATAGTGGCTGACGGCAGTATCACGCGCCTCCCCGACGCGTGGAGATAGCTTTCCAGTCATCGTTCTTTTCCTTAACGCTTAGCGTACCTGGACGGCAATCAGTTCGCTGCCGTCGTCGCCGAGCACGTGGGTTGAGCAGGCGAGGCAGGGGTCGAAGCTGTGCAGCGTCCTCAGGATTTCTAACGGTTGGTCGGGAATCGCCATTTGCGTTCCCATCAATGCCGCTTCATAGGCGCCGATCTGTTTTTTAGGATCGCGCGGGCTGGCGTTCCAGGTGGTGGGAACCACGCACTGATAGAGTTCAATCTTCTGATCGCGTATTGACGCCCAGTGTCCCAACGCTCCGCGAGGCGCTTCGGTAAAACCGATGCCGCGGCAGTGCTGCGGCCAACTGGCCGGTTCCCATTTCTCGGTATTGGCGGTGGCCAGGTCGCCGTTTTTCAGGTTGGTCATAAGCCTGTCGAAAAAATACTGCAGCTTACCGACGGCCCATTGCGCTTCGTGCGCGCGGCATAAAATACGGCCAAGCGTAGACTGGATACCGGAGAGCGGCAGTTTAAGGGCGGACATCATGCGATCTACCGACTCTATAGTGGCGGCATCCCCTTTGTGGTACGCGATAAGCGTTCGGGCAAGCGGGCCGACTTCCATGGCATGACCCCGCCAGCGCGGCGCTTTAATCCAGGAGTAACGTTCCTGCTCGTTGAGCTGCTGGATATGCGTATCGCTGCCTTTGACATCACCCGGGTTGTACCAGGGATCGGTAATGCCGTCAAAAGGATGACGCCCCAGCCGATCGTCCGGATAACGGTACCAGGCGTGATCCACAAACTCCTGTATCTGCTGCGGATCGGCCAAATCTACCGGCATGACATTTTTAAAATCGCCATTGACCACCGCGCCGCCCGGCATTAACAGGCTTTGCTGGCTGAAGTCGTTGGCAATGTCCGGAAATGCGCCGTAACTCAGCACGCATTTATCCGACAGACCGGTGCCAATTTGACTCCATGCTTTATTGAACTGGCCGATAGCCAGCGCGTCCGGAACCATCACGTTGTTAATGAAGTCGGCGGTGCGGGTGATGATCGACTGCACCAGGTTGAGGCGCTCCATATTGATAGCCCCGACCGCGCCGCTTTGATCGAGATTGATCGCGCACGGCATTCCGCCGACGATCCAGTTAGGATGGGGGTTCTTACCGCCAAATATGGTATGGATTTTGACGATCTCGCGCTGGAAGTCGAGGGCTTCAAGATAGTGGGCAAAGCCCATCAGATTAGCCTCTGGCGACAGTTTGTACTGTGGATGTCCCCAATAGCCGTTACGGAATATCCCAAGCTGGCCACCATCGACAAATTTCTTTAATCGATTTTGTACGTCAAAGAAGTAGCCCGGCGATGACATCGGCCAGGCGGAAAGGCTTTGCGCCAACTGCGAGGTGGCGCGTGGATCGGCTTTCAGCGCATTCAGAACATCAATCCAGTCCATACCGGCTAACTGATAAAAATGGACCAGATGATCGTGACACCACAACGTAGCCAGCATGATGTTACGTATAATATTGGCGTTATCCGGCACCTGGATACCAATCGCATCTTCGATAGCGTACACCGATGCCAGAGCATGTACCCCGGTACATACACCACAAATACGTTCAACAAACGCCCAGGCGTCACGCGGGTCACGGCCTTGCAGAATGATCTCCAGCCCGCGGAACATTGTGCCGCAGGAAACGGCATTGGTAATGACGTTTTGCTCATCAATGTTCACTTCGCAGCGCATATGCCCTTCGATGCGGGTAATCGGGTCCACGATCAGACGACGGCCGGCGTCGTTAATGGTATAACCCTGTGTTTGATACTGGTTACTCATGCCTGTTTATCCTCATTGTCCGGCTGTTGTTCGGCTTGCGCTAACTGTTGTTTGTGGCGTTTACGTTGGTTGAGCGCGCTGGCGATAGCGTGACCGCCAACGCCCGCCGCGACCACGCCCAGCGCGGTCAGCCCCACCGTATCGGCGGTTGAATGGGTACCCATCTGGGGAATATCCACCACGCGGCTATAAAACGAGCCGCGATCCCAGAAACCATTTTCTGAACATCCCAGACATCCGTGACCGGACTGGATAGGAAAGGAGACGCCGTCATTCCAGCGAGTGGAGGAGCAGGCGTTATAGGTGGTTGGCCCTTTACAGCCCATCTTGTACAGACAGTATCCCTTGCGGGCGGCGTCATCATCCCAGCTCTCGACAAATTCACCGGCGTCAAAATGGGCGCGGCGGTAGCATTTATCGTGGATACGCTGACCATAGAACATCAGTGGACGGCCCATGCGATCGAGTTCCGGCAGACGATCAAACGTCACCATATAGGTGATAATGGCGCTCATGACATCCGGGATTGGCGGACATCCAGGGACTTTCACGATCGGCTTGTCGGTGATCACTTTATCGATAGGCGTTGCCTGGGTCGGATTGGGGCGGGCGGCCTGGACGCAACCCCAGGAGGCGCAGTTTCCCCAGGCGATAATAGCGCTGGCGCCCGCGGCGGCTTTCTTCAGTTTTTCAATAAACGGGCGGCCGCCGCTGATACAGAACATTCCTTGCTCTCCTAACGGCGGATTGCCTTCCACCGCCAGAATGTATTTCCCGGCGTAGCGAGTGGTAATATCGTCAAAGACTTCTTCGGCCTGTGCGCCGGCGGCGGCCATCAGGGTGTCGTCATAATCAAGGGAAATCAGCGAGAGGATCACATCTTTGGCTAGCGGGTGCGAGGAACGGATAAAGGATTCGGTACAGCAGGTGCATTCCAGTCCATGAATCCAGACCACCGGAATCCGCGGTTTATTCTCCAGCGCCCAGGCGATCTTTGGCGTCATTCCGGCGCCCAGTCCCAGCGATGTGGCGGCAAGGCTACAGAATTTGAGAAAGCTGCGTCGGGTCACTCCCTTACGACGCATGGCTTGATAAAAGGTCTCCTCGTTATTCATAACGCGTATTTTTTCTCCTTTTTGCACCACGCTCCGCCAGGGGCATAAGGCGCTTTTGCGGGTCCGTTGACGTTCCGCCAGCAAGGTAAATCATTGTGTTACGCGTGAGCGCGGAAACGAGCCCGATTCACTTTGCACCGGCGTATACCGCCAGAAATAATGTGAAAAAAGCGTATCGGATTAACGATAAGAAACAATGTGAAGTGTGTGGGTATAGCTTATAGCGGTATATTTATACCCATTATCGGTTTTTCGGCGAAAGGGCCGTGGCGGGGAAGGACGGTTGAGCTTGTTCCGGAATGAGGTTTTCAGCGAGCCACCTCGGGTAGATTTAGCCTGGTCTCGCCATTTCAGGGATACGTAAGTTGATGCAAAGGGAGGGAAGGTTTGATGTCATCGTTAAAAGAAGCATACTTCGTGATGATTTTTATATAAAATAGTGGTGCTGGTTTTAAAGGAATGCAAAAAAGAGACGGTTTGAAAGAGGGCGTCCCATGAAAAATAACATCAGATTTGACTTATCCGATTATTTGATTCATTTTTTTCGGGACGTTAATCTAGAGACCGGTAGCCATATTTATTTGCCTGAGCACTGTGGTTTTAATAATCAGCACCACGCATGTTCCATTGATGCTAAATATTTACTTAGATTATCTTTACGCAGTCATAAAATTTTCTCGTCCTGGTCATACCGAAATGGGCAACGAACCGTATATGGTGATTCCCCGGTGGTATGCTTTACAGATATGCCGATTGCAGCTTATTTAGAAACTGGTGTTCGCCGATTAGAACGAAATGAAAATATTGGTTTATATGCAATCGTTTTACCTAAAGAGCAAATGTTTAATTATGGGGCAAGGCCAGTCATATATGGGTTGGATCAGCATAACAATGCTCGATGCTCGCAAGGCAGATATGGGGAACGTATTCTTGATGAAACGGCTCTTCCTTTGATTGAACAATATAGATATGTTACTTATGTTCCAGGTAAGATTGACTGGACACATGAACGTGAATGGCGATGGCCATATCGTGGCGATATTAAAAGTTTCCTTAATCATATTAAAGAGTATGGTATTCCGGAAAACATTGAAAGTACCCCAGGGTTTGATTTTAGATCAAGCGAAATAAGTGGTGCGGGAATAATCGTCCCGTTTGTAGAAGATATCCCTACCGTAGCTCATGATATTTTAACTTTAATTGACCGGGGTATCATTGGAAGAAACACTTTCAAATTCATTATAGCTGTAGAGAGTTTACAATCATGGACCCAGCTCTCGGAACCGGGCGCGTTACTGTCTTGTATTAATGATAATACTTTCGGATTTGAATCTTTTTTTGATTTATCTGCATCTAAAGTAAAAAATTATGCTGATTCTATCAATGATTATGTAAATGAATTATACTCAAAAAAAGATTTTCTAAATGATAGTTATGCAATGGAATTTGGAAATGCTTGGGTCTGGATTCATGATAACCAATCCCAGGTGGTACGGGCGTTACTGCAGGCTGGAATGATCAAGGTTAATAAAGAAGGGCGGTACTTATTAGATGTTAATTTGGCTTCTGTCGATTGGCCATTAAGAAGAAAAGAGGCTTTCGCAAGTCATGTTGCGGGATGGCTCAAACATCGTTTTGATATCGAAGCGGGAAGGTATTCCGTTCGGGGAAAAGATGATTATGATGCGATCCCAAGTTATGAGACGCCGCTAAAGGATCAGCATCCTTTTTATAACCATACAGTGAATGTCGACTGGTAATTAAGAAAAGAACTTACTGTAAATAGACTCGTTTTAGCTCCATGCATTTTTGAGATCCCGGCCAGATTGATCCTGGCCCGATCTCTGACGAAAACTCTGAATCTTCGATGTTTCCAATTATGAATTTCTACACCAGTCTTTAAGTATCAATGCATTGTACCTGGTGCGCTGCTATAACTGTGTAAGAGGGATTGACGCTTAGAGCCTATCCCATTAGGGCTATTTTACTTGCCATTTTGGACCTGGGCAGTGCTCGCCAAAACGCGTTAGCGTTTTGAACGCCGCTAGCGGCGGCCCGAAGGGCGAGCGTAGCGAGTCAAACCTCACGTACTACGTGTACGCTCCGGTTTTTGCGCGCTGTCCGTGTCCAAACTGGCTGCGCCAATAACGCCTGGTGGGATAGGCTCTTAGTGTTAATGTACACCAATACACCAAAGGTCGATGTGTTTACCGCACTTGTGGCTTGGTATGCAGTGTGTATAATTATTGTGTGAATGTTTTCATAAATTGATTTGTCTCTTCTTTGGCCTCTTCTATTGATTTATGTTTATATATTTTTGATTGGTATGTGTATTTTTCTAACGCAGGTAAGTACTTAGAGACGTCGTTACCTTTTTTGAAATCTATAGGCATATGAATACTCGCATATAATATATTTATCCTCTGCGATGGCGTTAGCTCAGAATAATTTATACCTTGTTCATAATAAGAAAGCATCACATCATTGCAGATCCTGTCTTTATACGACTGCCCTATGTATGCGATGATAAGTCCATATATAAGTAGCAATCCAAAAGAGACACCTGCTTTGTGGCTATGAAGGAAATTATATTGTAGCCCCACAAAAAAAAGTACTTTTCTAATTAAAACAAGGATGAATGGTAAGGAGAATAAAAAACAACCGAAGTACATAATCACTTCGCCTGAATTCTGAAACATTTTATACCTTCCTGATAAATAATGGGTTAATTATCTGGTTAATATTCGTTGCCTATTATTTCTTTTATAAAAATAGACGATTCATTGAAATTTTTTTTGAAACTGGAGTAATTGCTAAGTGTTTTCGGTATGCAAAAGATGACTCGTCCATTTTTTACTATGGCATAATATCTTGGATACATTAGCGCTTCTTCTTTTGTGTTTGGAACACCGTCATAGTCTATTTTTTCATCAATAGAGTCAAGTTGGCTAAATAAAAAGACTCTTTTCCTTAGCAAAGTATTATGAACAATAGCATTTTCATATATATCAAGTGACATTGTAAGACTCAATGCAGCAAATGAAAGTAATGCAATGATGGAAATTGTTAATATTGCTAATGACAAGCCTTCCAGGCAATATAAAACAAGACAAAAGAGTGGGATTGCAGGGAGGTAAGTGACCAACGGGTAAAAACGATCGATTTTTAAATGTGATATGATATTCTGAGGAGATGTGACATGGTCCTGAACGCCCTTGTTAAAGATAATGCTGTAAAGCGTCAAACTATTGTCAATTTTATTTATTGCTTTAGCTTTTATTCTTTGTATGAATATAAAATATGCTATCAAAAAGGCAATAAATAAGAAAATGATTAAATTATAAATAAAACTATCCACGGCATCATCCTGTATATCTACCGAAATTTCTATGGTCACTATTCTACTATTGTTAATGAATGTCAATATAAATTTGATGATGGTGCGTCCAGCCGGTTGGATTTGATCAAAAATAAAACTTTCGGTATTTCTTTATAGTCACAGAGCAAACAGAGTTGATTCTTTGTTAAAAAATCATCTCAATATTTTAATATGAATTCCTTCACGAGACTCTTAGAATATTACAGTCTACGATTTTAATGATTTTTTATTCATTCATTATGCGTATTAAATTAATGGCAGTGCAATCGCAAATTATATTTAGTTTCAGAATTGCAAAATGATTATAATTTTGTAGTTCATGCAGTTGGCCTAAGATCCTCGGTGGCGAGTGTAGGGGGAACGCCTGAACAAGATCTGAGGCTATGTGCGATACTGTGATATGAGTTAACCCAAACAGGCCATACGGTATCTATACCTTTCTAAAAAGCTTTTCGCTGGTATAGAGTCAAAACCTTAGACGAAACAACATTCACACTATGGCCCGGGCAGTGCGGCATTGCGTATCGGTGAGCATAACGGGGCCTTGTTTATTTATTATACCGTTCTTGTACTTACTTAAAATGAAGATGGAAAAATGTTGTACTCATTTTTGACAGCATTGTTACGAGATGAGTTGAGACATTATGAAATGAAAAATCCACGCAATGGCGTGGATTTTATAGAGTTTTACCGTTGTTCTGAGATTCAATGAAACCTCATAAGACAACGAATGTTATTTAGACGTTGAACAGGAAGTTCATTATATCGCCATCTTTAACGATGTAATCTTTGCCTTCCGCTCGCATCTTACCGGCTTCTTTCGCGCCTTGTTCACCTTTATAGGTAATAAAGTCGTCAAAAGCGATAGTTTGGGCGCGGATAAAGCCTTTTTCGAAGTCGGTATGGATTTTACCTGCTGCCTGCGGCGCGGTTGCGCCAACCGGAATGGTCCATGCGCGAACTTCTTTCACCCCGGCGGTGAAGTAGGTCTGGAGGTTCAGCAGGCGATAACCCGCGCGAATAACGCGGTTCAGCCCCGGCTCTTCCAGACCCAGTTCAGCCATAAATTCGTCGCGCTCGTCATCATCCAGCTCAGCAATATCAGCTTCGACGGCGGCACACACCGGAACCACGACCGAACCTTCTTTGGCGGCGATTTCGCGAACCTGGTCCAGATACGGGTTATTTTCAAAACCGTCTTCATTGACGTTAGCGATATACATCGTCGGCTTCAGCGTCAGGAAGCTTAAATAACGGATAGCCGCTTTATCTTCGTCCGTCAGGTCCAGCGAACGCAGCATCCCCGCTTCGGCCAGGTGCGGCAGGCATTTTTCCAGCGCGGCCAGTTCCGCTTTGGCGTCTTTATCGCCGCCTTTGGCTTTCTTCTGTACGCGATGGATCGCGCGCTCGCAGGTATCGAGGTCAGCCAGCGCCAGTTCGGTATTGATAACATCAATATCTTCTGCCGGATTTACTTTACCCGCCACGTGGATGATATTGTCGTTCTCAAAGCAGCGAACCACGTGACCGATAGCTTCGGTTTCACGGATATTGGTCAGGAACTGGTTACCCAACCCTTCGCCTTTGGATGCGCCTTTTACCAGACCGGCGATATCCACGAACTCCATCGTGGTTGGTAGAATGCGTTGCGGTTTAACAATCTCAGCCAACTGGTCCAGACGCGGATCGGGCATCGGCACGACACCGGTATTCGGTTCGATAGTGCAGAACGGAAAGTTTGCCGCTTCAATACCGGCTTTTGTCAGCGCGTTGAACAGGGTGGATTTCCCGACGTTGGGCAGACCGACGATACCGCATTTGAATCCCATGATTTAACTCACCTTAATATCTTAATAATCAATCTGTTATAGAAAACAGATTGCAGAAATGGAAATAACTTCGCCTATTATACACGGCGTGCGGCAAAAATGCCGCACATCACTGGTTATTGCGCCTTAAAGGTATGCAAACGGCTTGTTGCTTTGGCCAGACCCTCTTTGAACCACAATTCCGTACAGCGTGCCGCTTCGTCAATGGCCTCATCAATTAATTTTTGTTCAGAAACAGGGGGTTTACCCAGCACGAAACCAACAACTTTATTTTTATCGCCTGGATGACCAATTCCAACGCGTAAGCGGTGAAAGTTGGGATTATTGCCCAGCTTGCTGATGATGTCTTTCAGACCATTGTGGCCGCCGTGGCCGCCGCCAAGTTTAAATTTCGCGACGCCCGGCGGGAGATCCAGCTCGTCGTGAGCGACCAGAATTTCGTCCGGCTGAATACGGTAAAAACTGGCCATTGCGCCAACTGCTTTACCACTGAGATTCATGAACGTGGTGGGTACCAGCAGGCGAACATCTTCCCCTTCCAGCGTGATGCGTGAGGTATAGCCAAAGAATTTAGGCTCTTCACGCAACGGCGCGCGCAGGCGCTCCGCCAGTAAATCGACGTACCATGCGCCTGCATTGTGTCGCGTCGCGGCATATTCCGCGCCGGGATTCGCCAGACCAACAATCAATTTAATTGCCACGTTTTTTGTCCTGAGTAGATCCATAACTGGCGCGTAGTTTACTGTCTGTCTGCCCGCTTGACAAAACACAGCGACACTCTGAAGTAAATTAAATAATTGCCAGCATTGATTATTAAAAATGTAAACTGTTCAGAGTGTTATTTGTAAAGTTTTGTTAAATGAAACTTTACATTTGTGATCACACCCGCACTTACAAATGGAAGTGTTGTCTATACTTTACACATAAAGTTTAGGGGGATTTCCTAAAAACAACCCAAAAGTTCCGGAGGTGACATATGAAACGCAAAAACGCTTCGTTATTCGGTAACGTGCTGATGGGGTTGGGGCTGGTCGTGATGGTTGTCGGCGTGGGTTACTCTATTTTAAACCAACTGCCGCAGTTTAATTTGCCGCAATTTTTTGCGCATGGCGCAATACTGAGTATTTTTGTCGGTGCAGTTCTTTGGTTGGCAGGGGCTCGTGTAGGGGGGCATGAGCAGGTGAGCGACAAATATTGGTGGGTACGTCACTATGACAAACGTTGCCGCCGTAACGACAATCGTCGTCATAGCTAACCGGTTCAGGCCCGGTAAGCGTTATCGCCACCGGGCATTGTCCATTAACTGAGTAAATCCGCTAACGCCTCCGTCCTGTTCGGGAAGAAGGTCAGACGCCCAGGAATAGGTTTGATACCGGCACGCGCCATTGTGCGCAGCGGTTGGAACTCCAGATTACTGATACGCAATTCGCAACCCTCCGGCAGACGCTTCACAAAACGCTGAAAAGCATCAAGCCCGCCTGCATCCAGCACTGGTACTGCGTCCCATTTCAGAACGACGATACGTTTGCCCTTAATACGTGACTCAAGGTCAGTAAACAGCCCTTCCGCCGCGGCGAAAAAGAGCGGACCGATAACACGCAGCACCAGCACATCATCAGGCACATCGACATTGACCGGCGCAAGTCGAGTCATTCGCGCAATACGGCGCATAAACAGCAGGGAAGCAAGGACAATCCCCACGCTGATGGCGATGACCATATCAAACAGAACCGTTAATGACATGCACAGCAGCATAACGATGATGTCGTCTTTCGGCGCATGGCGTAACAGATCTACCACTTTATGGGCTTCACTCATATTCCATGCCACCATCAGCAGTAGCGCCGCCATCGCGGAAAGCGGCAGCCAGGAGAGTAGCGGGGCCAAGACCAGTAGCGCCAGAATGACCAGGATAGCGTGAATTACCGCCGAGATGGGAGAGGTCGCGCCAGCGCGGACGTTGGCGGCAGAGCGGGCAATCGCGGCGGTGGCGGTGATGCCGCCAAAGAACGGCGCGACCATATTCCCCAGCCCCTGGCCGATAAGTTCGCTGTTAGCTTTATGTTTGGTGCCGGTCATGCCGTCCAGCACGACGGCGCAGAGCAATGATTCGATTGCCCCCAGCATTGCCATCGAGAAGGCCGCTGGCAGCAGCGCGCGCAGTGAATCCCAGCTTAGCGTGAAATCGGAGCCAGGAAGACTCCACGGCAGCATCAGTTGCGGCAGGAGCTGCGGGATGCCGTTGCCCTGAGTGCCGTCAGCCAGAACGTAATGGAACTGTGAGCCGATAGTCGCCACATTGCCGCCCAGCAGATTAACGATCCCCATCACGGCGCAACCGGCCAGCAGCGCGGGAAGATGTCCTGGCAGACGAATACCGAGACGCGGCCAGAAAATCAACGTTCCCAGCGTTACCACGCCAATGGCGGCATCGCCAATATTGACGGTGGGCAACGCCATAAACAGCGCGCCGACTTTCTGCAAATAGTGCTCTGGCACATGGGCCATCTGCAGACCAAGAAAATCTTTAATCTGCATGGTACCGATGGTAATACCAATCCCTGAGGTAAAACCCAACGTGACCGACACCGGGATATATTCAATCAATCGCCCCAGTCTCGCCAGGCCGAAAAGGATCAGGAAGAAGCCCGACATCAGCGTGGCGACCAGTAGGCCCGCCAGACCAAACTGTTGCGACACCGGATACAAAATCACCACAAACGCGGCGGTAGGGCCGGAAACGCTAAAGCGCGAGCCGCCGGTTAGCGCGATCACGATCCCGGCGACAGCGGAGGTATAGAGGCCATACTGCGGCGCAACGCCACTGCCAATTGCCAGCGCCATCGCCAGCGGGATAGCAATAATCCCGACGGTGATCCCGGCTATCACATCACGGGTGAACCGGGAGGCGGTATATTTTTCTTTCCAGCAAGCATCGATGAGAGCGCGGAAAGGCATCACATGTGAGGAAAATAATTTGTTCACAATAATGTTTCATCCATGAGCGCATCATCTGTCAACTAAATGGCAGGTGAAGGAGGCATAAGTCATACAAAAGGGTGTTACAGACAAAAAAACCCGCCGCAGCGGGTTTCAGATCCGGGTTCGATCAATGCTCGAACATGGCGGAAATCGATTCTTCGTTGCTGATACGGCGAATCGCTTCGGCCAGCATACCTGACAGGGTCAAGGTACGCACGTTCGGCAGCGCTTTGATTTCGTCGGTCAGCGGAATGGTGTCGCAGACAACGACTTCATCAATGACGGAGTTGCGCAGGTTGTTTGCCGCA
Organism: Salmonella sp. SAL04202; assembly: GCF_046550775.1. Classification (NCBI taxonomy): domain Bacteria; kingdom Pseudomonadati; phylum Pseudomonadota; class Gammaproteobacteria; order Enterobacterales; family Enterobacteriaceae; genus Salmonella; species Salmonella sp. SAL04202. Next base: position 1,554,055 of record NZ_JBGDXK010000001.1, on the reverse strand, counting down.
TTGCCTGAGAAGATCGGGTGCGTCGCGTAGGCAAACACGCGTTTAGCGCCACGTTCTTTCAATGCTTCTGCTGCTTTGCACAGAGTACCGCCGGTATCGATCATATCATCAACCAGGACGCAGTCACGGCCAGCGACGTCGCCGATGATGTGCATCACCTGAGAAACGTTCGCGCGCGGACGACGTTTATCAATGATAGCCATATCGGTATCGTTCAGCAGCTTAGCGATAGCGCGGGCACGAACCACACCGCCAATATCCGGGGAAACCACGATCGGGTTATCCAGATTCAGTTGCAGCATATCTTCGAGCAGGATTGGGCTACCGAACACGTTATCAACCGGAACGTCAAAGAAGCCCTGGATCTGTTCAGCATGCAGATCTACGGTGAGAACGCGGTCAACGCCGACGCTGGACAGGAAGTCAGCGACAACTTTTGCGGTAATCGGCACACGGGCGGAACGTACGCGACGGTCCTGACGTGCATAGCCAAAGTAGGGGATAACGGCGGTGATACGACCTGCGGAAGCACGACGCAGGGCATCAACCATAACGACCAATTCCATCAGGTTGTCGTTGGTTGGGGCACAAGTGGACTGGATGATGAAAATATCACCACCGCGTACATTTTCGTTGATTTGTACGCTGACTTCGCCGTCGCTAAAGCGACCTACGGCGGCGTCGCCGAGAGAAGTGTACAGGCGGTTGGCAATACGTTGTGCTAGTTCCGGGGTGGCGTTACCAGCAAAAAGCTTCATATCAGGCACGAGAAGAACCTCAGGCATGCGTCCATTGGTGGAAAGAATCTGCCGAAAACTGTGCGGGCCAGGCAAAATCCTATCCAGGCGGTGTATTAAAGAGCGCGATGCAACGTCTGGAACAAGGTGACGTTGTCACCGAAGCTCAGCTTGCCCGGCTTACTCGTCTTCATTCACGTTTCATGTGCGCTGGTATCGATGCCTCACACCGGTCAAATACGGCATATATGACCGGCGACTCGTCATTTCGCCATCTTCCTGAAACCCGAATGCGTTAGAGTAACTCTCGATGCAATGGGGAGAGGTTGACACCCTTCGCCACAAAAGCATTGAGCCATTCCGGGGCTTGCTCAAGCACCTGGCGAGCACAAGACTCTGTATCGAATTCAGCAAAGACACAGGCCCCTGTCCCAGTCAGGCGCGACGGCGCGTATTCTAACAGCCAGGAAAGCGCCGCATCAACCTCGCGAAAACGTTTTCTTGCGATAACCTCGCAATCATTGCTGAATTCACATTTTAGTAACGTATCTATTGACCTTTTTGGCGTATTACGCGGCAATTGAGGATCTTTAAAGATAACCGGCGTCGGAATGCTTACGCCAGGGTGCGCGACCAGATACCATTTTTCCGGCGGATTCACCGGCGTTAATATTTCGCCTACGCCTTCGGCAAACGCGGCGTGGCCACGAACAAAGACCGGGACGTCGGCGCCGAGCGTCAGGCCGAGCGTCGCCAGTTCATCAATGGAAAGCCCGCATTGCCAAAGATGATTGAGCGCCACCAGAACGGTCGCGGCGTTAGACGAGCCGCCGCCCAGACCGCCGCCCATGGGAAGGCGCTTCTCAATGCTGATATCCGCACCGCTTCCGGCGGGCAGGCGTCCACTCTCCGAGGCGACTTTCATCAACAGCCGCGCGGCGCGGACGATCAGATTGTCTTCATTTTCAACGCCGGTAACCGGCGTTAATAAATGGATTTCGCCATCGTGACGCGGTTCGATGTGGAGTGTGTCGCCATAATCCAGAAACTGAAACAGCGTCTGCAGCGTGTGGTAGCCGTCTGCACGCTGTCCGGTGATATATAAAAACAGGTTTAATTTTGCCGGAGAAGGCCAATGGGTCATCATTTCACAATCCAGTTATCCATTTTCAGCTTAATGCGCTGACTGCCGTCTGAAAGCTCCATATTGGCAGGCATGGCAGGCTGCGTTTTGCTGTCATAGCCACCGTAAACCACTTTCCAGTTTTTACCATCCTGGCGGTAGTTCACTTCGCTCAGGCGGTACTGGTCGTCCAGTTTGTAGTCGGTGGCATCGCCAGGCAGACCGAGGATCCACTGCCGCAGGCTGTTTAACGGAATCGGCATCCCGGTGAGTTTGCCGATCATCTCTTCGGCGTCATCGGCGGTATAACGCTGGCCTTTGTTATCCACCAACTGAACGTTGCCCGGCTGGGCGTTAAGCTCCAGCTCGGTGCTGCCCAGCGGATTGGTGAGCAGCAGGCGATAGCGATCCTGTCCGGTCTGTTGCCAGAAGAAACGCGCATAGACTTTCTGATCATCTGAGATGTAAGCAAAGGCGCCGCGCGTCTGGTATTGATTCAGATGACGCACCTCTTGCTGATGCTGGCGCCACTGAGGGGAGTCCGGGCTCTTGCCCGGGCCTTTATGCCCAGGAAGCGTACAGGCGGTGAGAACCAGGCTTGCTAACGGCAGTAGACGAATCAGGCGAAAATCGGGCAGGGTCATAGTGATGACGAATCCTTGTGATACGGTGCAATAATTGCCTGATGGCGTTACGCTTATCAGGCCTGAAAACTGAACCTGCAGGCTGTAAAAACGTTCGCGCCGCGATTCGGCAAATTTTTGCTATCGGTTACAGTTATAGCCTTTAATGCTAGCGCCGCCTGGTGACATCGTCTACTTTCAAGTTGTCTTAAATCATCAAATTAGCGAGCGCTGCCAATTACTCCAAAAGGGGGCTCTCTCTTTTATTGACCACGCGCATCCTGTATGATGCAAGCAGACTAACCATATCAACGCTGGTACTACTCCCGCAGACATGACCCTTTTAGCGCTCGGTATTAACCATAAAACGGCACCTGTATCGCTGCGAGAACGCGTAACGTTTTCGCCGGACACGCTTGATCAGGCGCTGGACAGCCTGCTTGCGCAGCCAATGGTGCAGGGCGGGGTCGTGCTGTCAACCTGTAACCGTACAGAACTGTATTTGAGCGTGGAAGAGCAGGATAACCTGCAAGAAGCGCTGATCCGCTGGTTATGCGATTACCATAACCTGAACGAGGACGATCTGCGCAACAGTCTGTACTGGCATCAGGACAATGACGCCGTCAGCCACCTGATGCGCGTCGCCAGCGGTCTGGATTCACTGGTGCTGGGCGAACCGCAAATCCTCGGTCAGGTGAAAAAAGCGTTTGCGGATTCGCAAAAAGGCCACCTTAACGCCAGCGCGCTGGAGCGAATGTTTCAGAAGTCTTTTTCCGTCGCCAAGCGAGTGCGGACTGAAACCGATATCGGCGCCAGCGCCGTCTCCGTCGCGTTTGCCGCCTGTACGCTCGCCCGCCAAATCTTCGAATCGCTCTCGACGGTCACTGTACTGTTAGTTGGTGCGGGCGAAACTATTGAACTGGTGGCGCGTCACCTGCGCGAGCATAAAGTACAAAAGATGATTATCGCCAACCGAACCCGCGAGCGCGCGCAAGCCCTGGCGGATGAGGTTGGCGCTGAGGTTATCTCGCTCAGCGATATCGACGCCCGCTTGCAGGATGCCGATATTATCATCAGTTCGACCGCCAGCCCGCTGCCGATTATCGGTAAAGGCATGGTGGAGCGCGCATTAAAAAGCCGTCGCAACCAGCCGATGCTGCTGGTAGATATCGCCGTACCGCGCGACGTTGAGCCGGAAGTCGGCAAACTGGCGAACGCTTATCTTTATAGCGTCGATGATTTACAGAGCATCATTTCGCATAATCTGGCGCAGCGTCAGGCTGCGGCGGTAGAAGCGGAAACGATTGTTGAGCAGGAAGCCAGCGAGTTTATGGCCTGGCTACGCGCCCAGGGGGCTAGCGAGACCATTCGGGAATACCGTAGTCAGTCGGAGCAGATTCGTGACGAACTGACTACCAAAGCGCTGTCGGCCCTTCAACAGGGCGGTGATGCGCAAGCCATCTTGCAGGATCTGGCATGGAAACTGACCAACCGCCTGATTCATGCGCCAACGAAATCACTTCAACAGGCTGCCCGTGACGGGGATGACGAACGCCTGAATATTCTGCGCGACAGCCTCGGGCTGGAGTAGCAGCACACACCACACTTTTTTACAGGGTGAATTTACGCCTATGAAGCCTTCTATCGTTGCCAAACTGGAAGCCCTGCACGAACGCCATGAGGAAGTTCAGGCGTTGCTGGGCGATGCGGGAATTATCGCCGACCAGGACCGCTTTCGCGCATTGTCGCGCGAATATGCGCAATTAAGCGACGTTTCTCGCTGTTTTACGGACTGGCAACAGGTTCAGGACGATATCGAGACGGCTCAGATGATGCTCGACGATCCTGAAATGCGAGAAATGGCGCAGGAAGAACTGCGCGAAGCGAAAGAAAAAAGCGAACAACTGGAGCAACAGTTACAGGTACTGCTGCTGCCGAAAGATCCGGACGATGAACGAAACGCGTTCCTTGAGGTTCGCGCCGGCACCGGCGGCGACGAAGCCGCGCTGTTTGCCGGCGATCTGTTCCGCATGTACAGCCGTTATGCCGAAGCGCGCCGCTGGCGCGTGGAGATCATGAGCATGAGCGAAGGCGAGCATGGCGGTTATAAAGAGATCATCGCCAAAATCAGCGGCGACGGCGTGTATGGCCGACTGAAATTTGAGTCCGGTGGACACCGCGTACAGCGTGTTCCGGCGACCGAGTCGCAGGGGCGTATCCATACCTCCGCCTGTACCGTCGCCGTGATGCCGGAGCTGCCGGAAGCCGAGCTGCCGGATATTAACCCGGCGGATCTGCGCATTGATACGTTTCGTTCTTCCGGCGCGGGCGGTCAGCACGTTAACACCACCGACTCCGCTATCCGTATTACCCACTTGCCGACCGGCATCGTGGTGGAATGCCAGGACGAGCGTTCGCAGCATAAAAACAAAGCGAAAGCGCTCTCGGTGCTCGGGGCGCGCATTCACGCCGCCGAAACGGCAAAACGCCAGCAGGCCGAGGCGTCAACGCGCCGCAACCTGCTTGGCAGCGGCGATCGCAGCGATCGTAACCGGACCTATAATTTCCCGCAGGGGCGCGTGACCGATCATCGTATTAATCTGACGTTATATCGCCTTGATGAAACGATGGAAGGTAAGCTGGATATGCTGATTGAGCCGATTGTTCAGGAACACCAGGCTGACCTGTTAGCCGCGTTGTCCGAGCAGGAATAATGGATTTTCAGCACTGGCTGCATGAGGCGGTAAACCAGCTCCGGGACAGCGACAGCCCCCGGCGCGACGCCGAGATCCTGCTAGAGTACGTTACGGGCAAGGGGCGGACGTATATCATGGCCTTTGGCGAAACGCCGCTTACCGACGTCCAGCAACAACAGCTCGCGGACCTGCTGCAGCGGCGTAAACAGGGCGAACCTATTGCGTACCTGACGGGCTTACGCGAATTCTGGTCGCTGCCGCTCTTCGTTTCTCCCGCCACGCTAATCCCGCGCCCGGATACCGAATGTCTGGTTGAACAGGCGTTGGCGCGATTGCCGGTCAAAACCTGTCGTATTCTGGATTTAGGCACCGGAACCGGCGCGATTGCGCTGGCGCTGGCCTGCGAGCGACCGGATTGCGAGGTGACTGCGGTCGATCGTATGCCTGATGCGGTTGCGCTGGCGATACGCAATGCGGAACATTTGGCTATCCGGAATGTGCGTATACTGCAAAGTTGTTGGTTCAGCGCGCTATCGGGGCAGCAGTTCGACATGATTGTCAGCAATCCGCCCTACATTGATGCGCAGGACCCGCACCTTAGCGAAGGCGATGTACGCTTTGAACCGCGCTCGGCGTTGGTGGCGGACGAAAACGGTATGGCGGATCTTACGCATATTATCGATAATGCCCGCCAGATGTTAACGCCCGGCGGCTTCCTGCTGCTGGAACACGGTTGGCGGCAGGGCGAAGCGGTAAGAGCGGTTTTCAGGCGGTCTGGTTACACGGATGTAGAAACGTGTCGTGATTATGGCGGTAATGAACGCGTAACCTGCGGGCGTTTTACGCCATGACAATTGCAATGTTGCTCACGCTTCATCTTATTTGTGTTGCGCTCTCCGTCAGTTTGTTTGTCGCTTGTTACTGGTGGCGCTATTGCGGCCATGCGTTGGCCGCCGCGCGCTGGACACGAATCGTGCCTCCCGTCATAGATACCCTGTTACTGCTTAGCGGTATTGGGTTAATCGTTAAAACGCACATCCTGCCATTCACGGAGTCGGGCTCATGGCTGACTGAAAAACTGTTTGGCGTTATCATCTACATCGTTTTGGGTTTTATTGCGCTTGATTATCGTCAGGCGCGCAGCCAGCAGGCGCGTTTTATCGCTTTCCCGCTGGCGCTGGTGGTGCTGTACATCATCATTAAACTCGCCACCACAAAAATACCGTTACTGGGGTAAGTCATGAGGTCGTTAGCTGATTTCGAATTTAACAATGCGCCGCTGTGTGATGGCATGATCCTGGCATCAGAGATGATTCGCCTGGATTTTCCCACGCAGTTTGTCTACGACGAACTGGAACGTCTGGTCAGTCTGGCGCAGGAAGAAATTAGCCAGCTCCTGTCTCAGGATGAGCAACTGGAAAAATTGCTGGCACTTTTTTACGGCGAGTGGGGGTTCACGGATTCCCGCGGCGTCTACCGTCTTTCTGATGCTTTATGGCTCGATAAAGTCCTGAAAAAACGCCAGGGGAGCGCGGTATCGTTGGGCGCTATTTTATTATGGATAGCAAACCGTCTTGATTTGCCGTTGGTGCCCGTTATCTTCCCAACGCAGTTGATTTTGCGTATTGAATCGCTGGAAGGGGAAATGTGGCTGATTAACCCGTTCAACGGTGAAACGCTTGATGAACATACTCTGGAAGTCTGGTTAAAAGGCAATATTAGTCCGGTCGCCGAGTTGTTTAATGAAGATTTGGACGAAGCGGATAACGCCGAAGTGATTCGTAAGCTACTGGATACGCTGAAATCCTCGCTGATGGAGGAACGGCAAATGGAGCTGGCGCTGCGCGTTAGCGAAGCATTGTTGCAATTTAACCCGGAAGATCCTTACGAAATCCGTGACCGCGGGTTGATCTACGCGCAGCTTGAGTGTGAACACGTTGCGCTGACTGATTTAAGCTACTTCGTTGAACAGTGTCCGGAAGACCCGATCAGCGAAATGATTCGTGCGCAGATCAACACCATTGCGCACAAGCAAATTGTTCTACATTAATTAACCGACATTTTACCTATAAGTGTAAGGCGATCCTATGAAACAAAAAGTGGTTAACATTGGCGACATTAAGGTGGCAAATGACCTGCCGTTTGTGCTGTTTGGCGGTATGAACGTGCTGGAGTCACGCGATCTGGCAATGCGCATTTGTGAGCACTACGTAACCGTTACCCAGAAGCTGGGTATTCCTTACGTGTTCAAGGCCTCTTTTGATAAAGCCAACCGTTCCTCTATTCACTCTTACCGTGGGCCGGGTCTGGAAGAAGGGATGAAAATCTTCCAGGAACTCAAGCAGACATTTGGCGTAAAAGTGATCACTGACGTCCACGAAGCCAGCCAGGCGCAGCCTGTGGCTGATGTGGTTGACGTGATTCAGCTCCCGGCGTTTCTGGCGCGCCAGACCGACCTGGTGGAAGCGATGGCGAAAACCGGCGCTGTGATTAACGTGAAAAAGCCGCAGTTCGTAAGCCCGGGTCAGATGGGCAATATCGTGGATAAGTTCCATGAGGGCGGTAACGATAAGGTGATTCTGTGCGATCGCGGCGCGAACTTCGGCTATGACAACCTGGTGGTGGATATGCTGGGCTTTAGCGTGATGAAAAAGGTCTCCGGCAACTCGCCGGTGATTTTCGACGTTACCCATGCGCTGCAATGCCGCGACCCATTTGGCGCCGCCTCGGGCGGTCGTCGTGGTCAGGTGACCGAGCTGGCGCGCGCCGGTATGGCTGTCGGTCTGGCGGGCCTGTTCCTGGAGTCGCATCCGGACCCGGCTAACGCGAAGTGCGACGGTCCTTCCGCGCTGCCGCTGGCGAAACTGGAGCAGTTCCTGACCCAGATAAAAGCGATTGATGATTTGGTGAAAAGCTTCGACGAGCTGGATACCGAGAACTGATTGCGGTTTTTAGCTTGTGTAGGCCGGATAAGATACTATCCGGCTTTTTTATATCAGGCAAAAATCGTCATCAGATAGGCGGCAAATAAAGCCAGATGCGCCGCGCCGTTTAGCACGTTGGTGCGTCCGGTAGAGAACGAAATATGGCACAGCACTAACGAGGCCACCATCACTACCATTTCCGGCGCGCCTAAACCAAACACCAGATCATTACCTGTCGCCCAGGCGATGAGCGTGACGACCGGCACGGTTAATGAAATCGTCGCCAACACCGATCCGAAGAACAGATTCATTGCCCGCTGAACCTGATTATTCAGTACCGCCTTCAGCGCGCCCAGTCCTTCCGGCGAGAGAATTAACAACGCGACCAGGAAACCGGTAAAGGCGACCGGGGCGTTCATGCTGGTCAGCAACGCCTCCAGCGGGCTGGCATTCATTTTGGTAACGGCAATGACCGCAATTAAATGAATGAGTAACCAGACCGTATGCCAGCCGCTACTGTGCGCGGAGGGTTTACCGTGGTGTGGATTGTCATCATCGCCTTCATCTTCATGTTCATAGATAAATAAGCTCTGGTGCGTTTTGGTTTGAATCAACAAAAATACGCCGTACATCGCGGCGGAAATTAACGCGACCAATAATGCCTGACCGGTAGAGAAATTGGCTTGCGGCAATGCCATTGGAAAAACCAGCACAATAATCGCCAGCGGAAACAGCGCGATAAGATACTGCTTAATCCCGAATAAATTCATATATTGCGTTGCGAATTTACGCCCGCCCAACAACAACGAGAAACCGACCAGTCCCCCGGTGACAATCATAATAATAGAGTAGAGCGTATCGCGCATAAGCGTTGGCGCAGCATCGCCGGTAGCCATCAGCGCGGAAATTAAACTCACCTCAAGAATAACGACGGACAGGCTTAAAATAAGCGATCCATAGGGTTCGCCGAGTCGGTGCGCTAATACATCGGCATGACGGACCACGCTAAATGCGCTGCTTAAAATACCAATAAGTGCAAGGATATTGATGCCAATAACCACTGGTAGTGACTGGCTGCTTCCCCAAAGGAACAGCACTACCAGCGCAAGAACCGGGAAAATAAGCGAAGTCTCCTTATGGCGGGTTTTCACCGCCTCACAGGCATGTGTCATGAGGGTCTCCCTTGTGCAGGTGTTAATATTTTGGAAAGAGTAAAGAAGGTAAAAATAGCAGAAATTTGTATTTTTTTAGTGGTTTTTTACGTAGTTTTACGGCGTAGACGATTTTTTTCTTTCAAGGTCAGTAAAACAAGCATCTTGTTTTAACAGTGTTTAAATAACAAAAAGTTAATTTCCGTAAAAAGCAAAAATCCTCCTCGACTGGCGTAATAACGCATTGTTTACCACACTTAATGTTTTCCCTGAAGACGGAGGCGCTGATGCCGTATAAAGCCAAAAGTGATTTACCCGATAATGTGCGGAATGTTCTTCCAGCCCATGCCCAGGACATTTACAAAGAAGCGTTTAATAGCGCCTGGGAGCAATATAAAGATAAAGCCGATCGTCGTGATGACGCCAGCCGCGAGGAAACCGCACATAAAGTCGCCTGGGCGGCGGTTAAAAACGATTATGAAAAAGGCGAGGATGATAAATGGCATAAGAAAAAATAAACGCGGTATTACTCGCGTGTTGGCCTGATTTTCTTGCCGGAAGTCTATCCTGACGCGGGAGCTTTTCCCGCGTACAGATTCAAAATGTCAGCACTTTGTCCGCCGCCAGCGTCCATTGCGCCAGCTCGACCAGCGTTCCGATTTCCACACCGTCAATCAGCGGCAGGGGAGTGATACCACGTCCGTCCGCACAGGTTTTGCATAATTTTACCGGTACGTTTTGCGCGGTTAGAATTTCCAGCATTTGCTGAATATTGTAGCCTTCGGCTGGTTTTTGACCGCGTAACCCTGCGGTTACGGCATCTGACATCAAAAACAGGCGTAAATCGAGATGGCTTTCCTGCTCGCACAGCGCAATGGCCAGACGCAGGCTATTAAATAATGATTCGCTGCCGTAGGCGGCGCCGTTAGCGATAATGACGATATTTTGCATGGATAACCCTTCTCCTTGAGAAATTTTGTCGGCAATGGCGTTATGTTACCTCGGGAACCGGGTACCGCCAAATGCGTGGATAAAATCCCGGGACGCTCTGCGGAAAAAATAAGGATATTCCTGGAAGCACGAGAAAAGGCTGCAAAACCTGTCCGGACACGTTATGGTTTACTCTGATGCCATTCCTCTTATCTTTTGTTGTAGAAGTTGCCGACACGTTGAGCCGTATTGTTTTTCGTTCATTCTCACTCTCGCTTCTCTTGCTGGCTGCCAGCGGTACGATCCGTGCGCAGGCGCAAGACCCTTTCACGCAAAACCGTCTGCCGGATTTAGGCATGATGCCGGAATCCCACGAAGGGGAAAAGCATTTTGCCGAGATGGCCAAAGCGTTTGGCGAAGCCAGCATGAAAAATAACGATCTGGATACCGGTGAACAGGCGCGGCAATTCGCTTTCGGACAGGTACGCGATGTGGTCAGCGAGCAGGTTAACCAGCAGCTTGAAAGCTGGCTATCAGCCTGGGGCAGCGCCAGCGTGGATATTAACGTCGATAACGAAGGTCATTTTAACGGCAGTCGCGGAAGCTGGTTTATCCCTTTACAGGATAAACAGCGCTATCTGACCTGGAGCCAGCTTGGTCTTACGCAACAGACTGACGGACTGGTAAGCAACGTTGGCATAGGACAGCGCTGGGCGCAGGATGGCTGGCTTCTTGGCTATAATACCTTTTACGATAATCTGCTGGATGAAAATCTACAGCGCGCCGGCTTTGGCGCGGAGGCGTGGGGAGAATATTTGCGTTTATCCGCCAACTATTATCAGCCTTTTGCCGACTGGCAGACGCATACGGCGACCTTAGAACAGCGAATGGCGCGCGGATATGATATCAACGCGCAAATGCGCCTGCCGTTTTACCAGCATATCAATACCAGCGTTAGTCTGGAGCAGTACTTTGGCGATAGCGTGGATCTGTTTGACTCCGGAACGGGGTATCACAATCCTGTCGCGTTAAAACTGGGTCTCAACTATACGCCAGTACCTTTGCTTACCATGACCGCCCAGCACAAACAGGGCGAGAGCGGGGTCAGTCAGAATAACCTGGGGCTGACGCTTAACTACCGCTTCGGCGTGCCGCTCAAAAAGCAGCTTGCCGCCAGTGAAGTGGCGCAAAGCCAGTCATTACGCGGTAGCCGCTATGATACGCCGCAACGTAACTCGCTGCCGACAATGGAGTATCGGCAGCGTAAAACGTTAACGGTTTTTCTGGCGACGCCGCCCTGGGATCTTACGCCTGGTGAGACGGTTGCGTTAAAATTGCAGGTGCGCAGCGTGCACGGTATTCGTCATTTGAGCTGGCAGGGCGATACACAGGCCTTAAGTTTGACGGCAGGAACGGACACCCGCAGTACCGAGGGCTGGACAATCATTATGCCGGCCTGGGATCACCGCGAAGGCGCGGCAAATCGCTGGCGTTTATCGGTGGTGGTTGAGGATGAAAAAGGTCAGCGTGTCTCTTCCAATGAGATCACGCTCGCGCTGACTGAACCGTTTATCACGATGCCGGACGATAATCCGCATTGGCAACCGTTCCAGGAGCAATAATTAAAAGATGCGTTCCTGATGTACCCAGACGGCGGCCTCCACGCGCGATTTCAGCTTCATTTTCTTGAGCATATGTTTCACGTGCACTTTGACCGTACTTTCGGTGATATCCAGACGTCGGGCAATCATCTTATTCGGCAATCCCTGCGCAATGAGCTTCAGAATATCGCGCTCACGCGGGGTGAGTTGCGTTACATCGCGATCGGTGGTAGCGCGGTTGGCCCGCAGGCTGGCCGCCAGTACCGGCGTTAACGCTTCACTTAATACCATTTCGCCGGCGGCGGCCTGTTGTAACGCTTTGAGCAAGTCCTCCGGCTCCATGTCTTTCAACAGATAACCATCCGCGCCGCGCTTTAGCGCCGTGACGACATCTTCTTCATGGTTGGATACGCTGAAAACGACAATACGTCCTGACAGCGCTTTTTCGCGTAATTTATCCAGCGTTTCGAGACCATTCATTCCCGGCATATTCAAATCAAGGAGGATCAGATCGGGATCGAGCGATTCCGCCAGGTCAATACCCTGCTCACCGTTGCTGGCTTCTCCGACCACGCTGATATCGGGCGCCATACTCACAAGCTGCTTTACACCCGTGCGTAGCATCGGATGGTCGTCGATTAACAGGATGGTTGCCGGTTCCTGATTATTCATGGGTATCTCCCTGGGTTTCTGTGAAGTTTGTTTCTGGAATAAAAGTAACAGTGACCTCTGTTCCGCCAGTCTCGCGTCGGCGTACCTGGCAATCGCCGCGCAGACTTTGCGCCCGATCGCGCATGATGATCATGCCGTAGTGATTACTGCGTTCGGCGTTTTCCGGGACGCCGCAGCCATTATCCTGCACTTTTAGTTTGACCTGTTTGCCACATTGCGTCACTGTCACCAGCACATCGTCGGCATGAGAGTGTTTAAGGGCGTTGCTGAGGGCTTCCCTGGCAATTTGCAACAGGTGTATCGCCTGGTGTGACGGCACCAGGCGGGGGGGAAGCTGATAATCCAGTTTTACCGTAAAGCCAAACCGGGCGCTGAACTCCTGGCAGCTTGCCTCCAGCGCCGGACGTAGCCCGGGTTCCGTCAACTGTAACCGGAAAGTGGTTAACAGTTCGCGCAGTTGCGCCCAGGAGCAGTTTAGCTCATTGCGAATTTGGCTGAGTAACTCACGGCTGCTTTCCGGTAACACGTCGCCCTGCATTTGCAGGCAGCTCACCTGCATCTTCATACAAGAGAGCGACTGGGCAATAGAATCATGCAGTTCGCGGGCAATGGTGGCACGCTCTTCCATGACAATCAACTGCTGCTGGCGCTCCTGATGCCTGTCGAGCGCCAGAGTCGCGGTAAGCTGTTCAACCAGCGTGTCCACCAACTGTTGCTGATCGTGGCTGAGATGGCGTCCATAGGGCAGCGTTGCCAGCAAAATACCGTATTGGGTGTGAGAGTCGGTGAGCCGCCATTTTAAGGTGGTGCCGCCGTTAATCATCGGCAGGGCGCTACGTGGGCAAAGGTGGCAGCCTTTATCATCGCAACTGATGTCCGACTGACAGGTAAATTCCTGGTGATTATCTTCATCTTCCAGGTCATAGACCCGCAGCTCAATATCATGCAACTGGGTTAAATTTTGCAGGCCATTCAGTACCGGTGAAAGACGCTCACATAGCGGAGCCTGTGAATGCAGTCGGCGGTTGGCTTGCCACAAAAACGAGAGAATCTGGTTTTTATGTTCCAGACCGGCTGTTTTTTCCTGTACGCGCTGTTCCAGTACCGCATAACTTTCGGCCAGCTCTTCAGACATATTATTGAGCGCAGAACCCAACGCGGCCATCTCATTGCGTCCACTGATATTGGCACGTTGGGTAAAGTCGCGCTGACTGACGGCGCGCGCCATTGATAATAACTGTTTCCAGGGCTGCAAAAGGCGAACACGTAGCCAGATAATCGTAAATACCAGCAATAGCGCCATAAAGATCGCCATTACCCGGTGAACTAATACCACGCGTTCGATACGCAATTCAGTAGTATGGTCGAACGACGTCACCAGGCGATCCAGGCCCGCGACAAACTGCGTGACATCTTCTGCGACCGCGTGCGCGTTTTGCGCGTGCTGTAGCCCTGGCGAGAGTTCGTTATGCCAGTAATCCTGCAACGCTTTAAGCTGCTTCTGCTGCCCGTCTCGCTCAGCGGCGCGGGTCAGTTCAGGGCTGAATGCCGTTTGCTCCATCTCATCCAGCAGCTTTTGATCTTTAGCATCCAGCGGGACAGCGGCCAGTAGTCGATAGCTTTGCATACGCAATGAGCCCGCTTTATTAATCGCATGAGCGCTACCCTGTACGCCCTGAACCAGCCAGCCGGAAACCGCCATCCCCGCCACGCCGATAGCGGTAGAGAGCATGACAATCAGCGCCAGTTGGTTAACCAGCGTAAGAGGAGAGAAACACCGTTTAAACATGTTACCTTCTTTCTTCGGGGTAATGTCGCCGAAAAAACGTAGCAAAAAAGAGGGGCGTCAATCGGCTGTGCCGCTATTCTCAACGATACAGCGGAGTATACCCATACCTATAACGAGTTACTCCTTAATTGCCGCCGTAGAGAGGTATCTGCGACGGGAAGGAGTAGACAGACACAGCATGGTGAAAAACCACAGCTTTTTTACCAAAATAGCCTACTCATTAAGGGTAATAACGCTTTTTAGTCGCCGGTGATGACGACTTTTCCTTTGATTTATATCAACTTACCTTCGGCAGTAAACCCTAATGTGGCAGACATCAAATCAAGAATCAGAGGTGTCTATGAGTCACTCATCCGCCCCGGAAAGGGCAACTGGCGCTGTTATCACGGAATGGCGTCCGGAAGATCCGGCGTTCTGGCAGCAGCGCGGCCATCGTGTCGCCAGCCGTAATTTGTGGATTTCTGTGCCGTGTTTACTGCTGGCGTTTTGCGTCTGGATGCTATTCAGCGCAGTGGCGGTGAACCTGCCGAAAGTGGGATTTAATTTTACGACCGATCAGCTCTTTATGTTGACTGCGCTGCCATCTGTTTCCGGCGCGCTGCTACGGGTGCCTTACTCCTTTATGGTGCCGCTATTTGGCGGACGTCGCTGGACAGCGTTCAGTACCGGTATCCTCATCGTGCCTTGCGTATGGTTAGGCTTTGCGGTTCAGGATACCAGTACGCCATTTAGCACTTTCATTATTATTTCCTTGCTGTGTGGTTTTGCCGGCGCGAACTTTGCCTCCAGTATGGCGAACATCAGCTTTTTCTTTCCTAAACAAAAGCAGGGCGGCGCGCTGGGTCTGAACGGTGGTCTGGGCAATATGGGCGTGAGCGTGATGCAGCTGGTTGCGCCGCTGGTGGTTTCGCTCTCTATCTTTGCCGCCTTTGGCAGCCACGGTGTAGAGCAGCCGGACGGTTCTCAGCTCTATCTGGCGAACGCAGCCTGGATTTGGGTGCCTTTCCTGGCCATTTTTACGCTGGCGGCGTGGTTCGGCATGAACGAACTGGCGACGTCTAAGGCCTCGCTAAAAGAGCAACTGCCGGTGCTCAAACGTGGTCATCTGTGGATCATGAGTCTGCTGTATCTGGCGACCTTCGGATCGTTTATCGGTTTCTCTGCGGGGTTCGCGATGCTGTCTAAAACGCAATTCCCGGATGTGCAGATCCTGCATTATGCGTTTTTCGGTCCGTTTATCGGCGCGCTGGCGCGTTCGGCAGGCGGCGCAATTTCTGACCGTCTGGGGGGGACCCGCGTCACGCTTATCAACTTTGTCCTGATGGCGATTTTCAGCGGTCTGCTGTTCCTGACATTACCTACTGGCGGCGTTGGCGGTAGCTTTATCGCGTTCTACGGGGTATTTCTGGCGCTGTTCCTGACGGCGGGGCTGGGGAGTGGTTCTACCTTCCAGATGATCTCCGTTATCTTCCGTAAACTGACGATGGACCGGGTTAAAGCGGAAGGCGGGTCGGACGAAAGAGCCATGCGTGAAGCGGCGACCGATACGGCGGCGGCGCTGGGCTTTATTTCCGCGATTGGCGCGATTGGCGGCTTTTTTATTCCGAAAGCGTTTGGTTCATCTTTAGCATTAACCGGTTCTCCAGTCGGCGCGATGAAGGTCTTTCTTATTTTCTATATCGCCTGCGTCGTTATTACCTGGGCGGTATATGGACGTCATTCTAAAAATAAAAAGTAACTTTTGATTATCCTTTGCGCGGCGTTAGACCGCGCTTTTTTTTACCTGCATTTAGTTACAACATACTTATAGTCAAAAAGAGAGGCTCGACAGGGCTGACCACGCACATCTTTATCGGTCATCCAGGGGGATACCCCTTAATACCCACTTGTTGAAAATTTAACATTCATGTCGTGCGTAAATTTAATTTTATGCAATTAAATCAGTAATATATATAAATAAAACTCCTCCTCCAAAAGGAGTATGCAGGAGGTTTGCGCGCCATTTGCATCCCTGTCCGCCTTGATCGTTATCAATTCTCACGCCCATTCAGCGCGTTACCTTCGCCCTTAGTTAAGCAATGTCGATTTATCAGAGAGCCGTAAGGTTCCATACAGGAGAAACCCGATGAGTAAATTCCTGGACCGGTTTCGCTACTTCAAGCAGAAGGGCGAAACCTTTGCCGATGGGCACGGCCAGCTTCTCGAAACAAACCGGGACTGGGAGGACGGATACCGCCAACGTTGGCAGCATGACAAAATTGTGCGCTCAACCCATGGGGTGAACTGCACCGGTTCTTGTAGCTGGAAAATTTATGTCAAAAATGGTCTGGTGACCTGGGAAACACAGCAAACCGATTACCCGCGCACCCGTCCTGATATGCCAAACCATGAACCTCGCGGCTGCCCGCGCGGGGCAAGTTACTCCTGGTATCTCTACAGCGCTAACCGACTGAAATATCCGCTAATGCGCAAACGTCTGATGAAGATGTGGCGCGAGGCGAAAAAACTGCATCGCGATCCGGTAGAGGCATGGGCCTCCATCATTGAAGATGCCGATAAAGCCAAAAGCTTCAAACAGGCGCGAGGTCGTGGCGGCTTTGTTCGCTCCTCATGGCAGGAAGTGAACGAGCTGATCGCCGCTTCCAACGTGTACACCGTGAAAACCTATGGCCCTGACCGCGTCGCGGGCTTCTCACCCATCCCGGCGATGTCGATGGTTTCCTACGCTTCCGGCGCACGTTATCTTTCACTGATTGGCGGTACCTGCCTGAGCTTCTACGACTGGTACTGCGACCTGCCGCCAGCCTCCCCGCAAACCTGGGGCGAGCAGACCGACGTGCCGGAATCCGCTGACTGGTACAACTCCAGCTATATTATCGCCTGGGGCTCTAACGTGCCGCAAACCCGTACGCCGGATGCCCACTTCTTTACCGAAGTACGTTACAAAGGCACTAAAACCGTCGCGGTGACGCCGGACTATGCCGAAATCGCCAAACTGTGCGATCTGTGGCTGGCACCGAAGCAGGGGACCGATGCGGCGATGGCGCTGGCGATGGGCCACGTCATGCTGCGTGAATTCCACCTCGACAACCCGCGCCAGTACTTCACCGATTATGTCCGTCGCTATACCGACATGCCAATGCTGGTGATGCTTGAAGAGCGTGATGGTTATTATGCCGCAGGTCGTATGCTGCGCGCTGCCGATCTCGTTGATTCGCTGGGGCAGGAAAATAACCCGGAATGGAAAACCGTCGCCATTAACAGCAACGGTGAAATGGTGGCGCCAAACGGTTCAATTGGTTTCCGCTGGGGCGAAAAAGGCAAATGGAACCTCGAACAGCGCGACGGGACTACCGGTGCAGAAACTGAATTGCAGCTCAGCTTGCTGGGCAGCCAGGATGAGATTGCTGACGTGGGCTTCCCGTATTTCGGCGGCGAAGGTTCAGAGTACTTTAATCATGTGGCGCTGGATAACGTCCTGCTGCATAAATTGCCGGTTAAACGTCTGCAACTGGCCGATGGTTCTTCAGCATTAGTCACTACCGTGTATGACCTGACCATGGCGAACTATGGTCTGGAACGCGGCCTGAACGATGAAAATTGTGCCGCCAGTTATGACGATACCAAAGCATATACGCCAGCATGGGCCGAGCAGATCACCGGCGTGCCGCGGGCGCAGATCATCCGTATCGCACGGGAATTCGCCGATAACGCGGACAAAACGCACGGGCGTTCAATGATTATCGTTGGCGCCGGTCTGAACCACTGGTATCACCTCGATATGAACTATCGCGGGCTGATCAATATGTTGGTGTTCTGTGGTTGCGTTGGTCAGAGCGGTGGCGGTTGGGCGCACTACGTCGGCCAGGAAAAACTGCGTCCGCAGACCGGCTGGCAGCCGCTGGCGTTTGCCCTTGACTGGCAGCGTCCGGCGCGTCACATGAACAGCACCTCTTACTTCTATAACCACTCCAGCCAGTGGCGCTACGAGACGGTGACCGCCGAGGAATTACTGTCGCCGATGGCGGACAAATCCCGCTATAGCGGTCATCTGATTGACTTCAATGTGCGCGCCGAGCGTATGGGCTGGTTGCCGTCGGCGCCGCAGTTAGGCACCAACCCGCTGTATATTGCGCGTGAAGCGGAAAAAGCCGGTATGACGCCGGTAGATTATACCGTCAAATCCCTGAAAGAGGGTTCGATTCGCTTTGCCGCCGAGCAGCCGGAAAACGGTAAAAACCACCCGCGTAACCTGTTCATCTGGCGTTCTAACCTGCTTGGGTCTTCCGGTAAAGGCCATGAGTACATGCTGAAGTATCTGCTGGGTACTGAGCATGGTATTCAGGGGCTGGATCTGGGTAAACAGGGCGGTGTGAAGCCGGAAGAAGTGGAGTGGCGTGACAATGGTCTGGACGGCAAACTGGATCTGGTGGTGACGCTGGACTTCCGCCTGTCGAGCACCTGCCTGTACTCCGATATCGTACTGCCGACCGCCACCTGGTATGAAAAAGACGATATGAATACCTCGGATATGCATCCGTTTATTCATCCGCTGTCTGCCGCCGTAGATCCGGCCTGGGAATCGAAAAGCGACTGGGAAATCTACAAAGGCATTGCGAAGAAATTCTCCGAAGTCTGTGTAGGCCACCTGGGTAAAGAGACTGACGTCGTGACGCTGCCGATCCAGCACGATTCTGCCGCTGAACTGGCGCAGCCGCTGGACGTGAAAGACTGGAAAAAAGGCGAATGCGATCTGATTCCAGGGAAAACCGCGCCGCACATCATGACCGTTGAGCGCGATTACCCGGCGACTTACGAACGCTTTACCTCTATCGGCCCGCTGATGGAGAAAATCGGCAACGGCGGGAAAGGGATTGCCTGGAACACGCAAAGCGAAATGGACTTGCTGCGTAAGCTCAATTACACCAAAGCGGACGGTCCGGCGAAAGGTCAGCCGATGCTCAACACGGCGATTGACGCGGCAGAGATGATCCTGACGTTAGCGCCGGAAACCAACGGTCAGGTGGCGGTGAAAGCCTGGGCGGCGCTGAGCGAGTTTACCGGTCGCGACCATACGCATCTGGCGACCAATAAAGAAGAAGAGAAAATCCGCTTCCGCGATATTCAGGCCCAGCCGCGCAAAATTATCTCCAGCCCGACCTGGTCTGGTCTGGAAGATGAGCACGTTTCTTATAACGCCGGTTATACCAACGTTCACGAGCTGATCCCATGGCGTACGCTGTCTGGTCGCCAACAGTTGTATCAGGATCATCAGTGGATGCGCGACTTTGGCGAAAGTCTGCTGGTGTATCGCCCACCGATCGACACCCGCTCGGTGAAAGCGGTGATGGGGCGTAAATCCAACGGTAATCCGGAGAAGGCGCTCAACTTCCTGACGCCGCACCAGAAATGGGGTATCCACTCGACCTACAGCGATAACCTGTTGATGCTGACCTTGTCGCGTGGCGGCCCGATTGTATGGATGAGCGAAACCGACGCCAAAGATCTGGGCATTGAAGATAACGACTGGATCGAAGTCTTCAACAGCAACGGCGCATTGACCGCACGCGCAGTGGTCAGCCAGCGTGTACCGGCGGGCATGACCATGATGTACCACGCGCAGGAACGTATCGTAAACCTGCCGGGGTCGGAAATTACCCAGCAGCGCGGCGGTATTCATAACTCGGTGACGCGCATTACGCCGAAACCGACCCATATGATCGGCGGCTATGCGCAGTTAGCTTACGGCTTTAACTACTACGGTACCGTCGGCTCCAACCGCGATGAGTTTGTGGTGGTACGTAAGATGAAGAACATTAACTGGTTGGATGGCGAAGGCAATGACCAGGTACAGGAGAGCGTAAAATGAAAATTCGTTCACAAGTCGGCATGGTGCTGAATCTCGATAAGTGCATCGGCTGTCATACCTGTTCAGTCACCTGTAAAAACGTCTGGACCAGTCGCGAAGGTATGGAATACGCCTGGTTCAACAACGTAGAAAGTAAGCCTGGCGTTGGTTTTCCGAATGACTGGGAAAATCAGGAAAAATGGAAAGGCGGCTGGATCCGCAAAATCAACGGCAAACTACAGCCGCGCATGGGCAACCGGGCGCTGCTGCTGGGTAAAATCTTCGCTAACCCGCATCTGCCGGGCATCGACGACTACTACGAGCCGTTTGATTACGACTACCAGAACCTGCATACCGCGCCGGAAAGCAAACATCAGCCAATCGCGCGTCCGCGCTCGCTGATTACCGGCCAGCGGATGGACAAAATTACCAGCGGGCCAAACTGGGAAGAGATTCTGGGCGGCGAGTTCGAAAAACGCGCTAAAGACCAGAACTTCGAAAACATGCAGAAGGCGATGTACGGCCAGTTCGAAAACACCTTCATGATGTACCTGCCGCGCCTGTGCGAGCACTGCCTTAACCCGGCGTGCGTGGCGACCTGCCCGAGCGGTGCTATCTACAAGCGTGAAGAAGACGGCATCGTGCTGATCGACCAGGACAAGTGCCGCGGCTGGCGGATGTGCATCACCGGTTGCCCGTACAAGAAAATTTACTTCAACTGGAAGAGCGGCAAGTCCGAGAAGTGCATCTTCTGCTACCCGCGTATCGAAGCCGGTCAGCCGACTGTTTGCTCGGAAACCTGCGTGGGCCGTATCCGTTATCTTGGCGTACTGCTGTATGACGCAGATGCCATTGAAAGCGCCGCCAGTACGGAAAACGAAAAAGATCTGTACCAGCGTCAACTGGACGTGTTCCTCGATCCGAACGATCCGGCTGTCATTGAGCAGGCGCTGAAGGACGGCGTGCCGCAGAGCGTGATCGATGCGGCGCAGCAATCGCCAGTGTACAAAATGGCGATGGACTGGAAGTTGGCGCTGCCGCTGCATCCGGAATACCGCACGCTGCCGATGGTCTGGTACGTGCCGCCTTTGTCACCGATTCAGTCTGCCGCCGACGCGGGTGAACTGGGCAGCAACGGTATTCTGCCGGATGTAGGCAGTCTGCGTATCCCGGTGCAGTACCTGGCGAACCTGTTGACCGCTGGCGACACCCAACCGGTACTGTTGGCGCTGAAACGGATGCTGGCGATGCGTCACTACAAACGTGCGGAAACCGTAGACGGTAAAGTGGATACCCGCGCGCTGGAAGAGGTGGGTTTAAGCGAAGCCCAGGCGCAGGAAATGTATCGTTACCTGGCAATTGCTAATTATGAAGATCGCTTTGTGGTGCCGAGCAGCCATCGTGAACTGGCGCGTGAGGCATTCCCGGAGAAAAGCGGTTGTGGTTTTACCTTCGGCGATGGTTGCCACGGGTCTGATACCAAATTCAATCTGTTCAACAGCCGCCGCATCGACGCTGTTGATGTGACCAGCAAAACGGAGCCGCACGCATGATTGAACTCGTCATTGTTTCGCGTCTGCTCGAGTACCCGGATGCTGCCCTGTGGCAGCATCAGCAGGAGTTGTTCGATGCGCTCGCGTCATCTGAGAACCTGGATAAAGAGGATGCCCAGACTCTGGGCGTTTTCCTGCGCGATTTAACCGCGCAGGACATGCTGGATGTACAGGCCGCTTATAGTGAACTGTTTGACCGTGGTCGCGCCACATCGCTGCTGCTGTTTGAACATGTACACGGGGAATCCCGCGATCGCGGTCAGGCGATGGTTGACCTAATGGCACAGTATGAGCAGCACGGTTTGCAGCTCGACAGTCGCGAACTTCCCGATCATCTGCCGCTGTATCTGGAATACCTTGCGCAATTGCCGAAAAGCGAAGCGTTAGGGGGTTTACAGGATATCGCGCCGATTCTGGCGCTGCTCAGCGCACGTTTGCAACAGCGTGACAGCCGTTATGCGGTGCTGTTCGATCTGCTGTTAAAACTGGCGAATACCGTTATCGACAGCGACAAAGTGGCTGAAAAAATTGCGAATGAAGCACGTGATGATACCCCACAGGCGTTGGATGCGGTCTGGGAAGAAGAGCAGGTGAAATTCTTCGCCGATCAAGGGTGTGGCGAGTCGGAAATCTCCGCTCACCAGCGTCGTTTTGCCGGTGCCGTGGCGCCGCAATATCTGAATATCACCACCGGAGGACAGCACTAATGCACTTCCTGAATATGTTCTTCTTTGATATCTACCCGTACATTGCCGGATCGGTATTTCTGATCGGTAGCTGGTTACGTTACGACTACGGCCAGTACACCTGGCGGGCGGCTTCCAGTCAGATGCTGGATCGCAAAGGAATGAACCTGGCGTCAAACCTGTTCCACATTGGGATTCTGGGTATTTTCGCCGGTCACTTCCTGGGCATGTTAACGCCGCACTGGATGTATGAAGCTTTTCTGCCGGTCGACGTGAAGCAGAAGATGGCGATGATTGCCGGCGGCGCCTGCGGCGTGCTGACGCTGGTTGGCGGTATTTTACTGCTCAAGCGTCGTCTGTTTAGCCCACGTGTCCGCGCCACCACTACCGGCGCAGATATTTTGATTCTCTCGCTGCTGGTGATTCAGTGCGCGCTGGGCCTGCTGACCATTCCGTTCTCCGCCCAGCATATGGACGGGAGTGAAATGATGAAGCTGGTCGGGTGGGCGCAGTCAGTTGTGACCTTCCACGGTGGCGCATCCGCACATCTGGACGGTGTGGCCTTTATCTTCCGTATGCACCTGGTACTGGGGATGACGCTGTTCCTGCTATTCCCATTCTCGCGCCTGGTGCATATCTGGAGCGTGCCGGTCGAGTATCTGACCCGCAAATACCAGATTGTACGTGCGCGTCACTGATTTTCTCTCGATGCCCTAAACTCCGCTTCGGCGGAGTTTTTTTATGGCTGTTTGCCGGAGTGCGGCATAAATGCCTTATCGACCGCCGCCCGGTTTCGTTTATAGCGGGTCTGCCATATCTGGCATCTGAATCCGTACTCTTTGTTTCTGGGTTTATTCAGCATCTGTGCGAGTTTTTTGTAAGCAGAAAAAGGATGATGCAGCATATAATCACGCCATAAACGACAATAAGGATAGTTGTATGCGTTTTTTATCAATTTTCAAAATAATAATATTAAATATATTTATTTCAAAAATGGCTCACGCTGCTGTCTGCGAGGAGCGCTATCCCGCCGACTCAGAAGAATGCCAGTACGTTCAGGAATTAGAGCAAAAAGCGGAACAAGGGGATGAAAGCGCGCAGTTCGCGCTTGGAAGCTGGTATGCGGAGGGGCGATATGTTAAGCCTGATTATAAACTAGCCATAAAATGGCTGGAGAAAGCGGGTAAACAAGGTTCTGATTTTTCCTATTTTATCCTTGGCTATCATTACAACTATGGTGAAAATTTTCCACTTAGTCGACAAAAAGCGCTGGAGTGGTATCGCAAGGCGGCAGAACTAGGGGATAGTAGTACGCAAGAAATCCTCGGTGACGCCTATATGTATGGCGATGGGTTTCCCCAAAATACCCAGCTAGCGCTGGAGTGGTATCGAAAAGCCGCCTCTCCAACCAATGATGCGGGCGTTGTCCGCGGCCAGGGTTCAGCTTCGTCAGCACAATTTAAGCTTGGAGTAATGTACGCCCACGGTCAGGGCGTTCCTCAGGATTATCAGCAAACGGCGATCTTGATGCGTAAAGCGGCGGAAAATATGTACTACCCCGCGCAACTTTATCTCGGTGTTGCCTATTTTTATGGTGAAGGCGTGCCTCAGGATTATCGTCAGGCAGTTTACTGGCTTAATGAAGGTATACCAGGCAGCTATACGCCAGGCCACATTCCACTGAATGCGCTCTATGATAAAGCGCATCCCGCTGACCGGGTTCACTCTCAGACGTGGTATCGAAAAACAGCGCAACGCGTGATGGCAAAGGTACAGTACAATTTTGGCGTATGGTATTACAACGGTTATCACTTATTGAAAGATCACAATCTGGCGCTGGAGTGGTATCGCAGAGCCGCAGCGCAAGGATTGGCCGAGGCGCAGGATGCGATCGGCGTGATGTTTATGCAGGGCGAGGGCGTTTCTCAGGACTACCAACAGGCGCTGGCGTGGTATCGCAAAGCCGCTCGCCAGGGGTTGCCTGCTGCGCAAACGCATCTGGGCATCATGTCTGCTTTTGGTCGCGGCGTCGCGCAAAGCGACAGACAGGCTATCGCATGGTATCGAAAAGCAGCAAAACAGGATTTTGCGAAAGCGCAATATCAGCTTGGCGTGGCATATAGCACGGGAAGAGGCGTGCCTGAAAATAGCCGGAATGCGCTGAAGTGGTACCTTAAAGCGGCAGAGCAGGGGTTTACTCCGGCACAATTAGCGCTTGGGGAAATTTATGCTCATGGGCGCCAGGGTGTGCCTAAAGATAATAAGCAGGCCTATATTTGGTATTACATGGCAAGTATATATACGGAAAAATCTAAGGATGATTGTTCAGCGCTCATTGCCGAAAGAAACCGACTCAAGGGAACGCTTACCCCAGATCAACTTAGCGAGACATATGCCGCCTTTGATCTCATCAGGCGAAAAATTGACCAGTCAAAGGAGGCGAAAAAGACAGCCAGGAAGAAGTATTGATAAGATAGCCAATAAGCCATGGCGCCATGGTGTGAAGTCTGCCTGTGGGGTAAGGATACGGGGCAGTGCTGATTGATTTGAAATTGGTGCCTTATGAAGTAATGGTGGTGGGGGAAGGATGACTCAGCGCTGCGCGCTTCGCCCTTCGGGTCGTTGCCTGCGGCAACGCTTTCTCGCTGCG